>JAXHUH010000110.1:0-3868 GCA_034211175.1 Actinomycetota bacterium
GCTGCCGGTGGCGCCGCCGCGGCGGGCGCGGCCACGCCCGGCCCCGGCTCCCCGCCGCCGGTGACCTCCCCGCCTCCGGGCCGGGCCTCGACGCCGCCGCCGGGCGCACCGGCGCCGGCGGCACGGCCGAGCCCGCCGATGACCGACCCGTCGCCCGGTGGTCGGGCGGCGCCGCCCGCCGGTCCGGCGTCGACGCCATCGCCCGGCACCGGTGCTCCGGGTGGTCCCGCCTACGCGGGCGCCGGCGCGGCAGCCGCGTCCGCCGCACCCCGCACGACCGGCGATGTCGGTGGTGCCCCGCCGGCGGGCGCCGACGCCGCCTATGCCGCCAACGGCCCCTCGGCCGGTGCCGGCGCCCCGACCACCCCGGTCACCGAGGTCCCCCTCGACGGCGACGGCGGCGGCCCCGATCGCCGCAACCTCGGCCTGATCCTCGGCTCGGTGGTCGGTGTCATCGTGCTCGGGATCATCGCGATCGTGGTGCTCGGGGGAGGCGGCGGCGACGGCGACGGCGAGGACGTCGCCCAGGACACGACGACCACGGCCGACCAGCAGACCACGACGTCGGCTGCGCCGGCGACGAGCGCCCCGGTGGTCGAGACGACGCCGACGACCCGGGCGACGACGACCACGGTCGACCCCTACGCCGAGGCCGGCTGCGACACCGAGAAGATCGAGAACGGCGACCTCTACGTCTGCGCCACCGAGGTGTCGGTCGACGCCACCACCGGGAGCCTGGTCGTGCCGTTCGAGTCATCGGGGTTCGAGCCCGAGATCGCCGCCGGCCAGCTCCACGTCCACTTCTACCTCAACGTGCCGCCGATGTCGGAGAACGAGCTGAACGCCGGCTCCTCCGGTCCGAACTCGGGCACGTGGGTCCTGTGGGACACGCCGCTCACGTTCGCCAACACCGGCGACAACGGGCGCCAGGCGTACACGGTCGAGCAGGCCCGCGCCGCGGGCGCGACGCAGATCTGCACGATCATCGCCGAGGACACCCACGCGGTGATCCCCAACACCGGCAACTGCCTCGACCTGCCTCCCGAAGCGCTCTGACCTCGGCCTTCGCCGTCCCGTGACCGGGTCGGTGGACGTGGTCGGTGGGCATCCGGATGGTGCGAGCGCTTCGTTCGCCGATACGGTCGGGGCCGTCGAACGGCGGAGCGGGGTGTGATGACCACTCCCCGCACCTTCCGGGCGACCTCTTGACAGTTTCGCGAATGACGCCGATACCTTCTCTCCGATGCCCCAGCCCCTCGTGATCGTGGAGTCACCCGCCAAGGCGAAGACCATCGCGCGCTACCTCGGTGGCGACTACGTGGTCGAGTCGTCCATTGGCCACATCCGCGACCTCCCGCGCAACGCCGCCGACGTGCCGAAGGCGTACAAGGGGGAGTCCTGGGCGCGCCTCGGTGTCGACGTCGACAACGACTTCAAGCCCTTGTACGTGGTCACCTCCGAGAAGAAGGACCACGTCAAGGCGCTGAAGGACCTCGTCGGCGACGCCAGCGAGCTGTACCTCGCAACGGATGAGGACCGCGAGGGCGAGGCCATCGCCTGGCACCTGCTCGAGGTGCTGAACCCGAAGGTCCCGGTCAAGCGCATGGTGTTCCACGAGATCACCGCGGACGCCATCCGCCGCGCCGTCGAGAACCCCCGCGAGCTCGACCGCCGCCTCGTCGACGCCCAGGAGGCGCGACGCATCCTCGACCGCCTCTACGGCTACGAGGTCTCGCCCGTCCTTTGGCGCAAGGTGCTGCCCCGGCTGTCGGCCGGTCGGGTCCAGAGCGTCGCCACCCGCATCGTGGTCGACCGCGAGCACGAGCGCATGCGCTTCGTCGCCGCCGGCTACTGGGACGCCGAGGGCCGGTTCGTCACGCCCGACGCCGCGGCCGACGAGAACGGCTTCGCCGCGAGGCTCGTCGAGGTCGACGGGTCCCGTGTCGCCGGCGGTGGGGACTTCGGCCCCGACGGCAACCTGACCAAGAGCGACGTCGTCGTCCTCGACCAGGGCTCGGCGACCTCGCTCGTCGAGGGCCTGACCGACGCCGACTTCACCGTCCGCTCCGTCGAGTCCAAGCCCTACCGGCGCCGCCCGGCGGCCCCGTTCATGACCTCGACGCTCCAGCAGGAGGCCGGCCGCAAGCTCCGGCTGTCCTCGGCGCAGACGATGCGGGCGGCCCAGAGCCTCTACGAGGCCGGCTACATCACCTACATGCGAACCGACAGCATCACGCTGTCGGAGACCGCGCTGAACGCGGCCCGCACCGAGATCTCCGGGCGCTACGGCACCGAGTTCCTCCCGGACGCGCCCCGCACCTACAACCGCAAGGTCAAGAACGCCCAGGAGGCCCACGAGGCCATCCGGCCCGCGGGCGACGCGTTCCGCACGCCCGAGGACGTGGGCCGCGAGGTCAACGCCACGATGGCCTCGGTCTACGACCTCATCTGGAAGCGCACGGTCGCCTCCCAGATGACCGACGCCACCGGCGAGACCGTCACCGTCCGCCTCGACGGCACCGCGACCGACGGCCGGGTCGCCACCTTCGGTGCCAGCGGCACCGTCATCACCCACCTCGGCCACCTCAAGGCCTACGAGGAGGGCTCCGACGACGGCGACGACGAAGAGGGCCGGGACCGGCGCCTCCCGCCGATGGCCGAGGGCGACACCCTCCGGGCCCGCGATCTCGAGGCCCGCGGCCACGAGACCCAGCCGCCGTCGCGCTACACCGAGGCGTCGCTGGTCAAGCGGCTCGAGGAGCTGGGCGTGGGCCGCCCGTCGACGTACGCGTCGATCATCTCGACCATCCAGGACCGCGGCTACGTCTGGAAGAAGGGCACGGCGCTGGTCCCGTCGTTCACCGCGTTCGCGGTGGTGCGGCTGCTCCAGGACCACTTCTCCGACCTCGTCGACTACGCGTTCACCGAGCGCATGGAGAACGAGCTCGACGACATCGCCAACGGCGACCGCGAGGCGGTGCCGTGGCTGGCGAGCTTCTACTTCGGCCAGAACGGTGAGGCGGAGCGTCAGGGCGGCCTGCGCGACCAGGTGTCGGACCGCCTCGACGAGATCGACCCCCGGCTGATCAACGCCATCCCCATCGGCACCGACGACGAGTCCGGCGAGGAGATCGTCGCCCGGGTCGGCCGCTACGGGCCGTACCTGGCCCGCGGCGAGGAGCGGGCCGGGATCCCCGAGGACCTGCCGCCCGACGAGCTCGACGTCGCCAAGGCCAAGGAGCTGCTGGCCGCGCCGAAGGACGAGCGCCAGCTCGGCGTCGATCCCGAGACCGGGCTCGAGGTGTGGGTGCGCAACGGCCGCTTCGGGCCGTACGTGCAGCTCGGCCCCGACGACGCGGACCCGAAGCCGAAGCGGTCGTCGCTGTTCAAGGACATGGAGCCGAGCGAGCTCCGCCTCGAGGACGCGCTGGCGCTGCTGCAGCTGCCCCGGGTCGTCGGCAACCACCCCGAGAACGGCGAGGAGATCGTCGCCTCCAACGGCCGGTTCGGGCCCTACATCAAGTGGGGTAGCGAGACCCGCAGCCTCGACGAGGAGCGCCAGCTGCTCTCGCTCGAGCTCGATCAGGCCGTCGAGATCCTGGCCAAGCCGAAGACCCGGCGCCGGGCCGCGGCCAAGCCGCCCCTCAAGGAGCTGGGCGAGGACCCGGTCTCCGGCAAGAAGATGATCGTCAAGGACGGTCGCTGGGGCCCCTACGTCACCGACGGTGAGACCAACGCGTCGCTGCGCACCGGCGACACCGTCGAGGACCTGACCGACGAGCGCGCCATCGAGCTGCTCGCCGACCGCCGCGCCAAGGCCGGCACCGCCAAGAAGAAGCCGGCGGCGAAGAAGAAGCCCGCGGCCAAG
>JAXHUH010000111.1:0-7236 GCA_034211175.1 Actinomycetota bacterium
CGGAGCCCTTCTGTTCTGGAGCTTGTGGATCTCGACAACCCACATCTTCCCAGCTCAGAAGGGCTCTTCCGCGCACCCGCACATCACCGAATCACATTCGCCATGACCATTCGGGGCTAGATACTAAACGCGAGAGAACGCGAGTCGCCAGGTGCTTGCGAAGAGCGAAGGCGCGGTGCTGCAACTGTCATGGACGGGGCAGCGGCTACTGCGTCATCGAAGCGAGGACGCGCGACCTCTGACATCGATCCGGCGTGGCGGAGCAGCGAGCACGTGAGTCTGTCCGGTCGAGCTCACCAACTGGGCTGTCGGGTACGGTGCGGGTTCGATCGTCGAACCCGGAGGCCGCCGCCGATGTCCCTGATCCCGTCCCGTCTCGCCGCCGGTGGGTTCCTCCTCAACTCGGGACTCGAGAAGTGGAAGGGCGACGAGCAGACCGCCCAGGCCCTCCACGGGTTCGCCACCAGCGTCTACCCGTTCCTCGGTTCGATGGGGCCGGCCCGGTTCCTGAAGCTGCTCGCCGGCGCCGAGATCGCCATCGGGACGATGGTCGTCGTCCCGTTCTTCCCGAAGCGCCTCGCCGGTTGGGCGCTGACCGCGTTCACCGGGGGCCTGCTCGGCGTGTACTTCCGCACGCCGGGGATGCGCCAGGAGGACGGCATCCGCCCGACCCAGGAGGGCCTCTCCATCGCCAAGGACGTGTGGCTCCTCGGCATCGGCCTCAGCCTGGTCGCGGCGGGCAAGAAGAAGAAGTCGAAGGACGAGCCCGCCGACGCCGCCGACGACGAGCTCGCCAACGACTGAGTCGCCGCCCGGCCGCGTCCGGCTCGCCTGCGCTCAGGCGCGGCCGCGGCGCAGGTCCGGCGGGATGTCCTTGGCCATGCGCACGAGCGGGATCGACACGCCCGTGGACCTGTCGTCGGTGAGCTCCACGGTGCGGAAGCCGTAGCGCGTGTAGAGCGACAGGCCGGCCATCGTGGCCACGAGCTCGAGCCGGCGGAACCCCTCCGCGGCGGCGGCCAGCTCGCAGGTCTCGAGGATCGAGCGGGCCACGCCCCGGCGGGCGAAGCTCGGGTGGGTGTACATCGCCCGGATGCGGGCCGCGTCGCGCTCGGGGTCGAGCAGCCCGGGGTCCCTCCCGCCGGAGTGGTCGCCGCCGTAGAGCGTCGCCCGGCGACTCCAACCGCCGCATCCGGCGATGCGGCCGTCGGCCTCGACGACGACGTAGGTGCCGTCGTCGACGAGCTGGCTGTCGATGCCCATGATGGCGTGGCTCGCGGTGATCTGGCCCGGCGTGAGGTGGCCCCGTTGGAGCTCCTCGATGGCGGTGTTCGCCAGGTCCCGGAGGGCGGGCAGGTCGGCCCGGACGGCCGGTCGGTGGGTCAGCGCGGCTGCGTGTCGCATCGTCAGCTCCTCTCACATCGGCGCATCATCGGTGTGCCCGCAATGAAACACATGTGTTACGTCCATGCAACTGATATGGTTCACGGGTGGCAGCTCACCGACCCGAGGAACGTGTGCTCGACGCGGTCGCCGCCATCCTCGAGCGCGACGGCCTCGCCGGCCTGACGATCACCGCGATCGCCGAGGAGGCCGGCCTGTCACGCGTGACCCTCCACAGAAGAGGCGCCTCGATCGACGACTACGTCGTCGCGGTGCTCGGTCGCGTGAGTGAGGACCTGCGCCAGGCGTTGTGGCCCGTGCTCACCGGAGCCGGGGACGCGGCGACCCGGCTGCGGTCGGCCCTCGAGGTGCTGTGTGAGGTGGTGGAGCGCCACAGCGGGGTGTTCGCGTCGTTCTACGGGACGCCGGCGTGGCCGATCCCGGGCCAGCCCGGCCGGACGACCAGCCTCGAGTTCATCGAGCCGTTCGAGCGGATCCTGACCGACGGGCGGGTCGACGGCACACTGCGCAGCGACGACCCCCGCCGCGACGCGACCTTCGTCGCCAACACGGCGGCGTGGACCTACTGCCACATGCGCCGGGCCCACGCCTGGGACCCGGCCGACACCGCCGCCGACGTGATCGCCGTGGCCATGTCCACGGTCCTCCCCCCGGCACAGCGCGCCGCGTCGGCCTGAGCGCGGCCACCGCCGGGCTGGCCGATCAGGTCAACCGAAGCCGCCGTCGGTGCCGTCTGGGCCGATGCCGAGGGCGGACTTGCCGATCCAGTCGCGGCACAGCTCGGTCGAGTAGGCCATGAGCGCGCCGGCCTGGGCGTCGCGGAAGTGGCGCTGGATCGGTGAGGTGCGCAGGTAGCCGCTGGCGCCGCCGACCCGCACGCCGAGCTCGGCGATCTTCTTCGCCACCTCGTTGGCCGCCAGCTTCGACTCGATCGACGCGGAGAGCACCTCGGGGGAGCCGACGTCGGCCAGCCACATCGCCCGCTCGGCCAGCGCCCGCGCCCCCTTCAGCGCGACGACCGCGTCGGCGACCTCGAACTGGACCCACTGCATCTCGGCCAGCGGACCGTCGATCGCGGGGATGATCCGGTCACGGGCGTGGGCGACGAGGGCGTCGAGTGCGGCCTCCGCGACCCCGATCGACAGCCACGCCAGCCCGACACCGATCGGGTTGGGGTCGCCCGGCCCCGGCGGGCGGCACCGGCGCTCGGTGCGCAGCAGCGTCCCGTCGAAGTTCAGGAGCTGGGAACGGGTGGCCCGCATGCCCATCGTGTCCCAGATCGGGATCGGGGTGATCGTGTCGTCGAGCTCGGTCCCGAAGAAGTTGGGCATGCCGTCGACGAGCGCGTTGACCAGGAGGTGGTCGGCGATCTCGCAGCCGGACACGAACCGCTTGGCCCCGGTCAGCGTCCAGCCGCCGTCGGTCGGTTCGGCCGCCTGGAGGGGCACGAGGAACATGTTCCCCGACGTCGGCTCGGACAGGGCGTTGGCGAACCGGGCGCCGCGCATCCACTCGTCCCGGTAGAACGCGGCGACCGGCTCGGGGCTGAGCGAGGTCAGCGTGGCCGCGGCGCCGACGTGCATCAGCCAGATGCACCCGGTCGACGGGCACGCCTTGGCGATGGTCGCGAGGGCCGGGCCGAACGTGCGGAACGACATCGACGCGCCGCCCTGGTCGGCGGGCAGGAGCGCGGTGTCGAGGCCGGAGGCGCCGATCGCCTCCAGGTTGTCGACGGGCAGCTCGGCCGTGTCGTCGCGCTCGGCCGCCGTCGGCGCGAACGACGCGGCGAGCTCGTCGGCCACGTCGATCCAGCGCTGCTCCTGCGGCGGCGGGCCGTAGGGGTCGGCGGTCGTGGGGGCGGCATCGGCCACGGTCATCCCGGTGCTCCTCGTCGCTCGCTGGTCGGGGGCGCCGGGAGCGGGTGGAGCGGCGGACGCGTTCCCGGGTCGGCGGTGACCCTGGCCGATGCAGGTCTCCGACGTGTCTCCGGTCGATCAGCGCCAGGTGACGCTTTCCTGACTCCGGTCTGAACGATTCGCTGGTCGGTCATCGCCCTGGCGGCGCCGACCGCCTGCCGACCGGCTACGGCTCGGGGCGGATCTCGATGACGACGACGTGCTCGAGCAGCCGGTCGACCGAGGCGGTCTCGATCGGCGGCTCGATCCCGTAGAACGACGCCACCCTCGGGGCCTGCTCGAGGCAGGTCGTGAGCAGCTCGCGTCCGTCGGCACCCTCGAGCACGGTCGCCACCCCTCGCACGGTCGTGCCGCACACCAGCAGCTCGACCTCGGGCCGGGTGCGGAGGTTGCGCCACCACACCCGATGGGTCTGGGACAGCACCACGTAGCGGCCGTCGACGTCGAGGTACTGGACCGGCGTCGAGTACCGCCGTCCCGTCCTCGCCCCGGTCACGGTGATGATGGCGAAGCCCCGGCCGAGCACGCTGCGCAGGCCCGGCATCCGGAGCATCGCGCTCATCGCCGCGTTCATCACCGGCGCCGGAGTACCCGGCATCCGGATCTCGGTCGTCGTCGACGTCATGACGTCACCTCCAACGCCGCCGCCCGAGCCCAGTGTCCGCCGCTGCGGCTCCGCCGACCAGGGCGCAAGGTCACGACGGTCGACGCTCGTCGACGTCGCCTCAGGGGCGCTCGGCGCAGCGCGCCAGGTCGATGGTCCCGATGTCGGGCCCGGCAGCGGCGCGGTCGAGCGCCGCCGCCATGGCCGTCGCCGCCTCCGGTGTGTCGAACGCGAGGGTCGCGGCGATGCACCTCTGCTCGTCGAGGTCGTAGACGGTGTAGCCGTCCCCGGCCCACGCCGTCGCGATCTCCCGGGCCCGGTCGGGGCCGATCGCCGGCTCGAGCAGCAGACCGACGAGGAACGAGCCGAGGGCCCCTCGCTGCTGCTCGACGCCACCGGCGGGCACGGACGGTGCCGGCACGTCGATCGGCTGCTCGTCGGCGAGGTAGGCGTCGACGTCGAGGACCTGTTCGCTCGATGCCGGGGGACGGGCGAACGCATCGACGATCGCCGCCTCACCGCCCCGTGCCGCGAGCTCGACGGCGAAGAGCCGGCCCTCGTCGTAGGGGAACTCGAGGATCTCGCGGACGGCGACCGGCAGCCTCGGGTCGTCCGGGTCGGTGAAGACGTGGGGTGGCTCGGGAACCGCGGTCCCCTCGGCCGCGAGGTGATCGGCGTACGTGAACGCCACCCGATGGGCGTTGCCCTCCACCAGCGCGAACGCGGGATCGACGATCTCCGGCGAGGCCGACTAGGCGGCCAGCTCGACGTCGAGCAGGTGGGTCAGCTCGTGGACGAGCACGATCTCGTCGAACGCCGGGTCGCCGGTGGTGCGGACGCGCACTGGGCAGCACCCTCCGCGCAGGTCCTCGCGCCGGACGGTGTCGGCTGCCAGACGATCGTCGTCGTCGCCGTCGACGAGGCCGAGCGACCACAGGACGTCCCACAGCGGCTCGGGAACGAAGGTCCCGGCGGGGACCTCGTCGACGAGGGCGTCCCGTCCGAGGATCTCGGCCGAGACGTCGGCCTCGAAGGTTCGGCCGACCTGGTCCTCGATGAACGTGAGCAGCCGATCGAGCGTCTCGGCGGGCACCGGTTCGCCCTCGGCGGTCGACGCGTCCGGTTCGGACGGGGGATCGGGCCGGACCACCTCGACGAACGCGCCGGCGATCGCTCCCTCGAAGGTCTCGCGGTCGACGGCGTGGAAGGTGTCGAGCAGGGCGGCGACCTCCTCCGCCGGCCGTTGGCGCTGGGTGACGCTCCCGGACACGAGGGCATCGGGCAGCCACCACGAGATCCGGAGGATCTCGAAGTCCTGCTCCTCGAGCACCTGGGTGCGCTGGTAGCCGACGCCGGTGTCGCCCGGGGGGGAGCGCGACGGCCTCCGCGTTCGCGCCGACGCGCAGCTGCTCCACGGGTGCCCCGGGGGACACGCTCGTGGCCACGATCGCGCCATCGTCGATGTGGCGCAGCATGAGCTCGTAGGCGGGGTGTGGCGCCGGCGGCGGGCCGACGACCGCCTCCCAGCCCGGGAGGTCGACCGTGAGCCCGAGCCCGCCGTCCGCGGCGACGGTCGCCGCGCCGGCCACCTCGACCAGCGGGTCCGGGCCGAGCGAGCTCGTAGCGGTCAGCCGTGTTCGCTCGTCCACGAGGCCGGACGCGATGGCGAGATCGACCTCCGCGCTCTCCGTGACCACGGCATCGGTCAGCCCGTCGACCTCGACGTCGACCGTGGCGCCGATGACCGTCGGCGGGGGAGGGGTGCCGGCGTACCGCTCGACGGTCACGAGGACGCCGCCGTCGGTGAGCTCGGTGCCGGAGCGGAACACCACGGCCGACACCGCCTCGACCGGCGGTTCGTCCGCCGGTTCGGCGTCGTCATGGATCAGGACCTGGTCGATGACCCACTCGTCGGCCAGGTCGGGGAGGAGGAGCGGCCCGTCGAGCACCTCCTCGAGCGCCGGGTCCGCCGCGACCGTGGTGGTCGTCGACGCGGTCGTCGAGGACCCTCCGGTCCCGTCCGGTGCCGGGGTGTCGGCGGACGTCGTCCCCGAGGTGCACGCCGTGATGGCGACGCAGGCAACGGCGGTCAGCAGTCCGGACGCTCGTCGCCCTCGGCGCATGGCCGGCAACGTAGTGGCGCAGGCCCACCGGCGCTCGGCTGTTGGCCCCGTGCCAGGCGTGGGCCATAGCCTCGGCGACTGATCGGACGTTCGACCAGGGGTGCGCATGAAGATCAGCACGACGATCGGCTTCTCGGGTGACCCGAAGAAGCTGGCCTCCCAGGCCCGCGATCTCGAGGCCGCCGGCGTCGACCTCCTGTGGGGCGGCGAGATCTACGGCTACGACCTGGTGTCGACGCTCGCGTTCCTGGCCGGCCAGACCGAGCGGGTCGAGCTGATGACCGGGATCCTGCCGCTCTACTCGCGCAGTCCCGCGCTCATCGCCCAGACCGCGGCGACCATCGACGCGCTGAGCGGCGGTCGGTTCGTCCTCGGCCTCGGCACGTCGGGGCCGCAGGTCATCGAGGGCTGGCACGGGGTGCCGTTCGCCAAGCCGCTCGGCCGCACCCGCGACACCATCGAGATCTGCCGGAAGGTGTGGAGCGGCGACCGGGTCACCCACGAGGGACGCACCTACAACCTGCCGCTGGCCGACGGTGGCACGGGGCTCGGCAAGCCGCTCAAGTTCATGGGCCCGAAGCCGGCCCGGGACATCCCGATCGCGGTGGCGTCGATCGGCCCGAAGAACGTCGAGCTCACGGCCGAGCTCGCCGACATCTGGCAGACCATCCACTTCGTCCCCGACCGCTTCGATCGGGTGTGGGGCGACGCCCTTGCCGCCGGCAAGGCGAAGCGCTCACCGGAGCTGGGCCCGCTCGAGATCGTCGCCGGCGGCACGGTGGCGCTCGGCAGTGGCCCTCACATCGAGGAGGCCCGCAACGCCGCCCGCGGCCACATCGCCTTCTACGTGGGCGGCATGGGCGCCAAGAAGAAGAACTTCTACAACGACCTGTTCAAGCGGTACGGGTGGGAGAAGGAGGCCGAGGAGATCCAGGACCTCTTCCTCTCCGGCAAGCGGGCCGAGGCCGTCGCCGCCGTGCCCGAGGAGTACATCGACCTCTCCGCCCTCATCGGCGACGAGGGCTACGTGCGCGAGCGCCTCGGCGTGTTCAAGGAGGTCGGCGTGACCCACCTGAACGTCGCCCCCGCCGGCCCCGACCCGCTCGGCACGATCGAGAAGATCAAGGCCTGGACCGAGTAGCGGCGGCGCCGTCGGGCGTCGTGCGCGCGAGAGGGGCGGGCCCACCTG
>JAXHUH010000112.1:0-13586 GCA_034211175.1 Actinomycetota bacterium
CGCCACCACCGGGACGACCACCGCCACCGGGACGGCCACCGCCACCGGGGCCGGAGGGCGCGGGCCCGCGACCACCACGACCGGGCGGCGGCGGGATCGGCTTGCCCGACTTGGACTTGGGCGGCCCGGGCGGGGGCGGGATCGGCTTGCCCGAGCGCGACATCGGCGGCTTGCCGCCGGCATCGGCCTTGGCCGCGGGAGCCGGGGCATCACCGCTGCGGGGCCGCGGCCCCGGCGGGGGCGGCGGCGCCTGGCGACGCGGCGGGGGCGGCGGGGAACCGGCGCGCTCCGGGCGGCCCTGACGGGCGGCCGGGCGCTGCGGACGATCGCCACCGGACGGCGCGGAACGCCCGCGATCGCCACCCTGGGGCGGCGGCGGCGGAGCACCGGCGTCGCTGCGGCGCGACGGGGCCTCGCTGCCACTCGAGGTCACGAGGCCCTTGCGCGGCGGCGCCGGGGGCCGCGGCGGGCGAGGTGCGTCGGACGACGACGAGCCGCCGTCGTCGGGGCGCTGGCGCCCGGGGGGCGGCGGGATGTCGCGCCGGCCCTCGGGGCGGTCGCCGCCCTCGGGACGGTCGGCGCGGGCCGCCGGCTGCTCGGGGGCGGGCCGACGCGGCTGCTGACGACCGGGAGGCGGCGTCGTGGGCCGCGGCGGCGCGCTCGGCGAGGGGCGCTGGCCACCCGCAGGCGGACGCGGCGGAGGTGTGGTCGGCCGGGGCGGCGGCGACGTCGGACGCGGCGGGGGCGGCATGGACGAACGGCCCTTGCCGCCACCCTGGGGGGCGTCGGCGGGCTTGCCGCCGCCCGGTGAGGAGGAGGATTCCTTGCCCTGACGACCACTCGACGAGCTCTTGCCACCGTCACGGGCGCGCGCCGGCGCCGGAGCGTCGTCCTCCGGCGGCTGCTCGTCGCGGACCATGCCATCCCGTTCCGCCTTGCGACGGACGCGGTCCGCCTGGGCGTCGACGATGCTCGATGAATGGCTCTTCACTCCGATGCCGAGGGCACCGCAGAGGTCGAGCGTCTCCTTGTTGGTCAATCCGAGCTCTCGCGCGAGCTCGTACACGCGGATCTTCTGTGGCAAGTGCTTCCTCTGCCCCTTGATGTCAGATGGCACGTGTCCGGCACACACGTGCGACGAGGACACGTGGCCCTCTGCAGCATCCTATCCTCGCACAGCCCGTCGCTACGGGCACGGTGACCGCGCGGCCACCGAACAGCGCCCGATGGCTCCGCGCTCAGCGCTCGTACAGACGAACGAGCAGTGCGTCGATCTCCTGCTGCGGGACGGTCTCCCGCAGCGCTCGCTGGAACGCACCCCGACGGCGGGCCAACTGCCCACACGCCGGGTCGTCCCGACACAACCACGCGCCACGACCTGGCAGCGCGCGACCCTCATCGAGGGTACCACCGGCGCCGCGCACGACGCGCACCAGTTGATCCGGGTGCGCGCGCCGGCGACAGCCGATGCAGGTCCTCCGTGTGCGGGAGGTCAGTCGTCCTCCGCGGCGGCGCTCGCGTCCGCCGGCACCGTCTCCGGCTCCGGCTCGGCGTCGTCGGACTCCTCGTCCTGCGCCACCGCATCGTCGCCGTCGTCGGCCACGGTCACGTCGTCGGACGACTCGCCGTCCTCGGCGGGGTCAGCTTCATCGGAGGCATCGGCCTCAGCGGAGGCCTCGTCAGCCGTTGCCTCCGACGCCTCGCCGTCCTCGGTGGCCTCGCCGTCCTCGGTGGCCTCGTCACCCGACGCGGCCTCGGTCCACTCCTGGGCGGACAGCGCCGGGCCGCCCTCGGCCGGCTGCCACACCTGCTCGCCGGTCTCGGCGTCGACGACCCACTCGCCCTCGGCCCACTCCTCGCCGGCGTAGGCCTCCTCCTCGGCGAGCTGGGACTCGCTCTTGATGTCGACGCGCCAGCCGGTCAGCCGGGCGGCGAGGCGGGCGTTCTGGCCCTCCTTGCCGATGGCGAGCGACAGCTGGTAGTCGGGCACGATCACCTCGGCGGTGCCGGTGTCCTCGTGGATCCGGACCTCGCGCACCTTGGCCGGCGACAGCGCCTTCATCACGAACTCGGTCGGCTCGTGGGAGAACGGCACGATGTCGATCTTCTCGCCGCGCAGCTCGTTCACGACCATGCGGACCCGCGCACCGCGGGCGCCCACGCACGCGCCGACCGGGTCGACGTTCGAGTCGTTCGACCACACGGCGATCTTCGTGCGGTGACCTGGCTCGCGGGCACACGCCTTGACCTCGACGACACCGTCGGCGATCTCGGGGACCTCGAGCTTGAACAGCTCCTGGATGAGCCCGGGATGGGTGCGGCTGACGACGATCTGGGGGCCCTTGGCCGTCTTGCGGACCTCGACGATGTACGCCTTGAGGCGGGTGTTGGGCTCCGGGCGCTCGAAGGGCACCTGCTCGGCCTGGGGCAGCAGGGCCTCGACCCGGCCGAGGTCGAGCAGCGTGTAGCGGGAGTCGCTCTGCTGGATGATGCCGGTGACGATGTCGCCCTCGCGGCCGGCGTACTCCTCGTACTTCTTCTCGCGCTCCGCCTCGCGGATGCGCTGGAGCATGACCTGCTTGGCCGTCTGCGCGGCGATGCGGCCGAAGTCGGACGGCGTGACGTCCATCTCCGGGCCATACGGCTCGCCGTCCTCGTCGAGCTCCTGGGCGAGCACACGGATCTCGAACGACTCGGGATCGATCGTCACCCAGGCGTACTCGTGGGCACCGGGCATCCGCTTGTAGGCGGACTCGAGCGCGTCGGCGAGGGCGGAGAACAGGGCGTCGACCGAGATGCCCTTGTCCGCGGCCAGCGCCTGGAGCGCCTCCATCATGTCGGGGTTGCTCATCTCAGGATGCTCTCGTCGTCTCGTCGTCGTTGGAGGTGACCGCGTCTTCGGAGGTCACCGTGTCATCAGCGGTGCTGGCGTCTTCGGAGGTGGCGGCGTCATCAGAGGCGGAGGTGCCTTCGGAGGTGGTGGCGGCGTCATCGGAGGTGGCGGCAGCGCCGTCGGAGGTGTCCTCCGTCGGCGCCCCGTCGGTGGGAGCCGCGGCGGCCCCCTCGCTCGCGGACTGCTTCTTCGCGGCCGCCTTCGACTTCTTCGTGCGCTTCGGGCCCTTGCCGGGCTTGGGCGCCGGGCCCCACTCGAAGACCGTCCGGGCGCGGTCGACGTCGGCCAGGTCGATGGTGCGGTCGTGGCGCTCGTCGTCGTCACCGACCGAGACGACGACCACGTCGCCGGACACCGAGCGGAGCACCCCACGGACACGACGGTCGCCCTCGACGCCGGCGACGAGCCGCAGCGCGACCTCCTCGCCGATGGCGCGCTCGAAGTGGGCCGGGGTCCGCAGCGGGCGCTCCAGACCGGGGCTGGACACCTCGAGCGTGTAGCGTCCGGGGACCGGGTCGTGCTCGTCGAGCGCCCGGGACACGACCTTGGTCGCCTCGGTGAGCGCACCGGTG
The DNA here is from genome assembly GCA_034211175.1 of Actinomycetota bacterium. GTDB lineage: Bacteria > Actinomycetota > Acidimicrobiia > Acidimicrobiales > CAIXPF01 > JAXHUH01. Next base: position 3,466 of record JAXHUH010000112.1, read on the forward strand.
TCGATGCCACCCTGCTGGTCGACCGTGACCCGCAGGCGGCCCGATGCGTGCTCGACGTCGACCAGGTCGACGCCGAGCGGGTCGAGCAGGGGTGTCACGATCTCCGTGACGCGATCCGCGACGGCCATGTGGCGACCCCTCCTTCCCGGACTCGAGTCCGTGCTGGCGCTTCTCGTTGCTTGCCGGTGTCTTGTCTCGTCCGGGCGTGGCACCGAAAGAAGGCGTGGGCCGAGCCCACGCCTTCGGTCGAGCACGCCTCTTCCTCCAGGAAGCCCAACTATACCTCGCACGGGCGCGCTCAGCCGGGAGGCGCGGCCGTCGGGCGCGCGCACCGGATCGGCGCGGACGCGTCGCGAGGTCTTCCCCGGTCACCGGCGAGGTCGCCGGGCGGCTCCGGGACGGGGCGCGGGGCCCGTCCGTCAGTAGGCGCGGGCGACCACGGCCTCCAGCCCGTCCTCGTCCGCCGACATCGGCACCGAACCATCCGGGCGCTGCAGGCACCGCACCGTGACCCCGGAGGCGGCGAGCCGCGCCTCGCCTTCGGGCCCGAGGGCCGACCACCCGATGCGGGCGAACCCCGATGCCGTCGCCTCGATCGCCTCGTCCTCGGTGGCCACGTGCGTGGTCCGGTCCCCGAGGCGGCGGGCCGCCCCCTCGGCCATCGCCCGCTGGATGTCCTCGAGCAGCCGCCCGATCGCCGCCGCCACCTGGTCGATCGGATGGGCGATCTTGGCGCCGTCGTCCCGGCGGGTCACGACCAGACGGCCGTCACGCAGGTCGCGGGGCCCGAGCTCGAGGCGCACCGGCACCCCCTTCAGCTCCCACTCGGTGGCCCGGCGCCCGAACGAGACGTCGACCCGGTCGTCGAGGCGGGCCCGCACCCCCTCGGCCGCGAGCTCGGCCACCAGCCGGCGGGCCCGCTCCCCCACCCCGTCCTCGTCCCGAACGACCAGCACGACGGCCTGGACGGCTGCGAGCCGCGGCGGCACCCGCAGCCCCCGGTCGTCGCCGTGGGCCATGATCAGCCCGCCGACCATCCGGGTCGAGCTCCCCGACGACGTCTGCCACACGTGGCGCCGCTCACCGTCGCGGTCGAGGAACGTGGTCTCGAACGCCTTGGCGAAGTTCTGGCCGAGCTCGTGGCTCGTGCCCATCTGCAGCGCCTTGCCGTCGCCCATCATCGCCTCGCACGCGAACGTGTTCGTCGCCCCGGCGAAGCGCTCCGCCGCGGTCTTGACGCCCTCGAGCACGGGGATCGCCAGCACGTCGCGCATGAAGTCGGCGTAGACGTCGTGGAGGATCGCCAGGGCGTAGTCCCGTGCCTCCGCCTCGGTGGCGTGGGCGGTGTGGCCCTCCTGCCAGAGGAACTCGGTCGTGCGCAGGAACACCCGGGGCCGCAGCTCCCAGCGGACCACGTTGGCCCACTGGTTCACCAGCAGCGGCAGGTCCCGGTAGCTCTGGACCCACCGGGAGAACGAGGCGTTGACGATGGTCTCGCTCGTCGGGCGGACGACCACCGGCTCCTCGAGCTCCTTGCCACCACCGACGGTGACGACCGCGAGCTCGGGGCTGAACCCCTCGACGTGCTCCGCCTCACGACGCAGGTAGGACTCGGGGATGAACAGCGGGAAGTAGGCGTTCTCCGCTCCGGCCGCCTTGATCCTCGTGTCGACCTCGTGCTGCATCCGCTCCCACAGCGCGTAGCCGTACGGTCGCACCACCATCGTCCCGCGGACGGGGCCGTTCTCCGCGAGCTCGGCCTTGGCGAGCACGTCCTGGTACCAGCGGGGGAAGTCCTCCGCCTGACCGGTGAGCACCTTGGTCGCCATGTGATCGGACTCTACGGGCCGGTTCGCCGTGCCGGACCCCGAGATTCCGGGACCGCTGGTCAGGCCCGGCTACGGATCCGATCGATGCGGACACCCGACTGGTTGGCGTCCTCGCCCCGGACCTCGATGAGCTCGGCGCGGTCGCGTGCCGCCTCGCGCTCGGCCTTGGAGGTCTCGGCGCGGGCCAGGGCCGCCTCGACGCCGTGGGTGGTGATGAACTCGGCCCACTCGACGAGCGTCTCGACCATCTCGTCCTCGGGGACGACCGCGACGTTCTGGCCCTTCACGAACAGGTGGCCGCGGCCGCGGCCCGCAGCGATGCCGAGATCGGCGTCCCGGGCCTCACCCGGGCCGTTCACGACACAGCCCATAACCGCGATCTGCAGCGGCAGCTCCCGCTCGCCGAACGCCTCCTGGGCGCGGTTGGCGACCTCGATCACGTCGACCTCGGCCCGGCCACAGCTCGGGCAGGCGATCAGGTCGACGTTCTTGCGCTCGCGCAGGCCCAGCGCCTCGAGCAGCTGGCGGCCCGCCCTGGCCTCCTCGACCGGATCGGCGGTGAGCGAGTAGCGGATCGTGTCGCCGATGCCCTCGGCGAGGAGCGTCCCGATGCCGGCCGTCGACTTCACGAGGCCCGCCGGCATCGGCCCGGCCTCGGTCACGCCCAAGTGGAGCGGGTGGTCGGTGGCGTCGGCCAGCTGGCGGTACGCCTCGATCATCAGCGGGACGCTCGACGCCTTCACCGAGATCTTCACGTCGCTGAAGCCGACCTCGTCGAAGTAGGCCAGCTCCATCATCGCCGACTCGACCATCGCCTCGGGCGTGACCCGACCGCCGTGGCGCTCGTAGAGGTCCTTGTCGAGGGAACCGCCGTTGACCCCGATGCGGATCGGCACACCACGGTCACGGGCCTCGGTGGCGACCGCCTTGATGTGCTCCGGGCGGCGGATGTTGCCCGGGTTGAGCCGCAGGCAGTGGACCCCGGCCTCGAGCGCGGCGAGCGCCATCTTGTACTGGTGGTGGATGTCGGCGACGATCGGCACCGGCGAGCGGGGCACGATCTGGGCCAGGCCCTCGGCCGCCTCGAGCTCGTTGCACGTGCACCGGACGATGTCGCAGCCGGCGGCGGCCAGGGCGTAGATCTGCGCGAGCGTGCCCTCGACGTCGGCCGTGCGGGTCGTGGTCATCGACTGGACGCTCACCGGCGCACCACCGCCGACCGGTACGTCGCCGACCGTGATCCGGCGGGTGTTGCGCCGGGGGAAGCTCAGCTCACCGATCTCCATGTCAGGGCACCTGCACGGGGTCGACGATGTCCAGGTAGAGGGTCGAGACGCCCAGGCCGACCATGGCGATGACCACGAGGTAGGTCAGCGGCATCAGCTTGGCGACGTCGACGAAGTAGCGACGGCCATCCCGGCGGAACAGCTCGCGAATGCGCTCGTAGGTGCCGATGGCGACGTGGCCACCGTCGAGCGGCAGGAGCGGGACCAGGTTGAAGATGCCGACGAAGATGTTGATCGACACCATGAACAGCAGGGCGCTGGCCAGCCCGCCGGCGTCGACCGCGTCCGCGCCGAGCACCGCGGCACCGAAGATCGAGATCGGCCGGTTCTGGTTGCCCGACGCTCCGCCACCGCTGCCCCGCTCGATCGGCTCGTCGTTGCCGGCGTCGCGGACCTGGCCGACGAAGTCCGACACCCCGTCGGGGCTGAAGATGTCGCCGAACGCCTCGAACGTCATCCCGACGATCGAGCCGAACTCACCGAAGCTGCGGTAGACGGCGGTGAACGGGTTCACCGTCTCGAACGGCACGTGCTCGTACGTCGGGCTCACGCCGAGCAGACCGGTCTCGACCCCGGGCTCGCTGAACTGCGAGCCGAGCTCGACCTCGCCCGACTGCTCGATGCCGTTGCGCAGCCACGTCACCTCGACGGTCTCGTTCGGACGGGGCTGGACCGCTGCGGCGAGCTCGTCGAAGGTGGCCACGGACACGCCGTCCACGGCGACGAGGTCGTCGCCTTCCTGGATCCCCAACGACTCCGCGGCCGAACCAGGAGTCACCCGGCCGATGGCCCAGTCCTCGGGGTCGTACCGGAGGGACCCGTTCGGGCCGCCGTAGAAGACGAGCACGGCCCAGATCGACGCGAGCGCGAGGAAGAAGTGCATGGCCGAGCCGGCGACGGCGACCGACATGCGACGCCAGTACGGCTTCTGGCGGTAGGCCCGGGCCTCGTCGGCCGGGTCGACCTCGTCGAGGTTGTGCATGCCGATGATGCGGACGTAGGCGCCGGCGGGGATGGCCTTCACGCCGTACTCGGTCTCGCCCCGGTGGAACGACCAGATGCGGGGGCCGAACCCGATGAAGAACTCGGTCACCTTCATGCCGGCGGACTTGGCCGTGAGGTAGTGGCCGAGCTCGTGCAGGAAGATCATCACGATGATCGCCAGCACGATGAACAGCAGCGAGACGCTGGCGAAGATGCCGATGGCGGCGATGCCGCCGACCAACGCAGCGAGGCGCACCCAGCTGGTGCCCTTCGCCTGGGGCTCCGGCTCGGGGGTGCGCGCGGTCGCGCCCGGGTGGGTCGACCGGCGGGTGCCGTCATGCGGGCCGTCCGCTGCGCGCTCCCGGGCGGGAACGTGGGACGGGCTCGACACCGGCTCGTTGGTGGGTTCCTCGGGTGCCATGCCTCGATCTCGATTCAGTGACGGCCTCGCCGCCGCCGGGTCTCTTCGGTCGCGATCTCGCGCGCCCGGCGGTCGGCCTCTACCACAACCTCGATGCTGTCGGCGCGTGTTCCATCATGGCGGGACAGCGTGGCTTCCAATACATCGGCAATGGTGAGCCAGCCGATCTCGCCGGCCAGGAACGCGGCCACCGCCACCTCATTGGCGGCGTTGAACCAGGCCGGCGCCGTCTCGCCGCGTCGGCCGGCCTCGTAGGCGAGCCCGAGGCAACCGAATGCCTCGACGTCGGGCGGTTCGAAGTCGAGCCTACCGACGTTCGCCCAGTCGATGCGCCCGAACGGCTCGGTGGATCGTTCCGGGTGGGCGAGGGCGTAGGCGATGGGCAGTCGCATGTCGGGCATCGACAGCTGGGCGATCGTCGAGCCGTCGCGGTACTCGACCATCGAGTGCACGATCGACTGCGGATGGACGACCACGTCGATGTCGTCGTAACCGACGTCGAACAGCTCGTGGGCCTCGATGACCTCGAGGCCCTTGTTCACCAGCGTCGACGAGTCGATGGTGATCTTCGGCCCCATCGACCACGTCGGGTGGGCCAGGGCCTGGTCGACGGTCACGTCCGCCAGCTCGGCCCGGCCACGACCACGGAACGGGCCGCCGCTGGCGGTGAGCACCAGCCGGGCGACCTCGTCGTGGCGGCCCGAGCGCAGGCACTGGTGCAGTGCGCTGTGCTCGCTGTCGACCGGTACCAGCTCCCCCGCACCGGGCTCGCGGCGCACCCGGCGCACGACCGGCCCGGCGGCGATGAGCGACTCCTTGTTGGCGAGCGCCAGGCGGCACCCGGCCTCGAGCGCGGCCACGGTCACCCCCATGCCGGCGAAGCCGACCACCGCGTTGAGCACGACGTCGGCCAGCTCGCACAGGCTGGCCAGGGACTCCGGTCCGGCCCGCACCTCGGTCCCGGCCGGCACCGCATCGCGCAGCTCCGCCGCCCGGGACGGGTCGGCGATGGCGACCACCGCCGGACGCAGCTCCTTCGCCTGGGCGGCCAGGAGCTCCACCGACGTGGACGCCGCCAGCGCGGTCACCTCGTAGCGGGGGGCGGCCGCCCGAACGACCTCGAGCGTCTGGGTACCGATCGAGCCGGTCGAGCCGATGACGGCGAGGCTGGTCACCCCGGTGGCGCCGATCAACCCACCGGGATGAGCTCGAGCAGCACGCCCAGGTAGTACGTGGTCGGCAGCACGAACAGCAGGGCGTCGAACCGGTCGAGGAAACCACCGTGGCCGGGCAGGAGCGTGCCCATGTCCTTCACGCCGAAGTCGCGCTTGATGAGCGACTCGGCCAGGTCGCCGAGCGGTGCCACCACCGCGACCGCCGCACCGAGGAGGAGGGCGTCCGCGAACTGATCGAACGGCTCGATCTCGAAGAGGATGTTGTTCACCGCGACCGAGGCGGCCATGGCGCCGAAGCAGCCGCCCAGCAGGCCCTCGACCGTCTTGTTCGGGCTGACCGCGGAGAGCGGGGACTTCCCGGCGTTGCGCCCCACGACGTAACCGACGACGTCGTAGGCCACCGTCGGCACGATGGCGGCCAGGAGCACGTCGGTGCCCATCGGCGTGCGGAGGATCATCGCCGCGAACGAGCCGAGGATCCCGACGTAGCCGATGCCGAGCATCGTGACGCCGAGGTTGGCCGCTGGTCGTTCCTTCTCGACGCCGGCCAGGTACCACAGCAGGCCGAACACGACCGACAGGAACATGACCAGCGGGTAGGCGACGACGCCGCGCCAGTAGACCGCCAGCGGCAGGCCGACGCAGGCGGCGAGGCCCACGAGTGTCGCCGGGTGGAGGCCGCCGCGGCGGGCCGAGGCGTAGAACTCGACCGCCGCGAAGAACAGGATCAGCGTGACCAGGCCCATGGTCGCGGCCGCGCCCAGGTTGAACAGGACGATGGCGGCGACGCCGAGGCCCGCGCCGACGCCGATGGCCAGCGGCACGTTGCGGTCGGTCTCGCCCTCGGTGGCCGGCGGGCGACCGAGGTCGTAGCGCGAGTGGCCACCCGTGGCCTCGCGCTCGCCGAAGGAGGGAGGGGCCTGACGGGTGTCGAACTCGTCGAACGAGAAGAAGTCGTCGGGCTCGGGGCGGTCGCTGCTGTCGAGCGCGCCGACGCGCGACTCGTCGTCGGCGAGATCGGACACGTCGGAGAAGTCCTCGGCCTCCCAGTCGCTCGACTGGTCGCGCCACCGCGGCGTCGAGCCGTACGAGCTCCACTCCCGCGAGTTGTTGTCGTCGAGGAGCACCTTCGGCACCTGCCCGGTGGCCGGCGCCGTCCAGTGCGGCAGCTCGACCTCCTCGGGCGGCTCCCCGGCCGCGGTCGCGTCGATGCGGGGGATGCGGTCGAGGTGCTCGCTGCGCCCGGGGGGCTCGTCGATCGACGGCTCGGGCTCGCGGGCCTCCGGGGACGGCGCCGGGGCGTCGTCGAGCTTCGGGTCGTCGCCGAACGGGAACGGCACCTCGGAGGCGTCGGGGATCGACTCGAAGATCGAGCTGCGCCGCGGGGGCCGCTGCGCATCGTCGGCGCCGAGGACCTCCCTGCGCCGGCCGCCGTCAGCGGGCGGCGACGCCGCGGTGGGCTCGTCGCCGTCGTCGTTCGGGTCCGCCGGGTCCTCGTCCGTCTCCATGTCGTACCGGCCGATCTCCCCGGTGTCGTCGGGGTCGGCAGCTCCGTTGGCACCCCGACCGACCACGGCCCCCGCCTCCTCGGCACCGACGATGCGGATGCGGTCGGTGCGCTCGGGATCGCGGTGGTCTGACTGGTCCCTGTCGGTCACGCTCCAAGGCCTCCTCGCTCGAGATCGAACCCACGCACGGTGCGGGGATCAGACCTCGAGCAGCTCCTGCTCCTTCTGGTCGAGCGCCTCGTCGATCTGATGCTCCGAGTCATGGGTCAGATCGTCGAGCTCCTTCTCGGCACGAGCGAGGTCGTCCTGAGAGATGTCGCCGTCCTTCTCCAGGGACTCGAGATCCCGCCGGCTCTTGCGCCTCGCCTCACGGACCGCGATGCGCCCGTCCTCGGCCATCGCCTTGACCCGTCGTACCAGCTCCTTGCGCCGCTCCTGGGTGAGCGGCGGGAACACGAGGCGCAGCGAGGTGCCGTCGTTGCTGGGGTTGAGGCCGAGGTCGGAGTTCTGGATGGCCTTCTCTATCGCACCTATGTTGCTCTTGTCGAAGGGCGTGATCAACAGCTGGCGTGCCTCGGGCACCGAGAACCCCGCCAGCTGCTGCAGCGGGAGCTGTGATCCGTAGGCCTCGACGGTGAGCTTCTCCACGAGCGCGGGAGAGGCACGGCCCGTCCGCACCGAGGCGAACTCGCCTCGCGAGTGGGCGACCGCCTTTCCCATCTTCTCCTTGGCCTCGGCGAAGATCAGGTCGATCAGATCGGTGCTCACCGCACCAGAGTACCGACCTCGGCCCCCTCGAGGATGGACCTCACGTTCCCGGGCTTCATCAGGTCGAACACGACGATCGGCAGCTCGTTGTCCATGCACAGGGTGATGGCGGTCGAGTCCATCACCTTGAGCCCCTTGCTGATCACCTGGAGGTAGTCGACCTCCCGCAGCAGCGAGGCGTTCGGCTCGATGCGCGGATCGGCGTCGAACACGCCCTCGATGCCCGAGTGCGTGCCCTTCAGCAGCGCGTCGGCCTCGATCTCCACCGCCCGCAGCGCCGCCGCGGTGTCGGTCGTGAAGAACGGGTCGCCGAGGCCGCCGGCGAAGATCACGACCCGGCCCTTCTCGAGGTGGCGGATCGCCTTGCGCCGGATGTAGGGCTCGGCGACCTGGGCCATGTGGATCGCGGTCTGCACGCGCGTGGCCTGGCCCAGCTGCTCCAGCGTGTCCTGCAGCGCAAGGGCGTTGATGACCGTGGCCAGCATGCCCATGTAGTCGGCCTGGGCGCGGTCCATGCCACTGCCGGCACCCGTGAGGCCCCGCCAGATGTTGCCGCCGCCGACGACGACCGCGACGTCGGTGCCCGTCTCCTGGCGCACCTCGGCGATCTCGCGGGCGAGCTGGGCGACGATCCCCCCGTCGATCCCCTGGCCGCCCTCACCGGCAAACGCCTCACCCGACAGCTTGAGCAGGATCCGATCCAACCGGGTCCAACGGCTCATGTGAACTCCTCCGCCTGAAGGGCACCGGCCCCCGGGGCGGGTCGGTGCGACCCACCGCCACGAGCGGCCCGTCGATGATGTGCGACCGGTGTACGGCGCCGGTCCCCGCCGTGAGACGACCCGAACCGCCGAAGACGACGACCACCGTCGGTCCGAACCCGTCCCGGCGAGGCCGATCGGGCCGCCCGGCGGGCGTCACGGCCACCCGGTGGGTGCAGCGGTGGTGCAGCGTTGGGTCTGCTCATGTTCTCCGACTGGTCGGCCACGAGAGGCCGGGTCGAGGCGACCGACCGCGCACGTGGGCTCTGAACGAGCGTATCGCCGCAGGTCGCAGGCCCATGCCCCCGGGGCGCGAATGACGGGCGCTCGCCCGGACCGCGTGGTGCAACCGCCCCTTCCCGGGCGCGCAACGGCCCCCGCCGGATGCGTGGTGCACCGGTGCGGGGGCCGTCGTCGTGAACGTCGCCGCGGCGTTCGCCGCCGCGGCCGCGATCAGCCGCCGATCACCGACACGGTGAAGCGGAGGATCTCGCCGTCACCGATCTTCTTGCGGACCGTCTCCTTCTCACCGAACATGCCCTGGTCCAGGAGGACCTGCTGGCCGTACCAGGCGCCGAGGCGCCCCTCGACCACACCCGGCATCTTCGCCTCGGGCACGCGACCCTCGGCCTTGGTGATCTCGAGCAGCGCCGCCCGCTCCTTCTCGACCTCGTCGGCCGGGACCTCGTCCCGGGTGAGGAAGCGCGGCTTGGCGAAGGCGATGTGCAGCGCGATCTCGTGGAGGAGCTCGTCGTCGATGCCCCGCCCCTCGACGAGCACGCCGACCCGGCCGCCGCCGTGGAGGTAGGCGTCGATGGTGGTGTCGGCCTGCGACTCGTAGCGGACGACGTCGCCGAGGGCGATGTTCTCCTTCGTCGTCAGCTTGAGGTCGTCGATCTCGGCCTGGCGCTCGGCGATCGCATCGGCACCCTTGGCGAGCACGTGCTCGGCCAGCGACGCGACCAGCGCCACGAACTCGTCGGACTTCGCCGAGAAGTCGGTCTCGGCCCGCAGCTGGACGAGTGCGGCGTTGCCGTCACCGGTGGTGATGGCGATCAGGCCCTCGGCGTTCTCACGATCGCTGCGGGTGAGGGACTTGGCGAGGCCCTTCTGGCGGAGGATCTCGGTCGCCTGCTCGGCATCGCCGTCGGCCTCGGTGAGCGCCTTCTTGGCGTCCATCATCCCGGCACCCGTCGACTGACGGAGCGCCTGGACGTCCTTGGCGGTGAAGTTGGCCATCGTCACTCCTCGGTGGACGAATCGCCGGCGGGGGCAGCTTCGGGGGTGGCGGTCTCGGCCGCGGCCTCGGCGGGTGCGGCCTCGGCGGGTGCCGCCTCGGCGGCGGGAGCGTCCCCGGCCTCGGCGGCTCGCCGCGGAGCGCGAGCGCGC
>JAXHUH010000113.1:0-16434 GCA_034211175.1 Actinomycetota bacterium
ACGTGCGGCCCGCGGGGTGCTCCCGCGGGCCGCACGTCCGCGTCGGGGCTCAGAGCTTCTCGAGCACGGAGTCCGCGCCGCTCACCGACACACCGGGGCCGGGCTCGACCATGAGCTCGGTCACCACGCCGTCCTCGAGGATCGCCGCGTAGCGCTGGGAGCGGGTGCCGAGGCCGAAACCGCTGCCGTCCATCTCGAGGTCCATCCCCGAGGTGAACTCACCGTTGCCGTCGGCCAGCATCTGGACGTCGTCACCGACCGACAGCGCATCACCCCAGGCGCCCATGACGAAGGCGTCGTTCACCGAGATGCACGCGACCTTGGCGACGCCCTTGGCGGCGATCTCGTCGGCGAGCTGGAGGTAGCCCGGCAGGTGCTGGTCCGAGCACGTCGGCGTGAACGCGCCGGGCACGGCGAAGAGCACGACCTTGCCGCTGCCGAGCGCCTCGTGGCTCCCGATCGGGCGCGGTCCGTCGGCGGTCATGGTCATCAGCTTCACGTCCGGGATCGTGCTGCCCTTTGCGATGGCCATCTCGTTCGTCTCCCCCAGGGGTCGTCGGCCGGCCGGCGTGCACCGGTCGGGACGCCGCCGGCCCGCTCCGGGCGGGCGAACGCACGTCGCCGAGATCTTGCCCGCTGTGGCCGACGAGGTCCTAGTCCTTCGCGGCACGCGGTCCCGGCGGGTCGCCGAGGCGGCCGAGGCGACGGGACGAGGGATTCGACGTGACGAGCGGCGGGTAGTGAAGGTCCACGTCGCCGAGCGAAGGAGTGGGAACGTGCCAGCTGGGATCGATCTCGGGAACCGTGCCGACTACCTCCGCCGCGAGGCCGGGCGCGTCGCCACCAGGATGGAGCTCGCGCCGCTGAGGGCCGCGCTGGCCCGGCGCGCGTGTGAGCTCGACCTCGAGCAGTTCGTGCTCGGTCTCCGCCGCGAGGCGACCGAGCCTGCCGCCGCGGTCTGACCCGCCGCAGCGCAACGCCCGACCTCGACCCGGTCGGGCACGCCGCCCGGGCCCCGGACCGTCCCGACCGGTGACCGACGCCGGGTGGCGCCGATCGGTGCTCGCCGCGACGATGACGGACGTATGTCAGTTCGGTGTCGCACGGCGCGCGGGTCATCACTCAATGCACCCAAGCACCTGACCGTGGTGTACCAATTGGCGGGAGTCGCGGGAGGTCGCTCGCCCCGGCGGCTGCCGGGCGTCGACGCCGCGCAGCGCTGTGGACCGAGCCCGAGCCGGGAGCGAGTTCACCATGGTCTTCGGTCGGGATGACATCGGTTCGGACGAGGGTCCCGCAGGAGCGGTCCCGCCTCGGCCCGTCGCCGGCGTGAGCCGGTCGCGTCCACGCGCCGCGTCGTTGCTCGCCACGATCGTCGCCGCCGCCACCGCGGCCGTGACCTTCGCCGCGGTGCCCGCCACGGCCGAGCCGACGATCGCCGCACCACCCGATCGGATGATCGTCGCGGTGGACGTGTCCGCGTCGATGGAGGTCGGCGCGGGCGAGGCCGGCGACCCGGGCGACTGCAACCGCGACGGCTCGGTCGACGACAACGACGACCTGAACGGCGACGACCGGACGGGCACGGCGCTCGACTGCGCGGTCGCCGCGGTCCTCGCGCTGACCACCGAGCTGGCCCCGGCCTGGCCGTCGACGAGGCTGAGCATCATCGTGTTCGGTGACGACGCCGCCGTTGCCGACCTCGGCGAGCCGACCGGCGACGCCAACCCCCTCGACGAGGTGCTCGGCCCGCTGGCCGAGCGGGTGCCGGGCGACCGGGACCGCACCGCCGACGTGACCGAGGCGATCGCCTCGGTCCGCACCGGTGGCATCGATCTCCACCGACCCGTCGAGGTCGGTCGCCAGAGCCGCCTCGATGCCCTCGTCGACCGGGTCCGGGGCATCGGGCCCGGCGACGGCGACCAGGTCGTCGTGCTGTCGCGCACCGGGTCGACCCTGTCCATGGACGACCTCGCCGAGGCCTCGGCACTCGGGGTCCCGTTCCACACGTTCGCGCTGGGGCCGGAGGGCGCGTGCTCCGAGTCGCTCGCGGCGCTGGCCGACGCGACCGGGACCGTCTGCGGCGCGCTCGGCGACCCGCTCGGGCTGGCGACGCTGCTCGTCCCGTCGGTCGAGCCCGCCGAAGCCGAGCCGGTCGAGCGTCCCGACACGATCACCTACGTCGCCCTCGGCGACAGCTACTCGGCCGGCGAGGGCCTCGACAACGACCGGGAGACCGACGAGCTGCTCTGCCACCGGGCCGCCGAGGACGCGTACCCGGGCCTCCTCGCGCGACGCCTGGAGGCCGAGACCGGACGGCCCGTCCAGCTGGACCTGGCTGCGTGCTCCGGTGCGATGATGCGCCACGTCCTCGCCGACGAGCAGCACCTCGACGGGTTGAACCCTCCGCAGCTCGAGGCCCTCGACGCGTCGACCGAGCTCGTCACCATCACGATGGGCGGCAACGACCTGGGCTTCTCGGAGATCGGCCTCCACTGCGCCACCCAGCTGCGCTGCCCGGACGACGGCTACGTCTCCCTCGCCGAGGGCCCGGACCCGACGCTGGCCGAGTGGGTCGATCGCCGCCTCCCGCTCCTCCAGGTGGAGCTCACGGCGCTCTACCGGGCGATCGCGGCACGGGCACCCGATGCGACGATCGTGGCCCTCGGCTACCCCCGCCCGATCAGCGCCGCCCCCCAGCGGCTGTGCCGGATCCGGTGGGTGCTCGACGACTACGAGCGACAGTTCCTGCGCTCGGTGGCCGACCGCCTCGAGGCCGCCGTCCTCGGCGCGGCCCGCGCCGCCGGCGTGTACGGCATCGGCGTGACCGAGGCGTTCGCCGGCCGCGAGGCGTGCGCCCGCCGCTCCGGGGCCGACGAGTGGATCAACGGCCACGTGCTCGACGCGTCCGACCTCGTCGGACCGGGCACGTTCCACCCGAACCGGGCCGGCCACGAGGCCTACGCCGCGCTGCTCACCGACTGGTTCGTGGCCCGTCCCTGATCGGCGCGTTTGCCGGAGGGCGCGACCGGCAATGGTCGGGCCATGAACGAGCGAGACGGTGAAGCCGACGGTGGTGACGCCGACGACGCACTCGGCCTGGTCCTGACCGGCGGCGGTGCCCGCGGCGCCCACCAGGCCGGCGTCCTGTCGGTGGTCCTGCCCGCGCTGGCTGCCGACGGGATCCGCCCCCGCATCGTCACCGGCGCCAGCGCGGGCGCGATCAACGCCGCCGGCGTCACCTCGACGGCACACCACCCGCCCGACGTCCAGGCCGACATCCTCGAGCGCCAGTGGCGCGACGTCGTGCTGTCGTCGGTGGCCCGTCCGCTGTGGCAGCAGGTGCCCCGGAACCTGCTCGGCTGGTTCGGCGAGATCGCCGACGTCGGGGGGCTGCGGCTCACGTCGCTGCTCGACACCGCGCCGCTCGGCCGCCACCTGCACCAGGCGATCGACTGGGGCTCGCTCCACCACAACCTGGCGTCCGGCACCGTCGAGCGGCTCTCGATCCTCGCCACCGCGACCCACGGCGGGCGGCCCACCGCGTTCACCGAGGGCGGCGGGGACCTGCCCGACTCGCCCCCGCCGGCGCCGCGCTTCGTGCCCGCCCGGACCGAGCCGCGCCACCTGTTGGCGTCCGCGGCGATCCCCATGTTGTTCCCGCCGCTGGAGATCGTCGCCCCCGACGACGCACGGGGCTGGTACCACGACGGCTCGACCCGTCTGCACACGCCGCTGTCGCCGGCGCTGTCGTTGGGGGCCGATCGCCTGCTGGTCCTCAGCGCGACCGCGATCTCACCGTCGGCCCGGCCCGACGTCACGGAGCCGCCCGACCTGGCGGACGCCGCCGTCGCCGTCCTGAAGGCGATGGTCGAGGACCCGGTTCGCCGGGACGTCCACCGCCTCGGCGTCGTCAACCAGTACCTCGCCGGCGACGACGGCGCCCGCCGTTACCGCAGCGACCGCGGCCGGGACCCGTACCGGGTCGTGCCGTACGGCTTCATCGCTCCGGACGACACCGACGACATCGGCGAGCTGGCCCTCGACCTGTTCCGCCGCCGCTACTCCGGCCTCGCCGCACGCAAGGGCGTCGACCTGCAGGTGCTGCACCGCCTCCTCGGCGGCGACAGCCCGCTGCAGGGCGAGCTGCTCAGCTACCTGCTCTTCGATCGCGACTTCATGGCCGAGCTGATCCGTCTCGGCCGGGCCGCGGGCGAGCGCTGGCTCGCCGGCGGGGGTTGGCGCACGAACGTCCTCGACGAGCTGCGTGAGCCCGCGCCCTCCACCGGCTGAGCGGCCCGGCTGCACCCGCAGCCGGGCCACACGGTCGAGCCGCACGGGTGGGCCCACCGGCCGACCCGCGCGGTCGAGCGCTCAGGCGCCGGCGCCGTTCGAGGCCAGCGCGGCCTCGCTGACGCGGTCCTCCGTGCCGTCGGCGCCGACCATGGTCGGCGGTAGCACGACGACCGGGCTGTGGGCGTGGCGCACGACCTCGAGCGCCACGCTGCCCATCACCAGCCGGCGCAGCCCGCGCCGCCCGTGGGTCCCCATCACGATCAACGTGCCCGGGACCCGGTCGGCGAACTCGACGATGGCCCGCCCCGGATGACGCGAGTGCAGCGTGTCCCACGCGATGTCGAGGGACGGTGCCCTGGCCGCCAGGCGGCTCAGGTACGCCGTCTCGGCGACGTCGGAGGGCCCGGTGGTCGACGGCTCGAGGACCTGGGTGATGAACAGCTCGGCGTGGAGGCGCGGGGCGAGGCCGATGGCGGCCTCGACGGCCCGTTCGGCGTGCTCGGAGCCGTCGACGCACACGACGACGCGGGAGATCTCGCCGGCCTCGGCGGGCACGTGCGGCCCGAACAGGAGCACGGGCACCGGTGCGTGGCGGATGACCTCCTCGGCCACGCTGCCGAGCACGAGCTCACCGACCGCGGAGCTCGCCCGGGTCGACAGGCACAGCATCGCCACGGACGCGTTGTTCGCGTGGTCGACGATGCGCTCGGCCGGGGTGCCGCGCTCGTCGAGCACGACCCGGCCGGCCGGGACCGCGCCCGGCACCTCGATCGCCCGCTGGCGGGCCCGGAGGAAGCTGTCGATGGTCGTGCGGGAGATCCCCGGCTCGGCCACCGTCAGGAGCTCGACCCCCATGCCGGCCTGGCGGGCGATGCGGGGACCCGCGACCGCGGCGGCGGGTGGCGCGCTCGCCGGATCGAGCGCCACCGTCATCATGTCGCGGGGCCGCTCCGCTTCGGTGGCCACCGCTTCGGTGACCAGATCGTGCTCGTCGTCGCCGAGGCGCACCCCGTGGTCGACACGTAGGTGCTCGGACATCTCCGCCCTCGACAGGAACAGCAGCTCGCAGCGCGGGCACGCGTGGGTCTCGACACCGGACATCGTTCACCTCTCTTGCGTCGACCGCCGTCGACACCAACGATCCTGCGCCCGGAGGCCCCCGCCGGTGCAGAGCACGAACGCACGTTCACCGGTGCCGAACGTCACAATCATGGCGGACTGGCCCCCTTCGCGCACTCGATCCGGCCGGTTTCGCCCCGACGACCGGGGGGTAGGCGGCCAACCTGCCCGCGCCCACCGGGCGCCCCGAGGTCGCGGAGGGCCCGTGTCGAGACCATCGCTGTTCGCACCCCGTCGGATCGATCGGGACGACTCCGTGCACGGGGGCCTCGAGACGGACCTCTACGAGCTGCGGATGGCGGCGAGCTACCGGCGGCGGGCGATGACCGACGAGGCCACGTTCAGCTTCTACGTCCGTCACCTCCCCCGGGACTGGGGCTTCTTCGTGGTCGACGGGATCGGCAGCCTCCTCGACGCGCTCGGGTCGTTCGGGGTGAGCGACGACGACGTGGGACACCTGCGCACCATCGGCTTCGCGCCCGAGGCGGCCGACGCGCTCGCCGGTCTGCGCTTCGGCGGTGACGTGCACGCGGTGCCGGAGGGCCGGATCGTGCTGGCCGGCGAACCGGTGCTCGAGATCACCGCGCCGCTCGACGAGGCCCAGGTCGTCGAGACCCTGGTCCTCAACCACCTCACCCATCGGATCGCCCTGGCGACCAAGGCCACCCGTTGCCGTGTCGCCGCCGGCGGCGCCATCGGCCTCGCCGACTTCTCGATGCGGCGGACCCACGGGATGGAGGCGGCGATGACGGTCAGCCGCGCCTGCGCCCTCGCCGGCTTCGGCGGCACCAGCAACGTCGAGGGCGCCCGTCGCCACGGCCTGCGCGCCGTCGGGACGATGGCCCACAGCTACATCGAGGCGTTCCCCACCGAGCGCGAGGCGTTCGAGGCGTTCGTCGACGACCACGGGCCGACGACGCTGCTCGTCGACACCTACGACACCGACGAGGGCGTCCGGCGGGCCATCGAGGTGATCCGGTCGCGCTCGGAGACCGGCGACGGCTTCGGTGTGCGCATCGACAGCGGCGACCTGGCCGCCGAGGCCCGCGCCGCCCGGCGCCGGCTCGACGACGCCGGGCTGGGGGCGGTGCACATCATCGTCAGCGGCGGAATCGACGAGCACGAGCTCGGGCGCTTCCGTCGGGACAAGGCCCCGATCGACCTCGTCGGCATCGGTTCCCAGCTCGGTGTCGCCGCCGACGCACCCGTCCTCGACAGCGCGTACAAGCTGGTGCGCGCCGGGGACCGCGACGTGATGAAGCTCTCGGAGGGCAAGGCCACGCTCCCCGGCCCCAAGCAGGTCCACCGCCGCCGGGGCGCGATCGACGACACGATCGCCGGGCGCGACGAGCCGGTCCCGCCCGGTCACGACTCGCTGCTCGTCCCCGTCGGACGTGGCGGCCGCCTCGTCGACCCCGACGCCGTCGACCTCGACGCCGCCCGCCGGCGACTCGACGAGGACCTCGCCGCCCTCCCGGCCGGGGCGCGCGCGGTGCGCGCCCCCGACGCGCCGGAGGCGGCGATCTCGGACCACCTCCGGGGCCTGACATCACGGGTCCGCGCCGCGATCCGCGAGCGCGCCGCCCACTGAGCCGCGCCGTCGGCCGGGATCGCCTGAACCCGACGACGCGCCGTGCCGATACCCGGTTCGTCCCCTCAGGAGGAGCACGATGGCGAACCCCACGATCCGGTTGCTCGGCGCGCGCGGCAAGGACGAGCGCGGCTCGCCACGGTCCGAGCTCCTCGGATGGTCACTCGAACACGTCCCGGCGAACGTGTTCGTCGCCGACCTCGACCTGAACCTCGTCTTCGCCAGCCGACAGGCGCTCGAGACCATCGAGACGTTCGCCGACGACATCCGCTCGATGTTCAACATGTCGACCGCCGAGCTGCTCGGCGGCTCGATCCACCGCTTCCACCGCGATCCCCGGGCGATCGAACGGATCCTGACCGACGCCTCGCGCATGCCCCACGAGGGCGTGATCAGCTTCGGCAGCACCCGGCTGAAGGCCAGCTTCGATCACGTTCACGACGGCGATGGGCGCCACGTCGGCTACGTGGTGGCGTGGACGAGCGTCGCGTCCGAGCGCGACGCGTGCGAGCACATGGTCGGCGAGCTGGCCGGCACCTCGACCCGCCTCACCTCGGTGAGCACCGCACTGGCCGACGCGCTCAGCGGCGCCTCGACCGAGGCCGAGGTCGTCGCGGCCGGCGCCGAGGAGCTCAACGCCAGCGTGCGCGAGATCTCCTCGAGCGCGTCCCGGGCGGTCGACGTGGCGACGGAGGCGGCCGAGGCCGCGGCGTCGACCACGGAGGCGATGGGGGTGCTCGACCGCAGCAGCGCCGAGATCGGTGAGGTCGTCAAGCTGATCAGCGGCATCGCCGGCCAGACCAACCTCCTCGCGCTCAACGCCACCATCGAGGCGGCCCGCGCCGGCGAGGCGGGGCGCGGCTTCGCGGTCGTCGCCCAGGAGGTCAAGGAGCTGGCCAACCAGACCTCGGGCGCCACCGAGGACATCGTGGCCAAGGTCGACTCGATCCAGCGGAGCGTCCAGGCCGCGGTGAGCGAGATCTCCCGCATCAGCGCGGTGATCGACCACATCAACGAGCTCCAGACGACCATCGCCGGGGCCGTCGAGGAGCAGTCGGCCACCGCAGGCCAGATCGCGGAGAGCATCGGACGGGTCGCCCGCTCGATCGGCTCGACGTCGGGCGATCTCGACGAGGTCCAGGCGGCGGCCACCAACGTGGCCGAGCAGACCGGCTTCATCGAGGAGATGATCGCCAAGGTGTACTGAGCCCGTGGGCCGAGCCCGCCCGGCCCCGGGCGGGCCGGCTGCGGGCACCCCGATGCGGGAAAGCGCCCGCGGGCGCTCAGGCCGGGCGCCGCCGGGGTCGAACCTGCCTCCAGCTCCCGTTCCGCGAGCCCGGAGGACAGCGTGCGCATCGGCCGATCGGCCCTCACCCTCGTGGCCCTGACGGCCGTCGTCACCGGCTGCTCGGACGACGGCAACGACGAGTTCGCGGCGAGGACCTACGTCGAGGTCGACACCGCGACCCTCGATGCCACCGACCTGCAGCCACCGGAGGGCGAGACGGTCCTCGAGGTCACCGGCGGCCTGGTCACCAACACCGACGACGGACTCGAGCTCGACCTCGACATGCTCGAGCGCATGCGCACGGTCGAGCTCGAGCTGTTCGAGCCGTTCGTCGAGGAGCGCATGACGTTCCGGGGCGTGCCGCTCGAGGACGTCGTCGAGCTGGCCGGCGTGCCCGACGGCGCCACGACGATGCGCACCGTCGCGCTGAACGAGTACGAGGTCGACATCCCGCTGGACGTCCTCGACACCGAGGGCGTGCTCCTCGCCTACGAGGGCGACGGCGTGCCGCTGGCGCTCGACGAGGGCGGGCCGATCCGGATCGTCTTCGCGGACGACCACCCCGACGTCGCCAACGAGTCGTTGTGGAACTGGAGCCTGGCGGCGATCGACCTGCGGTGACCGACGAGCGCGTCGATCGCGCCGTCGCGCTGCAGCGGCGGCTCTCGCTGCACCAGCGCGTGCTCGCCGCGCTGCTCGTGGCACTGGTCGTGGCGTTCCAGCTGCTCACCGTCCGGTCCTACCTCCGCCTGTCCGACGCCACCTCGGCCTTCGGCCGCAACCAGGACACGACCTCGATCGCGGCCGACGCCGAGGTCAACGCCCTCGAGGCCCACGTCCGCATCGAGCAGACCGACCTCGTCGCGGCCCGGAACCAGGTCGCCTTCCTCTCCCGCCAGCTCACGACGCTCGGGACCGACGACCTCAGCGAGGACGCCCGGGCCGGCCTCGCGGACGCGCAGGCGCTCACGGATGGGCTCGCCGCGCAGCTCGACGAGCTCGACGGCGCGGTCGACGCCCGCGTCGCGTCCGCCGTGCCCGACCTGCGGCGCACCGCGGCGCAGCTGAGCGCCGACGTAGGCGACCTCCACAACGCGATCGAGATCAGCTACTGGGCGCGCCAGAACGAGCTGAACAACGGCAGGGCCGGCCAGGAGCGCGTCCTCCTCCTCGTCGCCGCGCTGACGACCGTCACCGGCCTGGCCCTCCTCGGATCGACCCGTCGGACCGTGCGCGCCGACTTCGACCGTGCCCGCGAGCTGCTGCGCCGGGAGTCGGACGAGCGGGCGGCTGCCGAGCAGGAGCGGCGCAACACCGCGGAGCTGCTGCGCGCCGTCGTCAACCACACGTCCGACGTCGTGATCGTGGTCGGGCCGAGGGGCCGGGTCCTCTACAGCACGCCCTCCGCCCGGGTGCTGCTCGACGCCGGGGCGGGACGGCAACGGCCGCCCGCCGACCTCGTGCACGGCGAGGACCGCGCCCGGGCGATCGCGGTGTTCGAGCGGTGCCTGGCCGAGCCCCAGTCGACGGTCACCGTCGAGCTGCGCCTCGACCAGCGCGCCAGCCGCCGCAGTGGCCTCGCGGCCGACGGCGACCGCCACTTCGAGGCCACGCTGACCAACCTGATCGACCACGAGGCCATCGGCGGGGTCGTCGTCAGCGCGTCGGAGGTCACCGAGCGGGTGCGCCACGCCCAGACCCTCGCTCGCCACGCGTACCGCGACGAGCTGACCGGCCTGGCGAACCGGCTGCGGTTCCTGACCGAGCTCGAGCGCCACATCGAGTCCCGCCGCCACGCGGCCGTCCTGTTCCTCGACGTCGACCGCTTCAAGGTCGTCAACGACCGCCTCGGCCACGAGGCCGGCGACGAGCTGCTGATCGTGCTCGCCCGCCGGCTGCAGGCCGCGGTGCGCGAGATCGACCTCGTCGCCCGGCTCGGGGGCGACGAGTTCACCGTCCTGCTGGCCGACGTCGCCGACGACGACCTGGCCATGCGGATCGCGGCGGACGTCGTCGCCTCGATCAGCGCGCCGGTGTCGCTCCAGGGCCTGCGGTTCAACCTCGGCGGCAGCATCGGCGTGGCCGTCGGGCGCGACGGGGAGGTCCACGGCGACGAGCTCCTCCGCCGGGCCGACTCCGCCATGTATCTGGGCAAGCAGCGGGGCCGGGGGCGGGTCGAGCTGTTCGACGAGGCCCGCCACCGCCAGATGGCCGAGGACGCCGCGTTCGCCGACGACCTGCGCCGGGCGGTCGAGGAGGACGAGCTGGAGCTGCACTACCAGCCGATCGTCGACGCGACGGACGGTGAGCTCGTGGGGACCGAGGCGCTGCTGCGCTGGCGGCGCGACGACGCCTACGTGCCCCCCTCGGTGTTCATCACCGCGGCCGAGGAGACCGACCTGATCTTCGCGCTGAGCGACTGGACGCTGCGGCGGGCGTGCGGTCAGCTGCGCGCCTTCCAGGACCGCTTCGGCGACTCGGGCCCGTACGTGACCGTGAACGTGTCGGCCCGCCAGCTCCACGACGGGCACCTGCCCGAGCGGGTCCGGGCGTCGCTCGAGACGTCGGGCGCCCGGGCGGACGGCCTGGTGGTGGAGCTGACCGAGAGCGCGGTCATGGAGGACTTCGAGGCGGCGATCGACACGCTCAACGGGCTGAAGGCGCTCGGGGTGCGCCTCGCCATCGACGACTTCGGCACCGGCTACTCGTCGCTCAGCTACCTGCGCACGCTGCCCGTCGACCTGTTGAAGATCGACCGGTCGTTCCTCGAGGACGTCGAGGAGGTGCGGGCGGCCCGGGTGTTCGAGTCGGTCGTGAAGCTGGCCCAGGACCTCGGGCTCCAGGTCGCCGCCGAGGGCGTCGAGACGACCGAGCAGCTCGACTTCGTCCGCGCCGCGGGCTGCGACCTGCTCCAGGGCTACCTGGTGGCCCCCGCGGGCCTGTCCGACATCATCGTGGAGCTGCTCGACGGGCGCATGGCCGGGGCGCCCTACCCGTGGATCGCCCCCGCCTGGCAGGTCCCCCTCGAACCCGCCATCGCCTGACCCCACCCCGACACCGAACTGGCGTGGTTTCCTGCTCCGCGCGCCGCCGTTTCCCCCGCCAGTTCGGGGTGGTGGTCGACGGTCCTGAACGTCGGGGACGGGGCCGCGTGGTACGCGAAGGGGCATGATCATCGACTGCGCGGCCTACGTGGACGGCAAGCGGGCGACGCCGTCGCTCGATCTCGACGACGTGCGGCCGTGGCTGCGTCGCGAGGACGGCTTCGTGTGGCTCGGCCTCCAGATGCCCGACCACGCCGAGATGACCCACGTGTGCCGGGTGTTCGACCTCGAGGACGCCATCGACGTCGACGAGACCCTCGCTCCCCACTCCCGCCCGGTGCTGATGATCGAGGGGCCGACGACGTCGGTCGTGCTGCGCACCGCGGCCTACGAGGACCGGCGCGAGCGGGTGATCCTCGGCGAGATCACGGTCATCGTCCAGCCCCGGTTCGTGATCACCGTGCGCTACGGCAAGGCCAGCCCGATGGCCGGGCTGCGCCACGAGCTCGAGCAGGATCCCGACCAGCTGCGGCGGGGCCCGCTGGCGGTGTTCGCCGAGATCGTCAGCCAGGTGATCGACGACTACCACCCGGCGCTCGACGGCTTCGAGCAGGACGCGGTCGAGGCGGAGCGGGCCGTGTTCGACGAGGCCGCGCAACGACCGACCCGGCGGCTCTACCTGCTGAAGCGCCAGGTCCGGGAGCTGCTCGTCGCGATCGACGGCGCCCACGAGCCGCTGATGCGCCTGACCCGGATCCGGGTCGCGACCCACTACCAGCCGATCATGGACGACCTCCACGAGGCGACCGAGCAGCTCGGCCGGGTGGTCCGCCGGGCCGAGTCGCTGTCGGAGCTGCTCACCACGGCGCTCGACGCGAGCCTCGCCGAGATCTCGGTGCGCCAGAACGAGGACATGCGCCGCATCAGCGCCTGGGTGGCCATCGCCGCGGTGCCGACGGCGATCGCGGGCATCTACGGCATGAACTTCGAGTACATGCCCGAGCTCGACGCCCGCTTCGGCTACCCGCTGGCCCTCGCGCTGATGACCGCGGCGTGCCTGCTCCTCTACCGGGGCTTCCGGAAGGCCGGCTGGCTCTGAGCGCCGTCGCCCTGGCTCCGAGCGCCGCGCCCGTTCAGGTCCCGGCGGGGACGAGCGCCACCAGGTGGGCGACGAGCTCGTCGGGGTGGGCGAGGAACGGCGAGTGCGACGAGGTCATCGTCCGGACCTCGCCCACGCCGACCGCGCCGTGCATGCGCCGCTGGCGGTCGATCGAGATCGCCCGGTCCTCCGTGCACTCGATGTAGGCCCGGGGGACGCGTCCGAAGCGCTCCGACGAGGTCGACACGGGCGTGGCGAACGGGGCGAGCGGCTGGGGCACGAGCCGGGCCGCGGCCGCCTCGGCGACCGCCGGCTCGCAGTCGCCGTAGAACGCGTCACCGATCGCGTCGGGCGCCAGCGTGGCCGATGCCCCGTCCTCGGCCACCATCAGGTTGGGCAGCACCAGGGTGCCCGGGTCGTCCTCGGCCAGCTGGAGGAGGGCCTCGCCGTCGCCGGGCAGGAAGGCGGTCACGTAGACGAGGGCGGCCACCGAGTCGGGGACGCGCTCCGCGGCCTGGGTGATGACGACGCCGCCCATGCTGTGGCCGACGAGGACGACGGGCTCGCCGCAGGCGGTGACCGCGTCGGCGACCCGGCCGGCGTAGGCGTCGAGCGTGACCTCGTCCGGGGCCGGCTCGTCGGGACCCGCGCCGTGGCCGGGCAGGTCGGGGACCACGACGGTGTGCCCGGCGGCGGTGAGCCGCGGCGTCACCTCGTCCCAGCACCAGCCGCCGTGCCAGGCCCCGTGCACGAGCACGAACGTCGCCATCGCTGATCCTCCCCAGATCCCGGTGTGCGCTGGCCGCACCGTAGTTCGCCGAGCGAACGCGAGCGAGTGCGGGCGGTGGGCCGGTCAGGCCGGCAGCGGGACCGGCCTGCGTACGCCTCGCCGTGGCGCGACGCGCCACGTTCACGGTGGGCAGCGCAGGAGTGGAGCTCTCCGGAGCGCCGCCGCCTCGGGGGCTGACGGCGGCGCTCCGGCGCTCGGGGGTGGACCGGGTGGGCAGGGCCCGGTCGGGGGGGTGTTCAGGTGGGACGGGCGACGGTGCCGGTGCGGGCGACCTCGGCGTACCAGCGGGCGCTGGCCTTCGGGGTGCGCACCAAGGTCTCGTAGTCGACGTGGACGATGCCGAAGCGACGGGCGTAGCCGTAGGCCCACTCGAAGTTGTCGAGGAACGACCACACGAAGTAGCCCTCGACCGGCACCCCGGCCCCGATCGCCCGGTGGACCTCGGTGAGGTGGTCGGCGATGTAGGCGATGCGGTCGCGGTCGTGGACCGCGCCGTCGACGACGACGTCGTCGGGCATCGCCGCGCCGTTCTCGGTGATGAGGTACTTCGGGAAGCCGTGGCGCTCGTCGAGGCCGACGAGGAGGTCGCCGATGCCCTGCGGGTGGATCTCCCAGCCCATCGCCGTGACCGGCAACGTCGGCTCGACGTGGGCGTCGCCGGCCCGGGCGACCTGGCGGCTGTAGTAGTTCACCCCGAGGAAGTCGAGGGGCGTTGCGATGGTGTCGAGGTCGCCGTCGCGCACCTCGCGGCGGTCCCAGCCGAGGCCGGCGACGCCCACCTCGGGGTAGCCGAGCCCGGCCACCGGCTCGACGTACCAGCGGTTCTCGATGGCGTCGAGGAGCGCGGCCCGCTCGACGTCGGCCTCCTCGTCGCTGTACGGCGTGGTCGGCGTGAAGTTCAAGACGATGCCGACCTCGGCCCCGTCCGCGCCCGCCCGTCCGGCCAGCTCACGGATGACCGGCACCGCCTTGCCGTGAGCCAGGAGCAGGTGGTGGGCGGCGGCGAGGCAGTCCTCGAGCGACGTGCGGCCGGGGGCGTGGACGCCCTCCCAGTAGCCGTGGGTGGCGCTGACGAACGGCTCGTTGAGCGTGGCCCACGAACGGACGCGGTCACCGAGGCGGCCGACGACGGCGGCGGCGTACTCGACGAAGGCATCGGTCACGTCACGCGACACCCAGCCCCCGCGGTCCTCGAGGGCCTGGGGCAGGTCCCAGTGGTAGAGGGTCGGGTACGGCGTGATGTTGGCGGCGAGCAGCTCGTCGACGAGACGGTCGTAGAAGTCGAGCCCGGCCTCGTTGACCGCGCCGGTACCCGCGGGCAGCACCCGGGGCCAGGCGATCGAGAACCGGTACGCCCCCATGCCGAGCCCGGCGAGGAGGGCGACGTCGTCGCGGTAGCGGCCGTAGTGGTCGGTGGCGACCGACCCGTCGGAGCCGTCGAGCACGGTGCCGGGCTGCGCGCAGAACCGGTCCCAGATGGACTCGCCCCGCCCGTCGGCCGTCGAGCCGCCCTCGATCTGGAACGCGGACGTGGCCGTGCCCCACACGAACCCGGGCGGGAACGCAACGGGCTCCCCCGCGGTCGCCGAGCCGGTCGCGGGCGTGAGCGCAGCCCCTGTTGGTGTCGTTGATCCTGGCATCAGGGATCCTGGCATCCTGAGATCGCTTCCATGTGTTCCGAACGGTCGACGGAGTGCCCGTGCCCCGTGCACACCACGGCTCCCGGTCCACCGCCGACGGCATCCGCCCCCCTCGAGCCCACGCCCCGGGGCCCTCGCCCCGACCGCGGCACACGATGACCACCGACGGCGTCGAGTCTCGCATGGGAGCGCTCCCAGGACAACCATCGACGGCGCGAACCGGCCCCTGGCCTCCCCGGGGTCACCCGTCCACGGGCCGACCCCACACCCTGGACACGGCCGCGAGACCGTCGGTGTTGAAAGCGCTTCCAGGAACGATCGTTCAGCTTCCGCGCGCCCGAGCCCGCGACGCGCTCGCCTGTGTCGCACGTCATCGACCGACGTCACACCCTCGCGCCGAACTCCCTGGTCACGAGACCTTCCCCGGAAGGCAGGCCCGCACCGCGTTGACCCGACAACCACCCGTTCCTAGGATGGGAGCGCTTCCAGCAGCGTCAGTCGCCGGAGCGGGCAACCCCGGTTGCCGGGAGAGGACCAGGGAGGGGGAACGGCGTTGGTCGGTCTGGACGAGGTCGCACGCACGAGCGGCGTCTCGCGAGCCACCGCCTCGCGCGCCCTCAACGGCGACCCCCACGTCCGCAACGAGACCCGCGAGCGGGTCATCGCCGTCGCCGAGGCCCTCGGCTACCGGCCCAACCGCGCGGCGCGCCGTCTCGCCAGCGGCCGCAGCAACGTCATCGGCTTCGTGCTCCCGAGTGACCAGCTGCTCGACGACCCCTACGGTGCGCTGCTGCTGAACTCGGTCGCGCTCACCACCAACGCCCGCGACCACGGCCTCATGTTGTGGATGACCCATCGGGCGCCCGGCACCACGGTGGCGGAGATCTTCCGGGGCGGCCTGGTCGACGGCCTGTTGATGTCGGCGGTCGCGTTCGACGACGCGTGGGTCGAGGAGCTGCTGGACGGGCCGCTGCCGACGATGCTCATCGGTCGCCACCCGAGCCGCACCGACCTGAACGTGGTCGAGATCGACAACGTCGGCGGCGCCCGACGGGCCGTCGAGCACCTGCTCGACCTGGGCCACCGGCGCATCGCCCACATCGCAGGGCCGGCCGAGCGGGCCGACGCCCGCGAGCGCCGGGCCACCTACGAGAAGGTCCTGGCCGAGCACGGCGTCGACGCCGACCCCCGCCTCGTCGAGCAGGGCGGCTTCACCGTCGACAGCGGTGTCGCGGCCATGGTGCGGCTGCTGCCCCAGCGCCCGACCGCGGTGTTCGCCTCCAACGACGAGATGGCCTTCGGCGCCTACGAGGCCATCGCCGCCGCCGGGCTCGAGGTCCCCGGGGACATCTCGATCGTCGGCTTCGACGACTTCCCCGCCCGCCCCAGCGGGCTCCCCCCGCTCACGACGGTCCGCTACGACCTCGCGGCCGTCGCCCAGCGCGCCGTCGACGCGCTGCTGGCACTGATCGACGAGCCACGGGAGGCGCCCCGGCACCTGATGGTGCCGGCCGAGCTCCACGTGCGGCAGTCGACCCGGGTCCCGCGCGGGCCCTGATGTGGAGCG
>JAXHUH010000114.1:0-7044 GCA_034211175.1 Actinomycetota bacterium
TTCGAGGGCATCCAGGTCGGCGACGGCGACGTCGACGCCGAGGACGCCGTGATCGGCGACGGCAACACGGTCATCGAGGACTCCGAGGTCGGGGCGTTCGCCACCGGCGGCGGCGATGCCACCAACGTCGAGGCCGACAACGCCAACCTGGGCGACGGCACGCTGAACGACATCGACAACGACGGTGACGGCCAGGTCGTGGTCGGCGACGGCAACGAGACCACCGGCGACGTGTCCTTCGACATCGACGGGGTCGAGGGCAACGCCAACATCGCCCTCGGCGACGGCAACCAGCAGGCCGCCAACCAGGCCAACACCGACGTCCTCGACAACTCGGTCACCGACAACTCGGTCAACACCGAGGTCATCGACGCCTCGGACAACTCGGACAACTCCGACAACTCCGACAACTCGCAGACCGCGATCGCGCAGTCGACCGAGGACAACTCGGACAACTCGCTGACCACCTTCGAGGTCGACGCGGACGTCGAGGTCGAGGACAGCTTCAACGCCGACCTCGAGTCGAACTTCGAGTCCGAGGTCACCGAGATCGACAGCGACGTCGAGCTCGACAAGAGCGACGACAACGATCTCGAGGTGCTCGACTGAGCCTCCGGGACGGGTCGGATCGATGAGAGGCCCGGGACCACCACGGTCCCGGGCCTCTCGACGTCCCCGACCCGAACGGCACGCCACCGGTTCACGGACCGGGGGCGAACCGGTCGGCGGCGACGAGCCGTACCAGCCGACCGCCGGTGCGTTCGTCCCCCCGGGACGACGCACGACCGAACCCCGCCGGCGCCGGCGACGAACACCACCCGGGCTCGCTCCCGGGGCCGGCCACCGGGACAGGAGGGGCTAGGTTGGACAACCTGACGTCAGCGTGCGTGGGACCATGAATCAACGAGCACAGCCAAGACCGCGGTCGAAGACGATCGACAACCTGTTGGGCGCCGTCGACAGCGCAGCGAAGCTCGCCGACGATCTCGATCGTGACGACCTGCGCCAACGCATCAGGACGGCCCGCGAGCGCCTCGAGAGCGCGACGTTCCACGTGCTCGTCGTCGGTGAGTTCAAGCAGGGCAAGAGCTCGCTGATCAACGCGCTGCTCCGCCACCAGGTCTGCCCGGTCGACGACGACGTCGCCACCGCGCGTCCCATCGCCATCTCCTACGCCGACTCCCCGTGGGCGCAGGTCCAGTTCAAGGCGGCCGAGGGCGAGGCGGCGCCGCCGCCCCAACCGGTGCCCGTCGAGTCGATCCGCAACTACGCCACGGAGTTCGCCGCCAACCCGGACCCCCGCGAGGTCGAGGGCGTCGAGGTCGGCGTGCCCAGCCCGATCCTCAACAACGGGATCGTGCTCGTCGACACCCCCGGCGTCGGCGGCCTCGGCTCGGCCCACTCCACCGTCACCGTCGGTGCGCTGCCGATGGCCAACGCCGTCGTGTTCGTGTCCGACGCGTCCCAGGAGTTCACCCAGCCCGAGCTGGACTTCATGCGGACCGCCCTGGCGATGTGCCCGAACCTGGTGTGCGTCATCACCAAGACCGACTTCTACCCGGCGTGGCGCAAGATCGTCGACCTCGACCGCCAGCACCTCGCCCGCAACCGCATCTCGGCCGAGATCATCCCGACCTCGGCGAGCCTGCGCCAGCACGCGGTCGCCCGCCAGGACAAGGACCTGAACAACGAGTCGGGCTACCCCGATCTCATCAAGTACCTGCGCCAGGACATCGCCACCAACGCCGAGCAGCTCCTCGCCCGGCAGTCGGCGGCCGAGATCCTCGAGATCCTCGACCAGCTCGAGAAGACCTACTCGGCGGAGATCGCCGTCCTCGACGACCCGGACCGGGCCCAGGACGTGGTCGATCAGCTCAAGCGGGCGCGCGAGAACTCCGAGCGCCTGCGCGGCCAGGCGTCACGCTGGCAGCAGACCCTCAGCGACGGCCACGCCGAGCTGGTCAGCGACGTCGCCCACGACCTGCGCGGCCGCATGCGGGAGATGGTTCGCCAGTCCGAGGAGGCCATCGACAACTCGGACCCGGCCGACACGTGGCCGGAGTTCGAGCCGTGGCTGTACAACCGCACCGCCACCGAGGTCGTCCACAACTACACGTTCCTCCACCACCGCTCGGTGGAGCTGTCCCGCCTGGTCGGCGAGCACTTCCTGGTCGACCACGAGGAGATCGCGGGCCAGCTCGAGATCTCGAACCCCTACGACCTCACCCAGGGCGCCGGCGTCGAGGTCAGCCTCGAGATCAAGCCGATGACCGCGGGCTCCCAGGCGCTCTCGGCCATGCGCGGCGGCTACGGCGGCTTCCTCATGTTCAGCCTCATGGGCGGCCTCCTCGGCATCCCCGGGCTCCAGCCCGTCGCCCTCGCGGTCGGCGTCGTGATGGGCCGCCGCCAGCTGCGCGAGGAGAAGCAGCGCCAGCTCAACCAGCGCCGCATGCAGGCCAAGCAGGCTGTCCGCCGCTACACCGACGACGTGCAGTTCAGCGTCACCAAGGACTGCCAGGACAACCTGCGCCGCATCCGCAACCAGCTGCGCGACTTCTACACGTCGCGGGCCGAGGACCTGAACAAGTCGACGACCGAGTCGCTCAACGCCGCCGAGCAGGCGGTGAAGCGGGACAACGCCGGTCGCCAGCAGCGCAAGAAGGAACTGGTCGCCCACCGCCAGCGCATCCAGCAACTCCGCGCGAAGATCACCGAGGCGATGGGCCAGCCGGCGCCCGCCGGCACGCCGACCGGGGCATGAACATCACGTGAGCGCCAACCAGATCCACTCGCCGCTGCTCGCCGACGTGGTCGGCGTGCTCGACCGCACGATCGCCCTCTACGACGGCCGCTCGTCGGTGGAGCACCTCCGACAGGTGCGCAGCCGGATCGACGAGCCGCTGCGGGTGGCGATCGCCGGCAAGGTGAAGGCCGGCAAGTCGACGCTGCTCAACGCGCTCGTCGGCGAGGAGCTGGCCCCGACCGACGAGGGTGAGTGCACCCGCATCGTCACCTGGTACCGCAACGGCATCACGTACCGGGTCACCCTCGTGCCGTGGTCGGGCGCACCCCAGCAGGTGCCGTTCACCCGCGATCAGGGCGCCATCGAGGTCCAGCTCGGCAACTTCCGGCCCGACGACGTGGCCAACCTCACGGTCGACTGGCCGACGGCGTCGCTGGCCCGGATCACGCTCGTCGACACCCCGGGCATCGCCTCGCTGTCGACCGACGTGTCGGCGCGGACGCACGCGTTCCTCACCCCGGACAACGACGAGCCGGCACCGGCCGACGCGGTGCTGTACCTGATGCGGCACCTGCACTCGACCGACATCAACTTCCTCGAGGCGTTCCACGAGGAGGAGTTCGCGCAGCCGAGCCCGGTCAACGCCATCGCCGTGCTGTCGCGGGCCGACGAGATCGGCGTCGGCCGCATCGACTCGATGACCTCGGCCGACCGCATCGCCCGCCGCTACCGCGACGACCCGAAGGTCCGGCGCCTCGTCCAGACGGTGACCCCGGTTGCCGGCCTGCTCGCCCAGTCCGGATCGACGCTGCGCGAGTCCGACTTCCGGGCCCTCGCCGTGCTCGCCGAGGCCGACCGCAACGACGTCGACCTCCTCTTCCTCTCGGCCGACCGCTTCGGTCACGGCTCCACCGCGGTGCCCCTGGACACCGAGGTGCGCCAGGAGCTGCTGAGCCGCCTCGGGCTGTTCGGGGTACGGCTGTCCACGGCGTTCATCCGAGCCGGTCGGGCCACCAACGCCACCCAGCTCGCCCGCCTCCTCGTCGAGCGCAGCGGCCTCAACGAGCTCCGCAAGGTCCTGCTGTCGCAGTTCGCGGCCCGGGCCGACGTCCTCAAGGCCCGCTCGGCGCTGCTCGCGCTGGACCGCGTCCTCCAGACCGACCCGGTGCCCGAGGCGAAGGCGCTGGCCGCCGAGGTCGAACGGGTCCACGCCGGCGCCCACGACTTCGCCGAGCTCCGCCTGCTCAACGCCCTGCGCATCGGGCACATCAACATGCGCGAGGAGGAGACCCGCCAGATGGAGCGGCTCCTCGGCGCCGAGGGAACCACCCCGACCGAGCGGCTCGGGCTCGACGAGAACGCCAGCGAGGCCGAGATCCGCGAGGCGCTGGCCCAGATGATCGGGCGCTGGCAGCGTCGGGCCGAGAACCCCATCTCGACCCGGCCCGTCGCCGAGGCCAGCCGGGTCCTGGTCCGCACCTGCGAGGGCCTCTACGCCACCCTCGCCGCCCGCGCCGGCTGAGCCCGACCCAGACGCGGCCGGTCGCACCGGCCGGGAGGTGACCGTGCGGCCTCAGCGGGCCCCGGCCGCTCCCAGCTCCTCGCGCAGCGCCGCCAACATCTCGGCCCGGGTGGTCGCACCCAGCTTCTGGCGGATCTTCGCCACGTGGTGCTCGACCGTCTTCGGCGAGATGAACAGCTGGGCGCCGATCTCCTTGTAGGTGAGGCCGTCGACCACGTACTGGGAGACCTCGATCTCCCGCTCGGACAGCATCGACGTCACCCCGGTCGGCGCGGCACCCTCGGAGCCGGCCACCGTCCGCAGGTTGCGGGCCTGGCCGAGCAGGTTCTTCGCCACCGACGCGTCGGACGTGCGGATCGCCGCCTGCCCGGTGAGCTGGGATGCCTCCCACACGAGCCCGATGGCGGACAGCGCCTCGACGGCCTGCTCGATCTCGGCGATCTCGACGTCACCGCTCATGACCCGGCGCCACGCCGCGGCCGCGGGGCCGAGCGGCGAGAGGCGTCCGCCACGGGCCGCGAGCCGCTCCACCTCGGCCGCGAGCGGCCCGACGTCGTCGGTGCGCTTGGCCGCGATCGCGGCCTCGAGCAGCGACCACTGGTGGAGCAGCGCCCACACCGGCGGATGGTCGAGTGCAGCGAGGAGCTCGTCGGTGCGTTGGTGGAGGCCGCCGATCTGCTCGCCGCGACCGGCGCGCTCGACGACCACGCCGAGCTCGGCGATGGCCTCGAGCGTGAGGACGTCGGGCGCGAACCGCGGCAGCAGCGACACGGCCCGCTCGGCGACCTCGGAGATGCGGGCGATGTCGGACGCCCGACGGGCCAGCGCGGCCTCGATGGCGAGTCGCAGCACCCGCTCCCGCACGCCGAGCCCGTCGTCGGCGTCGGCGGTCTCGTCGACGACCCGGGTCGAGCTCGCCCACTCGCCGCGACGCAGCGCGGCCCATCCCGACAGCAGTCGCATGCGCCCGGCGAGGACGCTGCCGCCGAGGTCGCGGCCGAGCGCCCGCCCCACGAGCTCCTCGGCGATGACGAACTCGCCGCCGGCCGAGGCCAACGACGCACCGGTCTCGTGGGGCAGGACGGGCACCGGCGTGGCCGTCGGCGCCGACTCGTAGAGCGTGGCCGCCTCCATCAACCCGGCGACCGCAACCGACCCGTCGGCGTCGAGGCTGACCAGCAGGGCCTCGGCCACGGCGGCGACCGCCTCGAGCCGGGCCGGCGCCGGGTGCGGCGTCGACGCGCGGGCGACCTCGGCGACCTTGCGGGCCTCGTCGACCGCGCCGGCGGCGACGAAGCACGGCACCGCCTGCCACACGAACACCAGGTCGGCCTCGTCGGGGTGGTCGCGCACCGCGAGGAACAGCTCGCCGGCCCGTCGCCACAGGCCCCGTTGGGCGGACACGGCCGCCGCGGTCACGGTCGCCCGGGCCCGGACACCGGCCGGGATCGGGGCCGCGTCCCCCGGCGACGTGGACGAGGCCGCCGCGAGGATCCGGTCGGCACGCCCGATCGCCGCGTCGAGCTCGCCGAGGCGGACCTCGACCTCGGCGAGGCGGACCGCGAGCTCGTGGTCGTCGGGCGCGATGGCGCTCGCCCGCTCGAACCAGGTGCGGGCCAGCTCGGGTGACTCCACGACCGTGTCGGCGCCGGCCGCGCCGAACGCGGCGGCCACGTGGGGCCCGGCCACGCCGGCGGCGTGGAGGTGCTCGGCGATGTCGACGGAGGAGCCGCCGCGGCTCTGGAGCGCCTCGGCGACCGCCAGGTGGTATCGCCGCCGCTCGGCGCCGGGCACCAGGAGGGTCACGGCCCCGGCCACGACGGGCAGCGGCTCCGCCTTGTCGGCGAGCAGCAGGCCGCTGGCGGCGAGCTCCGCGTGGGCGCGCCGGCTGGCATCGGGGTCCTGCCCGCTCATCTCGGCGAGCGTGTCGTCGTCGAGCGGCGAGCCGAGCGACAGCGCGACGAGCGTCCACCGCACCGACTCGTCGAGCTGCTCGTAACGAGCCGAGACGAGATCGACCACCGACGCGGGAACGGGTGGCGCGTCGGAGGCGAGCGTGCCCCGGTCGAGCGAGCCCTCCGCCTGCCAGCCGCGCAGCAGCCGGTCGACGAGCAGCGGCGACCCGCCGGTCTGCTCGAGGGCCACGTCGACCAGCTCGGCCGACGGTGCGGCACCGAGGACCTCGGCGGCATGGACCGCGACCGCCTGCTCGTCGAGGCCCTCGAGGCGGATCATCGGGCCCTGGCGTGCGCAGAGGTCGACCAGGACGGCCAGGTCGCGGCGCCCGGTCGTGGGCCGGTGGGCCACGACGAGGCAGACGTTGGCCTCGGCCGCCCGCTCGGCGATCGACGCGACGACCCGGATCGAGGCGGGATCGAGCCACTGGGCGTCGTCGACGAGGAGCCACCCACCCCGCGCCACCTGCTCGAGCACGGCGGCGCGGACGACGCGGTCGCCGTCGGAGCCGTCTTCCGGTGGGCTGGGGATGACGAGATCGAACGCGCTGTAGGGAACACCCTGCTCGAGGCGCCGCCCGGACACCCGCAGCGCGGGGCGGGCGTCGTCGTCGGCGCGGTTGGCGAGCGCGGCGAGGGCCGTCGTCTTGCCGCTGCCGCCGACGCCCCCGAGCGCGACACAGGCGCCGGCGTCCTTCAGCCGGCGCAACAGCAGGTCCATCGCGGCTGACGGAGCGGGCACCGCCGCTGATCGTAGCGGTCGAGGTGGCCGGAGCCGGATGATTGCCGGGCGCGGCGGCCGGGGGGGGCCCCCCCAGGGCCCC
>JAXHUH010000115.1:0-27392 GCA_034211175.1 Actinomycetota bacterium
GCAGCTCCGGCCGGGCACGTGGCCGGAGCTGCCACTCTGGTGCGAGCGGGTGGTGCGGCTGCGGACCGGCGTCCGTAGCCGACGAGGGTCAGTCCGAGGGCGAGTCGGCGGCGCCGGCCCGGATGGCGTCGACGACGTTGGCGTCGGCCAGCGTCGTGGTGTCACCCAGGTCGCGGCCCTCGGCGACGTCGCGGAGCAGCCGGCGCATGATCTTGCCGGAGCGGGTCTTCGGCAGGTCGTCGACCAGGAACACGGCCTTCGGCCGGGCGATCGGCCCGAGCTTGGACGAGACGTGCTGGCGGATCTCCTCGCGCAGCTCCTCGCTGGCCTGGTGGGTGCCGCGCAGGATCACGTAGCCGGTGATGGCCTGGCCGGTCACGTCGTCCATCGCCCCGACCACGGCGGCCTCGGCGACGGCGGGGTGGTCGACGAGGGCCGACTCGACCTCGGTGGTCGAGATCCGGTGGCCGGAGATGTTCATCACGTCGTCGACCCGGCCGAGGAGCCACAGGTAGCCGTCGGCGTCGATCTTGGCGCCGTCGCCGGCGAAGTACCGGTCCTCGAAGCGGGACCAGTAGGTGTCCTTGTAGCGCTCGGGGTCGCCCCAGATGCCGCGCAGCATCGACGGCCAGGGGCGGGTGATGGTCAGGTAGCCACCACCCTCGGCGACCGGGGTACCGGTGTCGTCGACGAGCTCGACGGAGATCCCGGGGAACGGCTGGGTCGCCGAGCCGGGCTTCGTGGTCGTCACGCCGGGCAGCGGGGTGATCATGTGGCCGCCGGTCTCGGTCTGCCACCACGTGTCGACGATCGGGCAGCGCTCGCCGCCGATGTGCTCGTGGTACCACATCCACGCCTCGGGGTTGATCGGCTCGCCGACCGTGCCGAGCACCCGCAGCGCCGACAGATCGTGCTTGGCCGGCTCCTCGGTCCCCCACTTCATGAAGGTCCGGATCGCCGTCGGCGCGGTGTAGAGCTGGGTGACGCCGTACTTCTCGGCGATGGCCCACAACCGGTCGCGGCCGGGCGTGTCGGGCGTGCCCTCGTAGATGACGCTGGTGCAGCCGTTGGTGAGCGGGCCGTAGACGATGTAGCTGTGCCCGGTGACCCAGCCGATGTCGGCGGCGCACCAGTAGACGTCCTGGTCGGGCTTGAGGTCGAACGTGTACTTGTGGGTGGCGGCGACCTGGGTGAGGTAGCCGCCGGTGGTGTGCATGATGCCCTTGGGCTTGGCCGTCGTGCCCGACGTGTAGAGCAGGTAGAGCAGGTGCTCGCTGTCCAGCTCCTCCGGTGGGCAGTCGGTGGAGGCACTCGCCATCTGCTCGTGCCACCACACGTCGCGACCCTCGGCCATCTCCGGGTTCGTGTCGCACCGGTTGACCACGACGACGTGCTCGACGGTCTTCGCGCCCTTGGCCAGCGCGGCGTCGACGTTCGGCTTGAGCAGCGACGGGGCACCGCGCCGGTAGCCGGCATCGGCGGTGACGATCAGCTTGGCCTCGGCGTCCTCGCACCGGTCGGTGATGGCGTCGGGCGAGAACCCGCCGAAGATCACCGAGTGCGGCGCACCGATGCGCGAGCAGGCGAGCATGGCGACGGCCAGCTCGGGGATCATCGGCATGTAGATGGCGACCCGGTCGCCCGTGGTCACGCCGAGCGACTTGAGGACGTTGGCGAAGCGGCACACGTCCTGGTGGAGCTCGGCGTAGGTGATGGTCCGGGTGTCGCCCGGCTCACCCTCCCAGTGGTACGCCACCTTCTCGCCCTTGCCGGCCTCGATGTGGCGGTCCAGGCAGTTGTAGGACACGTTGAGCGTGCCCCCGACGAACCACTTGGCGAAGGGCAGGTCCCACTCGAGGGTGGTGTCGAAGTCCTTGAACCAGGTCAGGTGCTCGCGCGCCTGGCGGGCCCAGAACGCCTCGTAGTCCGCGTCGGCCTCGTCGTAGAGGGAGCGGTCCGAGGTCAGCGCCTCCGCGGCGAAGCCGGCGGGCGGTGGGAAGGTCCGATCCTCGACGTAGTAGTCCTCGATCGCGGACACACGTTCCCCCTCTGTCTCGACGTCGGCGTCAGTGCCGAATCTAGCCGGGGTGTGACATTCGTCCGCCACGGAGCCCGACGAGTGGTCCTCACCACGGCCCGAGCGGTCGCCCCGGTGCGGCCGACGGCGACGGCCGACCGCTACGGCTCACGGATCTCGAGCCGCTCCAGCTCGCACGGCGCGCGATCGGCGGCATCGGGGTCGATGGTCCCGGCGAAGGTGTCGGGTGGCTCGCCACTGGTCGGCAGATCGAGCCACTCGTCCGCGGGGTAGGCCACCAGCGAGTCGGCCAAGTCGACCAGCACGGGCAGGGGGACGTCGCCGGTCATCCGGAACGCCGTGCCCGAGATCTC
This sequence comes from Actinomycetota bacterium, assembly GCA_034211175.1. Taxonomy (GTDB): domain Bacteria; phylum Actinomycetota; class Acidimicrobiia; order Acidimicrobiales; family CAIXPF01; genus JAXHUH01. The sequence goes on from JAXHUH010000115.1 coordinate 2,392, forward strand.
CCCCACAACCGCGCGGTATGGCGATGCCGGCCGAAAGGTGACCGACCACAGGTCGCCATCGCCATCAGAGATGTCGGACGGGCTACCGTCGGCGCCACCGAGGTAGAAGCCGATCGGCGCTCCGACGCTCTGCCCCATCGTGACCGGGCGCTCCTCGCCATCGACGGTCACGGAGAGCACCGAGAGGTAGGCGTTCTCCGACCGGGCGGCGCCCAGCGACGTCCAACCCGCCGGCAGATCGAGCACAACGGTGTCGGCCGAGGCGCTCAGCGATTCGGCCAACGCGGACGTCTCGGCACCCCACATCGGGGCCCCGACCGTGGACACGTACAGGGCGGCGCAGCCGACCTCGAGCTCCCGGTCGATGTGCTCGGGCCACGACGCATCGACCGCCCCCCACGCAGGACGCCCCGCGAGGGTCTGCTCCTCGACGAGCCCGACGTCGGACTCGCCGGGATCCGGCGGCTCGGACGGCGGTCCGAGCGCGAACGCGTAGATCGTCCCGCTCGGAGCGATGGCGGCGCCTGCTTCTGCAGAGCTCGACGGAGCAGCGAAGCGCGTCGCGACCGCGACGTCGACGTCCGGGCCGGGTTCGAGGAGCGCCGGTTCACCCTCGGCCGCCGAGGGTGTTGGCGTATCGATGCCGTTCGTGGCGACGTCGGTGTCGCCGAGTCGGCGGCCGACGTAGACGGTCACCCCCACGACCACGAGCACGCACGCGGCGACGAGCGCCAGCCGGGCGCTCGCCGTGCGACGGCCGACCGGCGGTTCGTCCGACTCGTCGACCCCGGCGAGCTCGTGGACCACGGCGGTGCCCGATCCCGCCGCGTCCGCCGGCGCACGGACCAGGATCTCGTCGAGGCGGTCGTGGGCGGTGATCTGGTCGGCGCGCTCGTCGAGCGCGGACCGCAGGGTTGCCTCGAGGTCGGTCACGACAGCTCCTCTCGCATCGCGGCCAGCGCCCGGGTGATCCACGGGCCGACCGAGCCGGTGGCGCACCCGAGGGCGTCGGCGATCTCGCGCTCGGTCATCTGGGCGTAGAACCGCAGGATCACGGCGGCGCGCTGGTTGAACGGCAACGTGTCGAGCACGTCCCACAACACGTCGTGCTCGGGCGCCGGCGCCTCCGGGCCGAGCCGTTCGAGGGCACCGTCACGCCGCGTCCGGCGGCGGCCGAGGTCACGACAGCGGTTGAGCACCGCCCGGTTCAGGTAGGGGCCCGGCTCGTCGATCCCGGTCCAGCGCTCGTAGAGCGCCACGAACGCGTCGTGGACGAGGTCGTTGGCCACGGCTTCCGAGCCGACGAGCAGCGCCGCCCGCCGCACCTGGCCGAGCAGCTCCCGGCGGTAGAAGGCCGTGAACTCGGCGTCACCTCGTCCGCTGCCGACCGCCGCTGCGTCGTCCGCCGTCTCGGATCGTCCCATCAACCGGTTCCACGCCGGTCACCGCCCGATCCATGCAACCGGGCCCGAGATCCCGGCGCGACGACCCGCTCAGCTGGAGCTGAACGTGGCTCGTCCGGCGCAGCCGGCGAAGCTGAACGTAGCTCGACCGGAGGGCCCTGGCCCGACGGCGAGCGAGGCTCAGCCAGGGAGGGTGGTCTCGATCCCGGAGATGAACAGGTCGACGCCGATGCGGAACCGCTCCTCGTCGCGCCCGCAGCGGTCGGCGGCGACGAACTCGCGCAGCTCGACCAGCTCGGCGGGGACGTCGTCGGGGCCGATCCCCCGGGTGCCGTCGGCGGAACGGCGGAGGAAGGCGATCTCCGAGAGCACCGACCCGACCACGAAGCCGGCGGCCGCGTGGTAGGCGTCGGCCGCCGCCTGCTCCGAGAGCCCGAGCGCCCGGAAGATGCGGTACGACTCCAGCAGTGGCTCCCACGACCGCAGCGACCGCTTCGGCCGATCGACCAGGAGCACGAACGCCTCGGGGTGGGCGAGGCCGAGCGCCCGGAAGTTCGCGGCGAGCGCCTGCAGGCGCTCCCGCCAGTCGCCGACGTCGGGCGCCGGCACCTCGACCTGGGCGAGCATGTGGTCGACGACGGCGTCGAGCAGGTCGTTCTTGTTCTGGACGTGGTTGTACAGCGACATCGCCTCGACGCCGAGGCGGGCGCCGAGGCGGCGCATGCTGAGACGATCGAGACCGTCGTCGTCGATGAGCGCGAGCGCCTCGACGACGATGCGCTCACGGCTGAGCGGGAGTCGCTCGGTGACGGTCATGTCCTCAGGGTAGTGAAGCTCGGCCATCGGGCACCGACCGGGCCGCCGGGCGGCCCGTCGCCGGAGTGGCGATCAGTCCGCCGGGGAGACCGGGTGCCCGGGGCGCTCGATCGGGGCGCGCACGAGGTTGCCCCACTCCGTCCACGAGCCGTCGTAGTTGCGGACGTTGTCGAAGCCGAGCAGGTGGGACAGCACGAACCACGTGTGGCTCGACCGCTCGCCGATGCGGCAGTAGGCGATCACGTCGTCGCCGGGCTGCAGGCCGATCTCCTTGCGGTAGATCTCCTCCAGCTCCTCGACGCTGCGGAACGTGCCGTCGTCGTTGGCCGCCCGCTTCCACGGCACGCTCGACGCGCCCGGGATGTGGCCACCCCGCAGCGCCCCCTCCTGGGGATAGTCGGGCATGTGGAGCTTCTCGCCCGAGAACTCCTCCGGCGAGCGGACGTCGACGAGGCGACCGGAGCTGCCGATGTGGGCCCGGACGTCGTCGGCGAACGCCCGGATCGCCGCATCGTCGCGGGCAACGACCGGGTAGTCGGTCGGTGCAGGCTCGGGAACGTCGGTCGTGGTCGGGCGGCCCTCGGCCATCCACTTCGCCCGGCCGCCGTCGAGCAGGCGGGTGTCGGCGTGGCCGAACAACGTGAACACCCAGAGGGCGTACGCGGCCCACCAGTTGAAGTTGTCGCCGTAGAAGACCACGGTGGTGTCCCGGGAGATGCCCTTGGCCGACATGAGCTCGGCGAAGCCCTTGCCGTCGAGGTAGTCACGGGCCACCGGGTCCTGGAGGTCGGTGTGCCAGTCGACCTTCACGGCGCCGGGGATGTGGCCGGTGTCGTAGAGGAGCACGTCCTCGTCGGACTCGACGACCACCAGTCCGGGGTCGTCGAGGTGCTCGGCCAGCCACTCGGTGCTCACCAGCTTGTGCGGTGATGCATACCGTTGGAAGCGGGGAGCGGGATCGGTCGCGACGTCGGCCATGTCCCGCCACCCTATTCGCGACCCAGAGGAGACGTCCCGATGCCGTTGCCCGCCAAGCTCGAGCGGATCGTCAAGCTGTTCGAGGGGGCGCCCAACGACCTCAAGGTGCAGGCGCTGCTCGAGTACAGCCGCAAGCTGCCGGAGCTGCCCGAGCACCTCGGCGACCACCCCGACCTGCTCGAACGGGTGCCGGAGTGCCAGACCGTGTTCTTCCTGGCGACCGAGGTCGAGAACGGGATCGTGCACCCGCACTTCACCGCGCCGGAGGAGGCGCCGACGACGCGGGGCTACGCCAGCATCCTCCACGAGGGCCTCGACGGCGCCACGGTCGAGGAGGTGCTGTCGGTGCCCGACGACTTCTACACGGCGATGGGCCTGGCCGACGCGATCAGCTCGATGCGCCTCCGCGGGATGGGGGCCATCCTCCACCGCCTCAAGCGCCAGGTGCGCGAGCAGGCCGAGGTCCAGGCCTGATCGTCATGCCGTCTGTCGATCGGCCCACCTGGTGTGGTCCCGGTCGGCTGGCGCCGCACGCCGATCTCCCTGTTCAACCACTGTTCGTTCGCCCGTCATGGGGAATCCGCCGATCGGCGATAGGCAGGGACCCGCAGTCTCTCTAGGCGGAGGAGGGTCCTCGTGACAACGAGGAGATGGCTGGCGCCGGCAGGCGCCGTGGTGGCGGGCGGGATCGCCCTGGTGGCGCTCGGCGCGCTCCGGGCGGAGGCGCAGAGCTCGGCGGACGTGTTCGTCAACGAGCTCCACTACGACAATGACGGCGCCGACACCGGGGAGGCGTTCGAGATCGCCGGCCCCGCCGGCACCGACCTCGACGGCTGGTCGGTCGTGCTCTACAACGGCAACGGCGGCGCGGCCTACAGCACCGTCGACCTCACCGGCACGATCAGCGACCAGGGCGGCGGCTTCGGCGTCCTGTCGTTCGAGGAGGCCGGCATCCAGAACGGTGCGCCCGACGGGCTCGCGCTGGTCGACGACGCCGGCACGGTGACCCAGTTCTTGTCCTACGAGGGCAGCTTCACCGCCGTCGGCGGGCCGGCCGACGGCACGACCTCGACCGACATCGGCATCGCCGAGGGACCGTCGACCCCGATCGGCGATTCCCTCCAGCTCACCGGCACCGGGACGATCTCCAGCGACTTCGCCTGGAGCTCGGGTCCCTCGACGTTCGGTGCGGTCAACACGGGCCAGACGTTCGACGGCACCACGACCCCGACGACGTCGCCGAGCACGACCTCGACGACGTCGCCCGAGCCCACGACGACCACGACCGTGCCCGGGCCGTCCGACCCCGGCCTGTTCGTCAACGAGCTCCACTACGACAACGACGGCGCCGACACCGGGGAGGCGTTCGAGATCGCCGGCCCCGCCGGCACCGATCTCGCCGGCTGGTCGGTGGCGCTCTACAACGGCAACGGCGGCACGGTGTACACCACCGTCTCCCTCAGCGACGTCATCGACGATGCCGGCGGCGGCTACGGCGTGGCGTCGTTCGAGGAGGACGGCATCCAGAACGGTTCCCCCGACGGGCTCGCGCTCGTCGACCCGACCGGCGCGGTCGTCCAGTTCCTGTCCTACGAGGGCACCATCGAGGCCACGGCAGGGCCTGCGGCCGGCACGACCTCGACCGACATCGGCGTCTCCGAGGGCTCGTCGACGCCGGAGGGCGAGTCGCTCCAGCTCACCGGGTCCGGCACCGTCTACGCGGACTTCACCTGGGCGGAGGCCGCGCCGGAGACGTTCGGAGAGATCAACGCCGGCCAGACGCTCGGCGGGGTGAGCGGCGGCCCCGGCGACCCGGGCGACCCCGGTGAGCCGTTCGAGCCCGGCGTCTGCGGCGACTCGTACACCGCGACGTACGTGATCCAGGGCTCGGGCAGCGCCAGCGACATGGTCGGCACCACCGTCGTGACCGAGGGTGTGGTCGTGTCGGACTTCCAGGACGGCGACCTGCTCGGCGGGTTCAACATCGTCGACGTCACCGGCGACGGGAACCCCGCCACGTCCGACGGGCTCTACGTGTACGGCGTCAGCGCCGACGTCTCGGTCGGCGACACGGTGCGGGTCACCGGCGAGGTGGCCGAGTACAACGGCCTCACCGAGATCACCGGCGGGTCCCTCGTCGGGACCTGTGCGACCGGCGCGATGCCGGCACCGGTGCCGATCACGCTGCCGGGCGAGGACGGCTCGCAAGCCGACCTCGAGCGGTACGAGGGCATGCTCGTGTCGTTCGACGACCTCGTCGTGAACGACATGTACAACACCCATGAGTTCGGCGAGATCACGCTCAGCGACGGAGTGCTGGAGACGTCGACCAACGTGGCCGAGCCGGGGCCCGACGCCGTGGCCATCGACGAGGCCAACTCGGCCAACCAGATCCTCCTCGACGACGCGTCGAGCGAGCGGTGGCCGGAGCCGGTGCCGTACATCGACGTCGAGGACCCGGTGCGGCGTGGCGCGGCGATCGACGAGCTCGTCGGCGTCATCGACTACGCGTACAGCTCCTACCGGCTGCAGCCGACCGACCCGGTCGTCTTCGGTCCGGTGGAGCGTCCGGCCGCACCGGAGCTCGACGGCGACGTGACCGTGGCCAGCGTCAACGTCCTGAACTACTTCACGACCATCGACACGACCGGCGAGTACTCGGGCCCCCGGGGCGCCGACTCGGCCGCCGAGCTCGCTCAGCAACGAGAGAAGCTGGTCGCCGAGCTCACGGAGCTCGATGCCGACGTCATCGGCCTCCAGGAGCTGGAGAACAACGGGGACGGCGCGCTGGCCGACCTGACCGGAGCGCTGGCCGACGAGCTCGACGAGCCGTGGGCGTACGTGCCCCTGCCCGACGGTGTCGAGATGCTTGGCGACGACGCCATCCGCGTCGGCATCATCTACCGCACCGACGTGGTGACCCCCGTGGGTGAGGCACTGATCGACGACGACCCGTCGTACACCCCGGGTCGCCTGCCGATGGCCCAGACCTTCGAAGCGGACGGCGACGAGTTCACCGTCGTGGTCAACCACTTCAAGTCGAAGGGCTGCAGCGACGCCTCGGGCGCCGACACCGACCAGGGCGATGGCCAGTCGTGCTACAACGCGACTCGCGTCGCCCAGGCCGAGGCCAACCTCGCCTTCGTGGCCGAGATCCGCGACGCCACGGGCGACGACGACGTCGTCGTGCTCGGCGACCTGAACTCCTACCTCGAGGAGGACCCGATCGCCGCGCTGGAGGCCGAGCTCGTCCACGAGCTGCGGGCACTCCCCCGCGCCGACGGCTACTCGTACGTGTACTTCGGTCAGCAGGGCTTCCTCGACCACATCCTCACGACACCCGAGCTCCACGAGAAGGTCGTGGACGTCGCGGTGTGGCACATCAACGCCGACGAGGCCCGGGTGCTCGACTACAACGACGAGGTCGTGGACAACGAGAACGACGATCCCAGCCAGCTCTCTGCCGAGGGAGCGGCGCGCTCGTCGGACCACGACCCGGTGCTGATCGGCATCGACCTCGACGACCCGGTGACCGGACCGACCTGTGACGGGCTGGCCGCGACGATCATCGCCCGGCCCCACCAGTTCGTCGTCTTCGGGACCGGCGGCGACGACGTGATCGTCGGCACCGACCGGGGCGACATCATCTTCGGCCGCGGCGGTGACGACGTGATCTGCGGCGGCGACGGCGCCGACATCATCGACGCCGGCACCGGCGACGACACCGTGTTCGGCGAGGGCGGTGCCGACCTGCTGACCGGCGGACGGGGCAGGGACCTGCTCGACGGCGGCCCCGGCCGCGACATCCTGCTCGGCGGGCTCGGGCGCGATACCTGCCCGGTCGACCCGGCCGACCTGCTCCGGTTCTGCTGAGCCGACCCGGGCGCCCGACGCCCGGCCATCGATGAACCCGGGTGCCGCCCGGTGTCGGCCACGTGGTCGGCACCGGGCGGCGCCGCGCCGGGCCGGGGTGGTGGCCATCGGCGGCGGACGGGAGCGCGGACGAGTTGGTCGCGTACGCTCCCGGCGATCGGCCGCTCGTCACGACGGCCCGGGGGAGGATGAGGAACCGATGGAGCTCGTCCACGAGTTCACGCTGCACGCCGCGCTCGGCGAGAGCTTCCGGATCGGAGGCGGGCCCTACGGCAGCCGGGGCGTCGGCACGGTCGCCGGCGGGTCGGTGAAGGGCCAGCGGATCAGCGGCGAGCTGGTCGGACCCGGCGCCGACTGGGTGGTCCGCGGCACCGACGGGTACGCCCAGATCGACGTGCGCGCCCAGATCCGCACCGACGACGGGGCGATCCTGTACCTGTCGTACAACGGCTCGCTCGAGCTGAACGAGGTGACGACCGCCGCGCTCGCCGGCGACGGTTCGACCGACTTCGGCGACAACGACTGGTTCGTCCACCTGCGGCTCGAGGCCGGCGCCGAGCAGTACCGGTGGGTGAACCGCACCCTGTTCGTCGGCCGCGGTCGGGTCGTGGCGGACGGCGTCGAGTACGAGGTCCACCGGCTCGCCTGACCGTTCGGCCAGGCGAGCGCTGGAGTCACAGGCGGGCGAAGACGTCGACCTCGGCCCGAAAGTCGATATCGGTCAGGATCTGCGCCAGCTCCTCGTCGGCCCCGTCGCACACGACCAGGAGCCGGGCATCGCCACGGTCGGCGGCCGTTGCCATCAGTGCGTCGAGAAGCACGGCCCGGTCGGAGCCGTGGATCCGGTCGGCGACACACGTCGGCCCACCCGGGTCGTACAGCGGCGGCTCGACCCCCGGCGAGCCGATCGCGCAACCGCCGGCCTCGTCGGCGACGACGAGTGCCCCCGGATCGGCCGGGTCGACGGGCTGACCACCGAACGTGTGCCTCGGCCACTCCTCCGGGGGATCGCCGAGGAGCCCGGTCGACACGGCCCGTGCGGGTCGATGACCGGCGACCGAGCGGCTCCAGTACGACGAGACGACGAGGAGCCCGGCCGCGGTCAGCGCCGCCGAGCGCCGGTCGTCGAACCGCGAGACGCAGGTGACCCACGGCGCCGCCACCGCAGTCGCCAGCAGCCGTGCCACCTCGGTCTCGAGGTCCGGGTCGGCGACGTAGAGGTCGTCGGCCCACGTCTGGTCGGGCTGAGCGACCAGGTGGACGAAGCCGACCGGGACGTCGCGGTCGTCGACCACGACCCGGGTGTCCCGGTCGTCGGCGTCGACGAGGTACGCCAGGTACGCAGCGTGGAGCTCGGCGGCGCCCTGCCGCGGGGCGAAGTGCGCTGGGGACCACCCGGCGAGGCGGCGCCGCATGTCGTCGGCCATCTCCACCACCTGCGCCACGTCAGCAGCGGTTGCGGCGCGCATCCTCATGCGCGGCGAGCGTAGGCGTGGCGTGCCGGGCAGCGCCGTCCCGCACGCACCCGCGAACGCGACCGGCCGGGCGCATCCGAACGCTCACAACACACTCGAGCGACCGTGCGCCGACCGTCACCGCGGCGTCACCGTGCCGGCACGGGCGGGAAACGGCGCGTTCGTAGCGTGCGGCCAGCGGCCCGACCCCCAGGAGGGTGCCATGACCGAAGCCACTCCCGCCCCCGAGACGACGTCGATCTACGACACCATCGGCGGCGCGCCCGCGGTGAGCGCCACCGTCGACCGCTTCTACGAGCGGCTCCTGGCCGACTCGGCGACCGCCGGGTTCTTCGAGGGCTACGACGTCGGGAGGATCAAGGGTCACCAGCGGGCGTTCATCGCTGCGGCGCTCGACGGGCCCGACCGCTACGCCGGCCGGGGGATGCGCGACGCCCATGCCGGGCTGGAGATCTCCGACGCCGACTTCGACGCCGTCGTGGCCCACCTCGTCGCGACCTTGACCGAGCTCGGCGTCGACGAGGCGGTCATCGGCCAGATCGGCGGTGCGCTCGCCCCGCTCCGTTCCGAGATCGTCACCGTGGCACCACCCCAGACCACCTGACACCTCGAACTGGTCTACGGGGACAGCCGCACGACCAGGGCGTTCGCACCATTGGATGTAGACCAGAACGGTGGCGGGCGGCGGGGGTCAGGGTGAGGGAGGCGTCCACTCGAGGACGCGGTGGTCGCCGAGGCCGGGGCTGGCGGTGAGCGCCTCGGCCTCGCGCACCCGACTCCGGCCCCGGATGGCGGCGAGGTCGCCGATGTGGGCCCGTTCGGTCCAGATGCGCCGCCCCTCGTCCACGAGCTCGTCGAGGCCCCAGCGCCGCAGGTAGTCGGCCTGGGCGACGTCGACGTCGGGTGGCCCGGCCAGCGCGGCGAGCTGGTCCGGCGCGACGTCCACCGTGATGTCCTGGGTTCCCGGCGCCGCCGTGGGGTGGACGCCCCGGTCGTGGGCCCGGTAGGTGCGCACCCACTCCGTCCACGGCCGGGCGGCCAGGTCCGGGGTGGCCGCCGCGTAGTCGATCACGACGAGGCGGCCCGTGCGCAGGAGCGACCGGCTCGCCCGGACCCACTCGGCGGCCAGCTCCTGGAGCGGGACCCGGGCACCGGTCGGGGCGTCGAGCGCCATCGGCGGGTCGACCGGGCTCGCGCCGAGCGACTCCTCCCCGGTCGCCAGGTCGACCACGACGTCGCGCCAACCGCCCTCGACCCGCTCGAGCAGCCGGAACGGGACGTTGTCGAGCAGCTCGTTGGCGACGATGACCCCGTCGAACGGCTCCGTCGGCATCGTCTCGACGCTCGAGGTCCGCTCGAGCGGGAGATGCTCGGCGTGGAGCCGCCGCAACGACGCGGACCGTTCGACCAGCACCAGCCGCAGCGCATCGGCGCACCGGGGCCGGGCCTGCCACAGCGAACGGGCCAACGTCCCCCGGCCCGCGCCGGCATCGACGAACCACCACTCGTCGGGGCGGCCGGCCTCGTCCCACCACGCGTCGACGGCGCGGGCGAGGACCAGCCCGAACAGCGGGCCGACCTCGGCGCTCGTGATGAAGTCGGCGCGCCGGCCCGGGCCCGCGCCCCGGGCGAAGAAGCCCTCGGTCGGGTCGTAGAGCGCCCACTCGACGAACTCGTCGAACCGCAGCAGCTGCGGGGTCATGCGATCAACCACCCACCGGCACCGATCGGGGCGGGTGCGCCCGTCACGGTGGCGGTCAGAGGTGTGAGGTCAGGGCGACGAGCGTGTCGGGGAAGTCGGTGAAGTGACCGACCAGGCCCGGGAACACCCCGAACGCCAGCGTGGCGCCCACGGTCAACGCCACACCGGTCGACAGCGAGAACGGGACCGGGATCGGCGTGACGTCGCCGTCCACCGGGTCCTCGAACCACATCGCCTTGGCCACGTTGGCGTAGTAGAAGAGCGCGATCACCGAGTTCAGGGCGATGGCCACGCCCAGCGCGACCGCCCACGGCGTCTCGGCCGACATGACCGCCCGGAACACCACGAACTTGGCGAACCAGCCGCCGAGCGGCGGGATCCCGGCGAGCGAGAACAGGAAGATGCTCATCGCCACCGTCAGGCCCGGTGCGTACTGGAACAGGCCGTTGTAGCTGTCGATCTCGGCCGAGGCCGTCTTGCGGGCCACCGCGATCACCACGACGAAGGCGCCGAGGTTCATCGCCGCGTAGATCAGCAGGTAGCTGACGATGGCGGTCCGGGCCTCGTCCGGGTTGGAACCGACGACCGCGAACGGCGCCAGCATGAACCCGGCCTGGGCGACACCGGAGTAGGCCAGCATCCGGACGATGTTCGTCTGGCGCAGCGCGATCAGGTTGCCGACCGTCATCGACGCCACCGCGAGCACCCACATGAGCGGCTCGACGACGTCGCTGCGGGTCAGGAACCCGAAGAACACCAGGTTCATCAGGGCGACGAAACCGGCGGCCTTCGAGGCCACGGCCAGGAACGCGGTGACCGGCGTCGGCGCGCCCTCGTAGGTGTCGGGCGCCCACGTGTGGAACGGCACCGCGGAGACCTTGAACCCGAACCCGATCAGCACGAACACGATGCCGAGCGTGATCATCGGCCGGGCGTCGCCGTCGGTCGCCATCGACTCGCCGATGGCGACGAGGCGGGTGTCGCCGGCCGCGCCGAACAGGAGCGACATGCCGTAGAGCGTGATCGCCGTGGCGAACACGCCCATCAGGTAGTACTTCAGGCCCGCCTCGTTCGAACGGACGTCCCGCTTGCGCCAGGTGGCCATCAGGTAGGCCGGGATCGACAGCAGCTCGAGGGCGATGAAGATCGAGAGCAGGTCGCGGGCCGACGCCATGAGCACCATGCCGGTGATCGACGTCGCGAGCATCGTGTAGTACTCGCTCTCCCAGTAGTCGCCCTCGCCCATGTAGTGGGTGGAGAGCAGGACGACCACGTACCCCGAGAGCAGGAACATCGCCTTGAGGATCAGCGCGTAGTCGTCGACGACGAACGCCCCGTCCCACAGGATCCGGTCCTGGCCGTCGATCGCCAGGGTCAGGATCGGGATCAACGGCACGAGCATGCCGACGCCCGCGACCGCCGGCATGTACTGGCGGCCCCGCTCGAGCAGCACGATGTCGAGGATCGTCAGCAGGGCGCCGACGGCCAGGATCGTGAGCTCGGGCGCGACCGCGTGCCAGTCGATGTCGGGTCGGATGAACTCCGACGCCTGGGCGAGGACCGTGGCGAGCACGTCAGCCCCCGAAGGCCGAGGCGACAGCGGTGACCGCGTCGTCGGTCACGCCGAAGACGAGGTTCGGGTAGACGCCGAGCGCCACGATCAGCAGCAGCATCGGGGCCCAGGCCAGCCACTCGGCCGGGCCGACATCGTGGAAGTCGTGACCCTCCCACTCGTCCTTCGGGGTGCCGAAGGACGTCTTCTGGTACATCCACAGGAGGTAGCCGGCGGCGAGCACGGTGCCGAGGGCGGCGACGACCATGTAGAAGCGGAACAGGCCGACCGGCAGGCCATCGGCCGGGTTGTAGGCCGAGAGGATCGCCGGGAACTCACCCCAGAACCCGGCGAGACCGGGCAGGCCGAGCGAGGCCATGGCCGAGAACCCGAGGATCCAGCCCATCCGCGGCGCCTGCAGGAGCAGGCCGCCGAGGCGGGACATGTCGAGGGTGTGGAACCGCTCCTTCACCGAGCCGGCCACGAAGAAGAGCATGCCGGTGATGAGGCCGTGGGCGACCATCCCGAACACCGCGGCGTTGATGCCGAAGTCGGTGAGGGTCGAGATGCCCAGCATCACGTAGCCCATGTGGGCCACGGAGCTGAAGGCGATCAGGCGCTTCATGTCGCTCTGGGCGAGACAGCCGAGGGCGCCGTAGATGATGCCGATCACCGCGAGGCCACCGATGAACGGCGCCCAGTCGACCGCCGCCTCGGGAAGGATCGGCAGCGCGACCCGGACGAAGCCGTAGGTGCCGAGCTTCAGGAGCACGGCGGCCAGGATCACCGAGCCCTGGGTCGGCGCCTGGGTGTGGGCGTCCGGCAGCCAGGTGTGGAACGGGAACATCGGGACCTTCACGCCGAACCCGATGAACATGCCGCCGAACACCAGGTTCATCGTCCCGGCGGCGAGACCGGCGTCGGCGACGAGGCCCGGGAGCTCACGCAGGTCGAAGGTCTGGGCGTCGGTGAGGAAGAAGATCGCCAGGAAGCTCAGCAGCATGAGCGCCGAGCCGAACAGGGTGTAGAGGAAGAACTTGATCGACGCGTACTGGCGCTCCTCGCCGCCCCAGACGCCGATCATGAAGTACATCGGCAGCAGGACGACCTCGAAGAACACGAAGAAGAGGATCAGGTCCTGGGCCACGAAGGTCCCGATCATGCCGGTGTGGAGCACCAGGATCAGGATGAGGAAGGCCTTGGGGTTGTGGGGCTCCGGGAAGTGGTTCCAGGAGTAGATGATCACCAGCGGCACGACCAGCATCGTCAGGGCGATCAGCGGCAGGGAGATGCCGTCGACACCGACGATGTAGCGGCTGCGGATCACGTCGATCCAGGGCTCGTCCACGACGAACTGCAACTGTCCGGCGTTGTCGTAGTCGAAGTACGTCAGCAGGCCGACGCCGACCGCGGCGACCACCAGCGTCGTCGCCAGCGCGACGAACTTGTGGAGGTCCTCCTCGGCCTTCGGGATCACGAGCATGATCACCACGCCCGCCAGCGGCAGGAACGTCGCGAGGGTCAGGCCCCAGTCTTCGATGAACTGTTCCATTCCAGTGGTTCCGTTCGGCCTCTGCTGGTCGTGGGTCCTGCGTCGTCGCTCAGACGAACAGGATGAACATGCCGGCGAGCACGGTGGCGCCGGCGAACATCAGGGCGGCGTACTGCTGTACCCGACCCGTCTGGATCTTGCGGAGCACCTGTCCGGACTCCTCCGCGCCCGAGCCCGAGCCGTTGACGATGCCGTCGACGACGAGCTGGTCGAAGTAGTTGTAGAGGTAGTAGGCGGCCCGCCGGCTGACGGTGGCCACGCCGTTGACGATGCCGTCGAGCGCGACCTGGTTGAAGCGGTTGGTCGCCCGGGCGAGCGGGCCCTTCACGAACCCGACGATGACCGTCGTGTACAGCCAGTCGAGGTAGTACTTGTTCTCGAGGATCGTGTAGCCGAGCTTGGCCAGTCGGCTCCGGCTCGTCAGGCCGTTCGGGAGCTCGGTGGCGTTGTTGCCGAGGCGGTCGACCTTCACGAAGTAGTACCAGTAGCCGACCGCGACGCCCGACAGCGCGAGCAGCGTCGAGATCGCGGCCAACGGGAAGCTGAACGAGGCGTGCCCGATCGGCGGGAAGTAGGCGGCGCCGGCCGGCTCGACCCAGTCCTCGAACTTGTGGGCCGGGGCGCCGATGCTGTCGGCGATGTCGCCGGGCAGGTTCAGGAACCCGACCACGACGGCGAGGCCGGCCAGGATCCACAGCGGCACCACGAGCCGGGGGCCCGACTCGTGGGGGTGGGCGTGGCCCCGGTACTCGCCGAAGAACGTGAGGTACACGCACCGCGTCATGTAGGCCGCGGTCAGCAGGGCGGTGATGCCGCCCATGATCAACATCGCGTGGTACGTGCCGTTGCCGTCGGTGCCGGGGAACGAGCCGGTACCGGCGAGGATCTCGTCCTTCGACCAGAAGCCGGCCAATGGCGGGATGCCGGCCAGGGCGACCGACGCGATGGCGAACGTGGCGAAGGTCTGCGGCATGTACTTGCGCAGCCCGCCCATGTCGGCCTTCATGTCGAAGCTGTGGTGCACGGCGTGGCTCACCGAGCCGGCGCCGAGGAAGAGGCACGCCTTGAAGAAGGCGTGGGTGAAGAGGTGGAACACACCGGCCGTCCAGGCACCGACGCCGAGCGCCAGGACCATGTACCCCAGCTGGGAGACGGTCGAGTAGGCCAGCACCTTCTTGATGTCACGCTGCACGAAGGCGAGCGAGCCGCCGACCAGCGTGGTGAGCGCACCCGTCCACGCCAGGAAGTTCAGCGAGTTGTCCGGGATCGCGTAGCCCTCCCAGAACACCGGGTAGAGGCGGGCGATCATGAACACGCCGGCGACGACCATGGTCGCCGCGTGGATGAGGGCGGAGACCGGTGTCGGGCCGGCCATGGCGTCGGGCAGCCAGGTGTGGAGGAAGAACTGGCCCGACTTCGACATGACCGCGGCGGTCAGGCACAGCGCGGCGACGAGCAGCGCCGTGTGCGAGGCCGAGCCGTCGAGCGCCCCCATGTTGATGTCGATGATGCTGAACGACTCGGCGTGGCCGGCGGTGAAGAACAGGATGATCATGCCGACCAGCAGGCCGACGTCGCCGACGCGGTTGGTGAAGAACGCCTTGAGGGCGGCGTCCGAGTTGGGCTGCTCCTCCCACCAGTGGCCGATCAGCGAGAACGAGCAGACGCCGACGAGCTCCCAGGCCGTGATCATCTGGACCACGCCCTCGGACACCACGAGCAGGAGCATCGAGGCGGTGAACAGGCTGAGGAAGGCGAAGAAGTGGGTGTAGCGGCGATCGCCGTGCACGTAGTCCGTCGAGTAGACGTGCACGAGCAGCGACACGAGCGTCACCACGAACAGCATCATGATGGCGAGGCCGTCGACCATCGTGCCGACGTTGAACTCGATCCCGCCGGACTGCCACCACGTCATCGTGTTGACCACGGCGCCGGTGGCCGAGTGGCCCTCCTCGCCGCCCTCGACGAACGGGAGCAGGCCTGCCAGGCCGGCCGCGTGCTCGCCCTCGGACGAGCCGCCCTCGCGCAGGTCGATCCACTGGCCCGCGGCGACGAGCGCCATCACGAACGTGGCGCCGACCGACGTGATGCCGATCTCGGCGCCCTTGAACGGGAGGCGCTTACCGAGGAAGAGGATCAGGACGAAGGAGACGAACGGGACCGCGGGGAACAGCCACGCGTTCTCGAGCATCCACGGGGCATCCCCCACGAACCTCGCGATCTCCTCGCCGGCATGGCCACCCTCCTCGACGGCGGCGAGCCAGCTGGTTGTGAACGACGACATGTGTGGTCTCAGCCCTTCAGCAAGTCGACCTCATCGAGGTCGATGCTGGTCCGGTTGCGGTAGATGAGCAGGACGATCGCCAGGCCCACGCCGACCTCGGCGGCGGCGACCGCGATGACGAACAGCGCGAACACCTGGCCGGCCGGGGTGCCGTGGAAGCTACCGAACGCGACCAGGTTGATGTTGACGGCGTTGAGGATGAGCTCGATCGACATGAGGACGAGCACGCCGTTGCGCCGGGCGAGCACGCCGTAGACGCCGATGCAGAACAGCACGGCGGCGAGGAGGAGGAACTGGTTCAGCCACATCGTTCCGGCTACTCCCTGCGGGCGACGACGATCGCGCCGATGAGCGCGGCGAGCAGGAGGACCGACACCGCCTCGAACGGGACGATGTAGGTGGAGAAGATCGAGTCGCTGACCTCGGCGGTCCGTTGGACCTCGAACCCTCCGGCGTCACGGATGTCGGTGGTGTCGAACTCGTCCCACAGGGCGTAGCCCATGACCACGAACAGCACGATGGCCGTGCCGACGGCGATCAACCGGTTCTCGTGGTCGGTGCGGGCCTCGGTGCCGATCTTCGCCCTGGTCAGCATGATGCCGAACAGGAACAGCACGACGACCGCGCCGATGTAGACGAGCACCTGGGTGACGGCGGTGAACTCGGCCAGGAGCAGGATGAACTGCGCGGCCACACCGGCGAGCACCAGCACCAGCCACAGGGCGGCGTGCACGATGTTCTTGGTGGTGACCACGCGGAAGGCCGAGAAGATCATCACCGCCGCGAGGATGCCGAAGAAGATGTTCTGGGCGACCATCTACCTCGGGACCTTCTTCGGCTTCTGCTCGGAGCCCGACTCGTACGGCTCGAAGTCGGGGACCGTCTCCATCCACTCGCCGAGCCGGCTCTTGTCGTGGAGGAGGTCGGCGATGCGGGGCTCGGAGTACTCGAACTCCGGGCTCCAGAACAGGGCCTCGAACGGGCAGACCTCGACGCAGATGCCGCAGTACATGCACAGCGCATAGTCGATGTCGAAGCGGTCGAGCGCGTTCCGCTGGCGGGGCTTGCCGCCCTCGCGCCGGGGCGGTGCCAGGTACTTGTGCGCCTCGATGTAGATGCACCAGTCGGGGCACTCGCGGGCGCACAGCATGCAGGCCGTGCAGTTCTCCTCGTGGAGGGCGATGACACCGCGGGCCCGGGGGACCGGGTCCTCCTTGACGTGCGGATACTGCACCGTCACGTTCGGCTGCATCATCGTCTTGAACGTGACCCCGAGACCCTTGACGAGGCCGGGAACGGCAGGCATCAGAACACCACCTTCAGCACGCTGGTCGCCGCGATGTTGGCCAGCGAGATGGGGATCAGGTACTTCCAGGCGAACGCCTGGAGCTGGTCCTCTCGGAGCCGCGGGTAGGTGAAGCGGACCCAGAAGATCAGGAAGGACACGAACAGGACCTTGCCCAACATGACGCCCGGCCCGAGCCAGTTCAGCCAGTTGGAGTCGACGTCGAAGCCGGGGACGTACCAGCCGCCGAGGAAGAGCACCGAGGCGATGGCGGCGAAGGCGAAGGCCGTGCCGAACTCGCCCATGAAGAAGAACAGGAACCGGAAGCCCGAGTACTCGACCTGGTAGCCGCCGACGACCTCGGACTCGGCCACGGGCATGTCGAACGGGGGCTGGGTGAGCTCGGCCTGCACGGCGACCATGAACATCAGGAACCCGACGAACTGGGTGATGATGAACGGGTTGCCGATGCCGCCGAAGCCGAAGATCTCGCCCTCGGCCTGGGCGTGGACGATGCCCTGGAGGCTCAGCGTCTCGGCCTGGACGACCACGCCGACGACCGCGAGCACCAGCGGGAGCTCGTAGGCGATGAGCTGGCCGGCGGCCCGCAGGCCACCGAGGAGGGCGTACTTGTTGGCCGACGCCCAGCCGGCCATCAGCACACCGATCACCGACACCGAGCTGAGCGCCAGCACCAGGAAGATGCCGGTGTCGAAGTTCTCGGCGACGAGGTCGGGGCCCGCCGGGATGGCGGCGTACATCAGGAAGGTGGAGCCCAGCACCACGAGCGGCGCCAGCCCGAAGACGAGCCGGTCGGCCTTCTCGGGGACCAGGTCCTCCTTCTGGATCCACTTGCCGGCCTCGGCGATCAGCTGGAGCACGCCGTAGGGACCGGCCTCCATCGGGCCGAGGCGGCTCTGCATGAAGCTCATCATCTTGAACAGGAAGAGGTAGACGATGATGAGCGACGCCGACGGCACCACGAGGGCGACGACGCCGAGCTTGATGAGGGTCTGCTGCCAGTAGGCCAGCTCGATGGCGAGGTGGCTCACCGGTCGATGTCCCCGAGGATGAAGTAGAGGGAGCCGAGGATGGTCACGATGTCCGGAACGTAGACGCCGCGCAGGACCCAGGGCAGGATCGAGACGTTGTTGAAGCTCGCGGAGCGGATCTTCACCCGGTACGGGATCAGGTCGCCCTTGCTGACGACGTAGTACGCCATCTCGCCGAGCGGGTTCTCGGTGGCGACGACGGCCTCACCCTCGGGCACCTTGATGATGCGGGGCACCTTGGCCATGATCGGCCCGGACGGGATCCCGTCGAGGCACTGGTCGACCATGTTGCAGGCCTCGCGGACCTCCTGGAGGCGCACCCAGTAGCGGGCGTAGCTGTCGCCGTCGGGGTGGGTCCAGACCTTCCAGTCGAGCTGGTCGTGGACCATGCCGCACGGCTCGTCGCGGCGCAGGTCCCAGTCGATGCCCGAGGCTCGGATGTTGGCGCCCGACAGCCCGTAGGACAGGCCGACCTCGGGCGGGATCACCCCGACGCCGCGGGTACGGACCTGGAGGATCTCGTTGCCGAGGACCAGGTCGTCGAGCTGGTCGCAGAAGTCACGGATGCGGCCCATGACCTGCTTGGTCTCGTCGATCCAGCCCTTGGGCAGGTCGTCCTTCAGGCCGCCGATGCGGTCGAAGTTCGGGTGGAACCGCCCGCCGGTGGCCGACTCGATCTGGTTGAGGACGAACTCGCGGTCGCGGAAGGCGTAGAACAGCGGCGTCATCGCGCCGAGCTGGATCGCCATGTCGCCCAGGTACAGGACGATGTTGGCGATGCGGCTCATCTCGAACAGCGCGGTGCGGATCCACTGGGCCCGCGGCGGCGCCTCGATCTCCATGAGCTGCTCGGCCGCGAGGATGAACGGCACCTCGTTGGCGAAGCTGCCGAGCCAGTCGATCCGGT
This sequence comes from Actinomycetota bacterium, assembly GCA_034211175.1. Classification (GTDB taxonomy): domain Bacteria; phylum Actinomycetota; class Acidimicrobiia; order Acidimicrobiales; family CAIXPF01; genus JAXHUH01. Next base: position 21,271 of record JAXHUH010000115.1, read on the forward strand.
TGATCAGCGCCGTGACCTGCGGGTACGTGCGCACCTCGGTGAGCTTCTCGTAGCCGCGGTGCATGTAGCCGATCACCGGGTCGGCGGCGACCACCTGCTCGCCGTCGAGCTTGGCCACCAGCCGCAGCGTGCCGTGGGTCGCCGGGTGCTGCGGGCCGAGGTTGAGGGTCATGCCCTCGGTCTCGAGCTCCACGTTGATCCGGGAATCGGCCGCGCGGGCGGCCACGTAGGCGAGCTTGTCGCGCTCGGAGATCGCGGTCATCGCACACCCCCTCCGGGCGGTGTCTGCGTGGTCGGGGCCGGCGCACCCGGGGTCATCGGCGCCGGGTTCGTGGGTCGTCGCCGCGCCGTCACGACTCGTCCTCGTCGGATCCGTCCCCCGGCATGCCCTCGACGTCGACGATGCCCGGCCACGGCTTCACGATGCGGGCGACGAGAGGGTAGTCCTTCCGCAGCGGGAAGCCCTCGAAGTCGCTCGGCAGGTAGATGTGGCGCAGGCCCGGGTGCCCGGCGAAGTCGATGCCGAACATCTCCCACGTCTCGCGCTCGTGCCAGTTGGCGCCGCCGAACGTGCGGGTCCAGGTGTCGATGGTCAGGGTGTCGTCGGGGACGTCGGCCTTGAGCACGAGGGCCTGGCGACGCTCCACCGAGTAGAGCCGGGCGAGGATCTGGAAGCGGGTGGCGCCGCCGGTCGTGCCCCACTCGCTGACCTCGCCGGGCGTGGTGCGGTCCTCGGAGGCGATCACCTTGTCGACGTCGGCGTCCATGCTCCGCCCGAACGGCGAGGGCAGCCAGTCGATGGCGGAGAGGAAGCTGAAGTACGTGAAGCCCAGGCGCTCGTTCAGCGTGACGGCGGCGTCGGCCCACGCCGCGGTCTCGAACCGCGCGTGGATCTCCCGACCGGGCTCGTGATGGGTCCCGACGAGTGCGTCGCCGAACGCCGTGGCGAGCTCGTCGACGAGCGCGGCACCGCGCTCGTCGGCGGGTGCGTCCTCGGTGTCCGTTGCGGCGGTACCGGTCTCAGCTGACAACGATCGGGTCCCCTCGCCAGCGCTCGGCCATGTCCTCGTTCTGGATGCGCTCCTGCAGGAGCACGACGCCCTCGAGGAGCGCCTCGGGGCGCGGCGGGCAGCCGGGGACGTAGACGTCCACCGGGATGATCTGGTCGACGCCCTTGGTCACCGAGTAGGAGTCCCAGTAGGGGCCGCCGCAGTTGGCGCACGAGCCCATCGAGATCACGTACTTCGGATCGGGCATCTGCTCGTACAGGCGCTTGACCGCCGGCGCCATCTTGTCGGTCACCGTGCCGGCGATCACGACCAGGTCGGCCTGGCGGGGGCTCGCCGGGAACGGGATGACGCCGAGGCGCATCACGTCGTAGCGGGGCGAGCCGAAGGCCGCGCCCATCTCGATCGCGCAGCACGCGAGGCCCCACTGGTACGCCCAGACCGAGTACTTGCGGCTGAGGTTCAGCAGGGACGTGAGCGGCTTGGGGAGCTTGCCGCTCTCGACTAGACCCACCGGAGCACTCCCTTCCTCCAGGCGTAGATGAGGCCGAGGAGGAGGATGAAGATGAAGATGAACATCTCCACGAGGCCGAAGACCTCGTAGACCTCCAGCCGGGTCGCCCACGGGAAGATGAAGACGGCCTCGACGTCGAACATGACGAAGAGGAGGGCGAAGACGTAGTAACGGATCTGGCTCTGGGACCAGCCGATGCCGACCGGGTCGACGCCGGACTCGTACACCATGGCCTTGTCCCGCGACGGGCGCGACGGACGGAGGAGGGCGGCGATTCCCAGCATCCCGAAGACGAGCGCCGCCGCCAGGACCCCGAAGATGCCGATCGTCAGGTAGCTACGAACGAACTCGGACACGATGATTCAGCCTACAGAAGGCCCGATGGCCCGGCCAAAGCAGGGTGGGACCAAAGACCCCCGGAACGGCGAAAGGCGGCCGCGATCACGGGCTCACCCGCACCAGGGTCGGGATCGCCTCGTCGGCGAGGTCGGCCAGGAGTGACGGGAAGAACCCGATGACGACCGTGAAGGCCAGGGAGAGCACGAGGGCGATCGCTGCGCCGACCGGCACCGGGAGCGGCGCGATGGCCGTCGTCGCCGGGGCGGTCGCCACCGCGACCCCGCCGTCGCCGGTCGGGGCGTCGGCGTCGGTCTCGCCGTCGGCGGCGTCCTCGCCGTGATCGGCGCCGTCCGCGTGGTCGGCCTCGGCGTCGGCCATGTACATCGAGACGATGATCCGCAGGTAGACGAACCCGGCGATCACCGACGACACCATGGCGGCGACGCCCAGCCAGTAGGAGCTCGCGTCGACCGCGGCCGTGATGACCTCGAACTTGGCGAAGAAGCCCGAGGTGAGCGGCACGCCGGCCTGGGCCAGCAGGAAGATGGTGAACGCCAGGGCGATCGTCGGCTTGCGCCGCGACAGCCCCCGGTAGTCGGCCAGCTGGTGGCGTGCGTCCCCCGGCCCGCCGACGAGCGTGATCACGCCGAAGCTGCCGGCGACCATGAACGCGTAGGCCGCCAGGTAGAACAACGAGGCCGAGGTGCCGCGGGCGGAGGCCGCCTGCACGCCGAGCAGGATGAACCCGGCGTGGTTGATCGACGAGAACGCCATCATCCGCTTCACGTCGGTCTGGACGACGGCGGCGATGGCACCGCCGAAGAGGGTCAGCACCGCCAGGCCGTAGACGATGGGCTGCCAGTCGAGCCGCTCGGACCCGAAGGCGACGACGAAGACCCGGATCAGCCCGGCGAACCCGGCGGCCTTGACGCCCGAGGCCATCCACGCGGTGACCGGGCTCGGCGCGCCCTGGTAGACGTCCGGCGTCCAGGTGTGGAACGGGACGGCGGCGACCTTGAAGCCGAAGCCGACCAGCAGCAGCGCGAACCCGCCGAGCAGGAGCTGGTTGTCGGTCAGCACCGTCTGCGCCAGGTAGTCGTGGATCTCGACGAGGTTGGTCGAACCCGTGGCGCCGTAGACGAGGGCGATGCCGTAGAGGAAGAACGCCGAGCTGAACGCCCCGAGCACGAAGTACTTCATGCCGGACTCCTGGGAGGCGATGCGCCGCAGGTGCATCGCCGCCAGCACGTAGGTGGCGATCGAGAGGATCTCGAGCCCCAGGAACATGACGATCAGGTCGTTGGCCGTCGCCATGACGACGCCGCCGGCCGCCGACAGGAGGATGAGCGCGTACATCTCCGCGCCCTCGAGGCCCTCGCGGCGCAGGTAGTCGTCGGCCAGCAGCGAGGCGAGGATCGCCGCGGCGCAGATCACCAGCGTGACGAAGACACCGAAGCGGTCGACGCCGAGCGCACCGCCGAGGGTGCTGTACGGCTCGTCGCCGATGCGGTCCCAGAGAACCACGGCGAAGCAGCCGGCGACGAGGGCGATGAGGACCGAGGCCCAGGCGAGGAAGCGGTTGGCGGCCTTGCCGACCAGGGAGGTGACGTGGAGCAGCACCATCGCCGGCGCGGCGAGCAGGAGGATGGGCAGCACGGCCCACCAGTCGACCGCCGGGGTCGGCAGCTCACCCGGGCCGATCTGGGCCACCAGGCTGATCGAGGCGGACACTGGGATCATCCCTCCTCACCGACCGCGGCCGGTGTGCGATCGCCTGCGGCTTCGCCTTCGCTCTCCTCGCCACCGTGGTCCTCGTCGCCGTGGTCCTCACCCTCGGCCTCGGCCTCCGCCTCCTCGGCGGTGTGGATCAGGTCCTCGAGGGTCGCGGGCTCACGGGTGGCGGCGACCGGCTCGTCGAAGTCGTCGACGTTGTCCTCGATGTGGGTGACGAGCGCGTCGACCGCCGGCTCGATCCGCTCGAGCACCGGCTTGGGGTACACGCCCATGAAGATGATGAGGGCGACGAGCGGGGCCATGATCAGGCCCTCGTTCCAGGTCAGATCGGGCGTGTCCTCGTCCGCCTCCCGCGGCGTGCCGTGGAACACCCGCTGGTAGGCCCACAGGAGGTACAGCGCGGCAAGGATCACCCCGGTCGCGGCGACCACGGCCCACCAGCGATGGGCGGTGAACGCACCGAGCAGGATGAGGAACTCGCCGACGAAGCCGTTGAGGCCCGGGAGCCCGATCGAGGACAGCATCACCAGGGTGAAGGTGCCGGCCATGATCGGCGCGGCCTTCTGGATGCCGTTGAGCTGGGCGATCTCCCGGGTGTGGCGGCGCTCGTAGAGGAACCCGACCAGGAGGAAGAGCGCCCCGGTCGACAGCCCGTGGTTGACCATCTGGAGGATGCCGCCCTGGAGGCCTTCGGTGTTGAGGGCGAAGGTGCCGAGCACGATGAACCCGAGGTGGGCCACCGAGGAGTAGGCGACGAGCCGCTTCAGGTCCCGCTGGACCGTGGCGACGATGGCGCCGTAGATGATGCCGATCACGCCCAGGGTGAGGAACACCGGTGCGGCCCAGGTCGCGGCCTCGGGGAACAGGTAGAGGCCGAAGCGCAGGTACCCGTAGGTGCCGAGCTTCAACATGATGCCGGCCAGGATCACCGAGCCCGCGGTCGGCGCCTCGGTGTGGGCGTCGGGCAGCCAGGTGTGGAGCGGGAAGATCGGCACCTTCACCGCGAAGGCGATGGCGAACGAGCAGAAGATCAGCCGGGCGGTGTTGGTCGCCAGGTCCGACTCGGTGGCCAGCCGGACCAGGTCGAACGTCGGTTCGCCGTCGGGCGAGCCCAGCGCCACCAGCGAGATGATGCCGACGAGCATGAACGCCGAGCCGAACATCGTGTAGAGGAAGAACTTCAGCGCCGCGTAGATCCGACGGCCGTGCCCCCACAGGCCGATGAGGAAGTACATCGGCACGAGCACGATCTCGAAGAACACGAAGAAGACGAACAGGTCGAGGGCCACGAAGACGCCCATCGACCCGGCCTCGAGCACGAGGATCCACGCGTAGTACGGCTTCGGGTCGTGGTGGGGCGTCGCCCCGAGCACGGCGATCGGGAACAGGATCCCCGTCAGCACGACGAGGAACAGCGAGATCCCGTCGACACCGAGGTGCCAGCCGATGCCGAAGCTCTCGATCCACGAGTGGTCCTCGGTGAACTGGAAGCCGTCGTCGGAGGTGTCGAAGTCGGCGAGCATCCAGACCGAGATGGCGGCGGTCGCCATCATCACCAGCAGGGTGACCTGGCGGATGGCGTCGCCCCGGCGGGCGGGGAGCAGGGCCACGGCGAGCGCCCCGGCGGCGGGGAGCACGATCAGGCTCGTCAGGATGGGGAAGTCGGCCGAAGCCGCGGCGAGGAGCATCAGAAGGTCGCTCGGGAGATGAAGAAGGCGAGGAGGCCGACGGCCCCGAACGCCACGATCAGGGCGTACGCCCGGACGAAGCCGGATTGGAGGATACGGAAGCGGGAGCCGCTGCCCCGCACAAGGGTTGCAGCGCCGTTCACGGCGCCGTCGATGGCGGCCTGGTCGAAGGTGGCGAGCGCCTCGAAGCCGGCCTCGCCGGGGCCACCGACGACGGCGGCGTAGCCCTCGTCGACGTACCAGGCGTGGGCGAGCACGGGTTGCTCGATGGTCTTTCGGTCACCCCGGCCCCGCAGGTACACGGCGGCGGCGATGCCGATGCCCAACAGGGCGGAGACCACGGCGATGCCGGCGAGGACCACCTTGTCCCAACCACCGAGGCCCAGGTGGTGCTCGTTGCCGTACAGGGTGGGCTCCAGCCAGTGCTCGAGCACGTGGGTGCTGTCGTTGAACGGCAGGTTCAGCGCGCCCGCCCCGATGGCGCCGAGCGCGAGGACCACGAGCGGGAGCCACATGATCGGCGGCGACTCGTGGGGGTGGAACTCGCGTCGGTGGGCGACCGCACCGGGCAGGTCGTCGTCGACCAGCGCCGTGTCCGGCGGGTCGAACAGGTCGACCGTGCTGTCGCGGGGCCGATTCCGCTCGGCGTCGGCCCGGACCTTCGTGACGAGGTCGGACGCGTCGGACGCCGAGGTGGACGACTCGGCGGCGACCCGCTCGGCCGTCGTCGACTCCTCACGGGCCTTGGCCAGCGCGGCCTCGGCCTTCTCGATCGCCTTGTCGGCCTTCTCGAGGTCCTTCTCGGGCTGCTCGAGCGCCTTGAGCTCCTTCTGGGCGGCC
>JAXHUH010000116.1:0-15368 GCA_034211175.1 Actinomycetota bacterium
GGGCCGCCGCGTCGCCTTGGGGGCGACGCTCGCCCGGAACCCGACGTTCTCGTTGCTCAGCGTGCTCGACGCCGAGGGCGAGGAGCGACTCAGGATCGCTCGGGCCGGACCGGACCGGACGACCGATCCACCACCGGTGATCCCCGAGCTGGTCGGAATGGACGCCGGCACCGTCGAGATCGTGGCCCTCGGTGTGGACGAGACGAGCGGCTTCCCGTCGCTGGACGTGATCGTGCGCGCCCCGCTCGACGATCCCGGCACCGTCGCCGTCCGGGCGGAGATCGTGCTCGCCCGGGCATGGGAGCAGTTGGCGCTGCGCGACACCGTTGACGCGGCCGTCGTGTACCTCATCGATCGGAACGGGCGCATCGTGGCCCATCCCAACCCGTCCCTGGCGCTCGAGGGTCGCACCCGAGCGGTGCCCGAGGACCAGGGGTTCGGCCAAGGGCTCATCGGCGAGGCCCTTGTCACGTTCGAGCCGATCGAGATCGGCAACCGCACGCTGGTCGCCGTCGTCGAACGGCCGACCGCCGACGTGCTCGGTGCGTTCCGCTCCGCGCTGTGGACCCGCGTCGCCGCCGTGGTCGTGGCCCTGGTGGCGAGCGCGATCGTCGGCGTCTACGCGGCCCGCCGCATCACCGAGCCGATCGAGTCGCTGGCCGCGACCGCCGCCCGCCTCTCCGGCGGCGACCTGACCGCCCGAGCCCACCTCCACCGCGACGACGAGATCGGCCTGCTCGGGGACACGTTCGACGACATGGCCACCGAGCTCGGCCGCACGATCGGCGATCTCGAGGCCGAGGTGGAACGCCGCACCGAGCGCCTACGACGCAGCAACGAGGACCTCGAGCGCTTCGCCACGGTCGCCGCCCACGACCTGCGTGAACCACTGCGGAAGGTCGAGCTGTTCGCCGACCGCCTCACGCTCAGCGTCGGCGACGACCTGCCGCCCGACGCGGCGCACGCCCTCTCCCGCATGGTGGCCGCGGTGACCCGCATGCGAGACATGGTCGACGACCTGCTCGAGCTGTCGACGATCAGGCGCGGCGACGACACGGCGCTGCACCCGGTCCCGCTCGGCGACGTCGTGCGGGAGGCGCTCGACGAGATCGACGAGAGCGTCACCGAGGCGGGCGCCGCGGTGTCGGTCGATGTCCTTCCGACGGTGATCGGCAACCGGATCCAGCTCCGACGCCTGTTCGTGAACCTGCTGGAGAACGCCGTGAAGTACGCGAGGCCCGGCATCGCCCCGGTCGTCGCGGTGACGGCGACCGCACGAGCGGGCGCACCGCCGACGGTGGTGATCACGGTGGCCGACAACGGGATCGGCATCGGTGACGAGCACCGAGAGCGCATCTTCGAGATCTTCCGACGCCTGCACTCCCAGGACGCCTACCCAGGGACGGGCATTGGGCTCAGCATCTGCCGCCGCATCGTCGAACAACACGGCGGTACCATCACCGCGAGAGCGGGTCGCGACGTCGGCTCGGCCTTCGACGTGACGCTGCCCGCAGGTCGGGCCGCCACGAGCGAGGGGCGGCACAGCGACCGGCTCGTGGCCACGGCCGGCGAACCGGCCGCGGTGGGGGACCAGAAGAGGAGCCCGAGTGCCGAACCCGATGCGGCTGCGCATCGTCATGGCCGACGACGATGAGGACGACGTCTTCCTCACCGAGCGCGCGCTGGCGGCGACCGAGCTCCCGTGTGACTTCCGGGCCGTGCCCGACGGCGCCGCCCTGCTCCAGCACCTGCGCTCCGACGGGGGCCGCAACGGTGAACGTCCCCACCTGATCCTGCTCGACCTCAACATGCCGAAGATGACCGGGCACGAGGCCCTCCGGGAGCTGAAGGCCGACGAGGACCTGCGCACCATCCCGGTGGTGGTGCTGACGACGTCGCACATGCCCGCCGACGTGCAGGCGTCCTACGACGCCGGGGCGGCCAGCTACGTGTGCAAGCCGGTCAGCTACGAGAAGCTGGTCGACTTCTACCGGACGCTCCACCACTGGTGGGGCGATCTGGCCGAGCTGCCCGGACACGACTGACCGCGCCGCCGACCGCGTACGGCCGACGGCGCGGGGAGCGCCCGGCGGAGCCGGTCAGCCCTTCTCGCCGTCGATGCGGTCGACCTGCTCGTCGATCTGGCCCTCGACGCCGCCGGGAACGTCGTGACCGGAGCGCTTCTCGGCCTCCGCGATGCCCTTGTCGACGCCCTGCTCGGCGTAGCCCTCGGCCTTCTCCCGGTTCGACTTGCTGCCGACGGCGTCCTTGATCTTGTCGAACATGCCCACGATGGGTCCCCGATTCTCGGTGTATGGGTGCCCCGACAGCATGACCACCACGCTCCGCCACGTAAAGGACCGCGGGCCGTGAGCACACGCGTCCCGGCCCGATGACGCGACGTCGCGGCTGGTCCGGCGGAGCCGAGTAGGTTGCGACGTCGTGGTTGCGCGGTTGATCGGTTGGACCTTCGGAGCGCTGATCGCCGGCATCGTGGCCGCGGTCGGCTGGTTCGTCGCGACGTCGGAGGGCGAGTCGATCCAGGCGTTCCACACGCAGGCCGTCATCGACGCCGACGGCACCGCGTCGGTCACGGAGACGATCGACTACGACTTCGGCACCAACGACCGCCGCGGGATCATCCGAGCGCTCCCGGTCAGCGGTCGCACCGCCGAGGGAGTCCGGATCGAAACGCCGGTCGTTGACGTGACGGTGTCGTCGCCCGACGCACCGGATGACGTCCAGACCACGCCCCTCGGCAACGACCTGCAGGTGAGGATCGGCAATCCCAACATCACGATCAGCGGCCTGCATCGATATGTGGTCTCCTACGACCGGGCCGACGTCGTCGACGTCTGGGACGAGCAACGCGGCCCGGGCATTGATCTGACGTTCGCCGGACACGAGGCCGGCGTCGACGTCGACGAGGCGACGGTCGACCTCAGCGCGCCCTTCGAGCTCGTCGACGTCGAGTGCATCGTGGACACGCGCTCGGGGCCGACCTCGTGCGACGGCCTCGAGCAGCCCAGCGCCGGCCGTATCGTCGCCACCGGAGGCCCCCTCGAGGACCAGGCCGTCCTCGTCATCCGAGCCACGGCAGGCGCGCCGACCGACGTCGCCGGCACCGACCCGGCACCGCCACCACCCGAGGACGGACCGGGCCGCGAGCCGATCGAGGCTGCCGGCGCCGGCCTGTTGGGCATGATCGGCTTCGGAGTCGCCGCGACGCCTGTTCGCCGGACGCTCACCCGTGCGGGAAGGGAGCGAGTGCGGGTAGGTGCCGGCGGCGCGGCGGACGCTGCGTACGCCGGCGAGGGTGACGAGCAGCTGATGACCGAGGACGAACTCGCAGAGCTGGTCACCGTCCAGTTCGCACCACCGAAGGGCCTACGCCCCGAGCAGGGCGGCATGGTGCTCGACGAGGCCCCGAAGTCCGATCACGTCGCCGCGTGGCTCCTCCAACTCGTCGCCGACGGATGGATCGATCTCGACGAGCGGGGCGGCACGACCTACCTCACGTGGAAGGGCGAGGCCGAGGGATCGCCACCGGAGGCGCTCCTCGAGCTGTTCGCCACCCGCAACGAGGTTGCGCTCGGCAAGTACGACAAGAACGTCAAGAAGGCCTCGGACCAGGTCACCCAGTCGCTTCGCACCTGGCAGCGTCACTCGGGACTCTGGGCCCACGAGGACGGCCGGCGCATGGGCTGCCTCGTCGCGGCGCTCGGCGTGCCGCTGATCGGCGCAACCCTTCTCGCCTGGCTCATAGCAGCCGTGGGGAGCGCGACATTCGGGGTGTTCATCATCGCCGGGGCGCTCCTGACGGGCCTACTTCTCGGATGGCTCGGCGCCACCGCGCTGACCTGGAGCGAGCTGCGAGTGCGCACCCCCGAGGGTTCCGCCGCATGGATCCAGCTCCAGGGGTTCAAGCACTTCATCGAGGAGTCCGAAGGTGAGCACGCCCGGTGGGCTGCCGAGCAGGGCCTGCTCCGCCAGTACTCGGCTTGGGCGATGGCGTTCGGCGAGCTCGACCGCTGGCGGCTCGCGATCGAGCGCTCCGACATCCCCTCGGCGCACTCGGACATCGTGTACCTCGCAGCCCTGAGCTCGTTCAACAGCTCGTTCTCCACGGCGGCCACGCCGCCGTCGAGCTCCGGTGGTGGCGGCGGTGGCGGCGGCTTCGGTGGTGGCGGCAGCGGCGTCGGCGGGGGCAGCACCGGATCCTGGTGAGCGCCGGTCTCAACCGGCGGGATCGAGCATCCGGAGGGATCGTGGCCCCGTCGATGCCGCCGGGTCCGGGGCGATGATCGTCGCCAGCTCCGGCGCCTCGGGACGACCGGTCCACTGACCGGCGCCGACCGGGGTCGCGGCGACGCCGGGGGCCGGGCCGTCGGCGAACGACACCGGCCCGAGGACCGTCGCCAGGCGAACGTCGTCGATGGCGGCCACCAGGTCTGCCGGGGGCCCCGGCCGACCGAGACGGCGCCAGGCCTCGACGACGACCTCGAACGCGGCGTGCAGCGGCCCCAGGGTCTGGGTCGACGGTGACCCGCCGGCCCGGACGTGGGCGCGCCCGAGGCGGCTGGCCGACGCCCCGGTGAGCGACGAGCGCGTCCCGGTCGTCGGGCTCCACCACAGCTCGGTGCTCAGCCCCACCCCGGACCGGCCGGCGCCGAACGGCGGCCGGTGGCGAGCGGCGACGTCCTCGGCGACAGGCGAGGCACTGGCCACGGCGTCGACCTCGCCACGGCTGCCCCCGTCGGCCGGGCCGGACTCTGCCGACTCGACCGACTCGACCGGCCCGGCGAGGTCGGCGACGGTCGCGGCCGACAGCGTCGCCGGCGCCACGGAGACGGCGGCCGGCGCGAAGCCGGCGGCACCCGTCTGACGCCAGAACGCGGCGAAGTCGGGCGGGTCGAGCGAGCCGGCGACGATGCCGGCGCCGGCGGCGGCGAACCGGGCGATGAGCGGGCCGAAGTCCGGCTCGGCCGGATCGAGATCGACGATCGGGGCGTCACCGCCCGGCGGGGCGTCGAGCACCGAGTAGCCGTGTGCGGCGAGGGCGGCGGCGAAGCCCCGGGCCGACCCGGCGGCGCCGGCGGCGAACACCGTCGCGACCAGGGTCCCGGCCGCCGGGGCCGTCGCCCACATCGCGCACAGCGCCGCGGCGACGTCGTCGGCGCCCGGCCCGAGGTGGCGTACCCACGCCGGGCCGACCGTCGTGTCGGCCGGGTCGAGACCGAGGCCGGCGTGCACGACCTCGTAGGGCACCATCGACGTCACGCACGGGACGCCCGCCTCCTCGCACAGCGCCGCGACCGGTACGACGGTCGTGGCCGACGACGAGGCGATGATGACGTCGACACCGCGCCGGACCAGCTCCCGGGTCGCTTCCCGGGCGCCGCCGACCGTGGAGCCCGAGTCGGCGACCGGCACGTCGAGGGGGTGGACCACGCCCCCGAGGGCCAGGCCCTCGACGAGGTGGTCCCGCACGTCGTCGATGACGACCCGGTCCCCGGCCGCCAGTGCGGACAGTGCGCCGGTGCGGGGCGCGACCACGCCGACGCGCAGCACCCGTCCGTCCGGGCCGCCCGGCCGTTCGGCGCAGGCGCCGGTCGACGCGACCAGCCCGCCGGCGACCATCCCGGCGAGGAACCGCCGACGCGACCACGTCGTGCTGCCTCGTCTCCCGAAGCCCACCGCCTGCTCCGGCCGCAACCGCCACCTCCCGGCCGTCCCACCGACCGACCCATCGGCGGAGACGGGCGCCGATCGACCGGCTCCGGGATCGTTTCCCCCATCCGGGCGAATCGGCCGCTCCCGCGGCGGCTCAGCCCTCCTCGGCGTCCGGCGACGAACCGAGGCCGGAGCCACGGTGGCGGGTGAACAGCACGACCGGGCGCCACCGTCGGACGAGGCCCCACAACCCGTCCGTCGAGGTCACGGCCACGGCGATCGTGGCGATCGCGGCGAGCACGAGGAACCAGGGCCCGCCGTCGAAGAGGAGCTCGCCGAGCACGACGTAGACGAGCGCGCCGACGATCGGCCCCTCGATGGTGCCGACGCCTCCGAGCACGACGACGAACACGACCGGCACGGTCCATGCCGTGAGGTCGAACGCCGAGGCCGGGTCGACGCCGGGGCTGCCGAGATGGGCGACGGCGCCGACGGCGCCGGCGACGGCGGCCGCCAGCACCCACACGGCGAGCCGCGTGCGCCCGGGGTCCACACCGAGGCGGGCGGCGGCCGCGGTGTCGTCGCGCATGGCGTCCAACGCGAGCCCGAGCCGGGTGCGCGACAGGAGGTACACGCCGACGACGGCACCCACACCGAGCACGAGCGCGAGCCAGTACGTCGTGGTCTCGAGCGCCTCGGCGTCGAGCTCGGTCGTGGCCACCAGCTCGCGGCCGCCGGTGCCGCCGAGGGCGTGGTTGGCGGCGACGACCGCCATCGCGGCCTGCGCGACGACGAGCGTCGCCACGGCGAAGGTCGCACCGCCCACGCGCAGGACGAGCGCGGCGACCGGCAACGACAACACGGCGGCCACGAGCGCGGCGGCGGGCACCGCGAGGAACACGTTGAGGCCGACGTCGTCGGCCGCCACCACGAGCGTGTACGCCCCGACACCGACGAAGGCCTGCTGGCCGAGCGACACCAGGCCGGCCGACGCGGCGAGCACGTTCCACAGCTGGGCCAGCGCGACCAACAACGCGAGGTCGACCGTCGTCTCGATCAGGCCCGTCGGCGCCCACGCGGGCAGCGTCGTCAGCAGCGCGACCACACCGGCACCGACCGCGGCGCCGACACGACCGACGTCGGTGGGCCCGGGGCCGTCGGCGCGTGGTTCGCCACCGGTCGGTGTCGTCGGGCCCGGCCGGAACCGGGCGACGGCCCGCAGGCCGGTCGTGAGCGCGCCGGTGCCGTCGCGCCCGGTCATGTCGGGACCCCGGTCCGCGCGCCACGCCCGGATGCGGCCCCGGCCGTCCGGACGAGACCGGCCGGGCGCACCGCCAGCACCACGACGAACACCAGGTGGCCGGCCAGCTCGCCCCAACCGGGCGAGACCTCGGCGCCGATCGCCTGGGCGACGCCGAGCACGACGCCGCCGACCACGGCGCCCCGCCACGTACCGAGCCCACCGATGATCAACGCCTCGAAGGCGAAGATCAGCCACACCGGCCCATCCGCCGGGCCGAACGTTGCGCCCATCCCGACGAACACACCGGCGACCGCGGCGGTCGCGGCGGCGAGGCCCATCGCCCGGGCGCGCATGCGGCGCGGGTCGACCCCGAAGAGGGTGGCCGCGTCGCCGTCGTCGGCGCCGGCGCGCAGGAGCCGACCCGTCGGGGTGCGGGTGAGGAGCAGGTGGAGGAGCCCGATGAGCGCGACGGAGGCCGCGAACCGGGCCAGCGACGGCCACTCGACGGTCAGGCGCCCGGCGAGGACGACCTGCTCGCCGTCGAGCACGCCCGGATCGAGCGTGCGCTCCTCGTCGCTGTACACCTCCACCAGGCCGTTCTGGATGATCACCGCGGCGGCGAGCGTGACGACCACCCAGCCGAGCGGGTCGACCCGAGGCATCACCCGGTCGACGACACCGAGCTGCAGCGCGTACCCGGCAGCGAACATCACCGGCACGACGAGCGCGAGGTTGAGCACCGGGTCGACGCCGGTCACGTCGCCGATCGTCCAGGCCAGGAACGTGCCGAGGAGCGCGACGTGCCCGTGGGCGAGGTCGACTGCGCCCATGACCGCGACGACGAGCGCCAGTCCGGCGGCGAGCAGCGCGTACACCCCGCCGAGGAGGGCCCCGGCCACGAAGGCGTCGACCCAGCTCACGGCGACCGCTCCCCCTCGGGCTCGTCCCCCACTGCGAGAGCTCGTGCGACGCGGGCCGTCGGCGCGCCCGCCGTCGGTGCGGCCCGGTCGATCGGCGGCAGGATCACGACACGCCGGTCCCGAAGTAGGCGGCACGGATGTCGTCGCGACCGAGCTCGATCGGGCGCCCGGCGAGCGACACGCGCCCCTCGAGGAGGCAGTACACGCGGTCGGCGAGGTCGAGCACGCGGCCGACGTCCTGCCCGACGAGGAGAATGGTCGCCCCCGAGGCGAACACCGGGGCGAGCGTGTCGTAGAGCTGGGCGACGACGACCGGCGCCAGCCCGAGTGACACCTCGTCCATGACCAGCAGATCGGGGTTGGCCATCAGCGCCCGGCCCACGGCGATCGCCTGTTGCTCCGCGGCGGACATCGCACCCGCCCGCCGGCGCCGGGCCCGCTCGAGCAGGGGGAACAGCTCGTAGACCGCGTCGAGGTCCCACGGTCCACGGCGGCCGACGCCGGCTCCCATGCGGAGGTTCTCCTCCACGGTCAGGCTGGCGAAGACGCGCCGCCCCTCCGGCACCATGGCGATGCCGAGCGCGGCCCGTTCGTGGCCGGGCACCGGTCGCAGGTCGGTGCCGTGCCAGACCACGACGCCCTCGGCCTCGACGAGCCCGCCGATGGCCCGCAGCACGGTCGACTTGCCGGCGCCGTTGGCGCCGATGAGGGCGACGGTCTCGCCGGTGTGGACGTCGAGGTCGACGTCCACGATCGGGCTCGGGACGTTCCGGACGGTCAGGCCACGCACCTCGAGCGCGGGCCGGGGGCCCGCCGTCGGTGCCGACGCGCCGGTCGTGAGGGGCTCGCTCACGGGTCCGAGCCCAGGTGGACGCGCTGCACGTCGGCCGAGGACATCACCTGGCCGGGCTCGCCGTCGGCGAACTTCCGTCCGAAGTCGATGGCCATGAGCCGGTCAGCGATCTCGGCGAGGGCGACCACGACGTGCTCGACCCAGACGATCGCCACGCCGCTGCGGTGCACCTCCGACACGATGGCCACGAGCTCGTCGACCTCCGCCGCGGCGAGTCCGCCGGCGAGCTCGTCGAGCACGAGGACGCTCGGGCCGGTGACGAGCGCGCGGGCGAGCTCGAGGCGGCGCTGCTCGAAGGGGGCGAGCGCGGCGGCGGCCACGTCGGCGACCGGGACGAGGCCCGTGCGCTCCAGCACGTCGAGGCAGGCCCGGCGGCGGGCCCGGCGGCCGAGCGGGGTGGCGAACGTCGCTCCCACCAGGCAGTTCTCGAACGCGGTCAACCCGGCGAACGGAGCCGGCGGCCGAGTGGTGCGGGCGAGGCCCCGACGTGCCCGCGGCGCGGGACCGAGGTCGGTGACGTTCTCGCCGTGGAGGAACACCCGCCCGCTCGTCGGCCGCAGGTCACCCGAGAGCACGTCGCACAGCGTGGTCTTGCCGGCGCCGTTGGGTCCGACGATCCCGAGCGCCTCACCGTGCTCGACCCGCAGGCTCAGGTGGTCGAGCGCGACGGTGCCGCCGAACCGCACGTTCGCTTCGACCAGCTCGACGACGGCGGCCATGCTCGATCGGACTCCTTCGGCGGGTGCGGAGCTCGCCGGCGGCGGCGAGACGCTGCTGCGACGCCGTCGACCCACCCGCCGCACCGGCCCGGTGGCGTGCCGCCAGCGGGCCGACGTGCGCAGATGACACTATCGATGTTCCCGTCCGATCGGGCCCCGCCGCGCCGCGGCCCGTCGCCGCGTGCGGCGCTCAGCGGGGGGCGAGGTCCCGCATCGCCTGGCGGGGCTCGGTGTCACCGAAGCCCATGATCGCCAGTGCCGGCGTGTGGACGCCGTTCTCGACGTAGCGGCCGATCTTCTCCCGGCACTCCTCGGGCGAGCCGTGGATGATCAGCTCGTCGACGAGCGAGTTGGGGATGGCCTCGAGCGCGGCCTTGCGGTCGCCGGCCTTCCAGGCGTCCCACATGGGCTGGAGCTGCTCGCCCCGTCCGAGCCAGCGGTGGAACTCGGCGTAGACCGGCACGTTGAGGTACGCCGCGATGGCGAACTTGCCCGCGGTGTAGACGGCCTCGGCGTCGGTCGTGGGCGCGACGAAGATCCGCGCCACGATCTCCTTGCCCTCGCCCTGGCCGTGGACGTGGGGGGTGACGGTCTTGACGTCGTCGGCGGAGAGCCAGTTGATGATGGCGCCGTCGCCCTCGCGCCCCGCCATGCGCAACATGCCCTCCCGGAGGGCGGCGATGAGGATCGGCACGGGCTCGGGTGGGCGCGCCCCGAGGCGGAACCCCTTCACCGAGAACGTCTCGTAGTCCTCGGTCACCTTCTCACCGGCGAGCGCCGCCTTGAGGAACCGGGCCATGTCCCGGGTCCGCTGGTACGGACGCTCGAACTCGATGCCGTTCCACCGCTCGACGATCACGTTGGACGAGCTGCCGAGGCCCATCACGAAGCGACCGGGCGCGGCCTGGGCGAGCGCGCCGATGCTCTGGGCCAGCAGCGCCGGCCCGCGGGTGAACGCCGGGATGATCGCGACCCCGAGCCGCAGCGACGGCGCCCACTGGCTCGCCAGGACGAGCGGCGTGAAGCCGTCGGCCCCGTCGGCCTCCGAGGACCAGACGTCGGTGTAGCCGAGATCGGCGAGCTCGCGGATCCAGTCCGCCTGCTCGCCGAGCGGAACCCCGGCGAAGGGGATCGTCATCCCGTACCGCTGCATGTGCACCCCCGTAGGCATCGAACGGGGCCGACCATAGTTGTGGGGGCCGTCCCCGCCCCAGGTGCGGACGGGCGCGCACCCGTACCGGGACCAACGTCCGACACGTGGGGTGGGCGCGGACGTGGTACACCGGTCTGATGCCGGTGTGGCTCCAGATCGTGCTCGTGCTCGTCGCCGCGATCGGCGGCTCGTTCTGCTTCGTCGACGCGTGGCGCCACCACAGCGACGAGGACTTCGCCCGGGTCGGCCGCAACCGCAAGGCGTGGATGGTGATCTGCGCGGTGTCGGTGGTGATCGTGTTCCTGGGCCTGACGATCATCTCCCTGGCGTTCCTCGCCAGCTACGCCCTGTTCGTCCGCCCCCGCGTCCAGAAGGGCCGCGCCCTCGGCTGAGGCCCGCCCCGGGGTGCGCACCCGGCCGGCGAGCGAGCTCGCCGAGCCTGACTGTCACACCCCCTCCGCATACTCGGGCCATGACCTCGCAGATGCAGCTCATCGACGCCCACACCAGCCGTCCGGTCCGCCGCCGACCCACGACCGACGCGCCGCTCGCCGCCGCCGACCACCGCCTCGACGAGCACACCAAGCAGGTCGGCCGCCGGGGCCTCGCCCTCGCTCGCGAGGCGCTCGCCGCCGCCCGGCCGGCGTGGTCCCCGCCACCGGAGGCACCCGAGCACGAGCCCGCCGAGGTGCCCGCCGCGGCCTGAGCAGGCCGCGGGCGTCACGGGGGATTGGGTTCGGTGACGCGACGATGCCTAGGGTCGCACCATGAGCGAAGTCGTCATCGTGGACGCGGTCCGTTCCCCTGTCGGTCGCCGCAACGGGGACCTCTCGACCATGCACCCGGTCGATCTGCTGGCCGCCGTGCAGAAGGCCCTGATCGATCGCGTCGGCATCGACCCCGCCCTCGTCGGCCAGGTCGTCGGCGGCTGTGTCGACCAGGTCGGTGAGCAGGCGTTCAACGTCAGCCGCACCGCCTGGCTCACCGCCGGTCTGCCGCTCACGACGGCGGCCACCACGGTCGATTCCCAGTGCGGTTCGTCCCAGCAGGCCACCAACATGGCGACGGGCCTGGTCGCCTCCGGCGTCGTCGACATCGCCGTGGGCTGCGGCGTCGAGTCGATGAGCCGCATCCCCATCGGGTCGAACGCCAAGAAGGAGCTCGGCCTCGGCCGGGCCGTCCCGCAGTCGTACTTCTCGAACTACGAGTTCACCTCCCAGTTCGAGGGCGCGGAGCGCATCGCCGACAAGTGGGGCATCTCCCGCCAGGACACCGACGAGTTCGGCCTCCGCAGCCAGCAGCTCGCGGCGCGGGCGTGGGCCGAGGGCCGCTTCGACACCCAGATCGTGCCGGTCGACGCCCCCGACCTCGACGACGAGGGCAAGCCGACGGGCACGACCCACCGCGTCGAGCGCGACGGCGGGATGCGCGACACGTCGCTCGAGATCCTCGCCGGCCTCAAGCCGGTCGCCCGGCCCGACGGCGTCCACACCGCCGGCAACTCGTCCCAGATCTCCGACGGCGCCGGCGCCATCATGCTGATGACCCGGGAGCGGGCCGCGGAGCTGGGCCTGAAGCCCAAGGCCCGCATCGTCGACACCTGCCTGGTCGGCAGCGATCCGGTCCTGATGCTCACCGGCCCGATCGACGCCACCCACCGCCTCCTGGAGCGCAACGGGATGACGATGGGCGACATCGACATCACGGAGATCAACGAGGCGTTCGCGTCCGTCGTGCTCGCGTGGGCCAAGGAGCTCCAGCCCGACATGGACACGGTCAACCCGAACGGTGGCGCGATCGCCCTCGGCCACCCGCTCGGCGGCACCGGCACCGTGCTCCTCACCAAGGCGCTCCACGAGCTCGAGCGCACCGACGGCACCAACGCCCTCGTGACCATGTGCTGCGGTGGCGGGCTCGGCACCGGCACCATCATCGAGCGCATCTGAGCCACGGTCGGGCGCGGCCGCGTCCGACCGGTTCGATCAGTCCGGACCGCCGGTCACCCTCGGGTGGCCGGCGGTGGCGCGTCCGACCCGTCAGTGCCGTCGGGCCTGCACGACGGCGACCACGCGCACGGCGACCGTGCCGATGACCGCCGCCAACAGCCACGCCCACACCGGGCTGACCCCCAACAGCCGCTCGGCGGCCATGGCCACCGCGGCGAAGGCGGCCGCGGCGAGCGCCCCCCGCACGAACATCGCGGCGCGCCCCGGCGCACCGTCCAGACCGAGGTAGCGGCTCATCCACTCGGCCGCCGCGGACAACGTCGCCATGGCGCCGTCTCCGCCGTCGTGGGGTCGCTCGTCGTGGCCGATCGATCGACACTACGCGTCCGGGGCCCGCCCGTCATCGGCCGTTCGGACGATGAGGGCCCCGCGGCCCAACCCCACCTTCGCCCGATGGCGCATGTCACTCGCGTCACTCAGGATGGGGCCATGGTCCAGCACCCTCGGTACGGAAACGACGCCGAAGAGCGGCGTATGTCCTCGTCACGACGAATCTCCCGACTCGTCGGAACCACGGGCGGCGCTCGTGCGTCTCACTGACATCATGGACGAGGCCGCGTCGAGGTACCACGGGAGGGCATGGTGACCACGAGGTGACCGGCCCGGTGACAACCGGCATCGCCCGCGTCACGGCCCGAGCGGTGGTCGCACTGGTGGCGGTGGCGATGGGGTCGCTCGTCGTCGCCGTCGAGCCGGCGGGGGCGGAGACGACACTGACGGTCGGCACCCCGGCCGGCAACCTCTACCGCGACGGCCGCCCGATCCCGCTCGTCGTGACCATCAACGCCGACCAGCTGGTCGAGGGCGTGCTCAGCGTCGTCCACGACGACATGCCCGGTGGCCGTAGCACCGAGCAACTCGCCATCGAGGTCCCGGGCGGGACCAGCGCGCGGTTCGTGATGATCACCACCCCACCGCCGTGGTCCGGCCCGCCGGCCGTGACCCTGACCGTGGACGGCCGGGTCGTCGCACGCGGCGGCGGCCTCCAGCGCCGGGGCGACATCGAACCGGTCGGCGTGTTCCCCTCGTTCCGCAACCGCGATCTTCCCGAGCGGGCCGACCTGGTGGTCGACGCCGGCGGCGCCCAGCTCTTCGACTTCGATCCGGGCATGCTCGTCGAGGGAGCCGACGTCCTCGGCGCGTTCACTCACGTCGTGGTGTCCGCCGCCGACATCGAAGCTCTCGACGACACCGCGGTCGACTCGCTGTTGCGCTGGGTCGACGAGGGGGGTCGCCTCCTCGTCGACGACGAGCTGCCGGCGGCGATGGCGGACCTCCGGGCCGACGCCGACACCGACCACCTGCCCGTCGGGCTCGGCGAGGTGGTCCTCACGGGCGGCGCCGTGGCCGACGGTGCCGTCGACGGGCTGTTCCGGCCGACGAGCTACACCGATTCGAACGAGCTGCCGTTCGGCTCGAGCTTCTACCCGACCGTGCCGATCCTCGCCCGCCAGGCCGGCGTCCAGACCCCCGACGTCGCCGAGCTGCTCTTCGTCACCGGCGGCTACGTCCTCCTGGTCGGCCCGGTGCTGTGGCTCGTGCTCCGCCGCCAGCGCCGCGAGCGGTACGTGTGGCTCGCCGTCCCGGCCGTCGCCGTGCTCGCCACGTCGGCCGTGTGGGTCACCGGCCGCCAGCTCCGCTCGGACGCGTCGGGCGCCCACGCCACGGTGGTCGTCGAGTCGGCGGCCACGACCGTCGCCCACAGCGACATCCTCCTGACCTCGGCCAACGGCGGCGATGTCGGGGTCACGATCCCCGCCGGCTGGCACCAGCAGAGCCTCGGCAACGAGCAGGGCATCGACACCTCGTCGATCGGCGCCGTCCACCGCGAGGGCAGCGACCTCGTCGCCGACGTGCCGCCCGGCGGCTTCGGGGTGTTCCGGGCCAGCGGCACCGTCGAGCAGGACCGGGCGTGGGACGTCGACGCCCGCATCGACGACGGAGACATCGTCGGCACGGTCACGAACCTGAGCGACCACGAGCTGCAGGCCGTCTACGTCTTCGCCGGTGCGACCCACCGGATGGTGACCGAGCAGCTCGGAGCCGGCGAGACCGCCGACTTCGAGCTCGGGGTCGCGGCCGGCGCCCTCCGGCTGGGCGACGACCGCCTGACCAGCGAGATCTTCGAGCGGGCACAGCGCGGCGGCGACGCCGACGAGATCGTCAACGCCGGCGTGCTCACCAACTGGCTGAGCGGCTTCGGCCCGCAGGCCTACACCCCCGGGATCGTGACCGTCGTCGGCTGGAGCAACGACGATCCCGCCCCGATCGTCACCCGCGACGGTGAGACGATCTCCGCGGGCAGCACCGCCTATGTCTCCCGCACCCCGGTCGAGGCGGGCGACGGCCCGCTGAGCCCGTCGACCGTGCGGACCGAGCTCGTCCGCGGGCCGTCACAGACGAGCATTCGCGACGCCGACGGGCCGGTCGACTTCGGGGTGACGCTGGCCATGACGCTGCCCGACGGCACACCCGGAACCGACCTGTTCCTCGAGATGCCCCGGACGGTCGGCGCCGCCGACCTGTGGACCGGCGACGACTGGCGCCCGCTCGGGATCGGCGACTCGAACGCCGACGTCTTCGCGGTCGAGCACGATGCGGTCACCGACGGTGTCGTCTACCTCCGTGTCGGCCTGACCGGCGACCTGTGGGGCAACGAGATCACGGTGCCCCTGCTCACCGCCGACCCCGGCGGCACCGAGTTGGCCGACGGCTCCGCCGACGAGGCGCCCGACAACGTCACGACCACGACAGCCGGGCCGACCACGACAGCCGGGCCGACCACGACAGCCGGCCCGACC
>JAXHUH010000117.1:0-13998 GCA_034211175.1 Actinomycetota bacterium
GCCCCCGCCTGCACCCGAGCCGCCCGAGGCCCCGGCGGTCGCCGACGAGCCCGCGGTCGCCGCCGAGGCACCCTCGGCCCCGGCCGACCAGCCGGCCGCGGCCGGCCAGGAGCCCTCCTCTGTTCCGACGTCGTCGAGCATGTCTCGCAGTGGCGCCATGGAGGTGACCGACCGGCCCGGCGCGGAGATGAAGAGCAAGGGCGTCAGCGACACCTCGATCCGTGTCGATGTCGGCCTGCTCGACAACCTGATGACCCTGGTCGGCGAGCTCGTGCTGGCCCGCAACCAGATCATGCAGATGGTGTCGACGAGCCAGGACACCAACATGGCCGCCGTCGCCCAACGACTGAACCTGATCACGACCGAGCTGCAGGAAGGCGCGATGAAGACGCGCATGCAGCCGATCGGCAACCTGTGGTCGAAGTTCCCCCGCATCGTGCGCGACCTCGCCGTGGCCTGCGAGAAGTCGGTGCGCCTGGAGATGGAGGGCCAGGACACCGAGCTCGACAAGACGATCATCGAGGCGATCCGCGACCCGCTCACCCACCTCGTGCGCAACGCGGTCGACCACGGCATCGAGCCTCCCGACGCCCGCAACGCGGTGGGCAAGCACCCGGAGGGCCGGCTCTCCCTGCGTGCGTACCACGAGGGCGGCACGGTCACGATCGAGATCTCCGACGACGGCGGCGGCATCGACCCCGAGAAGCTGCGGGCCAACGCGGTCGCCAAGAACGTCATCGCCTCGAACAAGGCGGCGACGATGAGCGAGCGCGAGCTCCTCCAGCTCATCTTCGCCCCCGGCTTCTCGACCGCCCCGAAGGTCACGAACGTGTCGGGCCGAGGCGTCGGCATGGACGTGGTGCGCACCAACATCGAGAAGATCGGTGGCACGGTCGACGTGCAGAGCACGATCGGCCAGGGCACGGTCCTGCGGATCAAGATCCCGCTGACGCTGGCGATCATCCCCGCGCTCGTCATCGCCTCCGGCGAGGAGCGCTACGCGATCCCCCAGATCAGCCTCGTCGAGCTCGTGCGCCTCGACGGCGCCGAGGCCCGCAACGCGGTGGAGACGATCCACGGCGCGCCGGTCTATCGACTGCGGGGCCGGCTGCTGCCCCTCGTGTACCTCCACGAGGTCCTCGGCACGAAGGAACCCGACCCGTCCGGGTCGGTCAACATCGTCGTGCTCCAGGCCGACGACCGCCAGTTCGGCCTCGTCGTCGAAGGTGTGCGGGACAGCGCCGAGATCGTGGTGAAGCCGCTCGGCCACCACCTCAAGGGCATCCCGACCTTCGCCGGCGCCACCATGATGGGCGACGGCCTCGTCGGCCTGATCCTCGACGTCATGGGCCTGGCCCAGCTCGCCCACGTCGTCGGCGCCGACAGCGAGAAGGGCTCGGTCGACAAGGTCGCCACCGCCGCCGAGCAGGCCGGCGAGCGCCAGGCGCTGCTCCTGTTCGCGACACCCGACGACGGGCGCATGGCCATCCCGCTGGCCGCCGTCGATCGACTCGAGGAGTTCTCCCTCGACAACACCGAGGCGGTCGGCAGCCAGGACGTCATCCAGTACCGCGGCCAGATCATGCCGCTGGTGCACGTGTCGAGCGTCCTGCCGGAGCGCCGGATGGACATGCGGTCCTACGAGGAGATGGAGGAGCGCAGGACCATGCACGTCGTGGTCCACCGCGTCGGCGAGCGCCGGGTCGGGCTCGTCGTCGACCGGATCCACGACATCGTCGAGGACAACCTCGTGCTCGCCCCGGCGAGCCGGGCGTTCACGCTCGGCACGGTCGTCGTCAACGACCGGGTGACCGAGGTCATCGACCTCCCGGCCGTCCTCGACGCCGCCGGGCTCAACGACCGGACGATCGAGATGCTCGGAGCGGCGTGAGATGCCCACCATGCAGTTCAGCACGTTCACCGTGGCGGACCACCTGTTCGGCATCGAGGTCCTGCGGGTCCAGGAGGTGATCCGCCACCTGGAGATGACGCCGGTACCGCTGGCGTCGCGCGACATCAGCGGGCTCATCAACCTGCGGGGCCAGATCGTCACCGCGATCGACCTGCGCGAGAAGCTCGACATGCCCCAGCGCACCGACGGGAAGCTGCCGATGAACGTGGTCGTGCGCAGCGAGGAGTCCTCGGTGAGCCTCCTCGTCGACGCCATCGGCGACGTCATCGAGGTCGACCAGGACGCCTTCGAGCGCCCGCCGGAGACCATGGAGGGCGTCGCCCGCCACCTCATCCGCGGGGCCTACAAGCTCGACGGACGGCTGCTCCTCGTCCTCGACATCGAGCGCGTCCTCGCGGTCGCGACCCCGGCCTGAGCGGCTGCCGAACGCGATCACGGACCGACCGATGCAGCCATCCCTCCGCGCCGACCACCGGGCACCGCCACGTGCCGAACGGCTCCCGCACGGGGCCCACACCGACGCTCCCGACACCCGAACCGGCGAACCCATGAACCGCACCACCACCGAAACCACGAGGGCGAGGGCACGAGGATGAGCAGGCGCGCACTGGTCGTCGACGACTCCCGAGCGACACGAGCGCTGTTGAAGCGGCTTCTGGTCGGCTGCGACTTCGAGACAGCCGAAGCCGGCAACGGCATCGAGGGCCTCGAACGGCTCCAGGAGATCGGGGCCGTCGACCTCTGCCTCGTCGACTGGAACATGCCGCAGATGGACGGCCTGCAGTTCATCCAGGAGGTCCGCAAGATCAGCGAGTACGAGCGGATGATCCTGATGATGGTCACCTCCGAGAACGAGCCGGCCTACATCGCCCGCGCGCTCAAGGCCGGTGCGGACGAGTACGCGATGAAGCCGCTGACCCGCGAGGGCCTGCTCGAGAAGCTCGAGCTCATCGGCTTCGGAGTCTCCGAGTCGTGAGCCGCATCCGGGTGATGGTCGTCGACGACTCGGCGATGCTGCGTCGACTCATCACCGACGCCCTGTCAGGGGCCGACGACATCGAGGTGGTCGGCGTCGCGCCGAACGGCCAGATCGCGGTGTCGCAGATCGACGAGCTGCGACCGGACGTGATCACGCTCGACGTCGAGATGCCGGTCATGGACGGGCTGCAGACGGTGCGGGAGATCCGCAAGCGCCACACCCGGCTGCCGGTGATCATGTTCAGCACGCTGACCGAGGAGGGTGGCTGGGCGACCCTCGACGCCCTCTCCCACGGCGCGAGCGACTACCTCACCAAGCCGAGCGGCACCGGCTCGCTCGCCGCGTCGATCGCCGTCGTGCGTGGCGAGCTCGTGCCCAAGATCCGCGCGCTGTGCCACCGCGCGCCGGCGGCGACGATTCGGCCGACGCCGATCCGCGAGGCCATGTCGGCCCGGCCGAAGCGCACCCAGACCACCAAGATCGAAGCCGTCGTCATCGGCGTCTCGACCGGTGGGCCCCGGGCGCTCGCCGAGGTCATCCCGGCGCTGCCCGCCGACCTGGCCGTGCCCGTGCTCGTGGTCCAGCACATGCCGGCGATGTTCACCCGGCTCCTGGCCGAACGACTCGACGCCTCGTCCAAGGTCACCGTGGTCGAGGGAAGCGACGGCATGGCCATCCAGGCCGGGACCGTCTACGTGGCGCCCGGCGGGTCCCACATGGACATCGCCGGGCGGCTCGCCCGCCACACCATCCGGATCTTCGAGGATCCCCCGGAGAACTCGTGCCGCCCGTCGGTCGACCCGCTGTTCCGCTCCGCGGCCGCGGTCTACCGCAAGCACGTGCTCGCCGTGATGTTGACCGGCATGGGCAGTGACGGACTCGGCGGATCGAAGGCGATCGCCGCCGCCGAGGGCCAGGTCATCGCCCAGGACGAGGCCACGAGCGTCGTCTGGGGCATGCCCGGCGAGGTCACCCGGGCCGGGTTGGCAGAGGCCGTCCTCCCCCTCGACCGGATCGCCGGGGAGATCTCACGTCGCGTGGCCTTCGGGCGCACCGCGGCCACCGACCGAGTCCAGGGAGGCATCTGACGGTGCTGGCAGCGCACGACTTCGACTTCATCTGCCGGCTCGTGCGCGAGCGGGCGGCCATCGTCCTGGAACCGGGCAAGGAGTACCTGGCGCAGAGCCGGCTCGAGCCGGTGGCCAAGGAGGCGGGCCTCGGTTCCGTGACCGAGCTCGTCGCCGCCCTCCGCACGGGGACCTCCCGGGGCCTGCACGACAAGGTCATCGACGCGATGACGACGAACGAGACCTCGTTCTTTCGTGACAACCACCCCTACGAGAGCCTCCGCAAGTCGATCCTGCCGGAGATCATCGAACGGAACGCCTCGCGACGTTCGCTCGACATCTGGTGCTGCGCGTCGTCGACGGGCCAGGAGCCCTACAGCGTCGCCCTCACCATCAAGGAGCACTTCCCCGAGCTCTCCACCTGGCGGGTCAACATCCGGGCGACGGACATCTCGCCGTCGGCGCTCGACAAGGCGCGCTCCGGTCGCTTCTCGCAGCTCGAGGTGAACCGCGGCCTACCGGTGACGCTGCTCGTCAAGTGGTTCACACGCCAGGGTGCGTTCTGGGAGATCGACCCCTCGATCCGCAGCCTGGTCTCGTTCGAGCTGCAGAACCTGGCGGCACCGTGGATGGCCACGATGCCCTATGACCTGGTGCTGCTGAGGAACGTCCTCATCTACTTCGACCTCGAGACGAAGCGGCAGATCCTCGGCCAGGTGCGGAAGGTGTTGCGGCCCGGCGGCTACCTGCTGCTCGGCGGTTCGGAGACAACGCTGGCGATCGACAACAACTACGAACGGGTGACCATGGATCGCACCGGCTGGCATCGGCCCATCAAGTAGGAGGATCAGTGTTCCTGAACGACGAAGACGTGGCAATGCTGGTCGGTGACGTCTGGAGCTCGATCGTCGGCATCGAGCTGGCGCCGACCGGACCGAGCGAACAGTCCACCGAACGCAGCCTCACCGGGATGATCAACATCGAAGGCGACTGGAACGGCACGGTGACCGTGCACGTCAGCGCAGAGCTCGCGCTCGCCGCGGCCGCCTCGATGTTCGGCATGGAGCCCGAGGAGACCACGGCCGCCGAGATCGAGGACGCACTCGGCGAGATCACCAACATGACCGGCGGTGGCATCAAGGCACTCGTTCCCGGGCTCGCCCAGTTGTCGCTTCCCACGGTCGTGAAGGGAGCGGACTACGAGATCAAGATCCCGCGCAGTCATCCGATCAAGGAGCTGTGGTTCACGGCCAATCAGAATGCCGTGACCATCACGGTCTTCGAGGGAGAACCATCGAGCGGCGCGACGGACGGCGCCGCCGGCGGCGAACAGGCAGTCTGAGAGGTAGGAGAGGAACAGATGCGGATACTCATCGTTGACGACAGCCGTGCGATGCGAATGATCGTGACGCGCACGCTGCGACAGAGCGGCTACAAGTCCGCGGAGTTCTCCGAGGCGGAGGACGGCGCGAAGGCGCTCGCGGCGATCCAGGACGATTGCCCAGATCTCGTGCTCAGCGATTGGAACATGCCGGAGATGAGCGGCATCGAACTGCTCCGAGCGCTTCGCGAAGAGGGCATCAACGTCCCCTTCGGTTTCGTGACCTCGGAGGGGACGCCCGAGATGCGGGCGCAGGCCATGGAGGCCGGCGCCAAGTTCCTGATCGCGAAGCCCTTCACCGCTGACGATTTCGACCGAGCACTGGCCGGGGTGGCTTGATGAGTGAGTTCCTGCCCAAGGACAGCGACCTGTCCGAACTGATCGAGAGCCTCCTCGGTCGCGAACCGAAGGTGACGGGGGGCGCCCTGCCCGACAGCGAGGTGGCGGTCGTCGCCTCCTACGTCGACCGCGAGGGCAGCCTCGAGTGCCTGGTCGTCACCGACATCGCCCTCGGCGCCTACCTCGGGGCCGCGCTGGCGCTCGTGCCCAAGGGCGGCGCGCAGGACTGCGTCGACGAGGGTGCGCTGTCGTCGAACCTCAAGGAGAACTTCCACGAGGTGCTCAACATCATGGCGAGCCTGTTCAACACGACGGAGGGCTCCCGCCACGTGCGCCTCAGCGAGGTCCACTACGGCCCCGCCGACCAGGCCTCCGATGGTGCCCGGGGGCTCTCGCAGGCACCGGGTGAGCGGGCCGACTTCGAGGTCGTGGTCGAGAACTACGGCACGGGCAAGCTGGCCGTCCTCGTGGCGTGAACCGTCGCGGGCGGTTCGCCGCCCGTGACGGAGACGGTCGGGCCGGCCGTCGTGGCGTCGCTTCCGGGGACCGCCCCCGGAACGGACCGCACGACGCCGGCCGACGGATCGCGCCGGGCGACGGCGACGCCGTTGCTCAGGCGTGGGCCCGCGCCTCGGCGGCGCGCACGACCGTCGGGTAGTGGCACCGGCCGAGCTCGGGGGCCTGACGAACGACGATGTCGAGCAGCTCGGCGTGCTGCACGGTGTCCTTCCACGGCAGCGCGATGTAGAGCGGTCGACCGAACGTCCGCAGGCGGCCGAGGTTGTTGTACACCTGCTTCTGGTAGACGAAGCGCTGCTCCCACGGCCAGTGCGGTGGGGCGAAGCCGGTGCCGGGGTCGACGGCGACCCGGTCGCGGATCCCGTAGCGGTCGCAGCGGGCCAATGCCGCGGTGAAGAAGTCGACCAGCACCTCGACGGGATCGCCCTCGACGAGCGCCATCCGCTTCGGGTCGGGGCCGGACAGGAACGGGAGCACGACCTCGCACCCCGCCTCCGCCGCCACCTCCAGCATCTCGTCCTGCTGGAGCCCGTCGGCGGCGTTGAGCACGGTCGCGCCGGCCTCCAGCGCCCGGCGGGCGACCGACGGCCGCCACGTGTCCACCGACAGCGGGACCCCGAGCGCGGCGAGCGGCCCGACGAGGGGCGCCAGGCGCTCCCACTCGACGTCGTCGCTGACGACGTCGGCGATGTCGGTCGACCCCTGGCCACCGAGGTCGATGCCGTTCGCGCCGTCGGCGAGCAGCCGCCTGGCCCGGGCCAGCGCCGCGTCGGGGCCGTCGACGATCGAGTCGGTGTTCAGCGAGTCCGGTGACGCGTTCACGACCCCGTACAGGAACATGGCGCTCATCGGGCGGTGTCCCCTCCCCCGCCGCTCGCCGGGTCACCGGCCGAGTGGCCGTTGCGCACGAGGCGGCTCCGGTCGCGTCGGATCGGCGGCCGTTCCGCCAACCGCAGCTCGGCGTCGGTGCACGTCACCTCCGGGGGCACGTCGACCCCGGCTCGGCGCAGTCCGGCGTGGAGCACCTCGACCGCGGTCGGTCGCAGCGAGGTCAGCGAGCGGTGGCGGTGGGTGCGGGTCCCGAGGTCGACCTGAACGGTCCGCTCGAGGCCGACGGCGTCGACGACATCGATCAGCAGCGCCAGGTCGACGCCGTAGCCGGTGACGAACGGCAGCGACTCGAGCAGGTCCCGCCGGCCGGCGAACTCGCCGCCGAGCGGCTGGTGGAACGCGAGGAGCGCGGGGTGGAGCAGCGTGATCAGCGGGCGGGCCAGCAGCTCGGTGACCCG
This sequence comes from Actinomycetota bacterium, assembly GCA_034211175.1. Classification (GTDB taxonomy): domain Bacteria; phylum Actinomycetota; class Acidimicrobiia; order Acidimicrobiales; family CAIXPF01; genus JAXHUH01. The sequence goes on from JAXHUH010000117.1 coordinate 7,487, forward strand.
GCCGCCGCCGACGTGGCCGTCCACCGAGCGCTCGTAGAACGCCTTCACGAAGTCGACGTCGTCGTCGGTGAGCAGCGGGCCGACGAGGCCGGTCACGAAGCGCTCGTCGAAGTCGCTGATGTCGGCGTCGCACCACGCGACGACGTCGGCCGACGTCGCGTGCAGCGACGTCCACAGGGCCTCGCCCTTGCCGGTGCCCGGGCCGGCGACCGACCCCGTCGGCCGCACCGTGGCGCCGGCGGCGCGGGAGATGTCGGCGGTGGCGTCGCTGGAGCCGTCGTCGACGACGACGACCTCGTCGACCAGGCCGGTGCGACGCAGCGCGACGAGCGCCTCGACCGTGGCGCCGATGGTGGCCTCCTCGTTGCGGGCGGGCACGCACATCGCAACGGTGGTCGTGCCCTTGACGGCGAGGAGCTCGTCGACCGGGTAGTCGCGGTGGTGCACGGTCCGCGCCGTGACCGACGCCGCGCCACCGGTGCTCACGTCGGCGCCCCGAGGTCGATGCGGCCGAGCGCCTCGAGGCCCATCGCCGGGAGCCGCTCGCGCCACCCGTCGGGCACGCGGTCCGGGCACACCTCCGCCAGCGGGGCGAGCACGAACGGGCGCTCGGCGTGGCGGGGATGGGGGATCACGAGCTCGGGCGCCCGGACGACCACGTCGTCGTAGAAGACGATGTCGACGTCGAGCGTCCGGGCGCCCCAGTGGGTCTCCCGCTTCCGGGCCGCCGACGCCTCGGTGCGCTGGGTGTGACGCAGTAGCGCGAACGGGTCGAGCGGGGTGTCGACGTCGATCACCATGTTCAGGTAGGCGCCCTGGCCGTCGGGGCCACCGATCGGTTCGGTCTCGTACACCTGCGACATCGACCGGACCGGGCCGAGCCGGCGGATCGCCTCGCGCAGGTTGGCCTCGCGGTCACCGAGGTTCGAGCCGAGCGCGAGGACGGCCCGGTGCGTCGGTGCGTCGATGCCGAGACGGCCGGCCTGGGTGCGCCGGAGCGTGACCGCGGAGGAGTCGAGCTGGCTCGCCACCGGTGGGCGCAGCTTGCGCACGGTCACCTCGGCCTCGTCGACCCGGGGGTGGTCGAGGAGCACGTCGGCGATGCGCCCGGCGAGGCGTTCGAGCAACAGGTCGCGGCTCTCGGCGACGGCGAGCTCGACCGCGGTCAGGGCGGCGCCGTAGTCGATCGTGTCGTCGAGCTCGTCCGTCGTGGCCGCGTCACCGAGGTCGGCGTGGAGCACGAGGTCGATCTCGAGCGGCTGGGGCGCCAACCGCTCGTGCTCGAGCACCCCGACGACGGCGAGCACCCGAAGGCCCCGCAGCTCGATCTGGTCCCGCATCGATGCACACCTCGTGGAAGGCCGGTCGTGAGTTCGCGCCGGTCGCGCCCGGGACGCCCCCGCCGCACCTGCGCAGGACAGTAGCCGCGGCGCCGAAGCTGTCCCGCCTCGTGGCGGAGCGGCCCCAACGCAGCCATGTCCCCTGTCCGGGGGCCCTCGCCATGGGCACGCGTCGGGGCTCGGAACGTCCTCGTCGATGGCGATTTCGCCTCCTCGATGACGAATCCGGCCGTTTCGGGAACCAGCCCGGGGCCGGGCGACGTCCGATTGGTGTGATGTTGCACACGACCAAGAACCGACTGCTGCCCCTCCTCCTCGCCCCCGCCCTCGCCGGCCTCGTCGCCTGCGGTGGCGCCACGGACGACGACACCACCGCCGCCGGGGACGCCACGACGACCGTGCCGGGCACGAGCGAGGCCGACGACGGGGAGGAGACGCCGGCCGGCGACCTCGCGTGGAACGAGGAGGACGTCGTCTTCCGCCTCACGAACGAGGGCGGGTTCACGACGGTGGAGACCAACCTCCGCCAGACCGCCATGGTCACCGTGACCGGCGACGGCACCGTCTACGCGCCCGGCGTGACCACGATGGAGTTCCCCGGCCCGGCCGTGCTCCCGATCAGCGTCGGCGAGCTGACCGACGACCAGATCACCGAGTTGCTCACCGCGGCGCAGTCCTACGGCCTCACCTCGGGTGAGATCGAGTACGGCCAGCCGCCGGTGGCGGACGCGGGCACGACCGTCCTCACCATCACGCTGGCCGACGGCTCGGTGACCCACGCGGCGCCGGCGCTCGGCATGGACGACGGCGTCGATCCCGACCAGGCGGAGGCACGCGAGGCGCTCCAGTCCTTCGTCGACGAGCTGAGCGCGATGGCGACCGAGAACGCCACCGAGCTGCTCACGCCCGACGCCTACGTCCTCTACGCCTCTCCGTACGGCGAGGCCCCGGCGGACGTCGAGGCGACCGAGGCCGAGTGGCCGCTGGCCGACGTCGACCCGCTCGCCGGTGAGGCCGCGGCCGCGGGTTGGACCTGCACCGTGGTCGAGGGCGACGCCGCGGCGACGCTGACCGACGCCTTCGCCGAGGCGAACGAGCTGACCCGCTGGATGCTGCCCGACGGCGACGAGGCCCGCATCGTCGGTGCCGCGCTGCTGCCCGGTGGCGACGGCTGCCCCGACGACACCGCGTCGGCCGACGACGAGCCCACCCCCGGTGACGACGAGGCCGACAGCGAGGCCGATGCCGGCGCGGCTGCCGACAGTGGCGTTGCTCCGCCGGCCGACGGCGAGGAGTGACGCTCCGGGCACGACGTGCCGACGCCTGGTCCGAGCGTTCGGCCTGAACGCCTGGTCCGAACGACTGACCCGACAGCCTGACCGATGCCCGGCCGCCCGATGCGGTCGGGCATCGGCGCGTCCGGGCCCGGGTGGCGTCCGCCGGCACCGATCGAGTCCTCACGATCGGCGTTCAGCCCACCGTGTAGGGTGGTTCCGTCGGTCAGGGGTCACACTGGCGGTGAGCCGCCTACACCGTGTGACGGAGCGCCGACGTGACCATGCCGCTGGCCAACGGAACCTGGGTCGCCGACCCGTCGCACAGCTCGGTCGAGTTCGTCGTCCGCCACCTCGGACTGTCCAAGGTGCGGGGCCGGTTCCACGAGTACACGATGGCGCTCGAGGTCCACGACTCGCTCGCCGAGAGCTCGGTCATCGCCACGATCGACCTCGCCTCGATCGACACCGGCGATGCGGACCGCGACGAGCACCTGCGCTCGATCGACTTCTTCGACGTCGCCAACGAGCCGACCATGACGTTCGCCTCGACCTCGATCGCGGTCGACGACGGCGCCTACCAGCTGCTCGGCGACCTCGCGCTCAACGACATCACCCGGGCCGTCGCCATCGACGTCGAGTTCCACGGCACCGAGGTGAGCCCGGTCGACAGCCGCGTCCGCGCCGGCTTCTCGGGCTACGCGGAGATCTGCCGCAGCGACTTCGGCATCGAGTTCGACGTCCCGCTCCACAGCGGCCGGCTGATGCTGGGTGAGCACGTGGCCATCGAGCTCGAGATGCAGCTCCACCGCAGCTGAGGACGCGCCGGGCGGCCGGGTCGTGGGTCAGACCTGCGGCTGCGCCGATCGGCGGTCGCGGCCACGAAGTCCGCGATCCACCGGGCGACCGTGGCACCGCCGAGGTCGGCGCCCATGGCCGCCAGCGCCGCGTCGGCGGCCGTGTCGGCGACGATCGGGCGGCGCGGGGCGCTCGTCACGGCGCCGGCGGGCCCTCGGGCGTGACGTAGGCCGCGGTCAACCCGCCGTCGACGAGCAGGTCCTGGCCGGTCAGGTACGACGACTCGTCGGACGCGAGGAACAGGGCGGCCGACGCCATCTCCGACGCCTCGCCGAAGCGGCCCATCGGCACGTGGACGAGGCGGCGTTGCTGCTTCTCGTCGGTGTCGAGCACCCGCATCAGCAGGTCGGTCCGCAGCGGGCCGGGGCACAGCGCGTTGACCCGGATGCCCTCGCGGGCGTGGACCACGGCCAGCTCGCGGGTCAGTGCCGACACGGCCCCCTTGGATGCCGTGTAGGCCAGCTGGGGTGTCGCCGCGCCGACGTGGGCGACGAACGACGACGTGTTGATCACCGACCCGCCACCGCAGCGCCGCAGCGCGGGGATGCCGAACTTGCAGCCGAGGAAGACGCCCTTGACGTTGATCGCCATGGTGGCGTCCCACACGGCCTCGTCGGTGGCCTCGGCGTCGCCGTCGTCGGCCAGCATCACCCCGGCGTTGTTGAACAGCACGTCGAGGCGACCGTAGGTCTCCTCCGCGGCGGCGACCATGGCCGCGGCCGCCGTGGCGTCGGCGACATCCGCGGTGACCGCGATCGACCGCCCGCCGGCACGGTCGATCAGCTCGACGGTCCGTTCGTTGGTGGCCTCGTCGACGTCGACGGCGACGACCGCCGCGCCCTCGGAGGCGAACAGCACCGCCGTCTCACGGCCGATGCCGCCACCCGCGCCGGTGACCAGCGCGACCTTGTCCCGCAACCGCATCGACCTCGGAGCCTCCGACAGACCAGATGGACGAACCGCGCCACATCATGGCCGCGAACCGCCCCCACCACCCGCCCCGACCCGAAGCGGGAGTCACGATCTCCCTCGATGTCGCCGACCGCCACGTGGCAGATCCGACACCCGGAACGAAACGTTCGTGGGCGTGGCGTGGCGTGGCGTGGTGGGGCGTGGTGGTCTACCAGCGATGGGCGACGTCGATGACGACGCGGGATCCGTCGCCGGGGCCGTCGAGGGTGAACACCCGGAACGGGAGGCGGGCCCGGACACCGAGGCCGAGGTCGGTCGTGCCCTCGAAGGAACCGGCCAGCGCGACCTGGCGGAACGTGTCCCAGCCGGCGACGTCGACCAGCTCGGTCCGGTCGGCCGGGTCGTAGGTCGGGTCCGCGGTGATCGTGTCGTACGCCGCGGCACCGAGCACGATCTGGAGCCGGGCACTCCCACGGAGCGGGACCTCGAACCCGGAGCCGGGCTGGCGGACGATGTCGACGTAGCGGACGTCATAGCCGGTGGCCGGCCCGTCGAGGTCGATGACCAGGCGGTCGTAGCAGGCGTGATGCCCGGCGCGGACCTCGTCGACGGTCGAGGCGCTGAGCAGCGGTGGCGCCGCCTTCTCGAGCGAGCCCCAGCGGATCCCGCAGAACGGGTCGGCGGCGGCCGTACCGGTGAGCGCGACGGTGGCGGTCAGCGCGGTGAGCGCGATGGTGGCGAGCAGCTTGCGCACGGTCATCTCCAGGTGCAGGTTCGTGAGAACCCGCCCTCCCGCCCGCAGGCGCCCTACCCCGCCGTCGAGACGCGAAACGTCCGGGTGCCGTGGCGCCGAGCGACGATCAGACGCCCCGACCGCCGATGCCGTAGTCGGCGGCGGCCGGCGGGTCCCGGTACTCGCGCGGGTGGTAGGCGTCGATCGTGTCCTGGCGCCGCCGCAGCAGCGCGAGGCCGCCGGCGACCGCCAGCGCTCCGGTCACCATGATGACGAACGCGAACATGTCGTCCCTCCCGGCAGGTTGGTGCGAGCACCACTCGGGGTGCTCTTCGTCCACCGTAGCCAGGACCGGGCGGCGGTCCGGGGGTGCGCCGAGAACCGGACTGACCCATCATGCGTAGTGCTCTGAGCAGGTGAACGGCGTATCAGGCCCGGCGAGCGCCCTCTCCTGTTCGACACATCACGCGCCGGCACCGCGCCGTTGCCCCGGACCGGTCCCGCGGAGGCGGCGCGATCGTCAGGGGCGGGAGACGACATGGACGAGCAACCGGACCTCCACGACCGAACGACCGACGAGCGAACGACCGGCGACTGGCGCGTCCGGCGGTTCATCGCCCGCCATCCGGTGCCCGGCATGGTGGCTGCCGTGGCCCTCGCCGGGGCCAGCGTGTGGTTCCTCCTCGTCGCGGTCGGGCAGCGATCGCTGCCGGAGGCGCTGGCCTGGACGGCCGGCGGTGGCGTCGTCGGCGCCGGCGCGCTGCTCCTGACCAACGAGCTGTGGCGCCGTCTCATGGTGAGCGACGGCCACCTCACGCTCGGGGTCCGCCTGGGGGTCGGGCTCGTCGTCGTCGGCGCCGCGATCACCGGGACCGGCCTGTGGCAGGTCTCCGGGCTGCTCGCGGCGGCAGGCCTGGTCGTCGTCATGATCGGCCTGCTGGCGATCAACGTGTGGCTCTCCCGGGGAGCCGTCGCCTGCCCGGCGTGCTGGGTCGCGGCCGGGGTGGCGCTGACCGTCGTCGGTGCGACGATGGCCGTGGCCGGCGGGTCGGCCGGCGTCGGTGAGATCGGCGCCGGGCTGTGGATCGCCGGTGTCCTGGCGTTCAAGCTCGGCATCCTGCCGTTGGTCGACCAGGTCACCCCGGACCGGGGGCGGCTGCTGAGCGTCGCCGAGGTCGACCGGGTGCGGTCCCGCCGGGCGTGGGTCGTGACCATCGGCGGCGCGCTCGTGACCGTCGCCGGGTTCGCGGCCGCGTGGTTCGGCGCCGACGACGAGCGGCCGCTGATGATGGCGTTCGGTTGGCTGGCCGTGTTCACCGGCCTGTCCGCCGCCGGGCTGGCCGCGACCCGGATCCGTGGCCACCGGGTTGCGTGGCCGATCGCCGTCGCCCTCGG
>JAXHUH010000118.1:0-19987 GCA_034211175.1 Actinomycetota bacterium
CCGCACCTGACACCCCGCACCCGACGACGACCCCGCCCACGCCGGCGCCCGGCCCCGTCCACCGGGCCGCGCCGACCGCCGAGGTCCCCGTCGTCGCCGACCCGGCCACCGTCACCCCCAACGGGTGGGGGCACCCGCCACGGCTCGACCGCCCCGACATCGAGACCACACCCGACGCGGACGCCGCCCGCGCGCTGCGCAACGGCCACGCAACGGCGCAGACCAACGGCGTCGCGACCCGCACCCCGACCGCGGCCACGGACATCGACGAGGAGCCCGAGGACACCGGGCTCACCAAGAGCCTCATCGAATGGGTCGCCGTGCTCGGCGGCGCGTTCGTCGTCGCCCTCGTCATCAAGACGTACCTGTTCCAGGCGTTCTTCATCCCGTCCCAGTCGATGGAACCGGCGCTGATGGTCAACGACCGGGTGCTCGTCAACAAGCTCAGCTACGAGCTCCACGGCGTCGAACGGGGCGACCTCGTCGTCTTCGAACGGCCCGAGGTCGTGAGCGACGACGACTCCGACCTCATCAAGCGGGTCGTCGGCCTCCCCGGCGAGACCATCGACTTCCTCGACGGGACCGTCTACATCGACGGCGAGCCGCTCGACGAGGACTACCTCGAGGACGGCGTCCCGACCGTGCCACCCGACGCCGAGCGCTTCCCGATGCTCCTCGGCGACGACGAGGCGTTCGTGATGGGCGACAACCGCACCGACTCCCGGGACAGTCGCTTCTTCGGGCCGATCAAGGTCGACTCGATCATCGGCCGCGCCTGGGTACGGGTCTGGCCCGTCTCCGATCTCGGCCTTCTGTAGAGCCCGAAGGGCTCTGGCGAGCCCTTCAAGGGAGGGCTTGGGCGCCTTCGGCGGCTGACTCCTGGTTCCGTGCAGCCAGGCCTCGCTTCGCTCGGCGGCTGCACGAGTTCGCCCGAGTGTTCGCGTTCACCCGGGGCGCACGGTCCGGCTGCCATGAGCGAACAAACGGGCGAACGACGGCCCGCGGCCCGCGGCGTGGCGCGGCCGGGCGGGCGAACGCGCCGTGCCGGAGAATCGGCCCTGCACGTGCCGTGTGGGCTGGCTCGAGCGCTGCTCGGCGGTCCGGCCTCGGGACCGGGTCCGCAGACCCGGAACGGCAGTCAGGGGTCGAGGGCGCGGAGGGCGTCGACCATGCGGTCGACGTGGTCGCTGAAGACGGCGTCGATGCCCATGTCGAGGAGCTCGTCGAGGACGCGGCGGTGCTGGGCGTCCCAGCCGAAGGCCAGGACCTTGAACCGGTGGAACAGCGTCGTCAGGCCGCCGCTCCAGTCGCTGTACATCATGTTCACCGCGTCGATGCCGGCATCGGCCAGCTGCGAGGCCCGCCGCTCGGCGCCGTGGCGCATCCGACGCAGCCGCGTCGAGTCGACGAGGCGGACGTCGTCGTCCAGCTCCCGCCAGCTCCGCAGCAGGTCCAGGTCCCCGTCGCACAGCCACAACCGGCCCAGCGCATCACCACCGGCAGCGCGGGCCACGTCGACGATCCCGGCCGCGGCCGCCGGGTCCTTCACGTCGATCGACAGCTCGTAGTCCGTGCCGCACTCCGCGTACAGGTCACCGAGGCTCGGGATGTGGGAGGGGAGCGCGCCACGATCGACGCTGCTGATCGGGCGGCGCCGGAACCGTCCACCGACCACCCCGTCGTGGTCGAGGACGACGACGCCATCGGCGGTCACCCACGCATCGGTCTCCAACCCACTCGCCCCGAGGCGCAACGCCAGGCTGAAGGCCTCCAGCGTGTTCTCGGGAGCGTTCGCCCGCGCACCGCGGTGGGCGAAGCCGATCGGGGGGCGGCGGATCGACGGGAGGCGGGGGGCCACGGCACATCCTGGCCCGGCGGGGCCCCTGCGCACCACCCCTCCGGATGAAGACGAACGACCGATGGGGCCGTCTCAACCCCGGCGCGACCGTTGCCGATATCTCGGGCACACCGTCGAGGAGGGCACATGGCGACGATCAGGGCGAGCTGTCCGGACTGCGGGGACGTCGAGTTGACGACGTCCGACGTCCGCGTCCGGGTGTGCAGTCACGACAACCGAGGCGACTACTCGTTCCGCTGCCCGAGCTGCACCATGGTCGTGGTCAAGCCCGCCGAGTCGCGCACGATCGACCTGCTCGTCGCGTCCGGGGTCGAGATGGACACCTGGGACCTGCCCGCCGAGCTGCTCGAGCACCGAGACGGCGGCGCACCGATCACCCACGACGACCTTCTCGACTTTCACCAGACGCTCTACGACGAGGGCGCCTTCACCGCCGCCCTCGACGCCATGCTCGAACGCTGACGCCACCGGTCCCGACAACCTGACCAGCGCCCCGCCGGGCGGCCTCCGCCGCGGCCCGGGGTGGAGGTCGCCACTAGAGTGGGGACCATGTTCAACATCGGCGGCGGCGAGCTCCTCGTCATCGCCCTCGTAGCGCTGATCGTCCTCGGTCCCGAACGCCTGCCCGACGCCGCCCGGCGCGTGGGCAACTTCATCGGTGAGCTGAAGAAGATGTCCGACGGCTTCCAGTCGGAGTTCCGCAGCGCGATGGAGGTGCCGGACGACCCGGTGGTGAAGCCGAAGTCCGGCCCCGGTCTCGCTCCCGTCACCGACCTGAGCGAGCGAAAGTCCCCCAAGTCGGCCGAGCCCACCGACGACGCCGACGATGCGGACCGGGGCGACGCGACGTCCGACGATCCGACCGGCCCCGCCTCGACCCCCGCCGCCGCGGACGCCACCGATGACGAGCCCACCGACGTCGAGGCGGACGACGCCGACGACGACCGCGGGCACGGGCACGGCGACGCCGCCACCGGCTGACGACCGCACCCCATGAGCTCCGACACCTCCGACACCGGCTCCAGCGCCGAGGAGCTCTCGAGCATGACGCTCGTGGAGCACCTGACCGAGCTCCGCTCCCGCCTCATCAAGTGCGCCGCCGCGGTGTTCGTCGGCGCCATCGTGATGTGGATCCTCTACCCGCAGGTCCTCGACATCCTCTCGCAGCCGCTGTGCGAGGCGACCGACTTCAGCGACGCCGCCGTCCAGCAGGCCGTCGAGGACCAGGGCGTCAGCGACGTGGCCACGGCGGAGGAGGACTGCGCCAACCTCGTCATCACCGACCCGCTCCAGGGCCTCGGCGTGCGGATGACCGTCGCCGGCTACGGCGGCATCGCCCTCGCCATGCCCGTCCTGCTGTGGCAGCTGTGGCGGTTCGTGACCCCGGCGCTCTACAAGAAGGAGAAGCGGCTCGCGGCGCCGTTCGTCTTCTTCTCCTGCGTCCTGTTCGTCCTCGGCGCAACGCTCGCCTACTGGACGCTGCCCCGGGCCCTCGAGTTCCTGCTCAACATCGGCGGGGACCTCGACCCGTTCCTCACCCCCGACCGCTACATCAGCCTCATCGTGAAGATGATGATGGCCTTCGGGATCGGCTTCGAGTTCCCGATCGCCCTCGTGTTCCTCCAGCTCGTCGGGCTGTTGCCGACCAGCCTGCTGGTACGGGGCCGCCGCTACGCGATCGTGCTGATCGTGGTGCTCGTCGCGGTGATCACCCCGAGCGGCGACCCGATCAGCCTCGCCGCGCTGTCGGTACCGATGTACCTGTTCTACGAGATCTCGATCCTCATCGGCTGGCTCGCCCAGCGCCGCAAGCGCAAGCGGGAGATGGAGGCCTCGTCATCGGCGTGAGCGGGCCCGACGGCGCAGCCGCGCCACGCCGATCAGCGGTGACCGTGGCCGACGACCGGCCCCGGCACCACCCCGCCCGCGGCCCCTGCACCGAGACCGCCTGAACCGCCCGATCGGAGCCCCATGACCCAGCCGGTCGATGCCGCCGTCGACGCCCGCTTCGGGTTCGCGCTCGACCCGTTCCAGGTCGACGCCCTGCGCGTCGTCGACGAGGGCCGCTCGGTGCTCGTGGCCGCCCCCACCGGCTCGGGCAAGACGGTCGTGGCCGAGCACGCCCTCGACCTCGCCGTGCGCCGGGGGACCAAGGCGTTCTACACCTCGCCGATCAAGGCCCTGTCGAACCAGAAGTTCGCCGACCTGCGCCGCCGGTTCGGCAACGAGCGCGTCGGGTTGCTGACCGGCGACAACTCGATCAACGGGGACGCCCAGGTCGTCGTCATGACGACCGAGGTGCTGCGCAACATGATCTACGCCGAGCCGGGCCGGCTCGACGCCCTCGAGGTCGTCATCCTCGACGAGGTCCACTACCTCCAGGACAGCTTCCGCGGCCCGGTGTGGGAGGAGGTGATCATCCACCTGCCGTCCCACGTGCGCATCGTCGCGCTCTCGGCCACCGTGTCCAACGCCGAGGAGCTGGCGGCGTGGATCTCGAGCGTCCGCGGCGCCACCGAGGTGGTGATCGAACGCCGCCGGCCGGTCGAGCTGATCGACCTGTTCATGGTCGAGGACCGCACGGCCGAACGTCCCCACGTCCTGCCCGTGCTCGTCGACGGGCGGCCCAACCCCGAGGGCCAGCGCTTCGACCGCCAGGAGACCCGCAAGGGCAAGGGCCGGCCCCGGAGCCGGTTCCGCACACCGCGGCGGGTCGACGTGCTCGACGAGCTCGGCGAGCAGGACATGCTGCCGGCGATCACGTTCGTGTTCAGCCGCGCCGGCTGTGACGACGCCGTCGCCCAGTGCCTCGACGCCGGGCTGCGCTACACGACCCGCGACGAGCGCCGCCGCATCCGGGCCATCGCGGACGAGCACATCGGCACGCTCGACCGCTCCGACCTCGAGGTCCTCGGCTACACCCGGTGGATCGCCGGGCTCGAGGCGGGGATCGCGGCCCACCACGCCGGCATGGTCCCGCCGTTCAAGGAGGCGGTGGAGGAGTGCTTCACCGAGGGCCTGGTCAAGGCCGTGTTCGCCACCGAGACCCTGGCGCTGGGCGTCAACATGCCGGCCCGGTCGGTCGTCATCGAGAAGCTGACCAAGTTCACCGGTGAGCACCACGAGCCGCTCACGCCCGGCCAGTACACCCAGCTCACCGGGCGGGCCGGCCGCCGCGGCCTCGACCCGGTCGGCTACGCCGTCGTGCTGTGGACCCCGTGGGTCGGCTTCGGCGAGGTCGCCGCCCTCGCGGCGAGCAACGAGTACGTGCTCCGCTCCGCGTTCCGCCCCACGTACAACATGGCGGCCAACCTGGTGCGCCGCTACGACCCCGACGGCGCGATCGAGCTGCTGAACCGCTCGTTCGCCCAGTTCCAGGCCGATCGGGACACCTCGGGGATGCTCCAGCGCATCGAGCAGCGCCGGGCCCAGCTCGAGCGCGTGCAGGCCGGCATCGGTGCCCCGCTCGACGAGCTCGCCGAGCTACGGGCCCTGCGCGACGCCACCAGCCGTCACCGCCGACCGGACGCCGCACAGCTGCGACGCACCGACACCGCACTCGCCGCCCTGGCCCCGGGTGAGGTCGTGCGCCTCGACGGTCGCCGGGCCGAACCGGTCGCGGTGCTGTCGGTCGCGCGGCGGCGCAGCGGTGTGAAGGTCCGGGTGATCAACGCCGGCGGACGGGTCCGCAACGTCACCGCCGAGGACCTGCCCCGGGCGCCGACGACCGTCGGCTCGGTCGAGCTGCCCGAGCGGTTCACCCCCCACAACCGGGGCGCCCAGAAGGCCGTCGCCCGCCTGCTGCGCAGCGCCGACCTCGACGCCGGTGCCGACGAGGCCGACGAGGAGACCGCGGCGGCCGCCGCCCGCCTCCGGGACCACCCGCTGGCCCACCATCCCGACGTCGACACCTGGCTACGAGCAGCGCAGCGGGCCGAGCGGCTCGAGCGCGACCTCGACGACCTCCAGCGGCGCGTCGACGCGCGGACCGACACGATGGCCCGACGGTTCCGGCGCATCATCGAGTTGCTCGAGGGGCGGGGCTACCTCGTCGACTGGGAGCTGACCGCCCGGGGCGAGCTGCTCGCCGGGCTCTACCACGAGTGCGACCTGCTCATCGCCGAAGCCGCGTTCGCCGGGATCTTCGACGACCTCGCACCGGCCGAGCTCGCCGCGCTCGCCTCGTGTCTCACCTACGAGCACCGCAGCCGCCTGGCGCCACCGGCGACGACGCTGCCGAGCGCGACCCTGCGCCAGCGCGTCGGGGCGCTCGTCGAGGTGGCCGACGCGCTCGCCGGCGACGAAGAGGACGCCGGCCTCACCCGCACGCGCCGGCCCGACCCGACGTTCGCCCCGCTGGCGTGGGCCTGGGCCGCGGGCCGCGACCTCCAGACGCTGCTGTCGGCCGAGGAGCTCTCCGGGGGCGACTTCGTGCGCAACGTCAAGCAGGTCATCGACCTCCTCGACCAGCTCGGCGAGCTGCCGATCAACCCGGCGACCGCGCACACCGCCCGCCAGGCGTCGGACGCCCTGTTCCGCGGCGTCGTGTCCCTGTCGACCGAGGTCGGCACGGGCGACGATCCCGACGACGGCCCCGACAACGGCCCCGCCGACCGGGCTGCCGCCGCCGATGCCGCCGGTGGCGCGGCCACCGGGGGCGGGACGGCCGAGGGGCCCGACGGGCGCGGGGATCGCCGGTGAGGGCCATCCGGCCCGGCGACACCTGGGGGAGCCAGGGCCGCCTCGCCGAGGGCGCCCCCGTGGTGCGCACCGACGCCGAGCTGCGCCGCCTGGTCACCGACGCCCACCGGGCCAACCGCCCTGCCGGCGAGGTCGGCCTGCTCGGCGGTGACCTGTGCCGCACCGTCGGCGGCGCCGGCAGCGTCGAGCGGCTCCGGACCCCGGAGGCCGCACGCCTGCCCGTCGACGTCGGCCAGGTGCTCCTCGACGGCCGGCTCCACCTGTTCGTCGCCCACCTCGTCGCCCGGCGCCGCTTCTGGAACGGCCCGTTCCTCGTGGCCATGAACGCCCAGTGGCTGGGGGAGTGGGACCTCGGGCCCCGCGCCCACCCCGGCGACGGCCTGCTCGACCTCACGTGGGGCAGCCTGCCGTTCACCCAGCGGCTCGAGGCCCGGCGGCGGGCCGGCAGTGGTGACCACCTGCCCCACCCCGGCCTGACCCATCGGCGCCTGGCCCACCACAGCGAGCGCTTCGCCCGGCCGGTCACCGTGTGGCTCGACGGCGAACGGGTCGGTGACGCCCGCGACGTGGTCGTGCGCGTCGAGCCGGCCGCCCTGACCGTGGTCGTCTGATGCAGCTTCGCTGATGCGGCCGTCCGACGTGCCCCGCCTGATGTGCTCCACGACCAGCGGTGATGGCCCGTGACCCGTGACGATCGCCGGGCACGGCGCCGCCGCGACCACCCGTCCGGGCGACATCCGGCGGCCGGTGGTCCGCGAGCGTGGCGCGACCCCCGCCTAGGCTCGCGCCCCGTGACGGGCTACGTCGTCGAGGAGTTCACCGACACCGAGCGCGCCGTCCTCCGGCCGTACGTCACCAACCTGGACGGGCCGGTCTTCGCGCTCGTCAACCTGCCGGAGGTCGTGAAGGGCGCGCTCTTCGCGCGGTACTCGCGCTCGCCGAAGAGCCTCCGACGGCTGTTCCTCGACGAGTTCGTCGGCGACCTCGACATTCGCGGCGACCTCAACGTCGACGCCACCGTCGGGGTCACGCGGGCGGCCCAGCTCTACTCGCGGGTCTTCGTCGAGTACGGCGACGACTCGGTCGCCCAGCTCGGCGGGGTCCACCTCGCCTGCGAGCAGGCCTCCAACGTCCTCACCAAGGTGTTGGAGTGGGGCCGGCTGATGTCGTACCTCGAGCAGTCGACCCGCTACATCGCCTACGACGACCGTCTCGGTGGCCGGTACCGGTACCACCGGGACCCGGACATCCTGCGGTCCCCGCTCGGCACCCGCTACGTGGGCGACATGGACCGGGTGTTCGACGCCTACGCCGAGCTCGTGCCCCGCCTGATCGCCCACCACCGCGAGCGCACGCCGAAGGACCCGTCGGACTCCGACTTCGTCTACCGCCAGGCCGTGCGGGCGAAGGCGTTCGACACGGCGCGCGGCCTGCTGCCGGCGGCGTCGCTGTCCAACGTCGGCATCTACGGCACCGGGCAGGCCTACGAGCAGCTCCTGCTGCGGATGCGGAACCACCCGCTGCCCGAGGCCCGCTCGTACGCGGCCATGATCCTGACCGAGCTGCGCAAGGTGATCCCGTCGTTCCTCGAGCGGGTCGACCAGCCCGAGCGGGGCGAGGTGTGGTCGCAGTACCTGGCCGACACCGCCGGCGCCACGACCGAGCTCGCGCAGCGCCTGTTCGCCGACGTGGAACGGCCGAACGAGGCCGGCGAGGGCGTCGAGCTCGTCGACTTCGACCCCGACGGCGAGGACAAGCTCCTCACCGCCATCCTCTACCCGGTCGTCGACCTGCCCGAGCGGGTCGTCGAGGAGCGGGTTCGGGCGATGTCGGCCGAGGAGCGCATGGCCGTCGTGCGGGCCTACGTGGGCGAGCGTCGCAACCGCCGCCACCGCCCCGGACGGGCGCTGGAGCGGACGTCCTACCGCTTCGACATCCTCGCCGACTACGGCGCGTTCCGGGACCTGCAGCGCCATCGGATGCTCACGATCGAGTGGCAGCGGCTCACGCCCGACCACGGCTACGTCCGACCGGCGGCCATCGACGAGGCCGGCGTCGCCTCGACGTTCGACGAGACGATGGAGCGGTCCGCGGCGCTCCACGACGCCCTCGCCGAGCGCTTCGACGCCCAGGCGGCCTACGCTGTGTGCCTGGCCTACCGGGTGCGCTTCTCGATGCAGCTCAACGCCCGGGCGGCCATGCACCTGCTCGAGCTGCGCTCCTCGCCCCAGGGCCACCCCGCCTACCGACGGGTCGCCCAGCAGATGCACCGGTTGATCGCCGACAAGGCCGGCCACCACGCCGTCGCCGAGATGATGCGCTACGTCGACCACTCCGACGAGACCGAGCTCGAGCGCCTCGAGGCGGAGCGGCGGGCCGAGCAGCGCCGAGGCGGGACCTGACCCGCCCCACCCGGTGCGCGCCCGGCCGCCGCAGCACCGACCACCCGAGTAGGTTGCTCACGATCGGTGACCTCGACGGCGCACCGGTCGACGCGGGTACGGCAACGTCGTTCCAGGTCACGGTGAATTCCGATTCACCTGGATCGGTGATCGTGCGCGCGCCTCGCGGTTGCCGATGTACACGGCTCCGCATAGCATTCCCGGCGTCTCGAGCACGAGGTCGTTCGCCGAGCTCGCGGAGCGGACCGAACCGTCAGGCGGAGGACTAGTGAGAACTTCAGCACGTACGGTCGTCACCACCTTGGCGATCGCCGCGATCGGCGCGCTGGGCATGTCCGCGAGCAGCCACCTCGTCCAACCGGGCGACACGTTGTCGGCGATCGCCGCGGCCAACGGCCTGACCGTCGCCGACCTCGCCGACCGCAACGGGATCGGCGACCCGAACCTCATCCGGGTCGGCCAGCTCCTCCAGCTCGGCGCCGGCGGCGGTTCCGCCGGCTCGGCCACGGGTGGGGCGTACGAGGTCCGCTCCGGCGACTCGCTCAGCGTCATCGCCGCCCGGGCCGGCGTGTCCACCGCGGCCCTGGCCTCCGCCAACGGCATCACCGACCACGATCGCATCTACGTCGGCGCCCGTCTGACCATCCCCGCCGCCGGCGCCGGGATCGGCGCGTCCACGGCGTCGGTGTCGCGCAGCCACGTCGTCTCGTCCGGCGACACGCTGGGTGCGATCGCCGCCCGCTACGGCTCCAGCGTCTCGGCCATCGCCGCGGCCAACGGGATCTCGAACCCGAACCTGGTGCGCCCGGGGGTGCGGTTGACCATCCCGTCGGGCCCGTCCCAGGTGGCCGCGGCATCAGCGCTGCTGCCCGACCGGATCCGCAACAACCCGGAGCGCCTGCAGCTCATCTCGGTGTTCGACCGGTGGGCGGCCGCGAACGGCGTCCCCGCCGACCTGCTCAAGTCGATCGCGTGGATCGAGTCCGGCTGGCAGAACCGGGTCACCTCCTACGTCGGCGCCCAGGGCGTCGGCCAGCTGATGCCGGACACGGTGACCTTCATGCGCGAGCTGATCGGCAACTCGTCGCTCGATCCACGGGTGCCCGAGGACAACATCCGGATGATGGCCCGCTACGTGCGCTGGCTGCTCGACCGGGCCGATGGCGACGTCGTGCTCGCCCTCGCCGGCTACTACCAGGGCCCGACCTCGGTCGACCGCAACGGCATCTACAGCGGCACCGACAACTACGCGCAGGGCGTCCTCGCCTGGCGCTACCGGTTCCGCTGAGCGGGCCGCCGCGCCGGTCATCGGCCCCGCCCCGGCCGACCGTCGGGGGCCACGCGCCGAACAGCGTGGCGCGCTCGGATACGATCAGCCCGTGAGCGACGCACCCCGCTCCCCGCTGCAACGCCTCGCCGACCTGTGGTTCTACGCACCGGTCGGCCTCGCGCTCCGTCCCGACCAGGCCATCGAGGACCTGGCGAAGACGGGCCGCGAACAGGTTGCCCTCGCCCGGCTCATCGGCCAGTTCGCGGTCGACCAGGGCCGCAAGCGCTTCGACGACGTGGCCGGGCAGCTCCCGATCGCCGAGAGCCTGAGCGTCCTCGCCGAGGGCTTCGGGCTCAAGCTGCCCGAGCCGGTCACGCCGGCCGAGCCCGACCCGTCGTCCAACGGCCGTGCCACGGCGGGTTCGCCCACGACGAACGGGGCATCGGCGACGGCGACGGGCGGCCCGACCACGGCCTCCGACGACACCGCCGCCGCCGAACCGGACCCGACCCCCGACGATGCCACGGCCACGATCGACGACGGGCCGGTCCCCGCAGCCGACGAGCTCGCCATCCCCGGCTATGAGAGCCTGGCCGCGTCCCACGTCGTGCGCCGCCTCGCCGGGCTCGACCCGAACGAGCTCGACGCCGTGCGACGCTACGAGATCGCCAACCGGAACCGGCGCACGGTGCTCGGGCGCATCGCACAGCTCCAGACGAGCCGCGACGGCGATGGCAGCTGACGCACGGGCCGCCGGCATCGACGAGTCGGCGCGCCGGGCCACCACCGACGACGTGGCCCGCCTCGGCGAGCTGGTGGCGCTGGCCCACGACGAGCTCCGACCGATGCGGGGCGGGGAGATCTGGTCGCGCCACGAAGCCCGCGAGCGCGATGGCACGGCCTGGCTGACGACGGCCGTCACCTCCGGCGACGAGCACGTC
This sequence comes from Actinomycetota bacterium, assembly GCA_034211175.1. Lineage (GTDB taxonomy): Bacteria > Actinomycetota > Acidimicrobiia > Acidimicrobiales > CAIXPF01 > JAXHUH01. Next base: position 11,173 of record JAXHUH010000118.1, read on the forward strand.
GTCGTCGGCACGATCGACGGCTACCCCTGCGGGTACGGCGTCGCGCGACTCGTCCCGCTGCGGGGCGAGGTGGCGATGGCCGAGGTCACGGACCTGTTCGTCGAGGCGCCCTTCCGCGACGTGGGCGTGGGCGAGGCGATGATGGACCTGCTCGTCGAGTGGGCGAACGAGAACCGCTGCATCGGCATCGACAGCATCGCCCTCCCCGGCAACCGGGCCACGAAGAACTTCTTCGAGACGTTCGGGCTCACCGCCCGGGCCATCCGCGTCCACCGGGCGCTGGGCGACGGCGGGGCCACATGAGCCGCCCGGAGCTGTGCGTCGGCGCGATCGCCGTCCACGAAGACGCCATCCTCCTCGTCCGTCGGGCCAGCGAGCCCGGCCTCGGTCGTTGGAGCGTGCCCGGCGGCCGGGTCGAGCAGGGCGAGACACTGGCCGAGGCGGTCCTGCGCGAGCTGCGGGAGGAGACCGGTCTCGCCGGGGTGTGCGGCCCGCTCGTCGGGTGGGTCGAGCGCATGGGCGACGACCACCACTTCGTGATCCTCGACTTCGAGGTGACGGTGCTCGACAGCACCGAGCCCCACCCCGGTGACGACGCCAGCGCCGCCCGCTGGATCGACTTCGACGACCTCGGTCGCATCGACCTCGTCGACGGGCTCACCGACTTCCTGCTCGACAACGGCGTCCTCCCGTCGCTGCGCTAGCCCTGACATCGCCAGCCCTGACGCCCCCCCGGGCACGTCTGAGCATCGCCGGCGACGGTTCATCGGGCGTGGTCACTCGCGAGGCGTGACATGCGACACGCCCTGTGACCAGGTGCTTCGCGTGCGCACCCCCGGCGGCACGACAGAATGTGGTTAGGATCGGAACGTGACCGGCGGACAGCAGCGACTTCGGTGCCCCTACTGCGGGGCCTACGAGGTGGTGCGGATGTTCCTCGCCTCGCTCGGTCTCGACTCCTGCGAGTGCGCCTCGTGTGGCGCCCGGTGGGACGAGGAGGTCCAGACCGGCGCGTTCCGCGGGCGGGCCAGCCGGGCCCCCGGCTCCACGTCGCCCCGCGGCACCTGAACGACCCGCGCCCGGCCGTCGCGCCACCCGGCTCCGGACGCGCAACTGCCGGGGCCGTGGCCCCGGCAGTCGGTGTTCGTGGGCCCGTGACCCTGCCGACGTCAGCCGATCAGTCGGAGCCGGCGGAGCTGCCGGCCGTCGTCTGCTCGTCGTCGGTCGGGGTGTCGGCGGCCGTGGCGTCGCCGGACTCGGCGCTCGGCGCCTCCGGCTCCGTGGTGGCGTTGCCGTTGGCCTCGGGAGCCGTCGCCTCGGGAGCAGCAGCCTCAGGAGCAGCGGCCTCGGCCGGAGCGTCAGCAGCCACCTCCGTCGGTGCGGCCTGAGCCGTCTCGGCCGGCGCCTCGGCGGGTGCCGCGGTCGGCGCCGACGTGTCGCCGGCTCCGGACGGGGCGTCGGTGGCCGGTGCCTCGGCGGCCGGCGCCGGCCCGGAGCCCGAACCGGCATCGGACGAGCCGTCGGCACCGCCCTGGCCGCCCCGACCGCCACCCGACGGGCGACCCTTGCCGCCACCCTCGCTGCGACGGTTGCGGCCACCACGGCGGCGGCCCTGACCGGCCGGCGCCGGCTCGATGCCGAACAGCTTGGCGATGTCGGGGATGCGCGACGAGAGCTTGCGCACCGCGCCGAGCAGCTCCTCGCCGGGCTCGGCCGGCATGCTCAACGGCATGACGCTCGAGCGGACGGGGGAGTAGGCGAGCGCATCGAGCACGATGGCCCAGCGCTCCTGGGTGACCTCGTCGGTCAGCGAGGCGCACGCCTGGTCGATCAGGATCCGGGCCGTGTCCGGCGGCAGCGGGGCACCGGCCTTGGGCGGTCGGGAGCTGCGTCGCAGCGCGGCCACGGTGCGGCCGGCCGTGAGCAGCTCGTTCATGTCCGACAGCCAGCGGCCGTGCTCCTCCTCGACCCGGCGGCTCAGCGCCTCCCGCAGCGTGGTGGCCAGCTCCCTGGCCTCCTCGCCACGAGCGCCACCGTCGGCCGCGACCACGACCGAGCGGAGGTCGCGCAGGTCGAGCTCCTCGATGTCGGCCATCGCCGCATCGGCGCGATCGCGCCAATCGGCCGCCGTCATCTTCGGGACGAGCGACTCCGCGATGTCGAGGAGCGCCTGGGAGTTGACCTCCGGGCGGTTCTCGGCGCGGGCCTGCTCGTTCTGCTTCTCGATCGCCTGACGGACAGCCGGCATCCCGCCCCGCATCAACTGCTCGGCCACCGGCTGCTGCTCGGCGGGGAGCTCGTCGATGAGCGCGCGGCGGTGGGTGCGCCCCGGGCGCAGCCGCTTCGGCTTGGGGCGTGAAGGCGGTGCGGGGCGCTCGTCTCGGCTGCGTGGCCCCCCGGAGCGGCGACGGCGGCCATCGCCATCGTCGTCCCGGCATCGCCGGCCGCCACCACCGCCGCCGCGGCCCTTACGGGCCAGCTGCGTGGTGACGAGGGGGTCGTCGCGGCGGGGCCCGAGAAGCTCGATCGTCTCGGGTTCCTTCCGCTGCTTCTGCTTGGGAGGGGTGATCGAGACGATCACGACACCATCGATGTCGTAGTCGGCCTCGGCCTTCACCACGTCCCCGACCCGGGCTCCCTCGTAGAGGAGCTCGGAGCTCAGGGTTCCCTTGGGCTCGCGAGCGCCCGCAGCTCGCCACGTCCATGTGTCGTCGTCGATCGTGCTGGTGAGCTCGACATCGATCCTGCGGGCCATGGGTGCCCACGGTAGTCGGCGTGGAGGAGGCGTCCCACCCACCCTGGCGGGGTGCGACCCCCGACACGCTCCGGGCCGCCCCGCGGCGGCCCCGGGCTCAGTCCGCGACGGTGAGGATCTCGGCCCCGTCGGGGGTCACGACGAGGGTGTGCTCGAACTGCGCGCTGCGCTTGCGGTCGGCGGTCACGGCCGTCCAGCCGTCGTCCCAGACGACCTCGCGGGGGTTGCCCACGGTGATCATCGGCTCGATGGTGAAGGTCATGTTCGGCTCGAGGACGGTCGACGCGCCCGGCGTGTAGTAGTGGGGGATCTGCAGGTCGGTGTGGAACTGCTCGCCGATGCCGTGGCCGACGAACGTCTTCACGACGCCGAACCCGCGCCCGGTGGCGTGGTCCTCGATCGCCCGGCCGATGTCGGAGACGGGCCGGCCCGGTCGGACCGCGGCGATGCCGAGCTCGAGGCACTCGCGGGTCGTCTCGACCAGGCGCCGGGTCGTCTCGTCGACGTCGCCGACGTAGAACGTGGCGTTGGTGTCGCCGTGGACGCCCTCGCGGAACACGGTCACGTCGATGTTGCAGATGTCGCCCTCGGCCAGCTTGCGGCTGTCGGGGATGCCGTGGCAGATGACCTCGTTGACCGACGTGCAGATCGCCTTGGGGAAACCGTCGTAGTTGAGCGGGCTGGGGTAGGCCCCGGCGGCGACCGCCATCTCGTGGGCGAGGATGTCGAGCTCCTCGGTGGTGATGCCGGGAGTCACCGCGGCGCCCACGTCGCGCAGGATCGTCGCCGCGAGCTTGCCGGTGCGGCGCATGCGCTCGAGCACGTCGTCGCTCTTGACCCGGGGCTCCGGGCGGCGGCGGGACACACCGGAGTCCGCGTAGTCCGGCCGGTCGATGGCGGCCGGGACGGTGCGCATCGGGCTCACCTTGCCCGGTCGCACCGACCCGATCGACAGCTTCGGCAGCTTGAGACTCACGATTGGTCCCTCGTCCCTCGTCCTCGACGTCTGGCCCCGGGTCTGCACTGTAGACGGCAGCGGCTCCGGACGAACCCGACGGTGGCGCCCGTGTGCCACCGTCGGCCACCGTTCCTCAGGACGGGGTGTCGCGCCCCGCGAAGTCCCGCAGCGTCGCCTGGGCCGGATGGGCGGCGACCGCCTCGCGCAGCCGGGCCCCCGTCGCCTCCAGGTACCGGCGCGTCGTCTCCAGCGACGCGTGGCCGAGCAGCTCCTGGAGCTCGACCACGTCGACGCCGTGGTCGAGCGCGGAGGTGGCGAACGTGTGGCGCAGCGCGTGGACGAGGGCGCCCGGCGGCACCTGGGCCCGCACACCGGCCCGGCGGTAGAGCTTGTCGATCCAGTGCTGGACCTGCTGGCGCGACGGTGGCGTCCCCGTGTCGGCCCGCACGAACAGCGGCGTGGCCGGGTGGTCGAGCTCGTGGCGCGGGAAGCGCTCGGCACGGGTCCGCAGGTACCGCTCGACGACGGCCTCGTAGGGCGCCTCGATCGGGATGGTGCGGGTCTTGTCGCCCTTGCCCGTCACCACCAGCCGCCGGGCGCCGTCCGGGCCCTCGAACGCCCCGATGGCGAGCGAGATCGCCTCGCTCAGGCGGACGCCGGTGACGATGAACGTGGCCACGAGGGCGACGTCGCGCTCGGGCCACGGGTGGCGGGCCGTCTCGTCGGGCGTCGCCGCCGCCTCGAGCAGGCGGGGCGCCACGTCGCGTCCCCGGATGACCTTCGCCCGGCTGCGCGACGCCTTCGGCGGGGTCACCGCGCTCATCGGGTTGGCGTCGGCCAGGTCCTCGGCGACCAGGAAGTCGAAGAACGACGACCACGCGCTCCACGCCCGCCGGATCGACGATGCCGCGTGGTCGTCGGCCCACGACGCGAAACCGGCACGCAGCGCCCGCTTGTCGAGGTCGCCGAGCGTGAGCCGGCCCACGCCGCCCGGACCGTCCTCGCCCGCAGCCTCCGCGCCGGCGCCCGGCCCGGTCGCGTCGGCGATGCGGCGACCGACGCCCAGGAGGTCGCGCCGATAGGCCGCCAGGGTGTGGGGCGACGGCTTCCGCACGCCCAGGTCCTGGAGGTAGCGCTCGACGAGCTCCGGGAAGGTCGGCCCGCTCATCGGCGCAGAGCGTACCGATCGCGGCGGCCCGGGCCGGGGACGGGCGCGGCCACCCGGCGGCGGACCGACGACACCGTCGCCACCGCGTTCGTTCGGCCGCCTCCCACCGCTAGCGTGACACCGCTGTGTCGCACCGGGTCCGCGCTCTCGCTCTGGCACTGCTGTGCTCCTCCGCCGTCCTGGTGTCCTGCGGCCGTGACGAGCGCGTCCTGGCGCCGCTCGAGGAGTCGGTGCGCAGCGATGCCACGGTCGTGCTGACCGAGCTGCCGTCCACCTCGGCGCCGACGACCGCGCCGAGCACCACGACCACGGCGCCGACGACGACCGCACCCACGACCACGGTCGCGCCGACCACCACGACGGCCGCTCCTACGACCACCGCGGTGCCGCCGCCCCCGCCGACGCTGCCCCCCTCGGGGTCGATGTTCGTCCTCGGGGACTCGGTCCTGCTCGGTGCCGCCCACGCCGTGCCCAACGCGTTCCCGGGCTGGGCCGTCACCTACGACGCGCTCCAGAACCGTCGCCTCACCCAGGGCATCGAGGTCCTCCAGCAGCGCCGCAGCGAGATCGGCCAGGTCGCGGTCGTCATGCTCGGCAACAACTTCATCCCCAACGAGCAGGGCAAGACCTACGCGACCCAGATCGACGAGGCGATGTCGCTCCTCGCCGACGTCCCGCTCGTCGTGTGGCTGACCGTGGCCGAGATCGACGCCAACCGGACCCAGATCAACCAGGCCATCCGCGACGCACGGCCGCGCTGGCCCAACCTCGTCGTCGCCGACTGGTCGACGATCGCCGCCGGCCATCCCGAGTGGACGGCCAACGACCAGCTCCACCTCGGCACCTCGGGGACCCACGCCATCGCCGCGCTGATCGCGAAGACGGTGGCCGCCCGCTTCGACCGCGGCGCCTGAGGGCCCGGCCCGGCAAGGCTCAGCGGGGGCGGCGCTCGACCGGCGGGAGCCGTCCGTCACCGGCGCCGGGATCGACCACCGTCGGCTCCTCCGGGTCGTCGGCCGACGCCGCGGGGGAGCGCTCGCCGGGGGAGGGATCGACGGGGGAGGGATCGACCCACAGCCGCGGGCCGCCGGCATCGTCGCCGTCGTCGGTCCCCGTTCCGTGCCGGCGCCACGGCGCCCACCAACCGGCGGCGGCGCCCACGATCGCGCCGACCATCGTCCCCGCGGCCAGCGCCGGCCCCTCGAACGCGACGACCGAGGCGAGCACGAGGTCGGCGCCGACGGCGAGACCGGTGACCGCCCCGGTCACCGTGGCGATCACGGGCCGGCCCCGGGCCCGCGCCCGACCGGCGACCGGTTCGTCGTCGAGTCCGTGGCGGACCCCGTGGGCGTCGACCCCGTCGGCCTGCCGGCGCGGCCTGGCGGCCAGCGCGGTGGCGGCGAGACCGGCCACGGTCAGCCCGGCCGCAGCCGGTCGCACGGCGCCGTCGAGGAAGCCACCGCCGAGCCGGGCGGCGACCGATCCGGCACAGGTCACGTCGCCGTCGCGGTGGACGACGTCGACGGTCAGGATCGCCCCGATCGGCGCCCACCGGGGGTCGAGGTCGTAGCCGAAGCGACCCGTCTCGCCGAGCCCGGCGACGGCCTCCTCCTCCCACGAGGTGATCGTGGCCGAGCCGAGCGGCCACGGCAGGCGGAGCGCGACGTCACCCTCGATGGCCCGCGGCGCCGTCGAGCCGTCGCCGGCGGCGCCGGCCTGCTCGGACGGGCCATCGACGGCCGACGGACCGAGGCGGGCGTCGTAGACGACGTCGGCGGCCGCGGGCAGCGTGTACACACCGCCGGAGCGGCGGGGGACGACGACGGCCGACCCGACCCGGGCCTCGACCTCGCACGGTCCGGTCACGTCGGCGGGCCTCGACCCGTCGGTGCCGGCCGGCTCCGTGGGCACCGCCGACGGGTCGGTCTGCGCCGCGGCGGGCGCGACCACGAGCACGAGCGACCCGAGCGCCGCGACGGCCATCGCCGCGGCCTTCCGGCCGAGACGGGACGAACCGGGCGCCCGCCGGGGTTGTCCACCCGACGGGTGGGCGACGCGGCGCGGCAGCGCGCCCGGCCGACCGGTGGTCGGTACGGTTGAACGGCCCGTCTCGGACCGGACACGGCGCCCGGCCCCAGAACGACGAACGAGCAACGATCGAGTGGATCGGGAAGAGGTCGGTTCCGGCGTGTTGGACAACGTGGAAGAGTTCGATCTGGTCATCGTGGGAACGGGGTCGGGCAACGCCATCCCGTCGCCCGAGCTCGACGACTGGCGGATCGCCCTCGTGGAGCGTGACGTGTTCGGCGGGACCTGCCTCAACCGCGGCTGCATCCCGTCGAAGATCCTCGTGCACACGGCCGACGTGGCGGAGACGGTGCGTCACGCCTCACGCTACGGCCTCGGGGCCACGTTGGAGCAGGTCGCGTGGCCCGACATCGTCGAACGGGTCTTCGGGCGCATCGATCCGATCGCCGCCGGCGGGGAGCGCTACCGGGACAAGGACTGCGACAACATCACCGTGCTGCGCGGTGACGCCCGCTTCATCGGCGACCGCGTCCTGGAGGTCGGCGAGCGCCGCATCACCGGCCACCAGTTCATCCTCGCCGCCGGCGCCCGCCCCTACGTCCCACCGATCCGGGGCCTGGCCGACGTGCCGTTCCACACCTCGGACACGATCATGCGCATCGAGGCCGTGCCCGAGCGGATGGCCGTCATCGGCGGCGGCTACATCGCCGCCGAGCTCGGCCACGTCTTCGGCGGCCTCGGCGCCCACGTGAGCTTCCTGCTCCGCGGTGATCGCATGCTGCGCAACGAGGACGACGACGTCAGCATCCGCGCCACCGAGCTGTACCGCGACCGCTTCGACGTCATCACCCACACCACCGGCCTCGAGATCACCCACGACGGGCGCAACTTCGAGATCACCGGCGAGTCCGACCAGGGACCCGTCTCCCTGACCGTCGACACGCTGCTCGTCGCCGCGGGACGCCACCCCAACGGCGACCAGCTCGACGTCGTCGCCACCGGGGTCCACACCCAGGACAGCCGGGTCATCACCGACGACACGCTGGCGACCAACGTCGAGGGCATCTGGGCGCTCGGTGACCTGACCAACGACCTCCAGCTCAAGCACCTGGCCAACCTCGAGGCGAAGATCGTCTTCCACAACGTCCAGCACCCCGACGACCGCCGGACGATCGACCGGTCGATGGTGCCCCACGCCGTGTTCGGCTCACCCCAGATCGCCTCGGTCGGCCACACCGAGCGGGAGGCCCGGGCCCAACGGATCCCGCACCGGGTCGCGACCAAGGACTACGGCTCGACCGCCTACGGGTGGGCCCTCGAGGACGACTCCGGCTTCGTGAAGCTCATCGCCCACGCCGAGGACCACCGGCTCATCGGGGCCCACGTGATCGGCCCGCAGGCATCGACCCTGATCCAGCCGCTGGTCCAGGCCATGCGCTTCGGCCAGACGGTCGGCCAGCTCGCCCATGACGTGTGGTACATCCACCCGGCCCTCACCGAGGTCATCGAGAACGCCCTCATCGACCTCGACGCCGAGCTCAACGGCTGAGCCCCGACCGCGCCGCGCGGTCGCGGGACGTACCGCGCGTTACAACCGGGTGAACACCGATCGGTCGGCCTCATCGCCGAGCCGGCACGGCCGACGGGAACCGCGTGACGAGCCAACCGAGCGAACGCTCGTGGCGGGCGCCCGAGGACCGGTGGGAGCCGCCGGACCGCCTGCACGCGCCGCGATCGTCGGGCGCGTCGGGCGAACCGCCGGTCCGACCCCCGCCCGAGGGCGACCGGCCGCAGACCTGACGTGGCCTCCACGAAGGTGCCGCCTCGGCCCTCTCCGGTGCAGCTGATGTAGAGCTTGCGGCCTTCCCGACGGTCGAGTCGGGCGCGGAACTCGATCGGCTCGCCC
>JAXHUH010000119.1:0-18943 GCA_034211175.1 Actinomycetota bacterium
GCGACGGTGTGAGTCCCCGGCCGGCCCGTCACGGGCCGGCCGGTGCGCGTCCGGACCGATCCCCGCTCCCCGCCACGGCACACGCGGCTACGATCGATCGGACCCCTGACCGGACAACGGGCGTCCCCAAGGACCGGTCGAGCGCTCAGCTCGCACGGCGGCGAGCAGCCCACGCACCCTGCCGACGCCGGCGCGCGCCCGGAGCGAGACAGGAGATGACGTGGCACTCGACAACATCCGCACCGGACTCACCTTCGACGACGTCCTGCTCGTCCCCCGGCGATCGTCGATCCGATCGCGCCAGGACGTGTCACTGCGGACCCAGCTGACCCGCAACCTCGCCCTCGACGTGCCGATCGTCGCCGCGAACATGGACACGGTGTGCGAGGCGGACATGGCCATCGCCATGGCCACCGAGGGCGGCATCGGCATGATCCACCGCTTCCTGCCGATCGAGCACGAGGCCGAGATGGTCCGCCTGGTTCGCAAGCACGACCGCGACGCCGTCGTCGGAGCCGCCGTCGGCACCGACGGCGACGCCCTCGAGCGGGGGCGCGCCCTCGTCGAGGCGGGCGTGGACGCCATCGTGTTGGACATCGCCCACGGCCACGCCGACCACGCGCTCGAGACCCTCCAGATGCTGGCCCGCGAGCTCGGCCGCGACGTCGACCTCATCGCCGGCAACGTCGCCACCCGCGCCGGCGCCGAGGACCTCATCCGGGCCGGGGCCGACGCGGTGAAGGTCGGGGTCGGGCCGGGCGGCGTCTGCACCACCCGGCTGGTCGCCGGGGTCGGCGTGCCCCAGCTGACCGCCATCAACGACTGCGCCGGTGTCGACGCCCCGATCATCGCGGATGGCGGCATCCGCACCTCGGGCGACATCGCCAAGGCCCTCGCCGCCGGCGCCGACACGGTGATGATCGGATCGATGTTCGCCGGCACCAAGGAGAGCCCCGGCGAGTTCGAGCACACCGCCCGCGGCCTGGTGAAGACCGTGCGCGGCATGGCCTCGTTCGAGGCGCTCGCCGCCCGCGCCCAGCGGCACGGGGAGAACGTCGACGCCGAGTACTTCGAGCAGCGGGCGCCCGAGGGCGTCGTGTCGACCGTCGCCTACAAGGGCGAGGTCGGCAAGGTCATCCGCAAGCTCCTCGCCGGCGTGAAGAGCGCCATGAGCTACTGCGACGCCCGGACGATCGCCGAGTTCTCGGCCAACGCCGAGTTCATCCGCGTGACCCCGGCCGGGCTGACGGAGAACCACCCGCACGCCATGTTCCCCACCGCGGGGTAGTTTCGCACCGCACCACGGGTCGCGTCAGCGACCGAAGACGACCATCGCCCGCAGCGCCAGGCCCATGATGAACAGGCCACCGAACCCGTAGAGCAGGTAGACGTACGGTTCGAGCTGGATGCGGTAGCTGTAGATGATGCCGACGGCGACGATGGCCACGAACCCGTAGAACATGTGGAAGCCGGGGGACTCGATGTCCTGGCCGGCGACCATCGCGACCCCGAGGATCACCTGAGCGAAGACGGTGAGCTGCGCAACGACCGTGAACCACCACAACCACCGGGTGCGCAGCGCCTCGACCCAGTGCGCCGCGAGCGCCCACGCGCCGGCCACGGCGTTGGACGCGACGACGACCCAGGCGAATGCGACGTGGATGTCCTTCAGCACGCGTTCTGGTCCCCGGGTCGCACGAGGCCCGGAGCCTACGGCGTCGCCCGCGGCACGGACGAACTGCGCCCGACCGCCCTCGAGCCCGTCGGGCACGCGCGTGCCGAGCGCATCGGCGGTGCGCCCGTGAGCATGCAGACGGTCGCGGTGTTCGACATCAACGGCACGATCCTCGCCGCCCCCGACCCGCTCCACCGCGCGGCGTTCGAGCACGCGCTGCGGGCGGTCCACGGGTTCGACGCCAGCCTCGCCGAGGTCCCCCTCGCCGGGCGCCTCGACCGGGTCCTGGCCCGCGAGCTGGCCGCTGCGGCCGGTGTGGCCCCCCGGCGGATCGACGAGCGCATGGACCAGGTCATGGCGACGATGGGCCGCTACTACGAACGCCGGATCGGTCCGGGCGCCCGTGTCGACGCGGTCCTGCCCGGGACCACCGACCTGCTCCGCCACCTGCGCGCCGCCGGCGTCGGCCTCGGCGTGGTGACCGGCGGTGCCCGGCTCGTGGCCCGGGCGAAGCTGGCCGCCGCCGGCCTCGACCAGGTCCTGGCCGACGGCGCCTACGGCGACGAGCACGACGACCGGGCCGAGCTCGTGCGCCTCGGCGTCGAGCGGGTCGCGGCCCGTGGCCGGTCACGGGTGCCGACCGCCGCCGCCGTCGTGATCGGCGACACCCCGGCCGACATTGACGCAGCCCGCCGTGCGGGTGCCCGCGTCGTCGCGGTCGCCACCGGCCGCTACAGCGTCGACGCACTGAGCGAGCACGGGCCGGACGCGGTCTTCGCCGACCTCGTCAACGCCGACGCCGTCGCCCACGCCGTCCGGGGCATCAACCGCCTGCCCTGACACCCCTGCCCTGACACCACCGCCCTCGGTTCCGGCCACCACCACGGCCACGGGGCGACCGGTGCGGTCGCCGGTCCGGGTCGGGTGACGCCGGCGCGGGGTGGGTCGCTCAGGTGGCCGTGCGGAGGAGGGCCAGGGCGTCGGCCTCGCCGGTCGGGCGGACGTTGGCCTGGACGGCCGGGTGGCCCGGCGCCATCCGGGCGACGGCCAGCAGGTCGTCGTCCTCGATCCCGCTCTCGGCCAGCGTGTGGGGGATCGGCAGGCCGCGGACCAGGTCCTCGAGCACCGAGGCCACGTCTTCGGCGCCGAGCAGGGCACCGAGCTGCGCGAGCTGGGCGCCGGCGGCGTCGGCATCGAAGCGGACCACCGGGGCGAGCAGCGCGGCGGCGGCCAGGCCGTGGCGCATGGCGGTGCGCCCACCGAGCAGCTGGGTCAGCCCGAAGTGCGCGCCCAGCCCAGCGTTCTGGCGGGCCCGACCCGACAGCAGCGCACCCTCGGCCATCGCCACCCGGGCGTCGAGGTCGTCCGGGGCGCTCGCCACCCGGTCGACGGCGCCGACGAGACGACCGACCGCGGCGTGGGCGAGCAGATCGGCCTCCGGGGTCCGGCTCGACGAGAGCGCGGCCTCCACCGCACCGGCGAGCGCGGCCAGGGCGCTCGTCACCGCCAGCTCCACCGGGGCCTCGGCACCCAGCTCGGGGTCGAGCACCACCCAGCGGGGCAGCGCGGTCGGCGACGTGGCGTGGTGCTTCTGGCGGCCCATCGGGTCGGTCATCCCGAAGTACGACGTCGCCTCCGCCCTGGTGAAGGTCGTCGGCACCGCGACGTGGACGAGCGCGGGACGGTCGTCGATCGTCGTGCCGGGCGTGCCGGCCTCCTGCTCGAGGAAGAAGCCGATCGCCTTGCCGAGGTCGATCACCGATCCGCCGCCGATGGTGACGATCGTGTCGATGTCGTCGGAGCGGACGCGGCGCACGGCGTCCTGAACGACGGGCGCGGGCACGTGCGGCTCGGCCTGGTCGAACGTCGACGCGAGCATCCGCCCGATCGAGCGCTGGGCGCGGTCGACGAGCTCCGACTCGAGCCGGCCCTTGCTCGTGACCAGCATGACCCGACGCGCTCCGGCGTCGCGCACGATGGGACGGAGCCGGCTCGCCGTGCCGGTCCCGAAGCGGACGTGCTGAGGCCCGGCCTCGTGCACCCAGGTGGTCACGCGCTCCCCTTCCCGCGGGCCGACAACGCCCGGCGTGGCGGCCATGTTCGCGCACGAGCGCGCCCGGCGGTCACAGGCGGCACGGATCGCGCCGGAACGCTCGTGCCCACGACGGCGCGGCGCGTCGAGTGGCGGCGTGCGCCGGCCGCGAGCGGGTGCTCGGCGGCCGGCGGACGCACTCAGCCCTGGACGACGGCGCCCGTCTCCTTGAGCTTGGCGATGCGGGCCTCGTCGAAGCCGAGCTCGGCCAGGACCTCGTCGGAGTGCTGGCCGGGGACGGCGGCCGGGCGGTCGAGGGCCGGCGACGTGCGGCTGAACCGCGGGGCCGGCGCCGGCTGGGTGAACCCGTTGTGGTCGACGAACGTGCCCCGGGCGACGTTGTGGTGGTGGTTGGCGGCCTCGTCGAGGTTCAGCACCGGCGCGAAGCACACGTCGGTGCCCTCCATGATCTCGCACCACTCGTCGCGGGTCTTCGACTTGAAGACGGCCGCCACCTTCTCCTTGAGCTCGGGCCAGCGGGACCGGTCCATCTGCTTGTGCAGGTCCGGGTCCTCGCCGAGCCCGCTCAGCTCGAGCAGCTGGGCGTAGAACTGGGGCTCGATGGAGCCGATCGAGACGTAGCCGCCGTCGACGGTCTCGTAGACGTCGTAGAAGTGGGCGCCGGTGTCGAGCAGGTTGGTGCCGCGCTCGTCGTTCCAGACGCCCATCGCCCGCATGCCGGCGAACATGGCCATGAGGACGGCGGAGCCATCGACCATCGCGGCGTCGACGACCTGGCCCTCGCCCGAGCGCTGGGCCTCCAGCATCCCGCAGACGAGGCCGAACGCCAGGAGCATCCCCCCGCCGCCGAAGTCGCCGACGAGGTTGAGCGGCGGGACCGGCGGCTCACCCTTGCGGCCGATGTGGCCGAGCGCTCCGGCGAGCGAGATGTAGTTGATGTCGTGGCCGGCCATCTGGGACCACGGGCCGTCCTGGCCCCAGCCGGTCATGCGCCCGTAGACGAGCTTCGGGTTGCGGGCGAGGCACTCGTCGGGCCCGATGCCGAGCCGCTCGGCCACCCCCGGCCGGAAGCCCTCGAGGAGCGCATCGGCCTTCTCGACCAGCGAGAGCACGGTCTCGACGCCGTCGGGGTTCTTCAGGTCGACGGCCACCGATCGGCGCCCCCGGGCGAGGGCGTCGGGCGGCGAACCGGCGGGCGCAGACGCCGGGACGCTGCCGGCCCGGTCGACCCGGATCACGGTCGCGCCCATGTCGGCCAGCATCATGGCGCAGAACGGCCCCGGGCCGATCCCCTGGATCTCGATGACGGTGAAACCCGAGAGAGGTCCCATGTTCTCCTCGTCCTGTCGTGTCAGCCGGTCGTCGGTCGAGCCGGTCCCATCGATCGCTCGTTCAGTGCTGGTCGCCAGCGGCGGCCGTTCGGCCACGCCGCCCGATCAAGTGGCGTTGCGGGCCACCAACGAGGTGACGGACTCGATGACCAGCGCCCAGTGGTTGGGCGGCAGGTCGTGCCCCATCCCCGGAATGACCACCAACTCCGCACCTTCCACGAGCTCTGCGGTCCGCTCACCCCCGGACGGGGCGACCAACGGATCGGCGTCACCGTGGATCACCAGCGTCGGCACGCGCAACTCGCGCAGGCCGGCGGCACGGTCGGGCGAGGCGAGGATCGCCGCGAGCTGACGGGCCGCGCCCTCGGGCCGGAACGAGCGGTCGTACGCCCGCTCGGCCTGGGCCCGGATGATCGCCTCGTCCAACAGGTCGGGCGAACCGATCATCCGGCTCACCTCCACCGAACGATCGATCACCGCCTCGCGACCGGTCGGCGGTGGGGCGACGAACGCGCTCATCACGGTGGGGCTCGCCTGGCCGTAGGCCGCCTCCCCCGTCGTGGACATGATCGACGTGAGCGTCGCGACCCGGTCCGCGTGGTCGATGGCGAGCTGCTGGGCGATCATCCCGCCCATCGAGGCACCGACGACGTGGGCCCGGTCGATGCCGAGGTGGTCGAGGAGCCCGAGCGTGTCCTCGGCCATGTCGGCGATGCGGTACGGCGGCTCGGGCAGCTTCCCGGCGATCACATCGGCGAGGAGCGCACCGAGGTCGACGGACGCGCCCGGTGCGTCGGACAGGTCCTGGGAGAGGCCGATGTCGCGGTTGTCGAAGCGGATCACGCGGAACCCACGGTCGACGAGGCCCTCGCAGAAGTCGTCCTCCCAGGCGATGGCCTGGGTCGCGAGGCCCATGATGAGCACGAGCGGCGGGTCCCCCACCTCGCCGAACTCGTCGTACCACAGCTCGATCTCGGTGGTCGCCACGGTCGTCGTCGGCATGGAATGCGAACCTAGCCCGGCGTGCGGGGCCCGGCACCTCCGCCACCCGGGGCCGGACGGCCCGGCGCGGCGAACGACGGCCGGTCGCGAGCATGGGTGATCCCGGCCGTGGCTACGATCCGCACGTGAGCAGGCGTCGGGAGTCGACGGCGGGGACGGGCGTCCCGACGGGGTGGACGCTGCGGCGCGCCCGGTGGAGCGAGCTGGACGCCATCACCGCGTACGAGATCCTGCGACTGCGCTCGCGGGTGTTCGTGCTCGAGCAGGACTGCGTCTACGAGGACCCGGACGGCCGTGATCTCGAGTCGGGCGCCCGGCACCTGTGGCTCGAGGACGGCGACGGGTCGATCGGCGCGTACCTGCGCGTCCTCACCGAGGGGGCCGCCGTGCGCCTCGGGCGCATCGTCACCGATCCGCGGCACCGCAGCGGGGGCCTCGCCGCCCGGTTGATCTCCGAGGCGCTCGGCGACCACGGCGACGGGCCGGTCGTGCTCGACGCCCAGCTCCACCTGCGGGCGTGGTACGAGCGCTTCGGCTTCGCCGCCGACGGTGAGCCGTTCGACGAGGACGGCATCATGCACCTGCCGATGCGTCGCGACGGTCGCTGAGGTCGCGCCGGTCCGACCGCACCGGTACTGGCCCCTCGACGCGCGCGACGGCGGGCGGTGCCGTTGCCAAGCCCGGTCACCACGGGCAATGCTGCGCCCATGCGTGAGCTCCTCGCCGAGATCGACGCCTGGCGGCGGGAGGGCCGGGCCGCCGCCCTGGTCCGGGCCATCGGGGTGAGCGGGTTCGGCGCGGCCCAGTACGAGAGCTCGATGGTGGTCGCCGACGGCGGGCGCCGGGCCGGCTCGCTCCTGCGTGACGCCGTCGACGCCAGCGTGGCACCGGCCATCGGGGAGACGCTGGGCACCGCACGCGGCCGTGCGCTGTCGGTGCAGCTGGCGACACCCCAGGCGGGCGCCGCCGGGCTCAGCTGCGGGGGTTCCGCGACCGTCGTCGTCGAACCGCTCGAGAGCCTGCCCGCGCTGCTGTTCGACAGCGTGGCCGCCGGCTGCTCGTTCGTGGTCGCCACGACGACGGTCGTCCCCGACGCGCCGCGCTCGCTCGTGGTGACGGCGGACGCCACCGACGGCACGCTCGGCGCCGCCGGGCTCGACGCGGAGGTGATCGAGGCGGCCCGCGCACTGCTCGACTCGCCACGCGAGGTGCGCCGCCTCCTCGAGACCGGCGACGGCGCTGCCGTGCACCTGGAACGGCTCGATCCCCGCACCCGCGTGGTGGTCGCCGGCGGCGGTGAGGTCGCCGACGCCCTCGGCGAACAGGCCCGGACCCTCGGCTGGCTGGTCGACCTCGTCCCCGACGAGGCCGCGATCGACGCCGCCGGCGCCCTGGGTGCGGCCGACGCACTCGTCGTGACCACCCACCATCCGATCGTCGGGCCCGACGCGCTGCTCGCCGGGTTGCGCTCGGGCGCGTTCTTCATCGGTGCGCTCGGCTCCCGCCGGACCCAGGCGACCCGGGCCGAGCGCCTGCGGGCCTCGGGCGCGACCGACGACGACCTGGACCGGGTCCACGGCCCGGTCGGCCTCGACCTCGGCGGCCGCACCCCGGCCGAGACCGCGCTCGCCATCTGCGCCGAGATCCTCGCCGTGCGCGCCGGCCGTGACCTCTCGTCCCTGCGCGACACGTCCGGCCCCATCAACCGCTGACCCACCGGGTGCCCCCACGCGCCACCACTTTGGGACATCGCAACGACTTCAAGCTTGCTAAAGTGGTCGCTGTCGAGCGCTGCGGTGCCACCCGGCGCCGCGGCGGCACCACGGAGGTCGCGCACCATGCCCAACGAACGAGAGCTCTCGGCCCGAGCGGCCCTGGAGGCGGCCGATCGGGCCGGGCGCCGCACCCGGGAGGCGACGAGCTGGTACGCCACCTACCTCCTGGCCACCGGGCTGCTCGGATTCACCTGGATCCTGGTCCTGAACACCGTCGCCGAGTCGATGGCCGGCCACCTGGTGGTCGGGGCCGCGGTCGTCGCGGCCGGCATCGTGCTCGAGCGGTGGGCGCGCGCCCACGCCGCCCACCCCCGCGGCGCCACCCGCCGACGACTGACCGCCATGGTCGTCTGGTTCGGTAGCTACCTGTTCGTGGTCGGGCCGCTGGTCCGCTGGCAGGCGGGCAACGCGGTCGCACCGTGGGCTGCGGCGTCGGCGCTCATGGCCTCACCGTTCCTCGTCGCCGCCCTCCTCGAGCGCCGGCGGTCGTGACCCACCCGCGCAAGCTGCTCGACGGGGCGATCCACTCCCCGGCCCGGTTCTCGGTGATGGCCACGCTCAACGCCGTCGAGAAGGTGGAGTTCGGCTTCGTGCGCGACACCGTCGAGCTGAGCGACTCGGCACTGTCCCAGCACCTCACCAAGCTCGCGGACGCCGGCTACGTCGAGGTGTCGAAGGTGCAGGAGGGTCGTCGCACCCGGACGTGGCTGTCCGCCACGCCCGCCGGGCGCGCCGCGTTCGAGCAGCACGTCGCGCTCCTCAACCTCATCGCCGGCGGGCACGGCGACGAGCCGGGGGCCGCCACGGAACCGTGAGCGCCCGGGCCCGATGGTCCGCGCCGGGCCACCCGTGCACCGGTGTCGGCGGCCGGGGCCTGTCTCAGCCGGGGCGCAGGTCGGCGTAGTCGTCGTTGGCGTCGAGGAACTCGGCGACGTACCAGCACCGGGGCTCGACCCGTCGCCCGGCGGCCCGGACGTCGTCGAGCGCGTGGCGCACGAGATGCTCGGCGAGGCCCTTGCCCCGGCGTGACGGGTGGATCTCCGTGTGGGTGATGACGACGACGTCGTCGCGCACCACGTAGTCGGCGATCCCCACGAGGTTTCCCTCCTCGTGCAGCTCCCACCTCGACCGCTCGCTGTTGTCCCGGACCTGCCCGATGCTCACGCCCCGTGTCCTACCCGACCCGTCGGCGCCTCGCACATCCACCGGCGCCGCCCGGTGCGCTCACATGATCTCGACGAGCACCCGCACGGGCCCGAGGAGCAGCTCGGAGGTCGACGTCAGCCGGTGGACGCTGCGGCGCTCGGACCCGACCACGACGCCGTTCTTCGAGCCGAGGTCCACGACGACGACCGAGCCGTCGTCACCGACCCGCAGCTCGCAGTGCCAGCGGGACACCCGGCGGTCGACGATGCGCACGTTGGCGGTGCTCGCCCGCCCGAGCGTCCACGTCCCCGCGGCGAGGGGGCGACGTTCGCCCGACGGCAGGTGGACCGCGACCCGCAGACCGGTCGCCGCCTCCGACCGGGCGGCCAGGTCGGGAACGATCCCCACCCGCTCGGGCGCCGCGGCCTCGGCCCCGACACCTCCGACGCCCGGGGCATCGGCGTCGCGCGCGGCGGGCACCGGGGCGACGCGGCGGGCACCGGGGTCGTACGGCGGCGGGGGCGGTGGCCGCCCGGGATCGATCGGCGGCGGTGCCGCGGGGCCGGCATCACCACGCCGGTCGTCCGGCGCCGACCGGGCCCGGGCCGGGACGGGTCCCGCCGCGGGCAGGCGGACGGCTGCGGACGCCCGGCTGGCGACATCGAGCCCGCGCACGACGGCCTCCGCCGCGTCGACGCCGGTGATGATCGATGCGCCGAGCGCGCCGATCGTCGCGGCCGCCAGCATCGGGACCCGGGCCGATCCGCCGACGAGGACGACGGCGTCGAGCTCGTCGCGCTCCACGCCGAGCGAGGCGACCGTGAGATCGAGGCCGCGCACGGCGCGGTCGATCACCGGGCGGGCCCGGGACTCGAACTCGCCGCGGGTGATGCGGATCTCGCGGTCGACGCCGCCGAGGCGGACCTCGAACGTCACCGCGGTCTCCGCGGAGAGGCGGTGCTTGACGTCCCTCGCCACCCGGCGCAGGGCGTCGACCTCCTCGAGCGCGGTGCGGTCGGTCGAGTGGAACAGCCCGACGTCGACACCGACGGCTTCGGCGGCCAGTCCGCTGATGACGTGGTCGAGGTCGGCGCCGGCGACGTCACCCAGCACCTCGGAGCGACCGGCGAGCGTCACGTTGGCGTCGTCGTCGATGCGCACGACCGACGCCTCGAACCCGAGCCCGCCGAAGTCGCCCACGGCAACGGTCGCCGGGGCCCGCAGCTCACCCCGGTCGAGGTGGTGGTAGACGGCGGCGACCGGCGCGGCAACGAGCTCCACCGGCACCTCCCCCGCCGCGCTGCGCAGGGCATTGCCGAGCTGGCCGATCTTGTGCTCGCCCCAGCGGCCCGGGTGTGACGCGACGACCAGGTCCGGTCGGCGCCCGGCGAGCGAACCGATCCAGCGCAGCACCTCGGCCACGAGCGCATCGGGGCCCCAGGTCGACCCGCCGATGTGGAGGGGTGCCGGGTCGCCGATGCGCTCGGTGAAGCGACGGGCGATCCGGTGGGGCTCCCACAGCACCCGGTCCTCGGCGTCATCGCCGATGAGGAGCGGCCCCGAGTCGGGGACGTACACCACGGCAGGCGCGTGCACTCCGTCGCGTCCGAGGCGAAGGATCTCGGCGTGGCCGTCGACAGCCATCGCAGCGGTGATCGTGGTCGAACCGAGGTCGACGGCGAGGCGAGCGACCATCGACCATCAACCTAGTCGTGATCGCGCCGGGCCCCGCCGCCCGGACGGGTTGCCCCGACCGTGGTATGGGCCACCCGGAGCATCGGCATCCTTCATCAAGCCGCCGTCTCCAAGGGTCGACGAACGGGAGGTGACCGATTCGATCGTCAGCCCGCGCCCCGTCGCCCCGTCCGGCTCGGCGACGGCCTCCGGTTTCCGACTTCCTCGTGGAGTTCCCCTCCCCGACGGCGAGTTCGCGGCACGGCACAAGTCGATCCTGGTGATCCTGTGGCTCCACGTCCCCGTGCTGGTGTTGGTCGGGGCGTTCGGGCCCGAGGGCTTCGAGCACGGCCTCATCGACAACATCCCGGTCGTCGCCGCGGCGGTCGCGGCCACGTTGGTCACCGGCCGGGCCCTCCAGGCGTCGGTCGCGAGCCTCGGGCTGCTGATCTCGTCGGCGGCGCTGATCCACCTGACCGGCGGGTTGATCGAGGCCCACTTCCACCTGTTCGTCGCGCTCACGCTGGTGACGCTCTACCAGAGCTGGCGCCCGATGTTCGCGGCGATCGCCTTCGTGCTCGTGCACCACATCGGCATGAGCATCCTGGTCCCCGAGTCGGTGTTCGATCGGGTGATCTCCCAGGAGGAGCCGGTCAAGTGGGCGCTGATCCACGCGGTCTTCGTGGTGGTGCTGGTGATCTTCATCGGGGTCCTCTGGCACCACCAGGAGCGGGCCCACGCGGTGATCGAGCGCGAGCGCGACGAGGCGGACCGGGCCCAGCGCGAGGAGCTCGAGCGCCGTGCCATCGCCGATCGGGAGCGGGCCCAGGAGCTCGAGGCGTCGGCCCAGCGGGCCGAGCGGCGGCGTCAGCTGACCGTGGCCGCCAGCGCCGAGGCGCGCGAGCTCACCGCCACGGTCGGCCAGCTCGCGTCGGCGATGACCGAGGCATCCGAGCTGGTCGCCCAGCTGCGCGGCTCGATCAGCGAGATCGCCACGAACGCCACGGAGGCGAGCACCGTCGCCTCGACCGCGGTGACGAGCGCCCGGGAGGCCGACACGTCGATCCAGCGGCTCGGCGACTCGAGCGCAGAGATCGGCGCGGTGCTCCAGGTCATCACCGACATCGCCGAGCAGACCAACCTGCTGGCGCTCAACGCGACGATCGAGTCGGCACGGGCCGGTGAGGCCGGCAAGGGGTTCGCCGTGGTCGCCAACGAGGTGAAGGAACTGGCGTCCCAGAGCACGAACGCCGCCGGCGACATCGCCAACCGGGTGAGTGCGATCCGCAACGACACGACCAACGCGGTCGCGGTGATCCGTCAGATCGCGGAGATCGTCGGCAACATCGACGAGCTCCAGTCCCGCATCGCCCAGGCGGTGGCCGACCAGACGGCGATCGACGTCATCGCCACCGGCGTGTCGAGCGCGGCCGGCGAGGCCATGCGCATCAGCGAGGGTGTCCGCCGGCTCGCGGACGCCGTCGAGGAGTCGGCCGGGGTCACCGCGTCCGCGGAGTGAGCCCGGCCGGGCCGCCCGCTCAGCCGGTCACGGTGGCGAGCGCCGACGCCAGCCGGCCGATGGCCGCCGGCGTGCGGGTCCCCCACCAGAACAGGTCCTGGCCGTCGACGAGCACGGCCGGGGCGATCTCGCGGAGCTCCGCGAGGTGGCGTTCGCCGAACGGGTACGGCTCCGTCGGGGCCAGCACCACGTCGGGCCGGCGCCGGCGGATCTCGTCGAGCCCGACCTCCGGGTAGCGCACGTCGTCATCGGCGCAGACGTTGTCGATGCCGAGGTGCTCGAGCAGCGACGACCCGTAGGTGTCGCGGTTGAGCGACATCCACGGCCGACGCCAGATCGGCACGAAGGCCCGGGGTCGCACCGCTCCGTGGGCACCGCCCGCGGCCCGGTGCACGCCCTCGGGCAGCTCGACCGCTGATGCCGCGGGGTCGAGCCCTGCGGCGTCGGCCAGGGCAGCCATCTCGGCCGGCACGTCGGCGACCGACGAGATCCGCACGGTGTGGCACCGCAGCCCCGCGGCCACGAGTTCGTCGTGGTGCGCCCGCAGGTTCTCCTCCTCGCACATGACGACGAGGTCGGGGGCCAGGTCGACGATCGCGGCGACGTCCGGGTCCTTGGTGCCGCCGACGTGGCGAAGGTCGGGCTGCTCGCAGAACCGGGTGCACGCCACCGGGGTGACGCCCCAGTCGAGCAGCGACTCGGTGGCCGAGGGAACGAGGCTGACGACGCGCATCAGGCCGTGCCGACCGAGCCCGCCGTGCGCGCACGGTCGCCCGGGCCGCTCGCCGCCGGGTCATCGGGACGCCCCGTCGGGCCCGGAGGCCTCACATCCGGTTGAGGAGGTCGGCCTTCTTGGCCTGGAAGTCGGTCTCGGAGATGATCCCGCGGTCGCGCAGCTGGGCCAGCCGCTCGATCTGGTCGGGGATCGACTCGGACTCGGGCGGCGGCGTCGGCTGGTGCATCGCCGGCGGCCCGCTCGAGTAGCCGTCGCGGTGGCGGCGGTCGGCCCGGTCGCGCTGGCGGTTGATCTCGTGCTGCACGGCGTCGGGCTTGCGGACGTCGGTGAAGAGCTGGTCCTGGTCGGACGCCGACTCGATGACGAGGTCACCGGCGCCGATGACCCGCTCGAAGATGTTCTGGTTCGACGTGACCGTGTTGATCTTGTCGAGGGGCATCTCGACCGAGGACTTGGTCACGAGGCCGCTGCGGAACACGAGGCGCTGGGTGGTCACCACGAAGCTCGTGGTCGCCCAGCGGGCGTAGTTCAACGCGAAGTACCCGAGCGCCACGAGGATGACGAGCGCGGCGAGGACCTTGACCGGCGACGGCCAGTCGTTGGCCAGGGACACGAGCCCCAGCAGGAGTGCCGCACCGAGCCCGATGCCGGACGGCGTGATGTACCACCAGTGGGGACGGAGGTCGAGGATGACCTCCTCGTCCTCGCTCAACAGCTCCTCGGGGAACGGCACGGCGCCATCGTAGGTCGCCCGCCGTCGCGGCGCCGGACCGGTCGGGTCGCGGCCCCGACGGGCGCGCGGCTCAGGCCCAGCCGAGCTCGTGGAGGCGCTCGTCGTCGATGCCGAAGTGGTGGGCGACCTCGTGGACCACGGTGACGACGACCTCCTCGCACAGCTCGTCGGTGTCCTCGCACACCTCGCAGAGGGCGAGGCGGTAGAGCGTGATCCGGTCGGGCATGACGAGACCGCCGTAGGCGCCGTAGCCGCCGTCCCGCTCGGTGAGCGGCACGCCCTCGTAGAGGCCGAGCAGGTCGGGCTCGTCCGGGTGGCGGTCCTCGACGAACACCGCGAGGTTGTCGATGAGCTCCGCCAGCTCCGGGGGCAGGTCGTCGAGGGCGTCGGCGACGAGCTGCTCGAAGCGCTCCTCGCTCATGGGGGTCACCCGGCCAAGCTAGCCCCGCCGCCACGACCGGCGGCACGGCCGCCAGGACCCGGTCGACGCGGACGACGTCGCCCGACGCAGCCGCCCGCGACCGTCACCTCGGGGCCATCGCCTCGGGGCCGTGGGGTGGTCGATACGCTCTCCGCCGATGGACGTCGGCGCGATCACCGCCGGGCTCGACGAGGCCCAGCTCGCCGCGGTCACCGCGACCGACATGCCACTGGTCGTGCTCGCCGGCGCCGGGTCGGGCAAGACCCGGGTGCTGACCCGCCGCATCGGGTACCGGGCCGCGACGGGCGACCTCGATCCCCGCTTCGTGCTCGCGGTGACCTTCACCCGGCGCGCCGCGGGCGAGCTGCGCCGCCGCCTCGCCGGGCTCGGGCTGCGCGAGGTCCCGGCGGCGGGGACCTTCCACGGGATCGCCTACGCGCAGCTGCGCTCGCGGTGGGCCGACCGCGGCATCCGGCCACCGGCCGTGCTCGACCGGCCGGCACCGTTCATCGGGCGCCTGCTGGATCGTCACGATCCGGGCTACGCCAGGCTCGTCGCCACCGAGATCGCGTGGGCGAAGGCCCGCCTCGTCACGCCGGAGACCTACGCCGACGCGGCCCGCGACGCCAACCGCCGCCCGCCGGGCCCGGCGGGCCGGGTCGCCGAGCTGTTCGCCAGCTACGAGCAGACGAAGACGAAGCGCCGGGTCGTGGACTTCGACGACCTGCTGCGCCTGTGCGCCCACGACCTCGTGCGGGACACCGCGTTCGGCGCCGCGGTGCGCTGGCAGGTGCGCCACGTGTTCGTCGACGAGTTCCAGGACGTCAACCCGCTGCAGTTCGCGCTCCTCCAGGCGTGGATGGGCGACCGGCGCGACCTGTGCGTCGTCGGCGACGCGGACCAGGCGATCTACGCGTGGAACGGCGCGGACGCCCGCTACCTGACCGAGCTGCACCGGTGGTTCGGGCCGTGCGGCACGGTCGAGCTGCGGGCCAACCACCGCTCGACGGCCGAGGTCGTGGCCGTGGGCCGCGCCGTGCTCGGCGAGGGTTCGGTCCCACCGACGCGCCGCTCCGGCCCGCTGCCCCAG
The DNA here is from genome assembly GCA_034211175.1 of Actinomycetota bacterium. Lineage (GTDB taxonomy): Bacteria > Actinomycetota > Acidimicrobiia > Acidimicrobiales > CAIXPF01 > JAXHUH01. The sequence goes on from JAXHUH010000119.1 coordinate 15,156, forward strand.
CTGACGTCGTACGAGTCCGACACCGAGGAGTACCGGGGCCTCGCCCGCACCGTGCGGGACCTGCGGGCGCCGGGCCGTTCCTGGTCCGATCAGGCCGTCCTGGTCCGCACCCACGCCGTCGCGGTGGGCGTCGCCCAGGCCCTGGCCGCCGCCGGCATCCCCCACCGGGTGCGGGGCGGCATCGCCCGGCGCGACGTGCTCGACGCCGCGCTGTTGCCACTCGAGGGCCTCGACTGGGCCGTCGCCCGCCGCGAGCTGGCGATGCTGGCCGATCCCGACCAGACCGATCCCGAGCAGACCGCCGCCGAGCCGGCCGACGCCGGGAGCGGGCGCCGCGCCGGTCGCCGGCCGGACCCGGAGCTGGTCGACGCGCTGGTCGCGCTCGCCGACGACTACGCGGCGATCGACCCGGCCCCGTCCGTCGAGCGGTTCACGTCCTGGCTGACGACGGCCGAGGCGCCCGATGCCCGCTCCGACGCGGTCGACGTCGCCACCTTCCACGCCGCCAAGGGCCTGGAGTGGCCGGTCGTGCACATCTGCGCGCTGGAGGACGGCTGCGTGCCGATCAGCCACGCCACGACCCCCGCGGCGCTCGACGAGGAGCGTCGGCTCCTCCACGTCGCCATCACCCGGGCGACCGAGATCGTCCGCTTCTCGTGGTCGAAGCGGCGCCGGTTCGGCGAGCGGGTCGCGCAGACCGAGCCGTCGCCCTGGGTCGAGGTCATCGAGGCCACCGTGGCCCGTCTGGCCGCCGAGGAGAACGATCGGCCGCCGGGCCTGGCGACCGCGGTCCTCGCGCCCCAGCGGGCCCGGCTGCGACCGGCCGGCGCACCGGGTGGGGACCCGGTCGCCGAGGCGCTCGACTCGTGGCGGCGACGACGCGCCAAGGCCGCCGACGTCGCGCCGGACCACGTGCTCTCGGACGCCGCGGTGGCCGCCGTGGCCGCGGCGCGGCCCCGCACGCCCGCGGACGTCGCCGCCATCGCCGAGATCGGGCCGGTGCGGGCGAGCCGCTGGGCCGACTCGATCCTCGAGGTCGTCGAGCGGGCGGCCGGGCCGACCGCGGCGTCCCCCGGGAGCTGAGCCGGCCGGGCGCGCCGGCCGCGCCGCTCAGCCGTCCCCGGAGCCGGCCGCCTCGGCGGCGGCCATCGCGGCCCGCATCGCCTCGAAGTCGACCGAGATGAACAGGCCGGTCGCCTCGGCCGTGACCTCGCCGTCGTGGCGCACCTCGCCCTCGACGGTGATCTTGCGGCCCCGCACCGACACGATCCGGGCGCCGAGCTCGAGCTCGCGGTGCAGCGGGGTCGGGCGCCGGTAGCTGACGTCGAGGCGGGCGGTCATCCCGGGGCGGCCGGACAGGCCCTGGGCCATGCCGAGGACCTCGTCGAGCGCGGCGGCGACGAACCCACCGTGGACGTGGCCGGGCGGGCCCTCGTAGGGGTCGCCGAAGACAACGGTGCCGGTCACGCCGGAGGTCGTCGGCCGCAGGTGGATGGGAGGGGCGATGGCGTTGAGCGGGCCGACGAGCGCGCCGAGGTCGAAGTGGCTGAACGGCGCCAGCGCCTCACCACCGGCGGCATCACCCGAGCCGGAAGCCAGGTGCTCGAACGCACCCCGGGTCGTCAGGCGGGGATGGGTGCCGAGGTCCTCGACGAGGCCCTCGACGGTGGTCGCCACCGCCTCGTACGCCTCGGCCGGCGCCGCACACCGGTGGAGCACGTCGATGAGGCGGCGGACCGCGTCGCTCGCCCGTTCGTGGGCGATGCGGTTGGGCTCGGGCTCGCGACCGAGCTGGACGCCGAGCCGCTCGACGGCGGCCGCGTCGAGCCAGGTCGCCTCGTTGTCCGCCTGTCGGTCAGCGTCTCGGCCGGCGTGCTGGTCGGGCTGATCCCCGCGGGCATCGCTCATGCCGCCGCCTCCTCCGCCGGCGCCCACGCCAGCTCCACGATCGCCGCGGTGTGGTCCGACGGCTTCGAGCCCTTGCGGGCGTTGCGGTCGACGAACACGAACCGCAGGTGCTCGGCCAGCGGCCGGCTCACCAGCAGGTGGTCGATGCGCATGCCCTTCTTCTTGTGGAAGTTCCCGTCGCGGTAGTCCCAGTACGTGTAGAGGCCGACGTCGCCGTGGCGGGCCCGCAGCGCGTCGGTGAAGCCGCACTCGAGCAGGGCCTCGAACGCCTCGCGCTCGGGCGCGCTCACGTGGGTGCTGCCGACGAACGCGGCCGGGTCCCAGATGTCGCGGTCGTCGGGGGCGATGTTGAAGTCGCCGCAGATCACCGTGGGCTCGTCCGCGTGCTCGGCGGCAACCCGTCGGAGCCGCTCGAGCCAGCGCAGCTTGTAGGTGTAGTGGTCGTCGTCGAGGGTGCGGCCGTTGGGCACGTACACGCTCGTGACCCGCACCCCACCACAGGTCGCGGTGATCGCCCGGGCGTCGGGGTCGGGCTCGTCGCCGTCGTCGAAGCCGTTCGTCGCCCCGGTGATCCCGACCCGGGAGAGGATGGCGACGCCGTTCCACTGGCCCTGGCCGTGGTGGACCGACTCGTAGCCGAGCGCCTCGAACGCGAGCGCCGGGAACGCCTCGTCGGACAGCTTCGTCTCCTGCAGGCACAGGACGTCGGGCTCCATCTCGGCGAGCCACTCCTCGACGCGGGGCATCCGGGCCTTGAGGGAGTTCACGTTCCACGTGGCGATGCGCACCCGGCCGAGCGTAGAGGAGCGCCGGGGGCGCCGAACCAACGGCCGACCCGACGCCGCCGAGCCGGCCGCCGACGCCTCGACGGCACCTGGGGCCGCGCCGGCGTGCCCGGCTACGGTCGCCGCCCATGGACGCCATCCTGTGGCGGGACTACGTGTGCCCCTGGTGCTGGCTCGGCCGGTCCGTCGCTCCTGTGCTCGACGAGCTCGGGGTGACGGTCACGACGATGCCCTACGAGCTCCACCCCGAGTTCTCGACCGACGGGGTACCGGTGCGCCGCGGCGGACGGCTGGAGGCCACGCTGCTCGCCATCGGCGGCCGCTGCGCCGAGGTCGGCCTGGCGTTCTCCGCGCCGCCGGCCCTGCCCAACAGCCGCCGGATGCTGGCCTTCGCGGAGCTCGTCCGCCTGCGGCGCCCCGAGCGGTTCGAGGCGCTCGACGACGCCTGGTTCGAGGCCATCTGGGCCCGGGGCCGCGACCTCACCACACCGGGCGCCGCCGAGGCGATCGTCGCCGAGGTCGGCGGCCTCGACGACGTCGCCGCCTGGTGGGACGACCCCGAGGGTTTCGACGCGGTCGACGCCTCGAAGGCCGAGGCCAACGAGCACGGCATCGGCGCCACACCCACGTGGCTCCTCGACGGCGCCGTCGGGCTCCCCGGGGTCCAGGACGAGGCCACCGTCCGGCGCATGGTCGAGCGGGTCGCGAACCGCCGCCGCTGAGCCGATCGGCGCGGGCGGGGCGCCCACGCCCACCGCGCCGACGCCGCCGGCGACCGGATCGGGACCCGGGGGCGAACGGGAACGGTGCAAATGGGGCGCTCCGCCCAAGGGTCGGGACGTCCGACCCGGGTACCATCAGACGACGTGGCTGACCATCCGTCCTCCCAGGCGATGGGCCCCAACGCGTGGCTCGTCGACGAGATGTACGAGCGCTACGTCGCCGACCCCGAATCCGTTGGCGACTCCTGGCGCGACTTCTTCTCCGATTACACCCCGACACTGCCGGTGGGCCCTGCCGCCGCGCCGAACGGCCAGACGGCCGCCAACGGCGCGAGCGCGCCCGCGGCACCGGCGCCCAACGGCACCACGGCGC
>JAXHUH010000120.1:0-14655 GCA_034211175.1 Actinomycetota bacterium
GCGGCCGCGAGCGCGCCGAGCACGACCGCGGCCACGGCCGGGGGCCACGCCCCTCGCCGGCCGGTGGCGGGCCGGAACGACGGCACGGCATCGACGACCACGTCCCCGGCGGCGACGAGCACGCTGAGGAGGGTGACGACGGCCAGGGTGATGGTGACCTGGGGCCCGTCCCAGCGGCGGATGGCATCCGCCGCCTGCGGCAACGTGAGCAGGCAGAACGAGAACCCGAGCGCGACGACACCGGGGAGCAGCGAGCCCCGCCAGCCCCGCAGTGCCCGGCCGACCTCGGCGAGCACGGGGCGGGCGAGGACCGCGGCGAGCGCGACCGTCGCGGTGGCGAACCCGATCCAGCGAGCCCACGACGCCACGCCGAGGAGCCCGAGGTCGAGCGTCGTCGGGTTCACGACCCCACCGAGTTGGGCCGCGGCCCAGGCGTCGACGAGCACCACCCGCAGCGCGACGTTGGCGGTCCAGGCACCGACCGCACCGACCGCGACCGCCGCCGCGACCGGCCCGAACGGGACCCGTCGACGCGCGAACCAGGCGATCGCCAGCAGCGAGCCGGCCTGGAGCGGAACCAGGAGCAGCGCCTCCCAGGCGAGCCACTCCTCGTAGATCCCCTTGGCGGACGCGAACGCACCCCGCGGCAGCGACTCGGGGGCGTCACCGGGGACGAGGCGGCTGGCGCACGGGGCGAGCCGCTCGACCCGGGCCGGGTCGTGACGTTCCAGCGTGTGGGCGTGCCAGGTCTCGGTGGCCCGGGCCACGTCGACCGCGTCCACCCGGTGCCACGGCGAGGGCTGGACGTCGGCGATCGAAGCGGACGCACACCCGGCGGGGTACATGGCGGCGAGCACGCCGTCCATCGCCCGCAACATGAGATGGGCGCCGAGGGTGAGCAGCACGAGCGTCGTGACGAGCGCGACCGCCCGCGCCCGCGGTGCGGGCCGGTTCGAGATGGTGTCCGACATGGCGTCCTCCGGCGCCGGTTGCCCGCCGCCGTGGCGGCGGGCCGTTCAGCGACCGACGAGCGAGCCGTCGGGAGCGATGGCGAACCAGTTGCCGCCGCTGCCCTGCCCGTTGACGTCGCCGGGGGCGGCGTCACCGGAGAAGGTGTAGGCGGGCCAGGCGCCGATGACGAGCTGGCCGACGCCGTCGGCGCGGATGATCCCGCTGGTGTCGGCGGCGATGTCGGCGACGGTCACGTCGACCCGCACCGGCGGCCACGTCTGCGCGCACCCGTCGAGGCACGTCGCCTCGGTGGCGGAGTCGGGCACGAAGCCGTAGAGGGTCAGGCCGAGCGGGTCGGCGAGGACGGTGCCGAGCGACGTCTCGATCGTCGACACCTGGCCCGGTGCGGCGGGGACCGGGGCGACCGCGGCCGCGTCGGCCGCGACCTCGACGAGGTCCACGTGCTCGGCGGCGACCGGCGTCCACGTGCCCTCGGGCTGGACGAGCACGCCGTTGGCGTCACCGGGGTTCTCGTCGCCCGAGTACCGGTAGAGACCCTTGGCGTCGAACATCAGCTGGCGGCTGCCGTCCTGGCGGAGGAAGCGGCCGAACTGGGTCGGGTCGAGCGACGGGTCGAGCGGCGCGTCGGCCGGGACCGGGATCCACGTCTGTGCGCAGGCGTCGTTGCAGATGCTGGCGCCGAACGGGTCGTCGGCGAAGTGGTAGAGGGTGAAGCCGTCGCCGTCGATGAGGACGTTGCCGGCGTCGGTGCTGCCGAGGCGCAGCGCCGGCGGGTACCGGACGTCGCCGTCGGCCTCGACGAGGAACCAGACGTCGCCGACGCCCTGGCCGTTGACGTCGCCGGGTGCGAGGTCGTCCTTGAACCGGTAGAGCGGCAGGCCGTCGAGCGTGACCTGGGCGGTGCCGTCGGGGCGCTGGATGGCGCTGAGGCGACCGGGGTCGATGTCGGCGCCGGGGGCGAGCTCGCCCGGGTCGATCGGCGGCCACGTCGTCGAGCACGGCTCGAAGCAGGTGCTGGTGCCGTCGGTGTCGTTGGTGAAGATGTAGGCGGTCAGCCCGTCGGTGTCGGTGAGCAGGTCGGAGTCGGCCGCGCCGGCGCCGGGGGCCTCGTCACCCTCACCGGGCTCGACCACCTCCCCTGCGCCGTCGCCGGCCGCTGCGTCGCCGGCATCGGCGCCGTCGATCCCGATGAGCGCACCGTCGACGCCGACGGCGAACCACACGCCGCCCGACGCCTGGCCACCGATGTCGCCGGGGCCGGTGTCGCCGGCGAAGGTGTAGAGCGGCCAACGGCCACCGATGCGGAGCTGGCCCGCACCGTCGTCGCGGGCCACCGTGTCGAAGCCGAGCGGCGCGAGGGCGTCGGCCACGGCCAGGTCACCGGCGACCGGCGGCCACGCCTCGGCGCACGCGTCGTAGCAGGTGCTGGTGCCGTCGGCGTCGTCGGTGAACGCGTAGACGGTGCGGCCGAGCGGGTCGACGAGGACATCGCCGAGCTCGGTCGCCGCCGAGCCGAGCTGGGCGCCGACGGTCGGCTCGGGGGCCGCCACCGGCGTGTCGTCACCGGAGCCGCCGCAGGCCGCGAGCAGGGCCATCACCGTCACGAGGACGACGAGGCCCGGGGCCCGGCGGTGCAGCCTCCGTGATGCGCGTCCGATCGTGTTGGTCATGGCTCGTCGCTCCTCGGGTCGGCGACGGGCCCGACGGCCCGTCAGCGCGTGTGCAGATCGTTCATCCGGCTGGTGTACGGACGTTTCGTCGGCCCGGTTCGCCGAGGACGCGAGATTTCCGGACTCTTCACGCGCCGGGTCCGGGGAACAGCTCGGGGCCGGTCGTGCCGATCCACCGGGGAGGGCGCCGCCGCGCCCCGTCCGTCCGCAGGAGGCCCGAGTGAGCGAGCGCTACGAGATCCGACCGATCGGCATGGTCCGGGGTGGGCGCCTCGACCAGGGCGACGATCGCTGGGGCGGGATCGTGTCGACCATCGCGCTCGACCGGGAGCGGTTCGGGCCCGAGACCCTGGCCGGCCTCGGCGACTTCTCCCACGTGGACGTGATCTTCATCTGCCACATGGTCGACGAGCGGGCGATCTCGACCCGGGCCCGCCATCCCGGCAACCGCTTCGACTGGCCGTTGGTCGGGATCTTCGCCGAGCGGGAGGCTGACCGGCCCAACCGCCTCGGCCTGACCACCTGTGAGCTGGTCGGCGTGGCCGGCGTCGACGTGCGGGTGCGGGGCCTCGACGCCACCGCGGGCACGCCCATCGTCGACCTCAAGCCCCACATCACCGAGGGCCTGCCCGAGCGCACCCGCCAGCCCGCCTGGATCTCCGAGCGCCTCCGCAACCACTGGTGACCGCCGCTTCACCCGTTCTGGCCACCACCACGGCCACGTGGTGGCGCACGTGGTCGCCAGAACCCGCCGGTGACCCCCGCCCCACCCGAACTGGCCACCACCACGGCCACGTGGTGGCGCACGTGGTCGCCAGAACGGGTTGGGGGTTAGGGGTTGGGGGTGACCCGGGCGGTGATCGAGGCCAGCACCCGACGGAACGCGGCCAGGTCCTCGTCGGACGCCGCGCCGAACAGGTCGGCGTTGAGCTCGGCCACCGCGGGCCGGACCCTGCCCAGCGCCTCTTGACCGGCCTGGCTCAGGCGGAGCTCCATGGTGCGGCCGTCGCTCGACGAGCGGCTGCGGACGACGAGGCCGGCGGCCACCAGGCGGGCGACCATCTCGGCGACGGCCGGCTCGTTCACCGACAACGTGGCCGCCAGGTCACGCTGGCTGCGGCCCGGCTGCTCGGCGAGGGCGAACAGCGCCGCGGCCTGGGCGGCGGTGACACCGGCGAGCTCCCGCAGACGGGTGTCGGTGTGACGGCGGGCGGCGTGCGCGGCCACGACGAGCAGGTGGTAGAGCCGGTCGTCGTCACGCACGGCCGGCCATCGTAGGTCGGCGCACTTGCGGCGCCTCGCCACACGAGCCAATACTTCGGGTCCGAAGTTCGGACCCGAAGCAATCTGCAGGAGGTCGTCATGCGGGTCGATGCGTGGGCGCAGCAGCCGACGGAGCGGTTCCTGGCCATGCCGTGGCTCGAGACCTTGCGCCGGTGGACCGGGGTGGGCGTCGACGTGCCGCCGGTGTCGGCGCTGCTCGGCGCGATGGACCGGGCCGGCATCGACGTGGCGCTGCTGTCGGCGTGGCACGGCCCGACCGGCTCGCTCGTCTCCCACGACGAGGTCGCGGCCGCGGTCGCCGACGCCCCCGATCGGCTCCGGGGCGTCGCCACCGCCGACCTCTCACGCCCGATGGAGGCGGTCCGGGAGATCCGCCGGGCGGTGACCGAGCTGGGCTTCGTCGCCGTCCGGGTCGTGCCGTGGCTGTGGGACCTGCCGCCCGACGACCGGCGCTACTACCCCGTCTACACCACGTGCGTCGACCTCGGCGTGCCGCTGTGCACCCAGATCGGCCACACCGGGCCGCTGTGCCCGTCCGAGCCGGGACGCCTCATCCCGTACCTCGACCACGTGCTGCTCGACTTCCCCGAGCTGATCGTGGTCGGCGGCCACGTCGGGTTCCCGTGGATCGACGAGGTCGTGTCGCTGGCCCACAAGTACCCCAACTTCAACGTCGACACCTCGGCCTACGTGGTCTCCCGACTGCCGGGCGACTTCGTCGAGTTCCTCCGGGGCCCGGGTCGCAGCCGGGTCCTGTTCGGTACGAACTGGCCGATGCTCTCGCCCGAGCGCTGCCTCGACGGCCTGGCCGACCTCGGCCTCGACCCCGAGACCACCGACGCCTTTCTCGGCAACAACGCCACCCGCATCTTCAACCTCGCCGACTGACGGCCGCCGGCCAGGGCGTCCATGGCATGCTCGAGCCGTGGACCACGGCCCCGAGCATCACGACGTCGAGTCGGACGACGCGCGCCGGGACGCTGCCGTGGACCGGACCTATGCCGTCTACGACGAGCAGCCACTCGATGAGCCCGACGCGTGGGGCGACCTGGCGAGCTTCCGGGACGCCGCAGGAGCGAGCTGAGCCAGGGACGAGTCGCTCCGGCGCGTTCGGTCGCGCGGGCCGCCATGATCGAGGGGTGAGTCCACCCGCCGCCCTCCCACCGCGACGTCGAGCCGCACGGCTCGCTGCCGCCGTCCTGGCGGCGCTGGTGGTCGCGGCGTGCGGGTCGGTCGGGGACGGCGAGCCGGTGGCGCTGAGCACGTCGACGTCCACCGCGCTGACGCCGCTCGAATCGACCACGACCTCGTCGTCGACCACGACCCCGGAGCCGACGACGACCTCACCCACGACCACCACCACCGTCGCGACCACCACAACCGCGACGCCGACCACCACTACCGCACCACCGCCGACCGCGGCTGCGCCGACGACCGCGCCACCGCCGACGACGACGACACCTCCCTCGACCGCACCGCCGCAGGCGGGCACGAGGATCGTGATCCGGGTCGACCGGCGGGTGGGCGACGCCGCGACGGCGAACTTCGCCGACGTGGTGCGGGCCACGCTCACCGACCCCCGGGGCTGGGAGCAGGCCGGCTTCGACATCACCTTCGCCGAGAATGCGCCCTACACCGTGGTCCTGGCCGAGGGCGCCGAGGTCGACCAGCTGTGCCTGCCCTACCGGACCCGTAGCACCTACAGCTGCCAGAACGGCCCGGTCGTGGCGCTCAACGCCGACCGCTGGCGCACGGCCACCCCCGAGTGGACCGGCTCGCTCGCCGGATACCGCCAGATGCTGGTCAACCACGAGGTCGGCCACCTGCTCGGCCAGCACCACCCGAACACCCAGTGCCCCGGCGCCGGCCAACTCGCGCCGGCGATGGCCCAGCAGAGCACCGAGCTCGACGGCTGCCTGCCCAACCCGTGGCCGCTGCCGTGGGAGATCGACTGCGCAGCCCGCCTCCTCGAACCGATCGCCCCCGGCTACGAGCCCGACGCCACCCCGCTCTGCGGCCCGAACGACTGACCGCGACGCGACCCGACGCAGCGACACCCCGCCGCGACCGGGCCTGACGGCGCCGGGCTGAATCGCCGTCGCCGAGACGTGCCATCTGTCTCGTCCCGCCAGAATCCTGTGTCTGGTCGAGTCATGTTGGCGTAACGTCATCTCTCGTGCCGCCGGAACCCGCCACCGAGACCGAGCCCCGCGGCACGGAGCCGCGCAACCTCGGTGGCCCGGCCGGCCAGGGCGCGGCGGCTCCTCCGACCGCGGGCCTGCGCCATGCGGTGCGGGCGCTGCGCCACCGCGACTTCGCCATCTTCTGGAGTGGTGCGCTCGCCTCCAACACCGGCACGTGGGTCCAGAACCTGACCGTCCCCTACGTCCTCTACGAGATCACCTCGAGCGCGTTCTGGGTCGGCTTCGCCACGTTCGCCCAGTTCATCCCGGTGATGCTGCTCGGCCCCCTAGCCGGGTCGATCGCCGACCGCTACGACCGCCGCCACATCCTCATCGTGACCCAGTCGCTGATGGCGCTCGCCGCCCTCGCGCTGTGGGCCACCTGGGCGGCCGGCGTGCGGGAGCTGGCCCCGATCCTCGGCCTGGTGACGTTGAGCGGGCTGCTGGCCGGGATCAACATCCCGAGCTGGCAGTCGTTCGTGAACGACCTGGTGCCCAGGGAGGACCTGCTCTCGGCGGTCACGCTCAACTCGCTCCAGTTCAACGCGGCCCGGGCGTTCGGCCCCGCCATCGCCGGCGTCCTGCTCGCCACCCTCGGCGCCGGCTGGGCGTTCCTGGTCAACGGCATCTCGTTCGTGTGCGTCCTCGTCGGCCTCGCCCTGGTCCACACCCGCCCACCCCGGCGGACCTCCCCGATGAACGGCGGCTTCCTCCGCCAGTTCGGCCGGGCGGTGCGCTACACCCGCAGCCAGCCCGGCATCGTGATCGGCATGGTCGTCGCCGTGCTCGTCGGCGCGCTCGGCAACCCGATCCAGCAGTTCACCGTCGTCTTCGCGGCCGACGAGTTCGACGTCGGCCCGCTCGGGCTGAGCTTCCTCAACGTGGCGCTCGGCGTCGGCGCGGTCATGGCCGCACCGATCGTCAGCGGCTGGGACGGGCTGTTCTCCCGGGCGACGATCGTGCGGTGGTCGCTCCTCGCGTACGGCGGCTCGGTGATCGCGTTCGCCCTCGCACCGACCTACCTCGTCGGCCTGCTGGCCCTGATCGTGGCGGGCGGTGGGTTCCTGGCCGTCATCTCGACGACGAACACCGCGGTCCAGGTGATCGTCGCCGACCACATCCGGGGCCGGGTGATGGCGTTCCGGATCATGGCGTTCACCGGCGCCTACCCGCTCGGCGCACTCGTCCAGGGCTGGCTCGCCGACCAGATCGGCGCCCGGGCGACCGTCGGCGGGGCCGGGGCGATCCTGCTCGGGGCCGCGGTGGCACTCGCGAGCCGTCCCGCCCTCCTCGGCCGGCTCGACGACGCCCACGACGAGTCCCCGGGAGCGGACGGGGACTGACCAGCCCCGCCCGGCGCGGCGACGTCCGACTCGCCGCAGAGACCTCCGGCGAGGCCCCGGATGCGCACCGTCCGTGGCCACCTGAACCACTGGTTTCAGATCGATCCCTCTCGATGCCGTTTCGCGGCGCGCGACGCGCCAATATCGAGGTGTCCGACGACACAGGAGGGACCGTGTTCCCGGGGGCTCACGCTCAGACCACACCCGACAAGCCCGCCGTCATCATGGCGAGCGACGGCCGGACGATCACGTACCGGGAGCTCGACGAGGAGGCCAACCGGCTCTCCAACGTGTTCCGGGCCGCGGGCCTCCAGCCCGGTGACCACGTCGCCTTCTGCCTGGAGAACCACCCCCGGTACCTGGCGATCATGTGGGGCGCCCACTACGCCGGGCTCGTCTACACCGCGCTCAGCTCGCGCCTGCAGACCGAGGAGATGGCCTACATCATCTCCGACTGCGGCGCGAAGGCGTTCATCTCGTCCCGCTACAAGGCGGCCCAGGCCGCCGAGCTCGTCGACCAGATGCCGGACGTGAAGCTGCGCCTCGCCCTCGACGGCGCCATCGACGGCTACGAGTCCTACGAGGACACGATCGCCGCCGCCTCCGCCGAGCCGCTGGCCGACCGGGTCGACGGCCAGGACATGCTCTACAGCTCGGGCACCACCGGCAAGCCGAAGGGCGTGTCGGTGCCGCTGCCCGGCACCGCGCTCGGCTCCGAGGCCGACTCGGTCACCAACCTGTGCCTCCTCCTGTTCGGCGCGACCGCCGACAGCGTCTACCTGTCGCCGGCCCCGCTGTACCACGCCGCCCCGCTGCGCTTCTGCCGGGCCATCCACCGCCTCGGCGGCACGGTCGTGGTCATGGAGCGGTTCGACCCCGAGGAGTACCTGCGCCTCGTCGAGGAGCACCGGGTCACGTTCAGCCAGGTCGTGCCGACCATGTTCCTGCGGATGCTCAAGCTCGACGAGTCGGTGCGCGCCAAGTACGACGTCTCCTCGCTGCAGGCCGTGGTCCACGCCGCCGCACCGTGCCCGAAGGAGGCGAAGCTGAAGATGATCGAGTGGTGGGGCCCGATCATCCACGAGTACTACGCCGGCACCGAGGGCAACGGCTTCGTCTACTGCAACAGCGACGACTGGCTCGGCCACCAGGGCACGGTCGGCAAGGCGATCATGGGCGAGCTCCACATCCTCGACGAGCACGGTGAGGAGCAGCCGACCGGCGAGTCCGGCACGATCTACTTCGCCAGCGAGTCGTCGTTCGCGTACCACAACGACCCCGACAAGACCGCGGCCTCGCTCGACCCGAAGGGCCGGGGCTGGTCGACGCTGGGTGACGTGGGCTACGTCGACGAGGACGGGTTCCTGTACCTGACCGACCGCAAGGCGTACATGATCATCACCGGCGGCGTGAACGTGTACCCGCAGGAGGCCGAGAACCTGCTGGCGATGCACCCGGCCGTCGCCGACGTCGCCGTGTTCGGCATCCCCAACGACGACTTCGGCGAGGAGGTCAAGGCGGTCGTCGAGCCCCGCGACCCCTCGGCCGCGGGCCCCGAGCTCGAGCGCGAGCTGATCGCCCACTGCCGCGAGCACCTGGCCGACGTGAAGTGCCCCCGCACGATCGACTTCCGGCCCGAGTTGCCCCGCCACCCCACGGGCAAGCTCTACAAGCGGCTCCTCAAGGACGAGTACTGGGCCGCCGCCGGGCGCTCCATCTGAGCGTCCCGACGCCCAACTGATCGTCCGGGCCGACGACCGGCCCGCGACGACGCCTCCCCGGCGTCGCCACCCAGCGGGCCGGCGGCGCCGGGGCGCCGTCGCGCATCAACGCGGGTTGCGGCGCCTATCGTCGGCTGATGACCGCCGCCGGCGACGCCGAGACGTCCGCAGACGCCGACCGCCCCGCGCAGGCCGACGCCTCGCCGAGCGCCGACACGTCAGCGAACGCCGACGGCGCGACGAGCGACCACGGCACCGGATCCCGGTCGTCCACCGACGCGGCCGGGCCGCGGCCCGACGGTTCGGCGGTGGCCGAGGGCTCGCCGGCGACGGGCGACGGTGCCCAGCCCAACGGCGAGCGCCCCCCGGCACGAACGGGCTCGTGGCTGTCGCCGTGGCGGATCGAGCGGCGGCGCGGCCTCGACCCCGAGGACCGCAAGCGGGTGATGGAGGCGGTCGCCCTCCGCACCGGTGCGGGGTGGGGCAGCCGGTTCGCGGTGATGATGGCCCTGTCGGTCGTCGTCGCGGTGATGGGCCTGTCGGCGGACTCGGCGGCCGTCGTGATCGGGGCCATGCTGCTGGCCCCGCTGATGACGCCGGTGCTCGGGCTCGCCGCGGCGTTGGCCATGGGCCTGTCGCGCCACATGGTCCGCTCGGCCGCGATCGTGGTCGCCGCCAGCGCAGAGGGGATCGTCCTGGCCGGCGTGCTGGCGCTGCTGCTGCCCGGGGGCGAGCTGTCCGAGGAGGTGCTGGCCCGGACCAGCCCCGACCTGCGGGACCTGCTCGTCGCCCTCGCCGCCGGCACCGCCGGCGCCTACGCCACGGTGCGGCGCGACGTCTCGAGCTCCCTGCCCGGCGTGGCGGTGGCCGTCGCCCTGGTGCCACCGCTGGCCACGGTCGGCATGACGCTCGAGGCGGGACGCACCGACCTGGCCAGTGGCGCCATGCTCCTCTACCTGGCGAACCTGGCGGCGATCGTCCTGGTCAGCGTCGGCGTCTTCGTGTTCACCGGGTTCGTGCCGCCCCGCCGCCTGGCCCGCAAGGGTTGGCGGGTCCTGGGCGGCGGCGCGTTCGCGGGGATGGCGACCGTCGCGGTCGCCGTCCCGCTCGGGCTCGCCAGCTACAACGCCGCGCTCGCCGGCGAGACCCGGGCCGACCTCCTCGCCGCGGCCGAGAGCTGGACGCAGGGCACCGGCGACCGGGTGGACGAGCTGCGGGTCGACGACAACGTGGTGCTGGTCGAGATCTCGGGCCCGAACCAGCCGGCGGACACCGAGACGTTCCTGCGGGCCGTGCAACAGATCATGGGCCCCGACACCGAGGTCCGGATCAGCTGGACCCAGACCCAGGACGCGGGCGTGACCGACGCGGAGGCCGCGGCGACCGCGGCCGCGCTCGATCCGGACGAGCTTCGCGAGCGGCTCGTGGAACTGGTCGACGAGTGGTTCACGAGCGGATCGGAGGGCGCGTACGACATCGGCGACGTCCAGGTCGACGAGAAGGGCATCCGACTCGACATCATCTCCGCCGCGCCGCCGCCGCCCGCGTCACAGCTGTCCGAGCTGGTGAGCGTCGAGCTCGGCATCGACGTGCCGATCGAGGTCGAGTGGATCGGGCGGACATCGGTCGAGGACCTGCCTTCCGACGACAACGCTGACGACGCCGCCGGGGACGACGCCTCGACGGGCGGAACGGGCGAGGACGGCGACGACTCCGACGAGAACGGCCAGGCGACGTCGCTGTTCGCCATCGGCACCGAACTGCGCACCGCCGCCCGACGGTGGGCTGCGACCGAGACGGAGGTGGACGTCATCGACCTGCGCTACGACGGGGTCACCGTCGTCGTCGACCTGATCGGCACCGAGCCACCGCCGATCGACGAGCTCGAGGAGGCGGTGGCCGACATCGTGCCCGACGCCGAGCTGTCGGTCTGGTTCACCGAGCGCCAGCGCCTGACGGACGCCCCCGATGCCGCCCAGCCCGCCAGCACCGACGACGCGCCCACCACCGACGATCCCGCCCCGATCGCCGACACCGGCGACGAGGGCGGCTGAGACCTTCGCCCGAGAGCGGCCGCCGCCGCGGCGACCCATGGTCGCTACCACAGGCCGGCCAGGGCGATCGCAGCAGGACCTCAACCTTTCTCCAGCTCGACGCCCCCGACTACGTTGCGCCCGCATGGAGGCCAGGCTCCCGATCGGCGCGCTGAGCGAGCGGACCGGCGTGTCGCACTCCGCGCTGCGGTTCTACGAGACCGAGGGCCTGATCTCGGCCGAGCGCAGCGGCGGCGGTCAACGGCGCTACGCGCGGGACACGATCCGGCGGGTGTCGTTCATCCGCATCGCCCAGCAGGTCGGCCTCTCGCTCGACGACATCCGGACCGCGCTCGACTCGCTGCCCGACAACCGCACGCCCACCACCCAGGACTGGACCGAGCTCTCGACCTCGTGGCGGCCCCGGATCGACGAGCGGATCCGGGTGCTGGAGCGCCTGCGGGACCGTCTCGACAGCTGCATCGGCTGCGGCTGCCTGTCGCTGCGGACGTGCAGCATCCTCAACCCCGACGACGAGGCCGCCGAGCGCGGCCCCGGGCCCCGCTACCTGCTCGACGACGACGCCCCGGACTGAGCATTCGCCCGCTCCGGGGCGACGGGCTCGGGAGGCCCCGCCCACCGCCGGTCGTCGGCCGCATGGTCCGGGACGCGAATCGAGGGCTTCCGCGATCGCCGCCGATGCGGCAGGGTGGTGACGGTCGACACATGATGGGGGCAGGTCGGCGCCGCCACGCGGCGCCGGGCCCACCGGGAGAATCGCGTGAGCTTGTACTACGTCCAGAAGGTGCTCTACCAGCTCAACCGGGACCGGAACCTGCAGGACCGGTTCCGGGCCGAACCGGAGCGGGTGCTCGACGGCTACGACCTCACCGACGAGGAGCGACGGGCGGTCCTCGAGCCCGACATCGGGCTGCTGTTCCACCTCGGCGTGAACGGGCAGATCCTCATGCACTACGCCGCGTTCTGGCAGATCGAGTGGGCCGACTACCTCGAGCGCATGCGGACCGGCATCGAGACCCACGGACCGGTGCGCGAGGGCGTCTACGCCATGGTCGGCTACGAGGGGACCGACGCCCACGCCGCCAGCCTCGGCCAGCACGCCCCGAACCGCACCGATCAGGAGGTCTGACGATGCCGCTCGTCTTCGCCGGGGTGTGCAGCCACGGCCCGGGGATCACCGGCCGGGCCCACCTCGCCGACCCGACCGCGCGCGACGCGCTCTACGAGGCCTTCGCCGGGATGCGGGAGCGGATCGAGGCCACCCGGCCCGACGCCCTGGTCGTCGTCGCGGCCGAGCACTTCGCCAACTTCTTCATGGACAACATGCCGTCGTTCGCGTTCGGCATGGCCGAGGGCTACGAGGGCCCGATCGAGGACCCGGACTGGCTGCGGATCCCCCACACGAAGGTGCCGGGCGACCGCGACCTGTCCCGCCGGCTCATCGACGAGGTCATGCAGACGTGCGACGTGGCCTACGCCGAGGAGTGGCGCTTCGACCACGGGATCATGGTGCCGCTCAACTTCCTGACGCCGGGCTACGACCTGCCGGTGATCCCGGTGAACATCAACTGCCAGGGCCCGCCGCTCGCGCCGATGCATCGGGTGTGGGAGCTCGGCCGGGCGCTGCGGCGGGCCGCCGACGCCGTACCGGAGCGGATCGCGCTCGTCGGCACGGGCGGGATCTCCCACTGGCCGGCCACCCCCGACTCCGGGAAGATCAACGAGGACTGGGACCGCACGTTCCTCGATGCGTGGGCCCGCAACGACCGCGACGCGCTGCTGTCCTACGACGACGAGGACGTCTACCGCCACGCCGGTCAGGGCGGGTTCGAGATCCGCACCTACGTGGCCGTGGCCGGCGCCGCCGAGGGCGATGCCGGCGTCGTCGACTTCTTCCTGCCGATCCCGATCTTCGCCGTCGGCTGCACGATCGCCCACTACGAGCTCACACCGGCCGCCGCGCCGACCTCCGCGCCGGCCGCGACCGCGCCGGCCTGAACCGCCACATCGAAGCGACGTGAACGCCCCGGGGGAGGGCACCAGATGAGCGCCAACACCTACCACGCCCAGCGGGAGACACGGACCGGGGCGCCGCCGGGGTGCCCGGTCCACGCGGGGTTCGACCCGCTCGGCGAGGACTACCTGCGCGACCCGTACCCGCAGGCCGCCGAGCTGCGCGAGCTCGGCCCCCTGCACTACGCGCCGTCGCTCGGCTACGTCGTCGTCACCCGCATGGAGGACGTCGAGGAGGTGTTCTGCGACCCCGACACCTACGCGTCGGTCAACGTCCAGGACCCGGTGTTCCCGCTGTCGGAGGGCGCGAAGCGAGTGCTGTCCGCCGACGACTTCGACCCGATCGCGGTGATGTCGAACCGGCCGGAGCCCGACCACGGCCGCATCCGGGCCTTCACCCGCCAGGGGTTCTCCAACCGCCGGATGAAGGTGCTCGAGCCCTACATCCGCCGCCGCAGCCACGAGCTGATCGACGACATGGTCGCCGCCGGGTCGCCGACCGAGTTCGTCCGGGCGTTCGCGTTCCCGCTGCCGGGCGAGACGATCTTCCGGTTCATCGGGTTCCCCGAGTCCGACGACGAGCTGCTCAAGAGCTGGTGCGGTGACCGCAAGGCGTTCTCGTGGGGCCACCCCGACGAGGCCCACCAGACCGAGCTGGCCGAGCACATGCTCGCCTACTGGCGCTACTGCCGGGCGTTCACGGCCGACAAGGCGGCGCAGCGGGGCGACGACTTCGCCTCCGAGCTCCTCGACGCCCACGACGCCGAGCCCGAGAAGC
Source organism: Actinomycetota bacterium (assembly GCA_034211175.1). Classification (GTDB taxonomy): domain Bacteria; phylum Actinomycetota; class Acidimicrobiia; order Acidimicrobiales; family CAIXPF01; genus JAXHUH01. Next base: position 14,019 of record JAXHUH010000120.1, read on the forward strand.
TGACCTATCAGGAGGTCGAGTCGATCATCTACGGGCTGTCGTTCGCCGGCCACGAGGCGGTCACCTCGCTGATCTGCAACAGCCTCCTGTGCCTGCTCCCCCGCCGCGACCAGTGGGACGCGATCTGCGCCGACCCGTCGCTCATCCCGAACGCGGTCGAGGAGGTGCTGCGGTTCGAGTCGAGCCAGGTGTCGTGGCGCCGGGTCACCACGCGGGCGACGACCCTCGCCGGCGTCGAGCTCCCGGAGGGGACGCCGATCTTCCTGAACTTCGCGTCGGCCAACCGCCAGCCCGACCTCTTCGGTGAGCCCGACACGTTCGACATCCGCCGCGAGAACGCCCGCAACCACATCTCGTTCGGCAAGGGCATCCACTTCTGCCTCGGCGCACGCATGGCCCGCTTCGAGGACCAGATCGTGCTCGAGACCCTGGCCGAGCGGCTCCCGTCGCTGCGGCTGGTGGACGGCGAGGAGCCGACCTACTTCCCGAACATCACCTTCCGCGGTCCCCAGGCCCTCCACGTCGCCTGGGACTGACCCCTCCACTGCCGACACGCCCGACCCGCAACGTACTCGCAGACACACCGACCCATCCCGTTCTGGACCGCGCAGAATGCCACGGGCGGCATTCTGCGCGG
>JAXHUH010000121.1:0-10463 GCA_034211175.1 Actinomycetota bacterium
TTACTGGTTGGGCCCCCCTTTACGTGCGTGGGGGGGAATGTCGGGGGGGCCAGTTCGGGTGGTGGGGGTGGCGGATCGCACGCTTGGCCTGCGGCGCGCTCGGGTAGGGCGCGCGCATGGCAACGATCCCCCTCCCGTCCGCGCTCGATGCCCGGGAGCTGCACGGCTCGCCGCCGATCGACGTCGGGCCGAACGAGGCGTCCGGCCTGGCCGTCGCCGAGCACGCGCCGCTCCTCGACGCGCTCGGCGTTGGCGAGGCGGCGTGGTCGGTGCTCGACGAGGCCCACGCCCAGCGCTCGGTCGTCCTGTTGACCAACGAGGGCGACGGCTTCTGGGACGGACGGGTGCTCGACCCGGGCGACGGGGACTGGCCGAAGACCGAGGACTCCGAGGCCATCGCCCGGCACGGGGACTGGCTCTACGTCGTCGGCTCCCAGCACGGCTCGAAGGACGGTCCGCTCCAGCGCAAGCGCAGCTTCGTGGCCCGCTTCGCCGAGTCGAGCGTCGAGGTGCGCGACGACGGCTCCGTCGGCCTGCCGGTCCCGATGCAGGTGGCGCGCAAGCCGTTCGTGCTCCACCGCCTCGTGAACGACGCCCTCGCCGAGTTCGGCGTGCGGCTGCTCGATCCGGGCCCGAAGGTGCGCAAGCCGTTCGTGCACAAGGCCCGCAAGAAGGCCAACCACAAAGGCCGGTCCTACGGCTGGCGCATCCACTGGGACGACGTGCCGATCAACGTCGAGGGCGCGGTCTTCCGCGACGACGACCTGATGATCGGGCTGCGCACCCCGGTCACCGCGGACGGCGACCCGATCGTCGTGACGATCCGGGGCATCGAGCGCCTCTTCACCGGGCTCGGCACCCCGGAGATCGCCGACGTGATGGTGGTGCGTGGCGCCGGGAGCCAGGAGGCGCCGGTCGGTGTGCGCGACCTCCACCTCGAGCCGGGTGATGCGCTCCACGTGATCACGGGCAACCTCGACTCGAGTCCCGACCGCAGCCTCATGCTGAAGGCGCTGCCCGAGGGTGGGCGCGCCCACTCCGCGCACTGGTGGGCCGATCTCACCACGATCGCCGAGCCCGCGGCCCGCGGCGGCATCCGCACGCTCCACGCCACCGTCGAGGCCCAGCCGGTCCGGGAGTTCCCCGACCGCAAGCTGGTCGAGGGCCTGTGCCGCATCGGCGACCGGTTCGCGTACGCCGCGGACGACGAGGAGCACGTGCGGGTGCTCGAGGTCGACGCCTGACGGATCGCCCGCCCGACAGCATCGATCCCGCCGTCCCGCAACGCAGCGGCGGGCCATCGACCGGTAGAGGAGCCGACGCCGCTACAACGGTGGGGTGCTGATCTGGTTCATCGCCGGTATCGGGTTGCTGGTCGCGCTGGTCGCGTGGAGCATGTTCCGCCAGGTCATCGGCCTGGCCAAGCTCATCGCGCTGGCCGTCGCCGGGTCGTTCGTCGGCGGGGTGGGGGCCAACGTGATCGCCGGCAACGGCTTCGAGCTGGAGCCGGCCGGCCTGAGCGGCACGCTCGTCGGTGCCGTCGCGTTGGTCGCGCTCGGTGTCATCCGCGACCTGAACAAGGCCCGCCGTCGCCGCAAGAAGCGCCGCCGCTGATCGCCGGGCGGGCGTTGGTTTCGGCTCAGAGCTCGCCGTTGCGTTGCATCCAGGCGAACGCCGCCCAGCCCGGCAGCACCGGCACCCAGAACGTGACCAGCCGGAACGTCAGCACGACCGACACGGCCACCCCGGCCGGCATCCCGAAGCTGCCGAGCGCGGCGACGAGGGCCGCCTCGATGGCCCCGAGCCCGCCAGGTGTCGGCGCCGCACTGGCGAGCGCCATGGCACCCAGGTAGGCCGCGCCGATCTCGGCCGGGTTGACGTCGGAGCCGAACGCCGCGGCCGTGGCCAGCAGGGCGCCCAGGTAGCTGAGGGTGATGCCGGCCGAGCCGCCGAGCAGCATGGCGACCCCGGTCGGGCGGGTCGCGACCGCGGTGACCGTCGACATCGCCGTGCGGATCGCCCGCATGGCGGGAGCGATCACGAACCGGCGGCCGAACGGCAGCGCCAACGTGACCGCGATGGCGACGACGGTGATGGCGAGCACGAGCAGCAGGACCCGCTCGTCGGGGATCCGCAGCCCCCCGTACTCGTTGCGGCCGGTCCACACGAAGAACCCGACCATCAGGGCTAGGTGCACGATGAACCCGGCGACCACGTTGATGGCCGACGCCGAGGTCGCCGTGGTCAGGTCGGCGCCCGAGCGCTGGAGGAGGCGCACGTTGAGCGCCAGTCCGCCGGCCGCCGACGGCGCGAGCTTGCCGACGAACGAGGCGGCCACCTGGCCCCGCAGCGCGGCGAAGAACGGCACGGTCACCGGGGAGGCGCCGAGGAGCGAGATCGTGGCGAACACGAAGCTCAACGCGGTCGCCCCGAAGATCACCGGCGCCCACCGCCAGTCGGCTTCGAAGAACGCGTCGGCCGTGTCGCGGATGTCGGTGAGCTGGGGGAGCAGGACGTAGAGCGCACCGGCGAGCGCGAGGCCGCTGAGGATGGTGCGGGGCGACACCCGCTCGAGGCGTGCGAGCGACACCTCGTCCGAGTTCGTCGCCTCCCGCACGGTCTCGCGGAGGTGGTCGAGGTCGGTCCCGGTCCGCCGCCGCGCCTGGCGGGTCGGTCCCGAGAGGGCGAGCGGCTGGAGGAGCGGCAGGGTCGCGGCGAGGGCGTCCGTCCCGAGTGCGTCGCGCGCCGCCGCGACCGCACGCTCGGGCCCGACGACCGTGGCCAGGGCGACCAGGAGCTCGGTGACGTCGTGGGCGAGCTGGCGGTCGGTCGCCGCCACCTCCGAGCGGTCGAGACCGACCAGCATGACGTCGTGGTCGTCGGTGACGAGGACGTTGTTCAGGGTGAGGCCCCGGTGGGCCACCCGGGCGGCGCGCACCGTGGCGAGCGCGTTCCACACACGCCGCAGCAGCCCGTCGTCGACCTCGTCGGGCTCGAGGTCGGCGAACGGCACCCCGTGGACGGCCTTCTCGGCCAGGATCATCGTGGTGCCGCCGTTGTCGAGCTGCTCGATCAGCTCGATGCGGGGCACACGCGCGCCGGCCCGTTCGAGCACGAGCCCGGCGAACGCCTCGTGCTCCACCCGCCGGCGCAGCGTCGAGAACGGCCGGTCCGAGAGCGTGTCCCGGAACCGCATCCGCCGGTACTGGCGGGCGAGGAAGTCGGCGTCGCGGTCGTCGGTGGTGCGGACCGTGACGTGCAGCCGGGTGCCCGAGCGGTCGAGCACGTCGAGGTGGCTGCGGTCCCCGGGCCGCCACGGTCGGATCGCCACCGGGTCGGCGCCGCCGCGGCGCAGTGCGGCGACGATCCAGCGGGCCGGTGGGTTACGGGTCGGCGAGCCGAACGTCAGCAGCACGACCGCACCGACGACCATGCCGACCGCGCAGGCGAGCAGCACGTCGAGGGCGGGCTGGGCCGACGACACGACGCGCAGGACGGCGATGACCGCCACACCGGCCCACGTCGCCCGCCGCCACGGGCGGGACAGCGCCGGCGCGGTGAGGGTGACCGCGCCGATGACGAATGCCAGCTGGGCCGGCGACGGCACGTCGGGCCCGGCGAACCACCCGGTGATGTCGGGTGAGATGGTGCTGTTCTCCGGCACGCGATCGCCGAGCAGCCGGTCGAGGACCTGGGTCAGTTCCCCGGCGGCGAGCGCGCAGCCCAACATGATGAGCACGTCCCGGATGCGGCTGCGGACGAGGACCATCACCGCGGCGACGCCGGGGATGGTCAGCGCGCTGACCTGCACGACCGTGACGAAGAAGGCCTCGAGCCCGTCGGGCAGCTCGAGGAAGGCCAGCGTCAGGTCGGCCTCGAACCCGCCGACGGTCCGGCGGGCGAGCGTGCCGGCGGTGAGCCCGAACACCAGCAGGCCGAGCCCGACGAGCAGGCGGGGCACATCGGCGAGCGTGCGCACCCGGCGCACCTGGTCGTCGAGCAGTGCCGGGTCGATGCGCGGCTCGTCCACCTCCGGGGCGCCGGGCGCCAGAGGGTCGGCGAGACCGTTCGGGCCGTCCGGATCGGGTTGGTCGTCCGGCCGCTCGTCCGTGATCTCGTCGATGTCGTCGGCTGCGCTGGGGTCGGTGGCGCTCACCGCCGTCCCCGTCGCTCTGGCACCCGGTCGACCTCCGTCCGTGAGGGGGTTGTCGGCCACGCGGCCGCCGTGTGAACAACGATTACAGAGGACCACGCCCCTGTCACGGAGCCCTCGGCCCCCTGCTCGGCGGTCGCGCGCGTCATGTTCGCGTCAGCTCGGCGCGCCATGGCCTTCGCTGCCGTGAAACCCGCCCGAAACTGCCCTCGTCGAGACTGAAGATCGACACGGGATCTTGCGTCGGACACCCGGGTCTCCGATTGCCGCTCGCGGCGGTCGCTCTCTGCGTGGTGGTTCGGCGGCTCTCTCCCCCCTGGGGCCGCCGAACCCCGCAGAGCCTGTTCCGGGCGCCGACCCCGCTCGTTCTGCGAACCTGTCGGCCATGCCCGACCCTCATGGCGCACCGTCGGCCGAACCCTCGTCGTCGCCCCGGTCGGCGTCCGCGCCCCCGTTCGGTGGCGCATGGACGGTCCCGGGTGGCGACGATCCCGGTCTGCGCTTCGGTTGGTTCGTCCCCACCAGCGGCGACACGGCCCACCTCGGGCGTTCGGCGGTCGAGATCCCGCCGTCGCTCGACCACTTCCTCGACGTCGCGCTGGCCGCGGAGCGGGCCGGCTTCGAGTACCTGCTCGTCCCGGTGCAGACGGCGTGCTGGGAGGCCTACGTCACGTGCTCGTTCCTGGCGGCGCGCACCGAGCGGATCGCCCCGCTGCTCGCGGCCCGCGCCGGGTTCGTCGCCCCGACGGTGATGGCCAAGATGCTGACCACGTTCGACCAGCTCAGCCAGGGGCGGCTGAAGGTCAACCTGATCACCGGCGGCTCGGCGGCGGAGATGGCGGCCGACGGCCTCTTCGCCGACCACGACGAGCGCTACGACCTGCTCGACGAGACGGTCGAGCTGATGAAGCAGGTGTGGACCGCCGACGGCCGCGTCGACTTCGCGGGTCGCCACCACCGGGTCGACGGGGCGCTCGTGCTGCCACGGCCGTACCAGCGGCCCCATCCGCCGATCTACCTCGGTGGGGCGTCGGAGGCGGCGAAGGACGTGTCGGTCCGTCATGCCGATGTGCATCTCTTCTGGGGTGACACGCCCGCCCGGATCGCCGCCGAGGTCGCCGACCTGCACCGGCGGGCGGCGCTCTCGGGGAGAACGGCGCCGCTGCGGGCCGGCATGCGGCTCCAGGTCATCGTACGTGAGCGCGAGGCCGATGCCTGGGACGCCGCCCACGAGCTGGTCGCCGGGGCGAGCGACCACCGGCGCGACAAGGTGCGGGCACTGTGGGACCAGTCGACGGCCAACATGCGCCAGCAGGAGCTGGCCGACGCCGAGGACCTCCACGTCGGCGGGCACCCCCACCTGTGGGCCGGCATCGCCCGCCTGCGCCCCGGTGCCGGCGTCGCCGTCGTCGGTGATCCCGACCAGGTGGCTGCCACCCTCGACGAGTTCGTCGAGGCCGGATGCCGCGACTTCTGCCTCTCGGGCTACCCCCACGACGTCGAGGCGACGCGGTTCGGGTCGTTGGTCATGGAGCGCTTCGCCGGCCGGATCGCCACGCCCGTCGTCGACCTCGTGCGCGCCGCCGCGGCGTCCGGCTGATCCCGTCCGGCGCGGGCGGCCCCGGGCCGGCGACGGTGCCGGTTCAGCCCCGCCGGTCGCGGAGGCGGTCGAGCTGGCGCCGGTCCCGCTTGGTCGGGCGGCCGGTGCCGCGGTCGCGCACGCCGGAGAGCGGCGTCCCGAACAGGTCGTCGACGCGGGGCGGCGGCGGTGGGCTGTGGTCGATGTACGCCTCGGCCGCCTTCGGTGCCGACACCCGCTTCTCCAACAGCCCGACGACCTCGACCACGGTCTCGCGGTCGGTGCGCCGGACGTGGACGCGGTCGCCGACCCGCACCCGGCGGGCGGCCTTGACGACGTCACCGTCGATGCTCACCCGACCGGACTCGCACGCGTCGTTGGCGGCCGTGCGGGTCTTGAACAGCCGCACCGCCCACAGCCACTTGTCGACGCGGACGCCCTCCGAGCTCACGTCGACGAGTCTGGCACGAGCACGGCCCGTTGACGGCTGGGTTCGCCCGGCCGGTCAATCGGCGGTCGCGGACGCCGTCGTGCGCTCGGAGGGGAGCACGTTGAACGTGGTCCGAGGCGGCGGGCGCTTGCCGAGCAGGAAGATGGTCGAGCCGATCCCCGCGGCCAGGGCCGAGGCGGCGAGCACACCGAGCTTGGCCTCGTCGACGATCTGCGGGTCCTCGAAGGCGAGCCCGGTGATGAACAGCGACACGGTGAAGCCGATGCCGGCGAGGGACGCGAGGCCCGTGAACGAGCGCCAGTCGACGCCCTCGGGCAGACGGCCGAGGCCGGTGCGCACCGCCAGCCAGGTCGCGCCGGTGATGCCGACGATCTTGCCGCCGACGAGGCCGAGCACGACGCCGCCCGTCACCGCGGAGGTCAGCGCACCCGACACGGCGTCGGACGAGATCTCGATGCCGGCGTTGGCGAGGGCGAAGATCGGGACGATGACGAAGCTCGACCACGGGTGGAGCGCGTGGATGAGCCGCTCGCCGACCGGGACGCTCTCGCGCAGCTCCTTGGTCGCCTGCTCGACGCGCGACACCTGGTCGTGGTGGTCGCCGCCGTGGCCGTTGCCGACGATGTCGTTGACCCGCTCCGCGGTGGGCTCGCGCACCAGCGGCGAGGTCGGGGTCAGCAGGCCGAGCACGACGCCGGCGATGGTGGCGTGGATGCCCGACTCGAGCGTGGCCAGCCACACCCCGGCGCCGAGCACGCCGTAGAGCGGCAGGTACCAGACGCGGACGCGGCGGGCGACGACCGTGGCCGCGACGAGCGCCGCGGCCAGTGCCAGCCAGCCGAACGACACCTGCTCGGTGTAGAAGATGGCGATCACCAGGATGGCGCCGATGTCGTCGACGATCGCCAGCGTCAGCAGGAACACCTTCAGGCGGGGGGCGACCCGTCGACCGAGCAGCGCCAGCACACCGAGGGCGAAGGCGATGTCGGTCGCCATCGGGATGCCCCAGCCGTGTGCACCGGGGCCTCCGGCGTTCATGACGACGAAGAACGCGGCGGGCACGACCATGCCGCCGAGCGCGGCGACGGCCGGCAGCATGGCGGCGCGGCGGTCGCGGAGCTCGCCGACGTCCCACTCCCGCTTGATCTCGAGGCCGACGACGAAGAAGAAGATCGCCATGAGGCCGTCGTTGACCCAGTGGGCCAGCGACTCGTCGAGGTGGAACGAGCCGACCTCGATGCTGATGTGGGTGTGCCAGAACGTCTCGTAGCTGTCGCGCCACGGCGAGTTGGCCCAGATCAGGGCGATGGCCGTGCCGACGAGGAGGACGATGCCGCCGGCCGCCTCCTGGTGGGTGAACCGGGCGATGGGCCGGGCGACCATGCGCGCCAGCGGGCGCTGACTGTGGATGTAGGTGGGAAGTCCCTGCCCGCTCACATCGACCTCCGTGTCGGGGCGCCGCCTACGCGGATGCGCGACCGGGGTCCTGTCACGGCGAAGCGGCCACGACGGGGGGAGTCATCGTGACCCGGGCGGCTCCTGCGTCCGTCCAGCGTACTCGGACGTTCAGGCCGATCTCCGACCCGGGGTCGCGTCAGCTCCGGAGCAGGCGTTTCACCGCGGCGACGGCCTCGTCGACCTTGGCGTCGCCCCCGTCGGCGTCGGTGGCGGCCGCGTCGCGCACGCAGTGGCGGATGTGCTCGTCGAGCAGGCCGAGGCCGATGCTCTGCAGCGCCTTGGTCACCGAGGCGATCTGGGTCAGCACGTCGATGCAGTACGTGTCGGACTCCACCATCCGTTCGAGGCCCCGGACCTGGCCCTCGACGCGGCGGAGCCGGCTCACGTACTCCTCCTTCGACAACGAGTAACCGACCATCGACGTTCGCGCTCCCGGTGCGGGTCCGGCCGACGAGCGGCCCCGGTGATTCGGGACCATCGTACCTAGGGATGGGGGTGGGGGGTACCCCTGTCGACAGGTTAAGCTCGGCCCATGACCGCCACCGGCAGGGCTGCGTCACCAGCCGACCCGACCGACCCAACGCCCTCGTCGCCCGGACCGTCGCCGTTCGTCGATGGTCGCCGGATCGACATCGCGGTCGAGGGCATGACGTGCGCGTCGTGTGTGTCCCGCGTCGCCAAGGGCCTCGGCGGGCTCGACGGGGTCGCGCGCGCCGACGTGAACCTGGCGGCCGGGCGGGCCACCGTGTACGTCGGCGACGACATCGACGCCGAGGTGTTGCGCGACGAGGTCCGGCGCCTGGGCTACGAGTCGCCGGTCGACGCCGACCCCCGCGCCGCGGAGGAGCGGGAGATCACCCGCCTGCGCCGCCTCCTCGTCGTCGCCGCCGTGCTGACGGTCCCGGTCGTGGCGATGTCGATGATCATGCCGCTGCGGCCACCCGGCTGGGAGTGGATCGCCGGCGTCCTCACGCTCGGCGTCGTGTTCGGGTGCGGCTGGCGCTTCCACCGGGCCGCCGCCGTCAACCTCCGCCACGGCGGGGCGACGATGGACACGCTCGTGTCCCTGGGCACGATCTCGGCCACCGCGTGGTCGAGCGTGGTGCTGGTGTCGGGCTCCGGCGGCCACGTCTACTTCGAGACCGCCGCCGTCATCGTGACGCTCATCCTGTTGGGCCGCTTCTTCGAGGCCCGGGCCCGGCGGGCGACCGGCGAGGCCATCCGCCGCCTGGCCGACCTCGGCGCCCGCGACGCCGAGCTCGAGGACGGCACGACCGTGCCGGTGGAGCAGCTCGTGCCCGGCGACCGCTTCGTGGTCCGCCCCGGAGGGCGCATCGCCACCGACGGCGAGGTCGTCTCCGGGACCTCGGCGGTCGACACCTCGATGCTCACCGGCGAACCGGTGCCGGTCGTCGTCGCGCCGGGCGACGAGGTCGTCGGCGCCACCGTGAACACGACCGGCTCGCTCGTGGTCGAGGCCCGCCGGGTCGGCGCCGACACGATGCTGGCCCAGATCGTGCGCCTCACCGAAGAGGCCCAGGGGAGCCAGGCCCCGGTCCAGCGCCTCGCCGACCGCATCGCCGGCGTGTTCGTGCCCGTGGTCCTGACCATCGCGCTCGGCACGCTCGTCGCCTGGTTCGCCACCGGCGCCAGCGCCGACGACGCGTTCACCGCGGCCGTCGCGGTGCTGATCATCGCCTGCCCGTGCGCCCTCGGTCTCGCCACGCCGACGGCGATCATGGTCGGCACGGGCCGGGCCGCCCAGCTCGGCATCATCATCAAGGGCGGGGCCGTGCTCGAGGACACGCGACGCGTGACCGTGGCCGTGGTCGACAAGACCGGCACCCTCACCGAGGGCCGGGTCGAGCTGACCGACACCGTCACCGCCCCCGACGTCGACGGCGCCGCCGTGCTGCGCCGAGCGGCGTCGCTCGAGTCCCGCTCCGAGCACCCGATCGCCGCCGCGGTGGCGACCGCCTCGGCCGAGCGGGCCGAGGTCGACGGGTTCGAGAACGTGCCCGGCCACGGCGTGCGCGGCACCGTCGAGGGTGTCGCCACGGTCGTCGGTCGCCGCTCGATGTTCGACGCCGTCGACCCGGTCGTCGACGCCGCCGCGGCAGCGGCCGCCGAGCAGGGCCGCACCGTGGTGCTCGCCGGCTGGGACATCGACGGCCAGGGTTGCACCGCGCTCGGTGCGTTCGTCGTCGCCGACCGGGTGAAGCCGACGAGCGCCGAGGCCGTGGCCGAGCTGCGCCGGCTCGGCCTCGACGTCGCCCTGCTCACCGGCGACGCCCGCCGCACCGCCGAGGCCGTGGCCGCCGAGGTCGGCATCGATCGGGTGCTCGCCGAGGTCCTCCCCGCCGACAAGGACGCCGAGGTCCGCCGCCTCCAGGCCGACGGCGAGGTCGTCGCCATGGTCGGCGACGGCGTCAACGACGCCCCGGCGCTGGCCCGGGCCGATCTCGGCATCGCCGTCGGGACCGGCACCGACATCGCCATCGAGGCGTCCGACGTCACGATCGTCTCCGGCGACCTGCGGGCCGTCGCCGACGCCGTCGCGGTGTCGCGCCGGACGCTGGCCACGATCAAGGGCAACCTGTTCTGGGCGTTCGCGTACAACGCGGCCGCCATCCCGCTGGCCGCCGCCGGTGTCCTGTCGCCGATGATCGCCGCCGGCGCCATGGCGTTCTCGTCCGTGTTCGTGGTCGGCAACTCGCTGCGCCTGCGCCGCTTCGAGGGCCGGCGGGGCGCGGGCGCGTCCGATGACGCCCCGGCCGCGGTCGACCCCGGGTCCGACACGACCCGCCCCGACACGACCCGCC
>JAXHUH010000122.1:0-2555 GCA_034211175.1 Actinomycetota bacterium
ACCGACGTGCCGCCGGCCACCGTGGCGGACGAGCCCACGACCGACACGACGACGCCGGCCGACAACCCGACGACGATCGATGTGACGGGCCCGGGTGACCGGCTCATCGTCCACATCGAGCTGACCGGGATCGACTGGAGCCTCATCGACCTGTCGAGCATCGACTGGGACGCCATCAACTGGTCCGGCATCGATCTGTCGCAGATCGAGCTCGACGGTGCGGACCTCACCGAGGTCGACCTCGAGCCCGCCGCGGACGCCGGGGTGTCGGTGATGGACCTCCAGGTGGCCGGGCTCGACATCGCCGAGCTCGAGCAGACGGGCCTCGACCTGGCCCCCGTCGAGGAGACGGTCGACGACGACCAGCTCCAGTCGGCCAACCGGCCCGACACCGGCGCACCGCACGCGGCGCCCCCGGTGGAGGAGTCGGCGGCGCCGGCACCGCAGGTCGCCGGGGCGGCGACCGACCGGACGCCGATCGCCGACGTCCTCGACAACGCCTCCGACGGCCTGCGTCGGGTCGGCGGCGCACCGGCCACACCCGTGGCCACGCCGGTCCCCGACATCACCGACGACGAGTCGGCCGGGTCGGCGGCCGAGGGATCGAGCGCGGCGGGCTCCGCGGAGCTGTCGATCCCGCTGGCGGAGGCCGGCATGGACGCCCTCGACCCCGCCGGGTTCGAGGTCCCCGAGTCGGTCGCCTCGTCGACCGAGGGCGAGCAGGCCGCGGCGGACACCGTCCGCCAGGCCAAGCTCCTCGGCGCCCAGCCCGTCACCAACCGGACGGTCGAGTCCACGCCGAACACCTGGGGCCGCAGCGCCCTGACCGGTGCGGTGCTGGCGACCGCACTGTGGCTGATCATCCTCGCCGGCACGACCATCGGCCGGCGCATCCTCCACCTCCGCACGAGCTCCAGGCCCTGAGCCGTGACATCGGCATCGGGGAGCGGGAACCGTCCCGCTCCCCGATGCGGCGGACCGTACGTCAACCAACGCTTCAGAAAGCTGGAGGTCGCACACCCATGCAGACCCGTGCACTCGCGCTCGTCCTCGGACTCGTGCTGATCGCCGTCTCCTGCGCCGAGACCCCGGGCGACACGCCCGTCTCGCCGCCGACGGACGACGCGACGACGACCACCCTCGTCACCGGCGACGACGCCGACGACGACACCACCACGACCACCGCGGCCCCGACCACCACCACGGAGGCTCCGGCCACGACCACCACGGCGGCACCGACCACCACGACGGCGGCCCCGACGACCACGACGACGGCGCCCGACAACGTCGGCACCGCATCGGATGGGAAGTTCCCGTCCGCGGCGACGACCGGCGTGCCGACCGGCACCAACCTGACGCCCCGCAGCGGGACGATCACCCTGTCGCAGGCCGGCCAGGTGCTCGAGGGCGTCGACCTCAACGGCTGCGTGAAGGTCACCGCGTCGAACGTCGTGATCCGCAAGAGCCGCATCACCTGCGACAAGGCCAGCGGGACGAACGCCGCGATCCGCCAGTCGGGCAGCGCCAGCGGGCTGCTGATCGAGGACGTCGAGATCACCGGCCCGTCCAGCAACTACGCCCAGGCCGGCATCTACTCGGGCAACGCCTACACCGTGCGCCGCACCGAGATCTCGGGCCACGACGACGGCGCCTTCCTCGGCTCGGGCACCGTCATCGAGGACAGCTGGATCCACTCGCTGGCCGCCTCGCCGGGTGCGCACAACGACACCCTGCAGATGGTCGGCGGCTCGGACGTGACGATCCGGAACAACCGCCTCGAGCATCGCCGTGACCAGACCTCGGCCATCATCATCAAGTCCGACCTGGCCCCCATCGACGACGTGACGATCGAGGGCAACTACCTGGCCGGTGGCTCGTTCACCGTCTACGTCTACGCCGGCAAGTCCAGCTACGGCGGCTGCTGCGACGCCCCGACCAACACCCGGGTCGTCGGCAACGTGGTCGAGGCCGGCAGCTACCTGTTCGGCGCGATGACCATCCAGGGCGACGCCGAGGTCACCTGCAACACGACCAGCGACGGCCAGCCGGTCACCTACTACGACTCGGACCGCAAGACGAACCCCAAGGTCAGCGCCTGCTCGTGAGGCGACGCCCCACGGGGCGCTGACGCACCGTCCGGCCCACCGGACGCCGTGATACCGCCGAAGGGCCGGTCGAGCACACGCTCGGCCGGCCCTTCGGCATCCCGGAGGCGGATCGTGACGAACGACGACCGCCACCCGTGAGGATCGGACCGCACCACCACGCCAGACTGGCGGGTGCATCCGTGGCCCGGCCGGGCCGCGGTCCGAACCGACCGAGCACCCGGCCGAGCGCCGTCCCCGGCGGAGGGGTCCGGCCACACCAACGGAGGTCGTCGAACCATGCGGAACCACACCCTCACCCCCCTCGTCGCCCTCGCCGTGGGCCTCGGTCTCGTGGCCGGCGCGTGCAGCGACGACGGCGACGAGGCGACAACGCCGACGCTGCCGACCGACGAGACGTCGGACGCGAGCGCCGATGACGGCGGCCCGGGGGACGAGGACGACGACGAG
>JAXHUH010000123.1:0-9543 GCA_034211175.1 Actinomycetota bacterium
GCGGGCCGGCTCGACGGCGGGCGCCCGTCGCCGCGACGCTCGGCGCGCGGCCGGTCGGGCGCGCGCCGGCGCCCGTCCGACCGCTCGCCGTCGCCGAGGTCCCGACGTCGCGGGTACTCCCGCGTGTTGCGGGAGCGATCCCTGGTCCTGGTCACCGTTCCGCCTCCGTTCGATCCACCGTGCCCGACCGGCACGGGCCCGCCCGCGATCCCTCGTCGTCGAAGCCCACGAGGTGGGTCTCGGCCACGAGCTCGACGCCGTGGTGCTCACGCACCCGGCCACGCACCGCGTCCATCACGGCGATCACGTCGGCGGCCCGTCCGCCGGGATCGACCTGGATGAAGTTGGCGTGCTTGGTCGACACCTCCGCACCACCGATGCGCAGGCCCTTGCACCCGGCCGTGTCGATCAGGCGGCCGGCCGAGTCGCCCGGCGGGTTGGTGAACACCGACCCGGCGTTCTGGCCCCCGGGCTGGTGGGCCCGGCGCCAGGCCACGATCTCCGAGACCAGGGCGGCGCCCGCCGTCGGGTCACCCGGCTCGAGCCCGAGCTCGGCGGCCAGCACCACGTCGGTCGCGGCGATGGCCGAGGTCCGGTAGCCGAGCGCGAGGTCACCGGCGTCGACCCAGGTGTCCTCGCCGACCGCGAGGTCCAGCACCCGGGCGCGCCGCAACGTCGCCGCCATGTCCGAGCCGTGGCCGCCCGCGTTCATGCGGACGCCGCCACCGACGCTGCCGGGCACCCCGACGGCCCACTCGAAGCCGGTCAGGCCGGCCGCCGCCGTGCGCCGGGCGACGACCGGCAGGCGCGCGGCGCCGCCGGCGCGCACCACGGTCCCGTCGATGTCGATGTCGGCGAAGCCCTCGCCCAGCGTCACCGCCAGGCCGTCGAACCCGTCGTCCGCGACCAGCAGGTTCGATCCGCGCCCGACGACCAGGACGGCGACGCCGGTGGCGGCGACGACCTCGGCCACCGCGCGTGCGTCCGCGTCGTCGTCGAGCTCGACGAGGAGCGCGGCCGGTCCACCGACCCGGTAGGTGGTGTACGGGGCGAGCGGGACGTCGCGGCGGGCGCGCCCGGCGAGGCGGCTGCCGGCCTCGGTCGTCGCGGGCGAGGTCACGACGCCGCTCCCGGCGCCGGTGGCCCGCCGGCGGCCCGCTCCTGGACCCGGGCGCGGATGCGGTCGGGCACGGTCGTCAGGTCGCCGGCACCCATCGTCAGGCACAGGTCACCCGGGCGCAGCACGGCGGCGGCCCACTGGACGACGTCGTCGAGCGACGGCAGCCACGCCACGTGCTTCCACGGGTGGGCGTCGAGCACCGCGTTCAGCACGATCCGCCCGGTCACCCCGGGCCGGGGCGTCTCCCCCGCGGTGTAGATGTCGGTGATGGCGAGCAGGTCGGCCTCGCCGAACGCGTCGGCGAAGTCGGCGCCGACGGCCTCGGTGCGGCTGTAGCGGTGGGGCTGGAACACGGCGACGATCCGCTCCGGGGCCAGCGAACGGGCCGCGGCGAGCACGGCGCGGGCCTCGGACGGGAGGTGGGCGTAGTCGTCGAAGAAGCGGACGCCGCCGGCCTCGCCGCGGGGCTCGAGGCGCCGGGCCACGCCGGGGTTGACCGCGAGCGCGCCGACCGCGTCGGCGGTGTCGACCCCGGCGGCGGTGGCGGCGACCACCGCGAGGACGCCGTCGAGGGCGTTGTGCTCCCCCGGTTGGGGCACGGTCACCCGGTGGGTGGTGCCGTCGGGGCCCCGTAGGTCGGCCCAGCCGCCGTCGCTGCCGGCGCCGAGCCCGTCGATCGTCCACATCGGCTCGCGGTCGGCGGCTCCGATCGACCACACCGCGGGTGCGGTGGTCGCGTCGGCGACCTCGGCCGCGCCCGGGTCGTCGACGTGGACGACGACCGCGGTCGTGGCGGTGTCGGCGTAGCGCCGGAACGCGGCGCGCAGCTCGGCCTCGCCGCCCCAGTGCTCGAGGTGGTCGGGCTCGACGTTGGCGACGACCGCGATCTCCGGATCGAGCGTGAGGAACGTGCCGTCGCTCTCGTCGGCCTCGACGACGAACCACTCGCCGTCCGGGTCCCATCGGCCGCCGCCGAGGCCGACGACGTCGCCGCCGACGATGAACGACGGGTGGTGGCCGGTGGCGGCGAGGATGTGGGCGAGCATGGCCGAGGTCGTCGTCTTGCCGTGGGTTCCGGCGACGGCGATCCGGCGACGGGTGCGGGCCATGGCCGGGATGAGCCGGGCCCGTTCGAGGACGTCGAGCCCGGCGGCGCGGGCCGCGACGACCTCGACGTTGTCGTCCGCGATGGCGGTCGAGCGGGCGACGATCTCGGCGCCGGCGACGTTGGCCGCGTCGTGGCCGACACGGGCGTCGACGCCCCGGGCCACGAGCCGTTCGACGGCGGCGGAGCCGGCCCGGTCGGAGCCGGAGACGGTGTGGCCCATGTCGGCGAGCACGGTGGCGATGGCGCTCATCCCCGAGCCGCCGATCCCGATCAGGTGGACGCGGCGCGGCGCCGAGAGATCAACGGACGGCGTGGTCGTCGGCTCGTCGCTCGGGCGGGTCATCGTGGGCCCCGATCGCTCTCGGCGCGGGCGTGGCGCATCACGAGGTCGGCGACCGCGTCGGCGGCGTCGCGGCGGCCACACGAGGCGGCGGCCGCGGCCATCTCCTCGGTCCGGCCGTCGACCCCGACGATCCCTGCGACCCGATCGGCCAACGTCGGGCCGTCGAGCGCGGCGTCCGCCACGAGGATCGCCGCACCGGCAGCCTGGAGCTCGGCCGCGTTGGCGGTCTGGTGGTCGCCGGGGGCGCCCGGCAGGGGCACGAGCACCGAGCCGACGCCGACCGCGGCGATCTCGGCCACGCTCGACGCACCCGAGCGGCACACGACGAGGTCGGACGCGGCGAGCACCGTCGGCATGTCCTCCTCGTAGCGGATCGCCTCGTAGGCGAGACCGTCCGGCGACGGCTGCGGGAGCTCGGCGGCGTGGCGGTCCCAGTCGCGGTCACCGATGATGTGGCGCACCGCCAGGTCGGAGCGCTCCCGCCACGCGCCGGCCGATGCTGCGAGCACCGCCTCGTTGACGCGGCGGGCGCCGAGCGACCCGCCGAACGCGGTGATCAGCGTCCGGTCGTCGGGCACGCCGAGCTTCGCCCGTGCGACGTCGCGGTCGGTGGAACGATGAACGGCGAGGACCTCCGCCCGCACCGGGTTGCCGGTGTGGACGGCACGGGGCAGGTCGGTTCCGGGGAACGAGACGGCGCACGCCTTGGCGAAGCGGCCGAGCAGGCGGTTGGCCAGGCCCGGCACGGCGTTCTGCTCGGCCACGACGAGCGGGACCCGCCAGATGACCGCGGCGAGTGCGCACGGCACGCTGGCGTAGCCGCCCATGGCGACCACGACCGAGGGCCGCAGCCGCCGCACCAGGAGCAGCGACTGGGCGAACGCCTTCACCAGCCCGGCGACGGCGGCGACGTTGTCGAGGGTGAGGCGGCGCTGGATCCCCCGGCCGGGCAGGAGCGTGACCTCGAAGCCGGCGTCGGGCACCCGGGTCGCTTCGACGCCCCGGGCCGAGCCGACGAAGTGGATCGTCTCCGACGGGTGGCCGCGATCGACCAGCGCCCGGGCGATGGCGACCCCGGGAGCGACGTGGCCGACGGTGCCGCCCCCGGCGACGATGGCGAACGTGCGATTCGCGTCGGGCCCGCTCAACTGACCTGCCTCGCCACGTTGAGGAGCACGCCGGTGGCGGCCAGGTTCACGACCAGCGACGTGCCGCCGAACGACACGAACGGCAGCGGCAGCCCGGTGATCGGCAGCAGGCCGACGACCGCGCCGATGTTGACGAACGCCTGGACCAGCAACCAGGTCGTGATGCCGGCGGCGAGGAGCGTGCCGAACGGGTCGGGGGCCCGCACGGCGATGCGCACGCCGAGGATGGCCAGCACGATGAACAGGGCGACGACGACCGCGCTGCCGAGCAGGCCGAACTCCTCGGCGATGATGGCGAAGATGAAGTCCGTGTGGGCCTCGGGCAGGTAGTTCCACTTCGAGCGGCCGGCGCCGATGCCGACCCCGGTGACGCCGCCGGAGGCGATGGCGACCCAGGACTGGATCGTCTGGTACCCGGTCTCGAGCGGGTCCTCCCACGGGTCGACGAAGCTCAGCAACCGGTTCCGCCGGTAGGGGGCGGCGAGGGCGAGCACCAGGGCACCGACCACACCGAGGCCACCGATGGCGGCGAGGCGGCCGAGCGGGGCCCCGGCGACGAAGAGGACGACCGCGATGATGACCCCGATCACGATCGTCGTGCCGAGGTCGGGCTGGGCCATGAGCAGGACGGCGGTGACCCCGAACACGACCATGACCGGCCGGATCGTGAGGTGGGTGTCGCGCATGCGGTGGGCGCGTCGGGCGAGCAGGTCGGCGACGAACAGCAGCAACGTGAACTTGGCGACCTCGCCCGGCTGGAGCCGGAACGGGCCGTAGCCGACCCAGCGCGACGCGCCGTTGACGTTGATCCCGATGCCCGGGACGAAGACGAGGCCGAGGAGCACGAACGTCGCCAGCAGGCCGGGCACGGCCCAGCGGCGCAGGCGGTGGTAGTCGATCCTCGCGGTGAACAGCATGGCGACGACACCGATGCCGGCCCACATCGCCTGGCGGCGCACGTGGTACCACGACGAGCCGTACTCCTGGAGCCCCTTGAACGAGCTGGCCGACAGCACCATCGTGAGCCCGACGGCCAGCAGGAGCATCACGAGCCCGAACGTGGCCAGGAACACCCCGGTCGGCTGGCCGATCGGCGCGCGGAACCGGCGCTTGCGGCGGGGCGCCTCGCCGCCTCCGCCCCCACCCCCGGGGTTCGGCCGGGCCTCGGTGCGCCGGCGGGGGAACGGGATGACGCGACTGGCCGTGGAGCCGGCGGTCCCGCCGCTCCGTGGCCGCGTCGGACCCCGCGTCCCCGTGCCCGGCCGCCCGGGCCCCACCGTGGTGGTCATCAGTCGATCGCTCCCGTGCCGATGAAGTCGCGGTAGAAGAGCCCGAGGCCGAGCCCGACACAGGCGCCGTGGATCATCCAGAACCGGATCAGCACCGTCGTCTCCGGCCATCCGCCGATCTCGAAGTGGTGGTGGATCGGCGCCATGCGGAAGAACCGCTTGCCGCTGGTGCGGAACCGGGCGACCTGCAGCATCACCGACACGGTCTCCATCACGAACAGGCCGCCGACGATCGGCAGCAGCAGGTGGGTGTCGGTCGTGAGCGCGAGGCCGGCGAGCCCGCCGCCGATGGCGAGCGCGCCGGCGTCGCCCATGAAGATCTGGGCCGGCGGGGCGTTCCACCAGATGAAGCCGATGCAGGCGCCGAGCATCGCCGCTGCGATCACCGAGAGGTCGAGCGCGTGGGTCACGTCATAGACCTCGGGATGGCGGAACTGCCAGAAGCCGATGACGACGTACGCCGCGAAGCTGAGGATCGCCGCGCCCGACGCCAGGCCGTCGAGGCCGTCGGTCAGGTTGACCGCGTTGGTCGAGCCGACGATCAACAGCACGGCCCAGATGCCCCAGCCGACCTCGGTCAGGTCGATCCCGATCGAGTCGTAGCGGGTGAACGCCAGCTCGGTGTGCACCGACGTGAACGCCGGGATCGCGATCGCGAACGCCACCGCCACCGTCAGCAGGCCGGCGGACTTCGCCCGCTTCGACAGCCCGAGGTTGCGCTCCCGTGAGACCTTGATCCAGTCGTCGAGCAGGCCGACGAAGCCGGCGCCGACGATCATCAGCATCAGGATGATGCCGGTGCGGGTGTAGATGCCGTTCCACGAGTCGCTGACGACGTAGCCGGCGAGCGCGCCGCCGACGATCGCCACGCCGCCCATGGTCGGCGTCCCGGCCTTGATCATGTGGCCCTGGGGCCCGTCCTCGCGGATCGGCTGGCCGATCCGGTGGTTGCGGAGCCAGTCGATGAGCAGGCGCGTCCCGAAGATGGAGACCGTCAACGAGATCGTGACGGCGACGAGGAGACGGTTCACGCGTCAGCACCCGACCCTCGCTCGGCCAGCTCCTCGGCGGCGACGACCCGGTCATCGAAGGGGAGCACGCGATCCCCGATGGTCTGCGTGGCCTCGTGGCCCTTCCCTGCGATCAGCACGACATCTCCGGCTTCGGCGGCGGCCACCGCCTGCGAGATGGCGCGTCGGCGGTCGAGCTCGACCGTCACGCCCGGGCGGGGCTTCGCGCCAGAGCGTATGTCGGCGGCGATGGCCGCCGGGTCCTCCGAGCGGGGGTTGTCCGAGGTGATCACGACGGTGTCCGCGAGGCGGGACGCGATCTCGCCCATCGGCGCCCGCTTCGTGCGGTCCCGGTCGCCGCCACAGCCGAACACGAGGTGGACGGCCCCGGCGGTGAGGTCGCGTGCCGCGTCGATCGCGTGCTCGAGCGCCTCGGGCTTGTGGGAGTAGTCGACGATCACGACGAAGTCCTGGCCGGCATCGACCGGCTCGAAGCGGCCCGGGACCGCGGGCGCGGCATCGAGGCCGCGGGCGATCTCGTCGTCGGCGAGGCCGAGCACGCTGGCCGTGGTCGCCGCGGCGAGGGCGTTGAGCACGTTGTGGCGCCCGAGCAGCCCGAGGCGGACCCGCTCCCCGCGCCAGAGGAACGTGGAGCCCGAGGCGTCGGTGCGGATGTCGTCGGCGTCGCCCAGCCGGTAGCCGTGCACCTCGAGGTCGACCGTGGCCGCCAGCAGCCGGCCGCGGGGGTCGTCGAGGCACAGGACGGCCGCGTCGGCCCGCTCCGGGCGGAACAGCTCGGCCTTCGCCGCGAAGTACGACTCGACGGTGCCGTGGAAGTCCAGGTGGTCGCGCCCGAGGTTGGTGAACACGGCGACGCGGAACCGGGTCGCGTCGACCCGGTGCAGCGACAGGGCGTGGGACGACACCTCCATGGCCACCGAGTCGTGCCCCCCGGCCCGGAAGCGGGCGAGGGTCTCCTGGAGGTCGGTCGCCTCCGGTGTCGTCCGTGCGCCGGAGAGGGTGCCGAGCAGCGCGGGCGTGCGGCCCGCCGATTCGAGGACCGCGGCGAGCAGGTGGGTGACCGTCGTCTTGCCGCTCGTGCCGGTCACCCCGACGACGTCGAGGTGCTCCGAGGGGCGCCCCCACAACTCGGCCGCGAGCGGGCCCATGGCGCGGCGGGCGTCGGCGACGAGCAGCTGGGGCACGTCGAGCGGGAGGATGCGCTCGACGACGAGCGCGGCCGCGCCGGCCTCGACGGCGGCGGGCGCGTGATCGTGGCCGTCGCTGACCGCGCCGGGAACGCAGCAGAACAGCGTGCCCGGCCCGGCCCGGCGGGAGTCGTGGGTGATCGCGCTGACGCGGACCGAGCCGTCGCGGAAGACGCGCCCGTTGGCCACGACCTCGGCGAGCTCGTCGAGGGTGCGCGGCGTCGGCGCTGCCGCCGTCGGCCCGGTCATCGGCGGTTCGGCCATCGGCGGCTCAGCCATCGGCGGTGGCCTCCGGCTCGCCCTCCGGGGCCGACCCCGACGGTGTGGCGACACCCTCGTCGCCCGCGGCGCCGCTCCCGGCGGTGTCACCGCCGGCGTCACCGGCCGGACCGGTCGCGGTCGTGTCGACGGGCGCGGTGGCCGCCTCGGCCCGGACCTTGCCGTCCTCGCCCGGCTCGGCGCCCGCCACCGGCGGCACGTCGAGGGTGAGGAGCGCGTCACGCATGATCTGGGAGAACACCGGCGCCGCGGCCTCACCGCCGCCGATCACCTCGGTGCCCGGCTCGTCGATGAGGACGAGGGCCGAGATCTGCGGGTTCTCGGCCGGGGCGAAGCCCACGAAGGTCGAGGCGTACTTGCGGTCGTCCTCCGCGCCGTAGCCGCCGTCGACGACCTTCCAGGCGGTGCCGGTCTTGCCGGCGACGGTGAAGCCGTCGACCGCGGCGAGCGTGCCGGTCCCGTGGTCGACCACGCCGGTGAGCATGTCGGTCAACATGTCGGCGGTCTCCGACGCGATGATCCGCTCGCCGGCGGCGGGGCGGGTCGGCACGACGGTCCCTCCGGGCTCGGTCGTCGAGCGCACCAACGACGGGGAGACGTAGATGCCGTCGTTGGCCACTGCGTTGTAGGCCGAGAGGACCTGCATCGGCGAGGTGCCGATGCCCTGGCCGATGGCGATGGTCGGCAGGGACGTGCCCGACCAGTCATCGAGGTCGCGCAGCAGCCCGGGCACCTCGCCCGGCAGCCCCGTGCCCGGCGCGCGCCCGAAGCCGAACCGGCGGACGTAGGCGTCGAGCGTCTCCGGCCCGACCTGGTCGGCCACGATCATCGTGCCGATGTTGGAGGACTCGGCGAGGATGTCGGCGACCGACATCACGCCCTCCTCGTAGCGGTACGGGTCCCGGAACGTCTTCGTGTAGTAGCGGCGGGTGAGGGGCACGTTGAACGCCGTCTCCGGCACGAAGCCGGCCTCCTCGAGGGCCGCGGCCATCGTCACCACCTTCATGACCGAGCCCGGGTCGTACTGCTCGGTGAGCGCGATGTTGCGCCCGCGGTCGACGATCGAGCCGTCGTCCTGGCGCTCGACGCTGGCCATGGCCAGGACCTCGCCGGTGGCCACGTCGCACACGATGGCGACGCCGCGTCGGGCGTCGAGCTCGGCGACCCGCTCCGCCAGCGTCTGCTCGGCCACGTACTGGACGCGGTGGTCGAGCGTGAGCGTGACGTCGGTGCCGGGCACCGCCGGGATCAGCTCGTGCTCGCCGGTCGGGATCGTGTAGCCGTCCCGGCTGCGCTCGATGACCAGTTCCCCCGGCGTGCCCTGGAGCATCTGCTCGTAGGCGAGCTCGATGCCAGAGACGCCGATGTCCTCGGTGTCGGTCTGGCCGACGACGGAGCGCGCGAGATCGCCGGCGGGACGGGCCCGTGCCGGCTCCGGCAGCAGCGAGATGCCGTCGAGGTCGAGTGCCTCGACCTCCTGGGCGGTCTCGTTCGACACGTGGCGCTCGAGGTAGACGAACTGCCGCTCGTCCTCGTGGGCCGACAGGATCGTCGACGTGAGCTCGTCGACATCGGTGCCGAGGACCGGCGCCAGCTCCTCGGCCGTGGCCCGCGCCAACGCCTCGATGACGGCGGGCTCGGGCGGGGGCACACCGTCCGAGGCGGCGTCGGAGCCGACGATCGCCCGGGGGTCGGCCCACACGGAGGCCTCCCGGGTCGACACGCTCAGCGGGTAGCCGTTGCGGTCGGCGATCGTGCCCCGGGACGCGGGGATCGGCTCGCTGCGCACGGTCTGGGTGCGGGCGAGCTCGGTGTAGCGATCGGGTTCGACGGCCTGGAGCTGGGCCACCTTGGCGACGAGCAGCACGAAGCCGATGACGACGGCGACGAGCAGCGCGACGAGCCGACGGATCGGGCGCTTCGGCGCGGCGTGGCGGCGGCGCGGGCGGCTGTGCTTGTGGTGGTGGCCGCGTCGGGCGTGCGCGGGCCCGGCCCCCCCCCCGGGCGGGGGCGGCGGGGGGCCGGGCCCCACCCGGCA
>JAXHUH010000124.1:0-5167 GCA_034211175.1 Actinomycetota bacterium
GCGTCATGTCCCTGGTCTTCGAGCTGGAGGCACTGGCGCCCGGCTGGGACCCGGACGGGGCCCTGCCCTGGGTCTGGGGTCGCCGGGCCCTGCGGGCGGCCGTGGTGTCCGAGGCCGGGCACCCGTCGGTCGACCTCGACGATGCCGAGGCGGCGGCCGAGTGCCGTGCCGGTCCCGGGGCCGAGCCGGTCGCGGCGGCGGAGGTCTCACTGGCCGAGCTGGCGGGGCGCGACGGTCGGGTCGCGCTGCTCGTCGAGGCGATCGACCTCGTCGGCTCGGCCCGTGACGCCGCGGTGCACACCGAGTTCCGCATCCAGCGGGCGGCGGGTGATCCGAGTCCGTCGCACACCGTGGCCGACGCGACCCGGCTCCGGCCGGACAACGTCCGCCAGATCGACTGCCGGATGCGGCGCAAGCTGCGCCGGCTCGTCGATCGTGATCCTCGCTACGCCCCGCTCTCCGATCTAGCGTGGCTCGCATGACGTCGCCCGATCCGGCCCGGCTCCGCGAGCGGCTCGCCCGGCAGCTGCGTCAGGAGGGGTATCCCCATCCGGACGCCGCGGCGGTCGCGCTGGCCGCTCGCGGGTCGACCGGGCTCGGTGCCGCGGCGTTCGCCCGTGCCCACGGGCTCGACCCTGACCTCGTCGCCCGCGCCGAGCGCGGGCTCGTGCCGCTCGACGAGCTCCCGGTCTGCGTGGTCGCCCTTGCGCCCACCGCCTGACGCCGCCGGCGCGCCCGGAGGGCGGTGTCGGACGGGTGTCGGGTGTCGGGTGTCGGCAGCTGGGATCGAGACGGCCCCGGGGGCCGTCGGCCGACGCGCGACGCACCTGAGCATTCGTCATCGTTCTGTCAACATCGACATCGGACCGACATGTTCGGGGTTCCCGCCGCTAGCGTGGAGTCGTGGAGCTGGTCGTGGTCGCGGTCGACATCGGCGAGGGCGGTGGGGGCTCGTGGTGGCGCTCGTCGCCAGCCGGCGCCCACGGCGGACGAGACCTGGAGGCCCTGGCCGACGTCCTCGTGAGCGACCTGCGCGCCAAGCGTCGCGTCGCCCTGGGCTTCACCGGCCCGATGTTCGTGCCCGTGCCCGCCGACGCTCGGCGCCTGGCGCGTCCCCGCGCCGGCGAGACCGACGGCTCGTGGTGCGTCGGCCGCTCCGCCGAGGCGCTGGCCGAGACCGTCCAGCAGGTGGCGTGGCTCGTCCGCCGCATCCGTTCGCGCATCCCCCGGCGCACGGTCGCCGCCACCACGGTGATGGCCGATCTCCTCGAGCGCCGCGCCGACCTCGCCATCTGGGAGGCGGTCGGCGAGCCCGGCCGCGGTGACCCCCGCGCCGCCGTTGACGCCTTCGTCGCCCGGTGCTCCGGTCGCCACGTCGTCGAGGACCTGCTCGACCCGACCGTGCTGAGCCTCGGAGGCCTGGCGCTGACCTGGGGCGGCTTCGACGTCGCGCCCGCGGATCTCGCCGAGCCGTGCATGGTCGTGCGCGTGCCGACCACTGCGAAGCTCCCCGTCCGGGCCTGAACCTCTCGCCGCGGCGGCACACCTCGCGGCGTGCCCGGTGGCGCACCACGCGCGCCGAGGGGTTCCGCAGGGGCTCGGGGAGCGTCGATCCCGGCCGTGGCGGCGGGCCGCGCGAACACCCCTTCGACCTGGGGCCCGGACGCGCCGACGACGGTGCCGGCGGCGGGCCCGCCTCCGCATCTGCGGCGCAGCGCTAACCCGGACATGGTGATCAGCGTTAGGAAGCTACCCTCTTTCGCTCATGCGACCCGTGCCGGGCCCCGGCGGCAATAGCCTCGTACCGTTCGAGCCGACCGAGGCCGAGGGAGTTCACGTGCTCAGTCCGGTGTCGCCCGACCGCATCGATGCGGTGCTCTTCGACCTGGATGGCGTGCTCGCCACGACGGCTCGACTGCAGGCCGCTGCGTGGAAGGCAACCTTCGACGAGTTCCTGGAGGCGTGGGACCGCACCCACGGGACGCACACCGAGCGGTTCGCGTCCCCGGGCGACTACCACGCCCATGCGGACGACAAGGTGCGCGAGCGGGGCATCCGCGACTTCCTCGCGTCGCGGGCCATCGAGATCCCGCCGGGCTCGCCCGAGGACCGCTCTGGCTCGTGGACCGTCGCCGGGCTCGCCAAGCGCAAGCAGGAGCACGTCGAGGAGTTCCTCGGCGTCGAGGGCGTCGAGGCGTTCCCCGGCTCGATCGCCTGGATCCGCGAGCTGCGGGCCGAGGGGATCCGCACCGGCGTGGTGTCGGTCAGCCGAAACACGATCGAGACGATGGCCGCCGCCGGTGTGGCCAACCTCTTCGACGTCGTGATCGACGGCCACGTCCAGGACGACCTCGACCTGGCCCCGAAGCCGGCACCCGACTCGCTGATGGAGGCCACCCGCCGCCTCGAGGTCGAGACCGCCCGGACCGCGGTGGTCGACGACAACCCCAACGGCGTCGCCGCCGCCCGTGCCGCGGGCTTCACCGTCATCATCGGCGTCGACCGCGGCGGCACCCACGAGCACCAGCTGCTCGCCGCCGGCGCCGACCTCGTCGTGGCCGACCTCGGCGAGCTCGTGAACGCCGACCTCGACGAGGCCCGGCCCCACGGGCCCCGCGAGCACCGGCTCATCGCCGGTGCGGCCCGGCTGCTCGCCGCCGAGGGCGACTACCCGGTCGAGGAGTTCCGCCTCGTCGAGCGCGCCTTCAACCCCGACTACGTGCCCCAGGCGGAGACGATCTTCGCCGTGTCCAACGGGTACCTGGGCATCCGGGGCACGTTCGACGAGGGCTCGCCCGTCTACCAGCCGGGGACGCTGCTCAACGGCTTCTACGAGACCTGGCCGATCACCTACGCCGAGGGCGCCTACGGCTTCGCCCGGACCGGCCAGACGATCCTGAACCTGCCCGACGGCTCGATCATCAAGCTCTACGTCGACGACGAGCCGTTCGACCCGGCCACCGCGGAGATCCTCGAGTTCGAGCGCGTGCTCGACATGCGGGCCGGGATGTTGGAGCGGCGCATCGTGTTCCGCACCCCGGACGGGCGCCGCTTCCGGATCCGCTCGCGCCGGCTCGTCTCCTTCGAGCACCGCCACCTCGCGACCTGCACCTACGAGGTGACCTCGCTCGACGGCTGGGCCAGCCTCGCCATCGCCTCGGAGGTGGTGACCCACCACCCCGAGATCGAGACCGAGGGCTACGACCCGCGCCGCAGCCGCAGCTTCGAGCGGGGTGTGCTCCAGCCGAAGGGCACCCAGCAGAACGGCGAGCGGGTCATGATGTGCCTGGAGACCGACTCCAGCGGGCTGCGCATGGCCTGCGGCGCCGACCACCAGCTCCACGGCGCACCCGACGCGACCGTCAACGTCGACATGGGTGAGGACCGCGCCCGGGTGCTCTACCGGGTCGACGTGGCCCGCGACCAGCCGGTCGAGCTGGTCAAGTACCTGGCCTACCACCACGCCGAGTCCCGGGTCCCGGTCGACGAGCTGCTGTTCCGGGTCGACGCCACGCTCGACCGGGCATCGACCGACGGTCTCGACGGCGTCCTGGCGGACCAGCGGGCCCGCCTCGATGACTTCTGGGCCCGGGCCGACGTGCGCTGCGAGGGTGCCCGCCTGCTCCAGCAGGCCGTCCGGTTCAGCATCTTCCAGCTGCTCCAGGCGTCGGGCCGGGTCGAGGGCCACGGCATCCCGGCCAAGGGCCTGACCGGCCAGGGCTACGAGGGCCACTACTTCTGGGACACCGAGATCTACGTGATGCCGTTCCTCACGTACACGGCCCCGTGGATCGCCCGCAGCCTGCTGCGTCACCGCTACGAGATGCTCGACCACGCCCGCCAGCGGGCGCTCGAGGTCGGCACCCGGGGTGCGCTGTTCCCGTGGCGCACGATCGGTGGTGAGGAGGCGTCGGCCTACTACGCCGCCGGCACCGCGCAGTACCACATCAACGCGGACATCGCGTATGCCCTGACCCGCTACGTGCGGGCCACCGGCGACGACGACTTCATGGTCCGCTACGGCGCGGAGATACTGGTCGAGACGGCCCGCATGTGGTCCGATCTCGGGTTCTTCTCCGAGCGTCGCGACGGGTGCTTCGTGATCAACGGGGTCACGGGGCCCGACGAGTACTCGACCGTCGTCGACAACAACGCGTTCACCAACCTGATGGCGCGCGAGAACCTGCGCTCGGCGATCAACGTGCTCGAGTGGATGGAGGAGGACCATCCGGCCGAGTACCGCCGGGTGATCGACGCCACCGCGCTCCAGCCCCGCGAGGTCGACCGGTGGCGCCGCGCCGCCGAGCTCATGTACGTGCCCTACGACGAGGAGCTGGGCGTCCACCTCCAGGACGACGAGTTCCTCATGCGCGAGACGTGGGACTTCGCCTCGACCCAACCCGAGCAGTACCCCCTGCTGCTCCACTTCCACCCCCTGGTGATCTACCGCCACCAGGTGATCAAGCAGGCCGACGTGGTGCTGGCCACGTTCCTGCTCGGCCACGAGTTCACCGACGAGCAGAAGAGCCGCATCTTCGAGGTCTACGAGCCGCTCACCACGGGTGACTCGTCGCTCTCGGCGTGCATCCACGCGATCATGGCGGCCGAGATCGGGGAGCTGCGGACGGCGGAGGAGTACTTCGTCGACGCCGCCTCGGTCGACCTCGCCGACGTCGCCCGCAACGTGCGCGACGGCGTGCACGTGGCCTCGGCCGGCGGCACGTGGATGTCGCTGGTCTACGGCTTCGCCGGGCTGCGCGACGCGGATGGCGGCACGGTGTCGTTCCAGCCGGCACTGCCCGAGCGGTTCACCCGGCTGTCGTTCCCGCTGCGGGTCCGTGACCGGCTGATCGAGGTCGACGTGCGTCGCGACGAGGTCCGCTACCTCCTGCGCGAAGGCGAGGACATCGTCATCCGTCACGACGGCTCCGACGTCGTGCTGCGCGAGGGCGAGGTCGTGATCCGCCCGCCCGCAGCCCGCCCGATCACCAACGGCCGCACCCTCCCCGAGCGCGCCGCCTGAGCGGCGGAGAGCGGAGACACCGCCTGAGCGGCGGAGAGCGGAGACACCGCCTGAGCGGCGGCGAGCGGACAACACCGCCTGAGCGGCGGAGAGCGGACAACACCGCCTGACTCGTTCTGGCCCCCGCGAAGTGCCACGCGTGGC
>JAXHUH010000125.1:0-12136 GCA_034211175.1 Actinomycetota bacterium
GCGGGGGGGCCGGGGGGGGGGGTGCCCCCCCCCCCCCCGGGCCGCAGGTCTGACAACTGCTCAGGTTGTCGAGACCACCGGTTTCGACGAATGCTCCTCACCCGAGGGCGGGACGGGGGTGGCGGAGCTCCCGGTGCTGGCGAGAGCGCAGCCGAGCCCTCCGAATCATGGAGGAGTCCCTGCATGCGACGTCGCCTGATGGCAGTGGTGGGGGTCGGTCTGATCGGTCTCACGGGTTGCGGCGGTTCGGAGGACGCAGCGGCGGGCGCGAGCTCGTGCTCGGAGATCGCCGACGGGTACGTCGACGCGATCCGCTCTGCGCTGGCGGACGCGGAGGAGATGAGCATCGAGGAGATGACCGGCGATCCCGGGGCCGAGGTCGTCACCGCCCTCGAGGGGCGGATGGCCGAGCTCGACGAGCAGGAGGCCGAGCTCGACTGCGACGACGAGGAGATGCGGGCGATGCAGTGCGAGCGCTTCGGCGACATCGAGGCCGAGGGCATGGTCACCCGGGCGATCGGCTCGGGCGTCCTGGAGGACTGGGGCTGCTGAGCCCGGGTTCCGGCCGACCGTCCGTGCCCGGGTTGCCGCGCGTGCCCGGTGCGGGCGGAGGGCTCGGCCGATAGCTTGCCCCTCCGGTGGGCCCGGCCGCGGGCGGTCCCACGAGCACGAGGAGGGCGGCGACATGGGACATCGGGGGATGGCGGGTGCGGTGGCGTTCGTCCTCGCCGTCGCGTTGGTGAGTGGCTGCGGAGACGAGGGCTCGGGCAACGCCGGGGACGCGGGCACCGACCCGGCGACCACGGCGCAGACCTGCGCCCGGCTCGCGGACCGGGAGGCCGACGCGACCGTGCAGCTCGTCGAGCTCAGCGCCAGCATCGATCTCGAGATGATCGCGTCCGGCGAGGACCCGCCGGAGGGGCTCGAGGACCTCGAGGCCACCTTCGATGCCGTCGACGAGCGTCGGAACGAGCTCGGCTGCGAGGACGCGGCCTATGGCGAGCTCGTGTGCGCTCGTCTCGTCGAGCTCGAGTCGACCACCGACGTGGTCGGGCTCGCCGACGGCTGTTGAACACCGCCGCGCGGCGCTGACCGGGCCGGAGCGCGGGACGTGCCGAGGGTCACGCCCGGCACCCATGGGCATCACGGTCGTCGTCGTTACGGTGGGCGCTCCGACGGGCACCCGGTTGGTGGGCGAACGCCCACCCACGGCGGGCACCGGGCCCCGTTCCCTTGTCGTCGAGTCGTACCCGTGGCACGCGCCCCGGGCGGATCGGCGACCCACGTTCCCGATCGAGCGGGCGACCGGAGGACCTTCCATGCGACGTGCACTTCCCCTCCTCGTGCTGCCACTGCTGGCGTTGGCCGCGTGCGGTGACGACGACGACACGGCGGCCTCGTCGTCGACGGGCGAGACCTCGGCGACGGTGGACGCCTCGAGCACGAGCGTCGGCGAGCTGAGCGATTCCGTTCCCGACGCCACCGACGATTCCCTCGCCGAGGGCGCGCCGACCGAGGACACGACGGCCACGCAGGACTCGATGCCGGTCGACACGACCGGCCAGTCCCTGCCCGAGGAGACCGCGGCGTGCGCGAACGCCGCGGACGACGCGGTCACCGCGGTGAGCACCGCCCTCGACGAGGTCGCGGGGATGACGGCCGACGAGGCCGCCGGCTCCGACGTCACGGTCACGATGCAGGACGACATCGACGCGGCGATGGCCGCGGCGGTCGACGCCGGCTGCGACCAGGCCGGAGTCGACACGCTGGTCTGCGACGGTCTCGCCGCACTGAGCCCCGAGGGCGAGGCGGCCGAGGCGGTCCTCGACGGCGTCAGCGCGGACTGCGCCTGATCGCTCTCCCTCGTGTTGCGGTGGGCCGGGCCCGATGGGGTCCGGCCCACCGGCGCGCACGGCGGGGGCGCGCCGATGCCGTCAGGCCCCGGGGCTTCGGTACGGTCGCAGCCGTCGCCCGGCAGCCGCCGGCGCCTCCCCCGGACCCCGAAGACTGGACCCCCATGTCCCGTGTCGCGCTCGCGCTCGTCCTCCTGCTCCCGCTGCTGGCGTGCAGCGGCGACGACTCCACCGCCGACGACGACTCGGCCGCGGTGGGCGCGGACGGCACGGCGACCACCGCGGATGACGTCGAGGGTGGCGACGCGGCCGGGGCGACGTCCTCGACCGTTGCCGAGGGCGACCCCGAGGTCTGCGCCGGGCTCGCCGACGAGGAGCTGGCGATCACCCGGGAGCTCCTGGAACTGCTCGCCGACGAGGACGGCACCATCGGGCCCGACGCGCTCGAGGGGCTGCCCGCCGACGAGCGGGAGCGGATCGACGAGCTGCAGTCACAGTCGGACGACGTGAACACACGGGCGTCGGAGAGCGGATGCGGGGCGCAGCTGGACGCCCTGATCTGCGAGCGGGTCGGTGAGCTGCCGGTCGACGCGGCGATCGTCGAGCAGATGAGCGCGGCGTGCGCCATGCTCGACGACCAGGTCGCCGCCGGTGAGCGGATGGCGGCGATCGACACGTGCGAGGGCCTGGCCGACGAGGGTGCGGTCGCACTCGAGGAGCTGCTCGCCGGGGTCGCCGACCTTCCCGAGGACGAGCGGCCCGAGAGCATCGAGGGCGAGATCCCCTCGGCCGTCACCGACGGCTACGTGCTCGTCTACTCGGCGATCGACGACCGGGCCACCGAGCTCGGCTGCACCAACGACGTCCTCCAGCCGCTCCTGTGCGAGCGGATCGCGGCGATCACTCCCGAGGGCCCCTTCGGTGAGGACCTCCTCGAGCAGATGACCGTCGACTGCTGAGCGCTCGCCTACTCCTGGAATCGGGGGTCGAGCTCGTTGCGCTCGACGACCTGGAGAGCGCTCGCTACTCCTGGAATCGGGGGTCGAGCTCGTTGCGCTCGACAGGCGAACCTGGAGAGCGCTCTACGACGGCGTGCTGTGGGTTCGGGTCATTCTTGGAATCGGGGGTCGAGCTCGTTGCGCTCGACAGGCCGCATCATGATGTCGATGGCGGTCCACAGCGTCTTCGACACCGGCCAGAAGGCCAGGGGGAAGACGACGGCGGTGCCGAGGCCGATGGCGAGCATGGGGCCGACGGCCACGTCCGGGTAGGTGATCACGAACCCGGCGACCAGGACCACGGCGAGCAGGCCGAACGTGACGATCGTGTTCATGCCGACGGCGCCGACGAAGTGGCCGGGGACGCGCTCGGACGCCAGGCCGCACGTCGGGCACCGCTCGCGCATCGTGAACCAGTTGACGAAGAGCCCGCGTGATCCGCAGTTGGGGCAGCGAAGCACGAGCGCGCGTGCGGTCAGCGTCATCTTGGAGGTCCCCGAGCCCGGCATCGCCCGGATCGTATTGCCGCGGCCGGCGCTCGGCCCGGCGGGGGCGCGTCCACGAAACGCGGCTAGCGTTGTCGGCCCGGGCGGGGGCGGACGTCGCTCGGCCTGACGTCGAGTGCGGCCCGAGCGCGGCTCCGGCCTGCGAAGGAAGTGACGATCCGTGGCGAACCGTGGACGGGACATCGGTCTGGGCATCGGCATCTTCGCCGTGTCGCTCGTCGCGGCGGGAGGCGTGGCGTTCGCGCTCGGCTCCGGCGACGACGACGGTGACGACGTCGCAGCCGGTGGGGACACGACCACGACGACGCTCGTCGCCGACGGGACGACGGACACGAGCGCGCCCACCGACCCCTCGGCGCCGTCCGACACCGTCCCGACCGACACGACCCAGCCCGGCGCCCCCGTCGAGACGGCTCCGACGACGCCGTCGCCCGACGGCGGCACCTCGACCGATCTCGACGAGCTGCTGGCCACCGCGAACGACGCCGGCTCCTGCGAGGAGCTGGCCGATGGGGCGATCAACTTCCTCCAGTCGGTGATCAACGAGGCCGACGGCCTCTCGCTCGAGGAGCTCCAGAACGTCGACCCCGAGGGCAACCCGGCCTTCCTGGCCGACTACGAGGCGATCGGCACCGCGTTCGACGAGCGGGCGGTCGACCTCGGCTGCAGCGACGCCGAGATGGAGGCGCTCGTGTGCGAGCGGGCGCCCCAGCTCACCGCGGAGGGGCTGTTCGGCGAGAGCGTCCGCGGCGGCCTGGTCGACGACTCCTGCGGCGCCTAAGCCCCGTCCGGCCCGGGGCGAATCTGCATCGCGGGTCACCCGACGCGTAGCGTCCGCCCCCATGACGGATCTGGACGGGCTGGTCGTCGTGGTCACCGGGGGCAACGGGGGCATCGGGCTGGGCATGGCGACCGCCATGGCCACCGCCGGCGCAGACATCGTGATCTGGGGCCGCGACGAGGCGAAGAACGAGACGGCTCGCGGCAAGCTCGAGGCGACGGGGCGCCGGTCGCGGCCATCCGCTGCGACGTCAGCGACGAGCAGAGCATCGTCGACGCGTTCGCCGCGTCGGTCGAGGCGATGGGCAAGGTCGACTCGCTGTTCGCCAATGCCGGCGTCGGCGGCTCCGGGGCCGCGTTCGTGGACACGCCGCTCGACGAGTGGCGCCGCGTGACCGCGGTGAACCTCGACGGCGTGTTCCTGTGCTTCCGCGAGGCGGCGCGCCACATGATCGAGCGGGGCGAGGGCGGCTCGCTGGTCGCCGTGTCGTCGACCTCGGCGATCCACGGTGCGCCCCGCAACCAGGCGTACGCCGCGTCGAAGACCGGCCTGCTCGGCATGGTCCGCGGCCTGGCGGTCGAGCTCGCCCGCAACTCCATCCGGGTCAACTCGCTGCTGCCCGGCTGGACGATCACCGAAATGGCGATGGGCGGCTACCAGAACGACAAGTTCCGCGACGCCACCGTGAAGCGGACGCCGGTGCGGCGCTGGGCGGACCCGTCGGAGATGGGCCCTGCCGCGGTGTTCCTCGCCGACCCGTCGGTGACGTTCCACACCGGCGACTCCCTGACCGTCGACGGCGGCTACACGATCCCCGCAGCGCGCGCCGGTCGTCGGCCGGCCGGGGTGGCCGTGTCGTGGTCGGGCCGGTGCCGCAACTAGGTTGAAGCGCCGAGGTCGACTCAGGGGAGGACGAACCGTGCGAGTTGTCGTGGACTTCGATCTGTGCGAGAGCAACGCCATCTGCATGCAGGTGGCGCCCGAGGTGTTCGAGGTGCGCGACGACGACTTCCTCTACGTCCTCCAGGAGGAGCCGCCGGAGGACCTGCGCCCGAAGGTGCAGGAGGCGGTCGACCGCTGCCCCAAGCAGGCCATCTCCATCGAGGACTGAGCCGTACCCGCGTTGGACCGCATCGTCGTCGTCGGCGCGTCGCTGGCCGGCCTCAGCGCAGCCCGCACGCTCCGTCGGGAGGGCTACGAGGGCGAGCTGACGCTCGTCGGCGCCGAGACCCACCTGCCGTACGACCGCCCGCCGCTGTCGAAGGGCTTCCTCCAGGGCGCCCGCTCGGAGATGGACCTCCAGCTGCTGCGGGAGGGCGAGTACGACGGCCTCGGCGTGACGTGGTCGCTCGGCCACACGGCGAGCGGCCTCGATGTCGAGCGACGGCGGGTGACGCTGGACAACGGCGACGAGCTGCCCTACGACGGCCTCGTCCTCGCCACCGGCTCGATCGCCCGTCGCATCGCGGGGACCGACGGCCTCGGGCGCGTCCACGTGCTGCGCACGCTCGGCGATGCCGTGACGTTGCGGGCCGACCTCCAGGAGGGCGCCGAGCGCGTCGCCGTGGTCGGCTCGGGCTTCATCGGCGGTGAGGTCGCGGCCTCGTGCGTCGCGATGGAGCTCCCGGTGACCGTGATCGAGGCGGCGCGCGTGCCGCTCGTGCGGGCGGTCGGCGAGCGGGTGGGCCAGGTCTGCGCCGACCTCCACCGTGACCACGGCGTCGACCTCCGCCTCGGGGTGGGGGTCGCCGCGCTCGACGCCGACGGCGACGGGCGCGTCGAGCGGGTCGTCTTGAGCGACGGCACGGTCGTGGACGCCGACGTCGTCGTGGTCGGCATCGGCGTGCGCCCGGCGACCGACTGGCTCGAGGACTCGGGCCTGACCATCGACGACGGCGTGGTGTGCGACGAGACGTGCCTGGCGGCTCCCGGGGTGGTCGCCGCCGGCGACGTGGCCCGGTGGCCGAACCCGCTGTTCGGCGAGGTGATGCGGGTCGAGCACTGGGAGAACGCGGTCGAGCAGGGCGCCCACGCGGCGCGCCGGCTGCTCCTGGGGCCCGACGCCGGGCCGTTCGCCCCGGTCCCGTGGTTCTGGTCCGACCAGTACGACCGCAAGATCCAGATGGTCGGCCGGGCCGGACGGGACGAGGAGGTCGAGGTGGTCATGGGTTCGGTCGCCGAGCGCCGGTTCGTGGCCACCTACGGCCGCGACGGGCAACTGATCGGGGCGTTCGCCATGAACCGGCCCCGTCAGATCGTCCAGCTGCGGGGCGTGATCGCGGAGCGGGGCACGGTCGACGACGCCCGGGCCGTCGTCGGGGCCTGAGCCGGCCGTGACCGCGAACGGCGGGTCGCCGGCCGACGAGCTCGTCGAGTGGGTCGACGAGGACGGCGCGACGATCGAGGTCGTCACCAGGGGCCGGATGCGTGCGGAGAACCTCCGCCACCGGTCGGTCTACATCGTGGTGCGCTCCGCGGCCGACGAGGTCCTGGTCCACCGACGGGCCGACTGGAAGGACGTGTTCGCCTCGCACTGGGACGTCGCGTTCGGCGGCGTGTGCGACGTCGGCGAGGCGTGGGAGCCGGCTGCGGTCCGCGAGCTGGCCGAGGAAGCCGGTGTGGAGGCGCTGCTGACCGACCGTGGGCCGTTCACCCACACCGACGACCACGTGGCCATCGTCGGCCGCCTGTTCGAGGCCCGGACGACCGGGCCGTTCACGTTCGCCGACGGCGAGGTCGCCGAGGTCGCCTGGGTCCCCCGCGCCGGCCTGCTCGAGTGGGCCGCCGACCGGCCGGTCACCACCGACGGGCGCGACTCGGTCGTCCCCGAGATCCTCGCCTGGCCCCCACCCACCTGACCCACCCCCGAACAGGGCCCACACCGTGTTCTGGTCTACATGGCGGGCCCGGCAACCTGGGGTTGTGCAGCAGCGCGTGTAGACCAGAACGGGTTGGTCAGCGGGTGGGCCAGGGGTGGGTGAACGAGCGGTGGGCGAGCGCGCCCGGGCTGTAGAGGCCCCACACGCCGCCGACCGCCAGGCGGCAGTACTCGCTCCACGCCAGCGCCTCGGGCGCCGCCGTGCGCCGCACCACCTGGCGGATGCCGCCCTCGTGGACCCGGTAGCCGGCCCACGCCCCCGGGTAGTCCTTGGTCGAGCTGACCTCGGTCACGACGAGCGGACCGTGGTCCCGACGCCGGTTGCGGTGGGTGTGGCCCGCGGTGACCAACGCGTCGGGCCGCAGTCGGGCCAACCGGTCGAGGAAGCCGTGGCTCTGGCCCCGCGGCACACCCGGCGGGTAGTGGAACGCGTACCGGGAGTCGGGCGGGTGGTGGAGGCACACCATCACCGGTCGGTCGGACTCGGCGGCGGCGTCGAGGATGTCGGTCCCGACGTGGTCCAGCGTCCCTTCGCCCTCGCCGACGAGGACCGAGTCGGCGACGATCACCCGCAGCCCGTCGAGGTCGCGCACTGCGATCGGGTCGGCGAGGGTCGTGCCGGGCACGTCGTAGCCCTCGGGCGGCAGCACGTCCCGTGACGGGTAGGCGTCGTGGTTGCCGGCGCACGCCAGGAGCGGCACGTCGACGTCGCGGAGCAGGCCGTTGAGCACGTCCCACTCCGCGGCCTTGCCCTTGTTGGTGAGGTCGCCCTTGGCGACGAGCAGGTCGGGGCTCCCCCAGCGGAGCGCCTCGGCGAGCGCGGCCCGGGCGGTGCGGACCGCGAACGGTTCGTCGACGCCCGACGGGTCCCGCATCGTGCGGGCCAGGCCGAACGAGAGGGAACCGACGTGGAGGTCGCTCACCGTCACCAGACGGCTGAGCGGCGCCCCGGGCGGCGGTGCCAGGGTGCGCACCACCAGCCGGTGGGACTCGCCGTCGGAGTGGGCCACGTCGATGCGGACCGAGGTGTCGGCCGGCAGCCCGTCGAGGCTCAGCGCGCCCGGGCCACCCGGCGAGGTGACGGTGGCCCGGGCGTCGCCCGCGGTGGCGGTGATCTCGCCGGGCCGGCTGTCGCCCCACGTGAGCTGGACCGACGTGTCCTCGACCGCGAACGGGCGCAGCCGCGCCAGGGCGCGACGGCGACGGGCCATCGCGGACAACGTCGCCGACAGGGCCGAGCCGGGCTCGCCGAGCCGGGGGGAAGAGGCAACCACCATCAGAGTGAGTGTGGCGCCTCCGGGCGCACTACCAACACCGCTGGTGCGCGCTCAGCGCAGGTACTCGGCCAGCGCCGCGCCCTCGCGGCCGCGGACGTCGCTGTTGACCGCCTGCTTCTCGAGGTGCTGCTCGACCGTCTTGGCGCCCTGGGGGACGGGGTGGTCGGCGAAGAACGCCTGCGTGTCGGCGACCAGCTCGGGGGTGTTCAACGAGCGGACCCCGCCGACCATCCGGGAGATCGAGTTCGTCGGGAACCGCTCGAGCAGCTCGTCCCAGTTGGCCTTCACGAACGCCCAGACCCGCTCGCCCTGGCCACGGTTGCCGAGCGCCCGCATGATCACGAACGGGCTGTCCTGGGTGCGGATCTCCCCGGTGCGGCACCGGTCGAGGACCGTGTCGATCAGCCCGTCGTCGTCGAACTCGGCGAGGGCGTAGAGGAACCGGCGCTGCTCCTGGGGCGTCGGCGCCTCGTTCGACTGCTTCGTGAACGTGGCGAAGTCGTCGGCGTCGCCGTTCGCCGCAACGACCGGCACCAGCGCGGCGGCGAGCGCGGCGTCGACCGAGCCGGGCTCGGCCAGGTGACGGCGCAGCAGCTCCTCGGCCCGGGTCCGCACCGCAGGATCGGCGCCGGTGGTGCCGAGCGTGCGGAACAGCGTGGCCCGCAGCTCGCGGCGCCGGTCGTCCTCACCGTCGGACGGCTCCCAGCCGACGACATCGAGCGCCGGGCCGACGAGGTCGCGCACGGTCGCCCGGTAGGAGTCGAGGTCGGCGTCGTCGAGCAGCGACTCGAGGTAGTCGAGGCCGCTCGCGATGCGCTGCCACACCGACAGGTCGTCCTCGTCGCCGAACGCCCGGACGAGGTCGATGATGGTCGACGCCGGCGCGGCGCCGGCGATCACCGCGGAGACGGTGTCGTCGACGAGGCCGTAGCGCTCGACGGGGGAGAGGTGGTCGTGGGCGCGGGCGAGCACCCTGGTCCGCAGCAGGTCGTCGTAGCCGACCCGGTAGAAGCCGTGGCCGCCCGCGTTCACGTGGACGAAGTCGGGCCGGTCCGCGAGCGTGACGACCGCGCTCGCCTCGTCGAGCAGGACCCGCTCGGTCTCGTCGTGGCCGTCGCGCCCGACGGTCACCAGTGTCGGCACCGCCCACCGGGCGTCACCGTCGCCCTCGCCGGCCCGGTAGCGGAACCGCTGCTGCTGGAGGGTCAGCGTCGTGCCGTCGGCGCCGATCGATGCGCTGACCAGGGGGAAGCCGCCCTGGAAGATCCAGGTGTCCATGATCTGGCGGGTCGGCTCGCCGGTCTCGGCCTCGATGGCGTCCCACAGGTCGGTGGTCTCGGCGACGTCGTGGGAGTGGGTCGTCAGGTAGCGGCGGATGCCGTCGCGGAAGCGGTCCTCGCCCAGGTACTGCTCGAGCATCCGCACCAGGGCCGCGCCCTTCTCGTAGGTGAGGATGTCGTACATACCCTCGGCGTCGGCGGGGGAGACGACCTCGTACTCCACCGGGCGGGTCGACTCGAGCGCGTCGACGTCGAACGCCGCCGTCCGCGACAGGCCGAAGTCGACCCAGCGCTTCCACGCCGGACGGAAGGCGTCGGTCGCCTTCATCTCCATGAACGTGGCGAACGCCTCCTTCAGCCAGAGGCCGTTCCACCACTTCATGGTCACGAGGTCGCCGAACCACATGTGGGCGATCTCGTGGGCGATCACGTCGGTGACCCGCTGCAGCTCGGGCTGGGTCGACGTGGTCGGGTCGACCAGCAGCAGGACCTCGCGGAACGTCACGCAGCCGAGGTTCTCCATGGCGCCGAACGCGAAGTCGGGCACCGCGACCATGTCGAGCTTGTCGCCCGGGTAGGGGATCCCGAAGTACTCGGTGAAGTAGCGGAGCGCGAACGCCCCGGCCTCGAGCGCGAACGGGGTGAGATGGCCCTGGCCGATCGGGTGGACGATGCGCAGGGGCACGCCGTCGACGTCGACGGCCTCGGTGGCCTCCAATGGGCCGACGATGAACGCGACCAGGTAGGTCGACATGCGCATCGTCTCGGCGAACGTCACCCGCACCCGGCCGTCGCCGGTCGACTCCCGGGCGATCTCACCGCCGCAGGACACGGCGAAGAGGTCCTCGTCGACGACCAGGGTCACCGCGAACGTCGACTTCAGCGCCGGTTCGTCCCAGCACGGGAACGCCCGGCGCGCGTTGGTCGACTCGAACTGGGTGGTGGCGATCACCCGCTCCTCGCCGGCGGTGTCGGTGAACGTCGACCGGTAGAAGCCCCGCAGCTTGTCGTTGAGCTCGCCGACGAAGGCGACGTGCAGCCGGTACCCGCCGGGGCGGACCTCGTCGGCCAGCGTGAAGGTGGCCCGCTCGTCGTCGGCGTCGAGTGCCACGGTCGCGTCGATGCGGGTGCCGTCGGCCGCCTCGAGCCAGCACTCGCCGATCTCGAGGTCCGCGGCGTTGCACACGATCGTCGATGTCGACTCGATGATCTCGAGGTCGACGATCTCGGTCCCCCGGAAGCGGGCCGTCGCCAGATCGGGTTCCAGTTCGAGCTCGTAGCGGCTCGGCACGACGGTCGTCGGGAGGCGGTGGCGCTCGGTCGGCGTGGTGCTCATCGGACGCGAAGCGTAGACGGCTCTTCGACAGCCGGGTCGGTCCCCTCTATGGTCGGAACCCCCGGTCCCGTGGCGACTCGCCCAGCAGCGCGTACCGTTGCACGTCGCGGTAGTGGCCGGGTGGGACCCCTTCAGGAGTTGAGCACACGTGAGTGATCAGACCTACGACGTCGTCGGCATCGGCAACGCGATCGTCGACGTCATCTGTCACGTCGACGACGGTTTCGTCGACGAACACACGCTCCAGAAGGGGGCGATGACCCTCATCGACGAGGACCGCGCGCACCAGCTCTACGCGGCGATGCCCCCGGGGATCGAGGCGTCGGGCGGCTCGGCGGCGAACACGATCGCCGGGATCGGCTCGTTCGGCGGCAAGGTCGCCTACATCGGCAAGGTCCGCGACGACCAGCTCGGCGAGGTGTTCCGCCACGACATCCGCGCCATCGGCGTCGACTACGACGTTCCCCTCGGTGCCGAGGGCCCGGCGACGGCACGGTGCCTGATCGTCGTGACCCCCGACGCCGAGCGGACGATGAACACGTTCCTCGGGATCTCCAACCTTCTCGAGCCGTCCGACGTCGACGAGTCGGTCGTCTCGCGGGCGAAGATCGTCTACTGCGAGGGCTACCTCTGGGACGTCGAGTCGGCCAAGGAGGCCATGCTCAAGGGCATGCGCACCGCCAAGGCGGCCGGCGGGCGGACGAGCCTCACGCTGTCCGACACGTTCTGCGTGGACCGGCACCGCACCGAGTTCCACGACCTGATCGAGAACGACATCGACATCCTGTTCGGCAACCACGGTGAGCTGACCGCGCTGTACGAGACCGAGGACCTCGACGCGGCCATCGCCGAGGTCGAGAAGCGCGTCGACATCGCCGCCATCACCTGCGGGCCGAAGGGCTCGATCGTGGTCGGCCACGGCGAGCGCCACGAGATCCCGGCGTGGACGGTCGAGGGCCGCGTGCTCGACACGACCGGCGCCGGCGACCTGTACGCCTCGGGCTTCCTCCACGGCATCACCCGGGGCCGGGACCTGGCGACCTGCGCCCGCCTCGGCCACCTCGCCGCCGGTGAGGTCATCAGCCATCTCGGGCCCCGCCCCGAGGTCAGCCTCTCCGAGCTCGCCACCCAGGTCCTCAAGCTCGACTGAGTCCCACAGGCGCGGGGTGGCGGGGCCGCCCGCCCCGCCCCCCCGCCCCCGCCCCCCCCCCCCCCCCCCGGGGGGGG
>JAXHUH010000126.1:0-23205 GCA_034211175.1 Actinomycetota bacterium
CTTCCGACTGGCCGGCCCCTCGACCGTGCTCGTCGCCCTCGCCGCCGTGGCCGCCGGGGCCTCGGGCCCCATCGCCGCGCTCGGGGTCGCCGCGTCGCTGGCCGCGGCGGCCACCTCGTTGGCGCCGACGACGGCGGACGCCTTCGTCGACGGGGCCTCCTACGGCGACGAGCGCCGGCTCACGCTCCGGGTTCCGCCGGCGCTGCTGTTCGGCCCGCTCCCGCTGGCGTGGGCGCTGTCGGCCATCGGCGCCGCCGCGGGCCCGCTCCTCCTGGCGACCGGACAGTGGGTCCTCGGCGCGGTCGCGCTCGTCGTGGGGTGGGCGCTGGTGGCCTACGTCGCCGTCCGGGTCCACCAGCTGTCGCGGCGCTGGGCCGTGTTCGTGCCCGCCGGCCTGCTCGTCCACGACCGGCTCACCCTCGCGGAGCCGATCCTGCTGCGGCGCTCCGACATCGCCCGGCTCGGCCCCGCCGAGGTCGGCACCGACGCCACCGACCTGACGTCGGGGTCGCTCGGCCTCGTGATCGAGGTCACGCTGACCGACCCGGTCTCGGCCGGGGTCCGCATCGGGCGGGACACGGCCGAGAACCGGTCGATGACGGCGATCCTCCTCGGCCCCGCGCGCCCCGGCGCCCTCATCGACGAGGCCCGCCGCCGCCGCATCACCGTCGCCTGAGTCGCCGACGGCGACGAGCCCGGAGTCAGGCCCGACGCAGCACGGCGACCCGCATCGGACGATCGAGCCCCGCCGGGCCGTTCGGTGGCGACGACCGGCCACCCGCCTCATCGTGGCTCATCGTGACGCCGCCCGGGCCGCACGCTCGTCGAGCGCGTCCTCGATCGCGGTGAGGAGCTCGAGGAGCGGTCCGTCGAGGTCGCCACAGACCGCCTCGACGGCGCCCGCGACGCAGGGCCACAGGCCCTCCCGCATCCGGGCGACCTCGGCCCGGCCCCGCGGCGTGAGCGAGACGTCGCGACGGCGCTGATCGTCGACGCCGGCGACGACCTCGACGTACCCCTCGGCCTGGAGGCGCCCCAGCGCCCGGTCGCGCCCGGTTGTGCGACGCCGAGGGCGGCCGCCAGCTCGCCGACCGTGACCGGTGGCGCCCCGGTTCCGTGGCACGCGACACCCTTGCGCGCTTTCCCCTACATGCGCACGGGCGCCCACCGAAAACCTCCGTTGCGCGAACGGCGGTGGGACCGGCCGGCGCGCTGGCGGATGCGGGCGGAACGAGCGGGAGCAAGGGTGGCGGACGCGACCGGGGGCACGACGCCGTGCCCGACGATGATCCTCGACCAACGGAGCCGGTGGCCGTCGTCGTGGCGGCCCTACGTGCTCAGCAGGGTCGGTGAGCTCGACGGGATCCTCACCGGCTACGAGGCCGAGGTACCCGAACCCTCGCCGTTCCGGCGGGCGAAGGCGTGCGCCGCCCGCCAGCACCTGACGGTCGCCCGTCGCGCCGCCGAGCGCAGCGAGGCGAGCTGGCCGTGGCGCGGCTCGGCGGACCAGTTCAACTCGGTGAGCCACGCGTGCCGCAACCTCTACTCGGCCGAGGCCGCGCTCATCGAGCTCGCACCTGATCGGGCGCTCTCCATGTGGCGCGCCGAGGTGCGGTCGGTGGCGAGCCGCTACCTCGACACCCAGGACGTGGCGTTCCAGGTGCTGAACCGCGTCGAGATGGTCCGGGACGTCGAGCCCGACGAGGAGCGGCTCCTCCTGGCGTCGGTCGTGCGCAGCGTCGCGTCGGCATCGCAGCGCTACCACTCCCGGCTGCGCAGCTTCCGCAGCATCATCCACCTCGCGTCGTTCACGCTCCTGGTCACCGCGAGTGTGTTCGCGCTCGCAGGCTGGCACGCACCGGGTGCGATCCCGCTCTGCTTCGGCCCCGACGTCGTCGCGGTCACCGGGCCGGTCGACGGGCGCATCTTCCGCTCGTCCGACGGCCAGCTCCTCGTCACCACCGACGAGGACGACCCCGGCGACGGCAACGAGCTCGGCGGGGCCGGTCGAACAGAGGGATCGGTGAGCTGTCCGACCGGGCGGGTCACGGTCGGCTCGGGCGACCGGTCGGCGGCACCCGGAGGCGACGCCGGCGCACCCGAGCAGGGACGGGACATGCTCCTCGTGCTGTTCCTCGGCGCCGCCGGCGGTGCGATCACCGGCGCGGCGTCGCTGCGGGACCTGAGCGGCCCACCGGCGATGCTCGGCATGCCGGTGGCGCTGGCCCTGCTGAAGCTGCCGACCGGCGCGATCACCGCGGTCGCCGGGATCGTGCTGGTGAAGGGCGCGTTCATCCCCGGCCTGTCGGTGCTCGACTCACCGGGCCAGATCGCGGCGTGGTCGCTGCTGCTGGGGATCAGCCAGCAGTTCATCACCCGCATGGTCGACCGAGAGGGCCGATCGATCCTCGGCGGCGCCGCACCGAACCACGAGGAGTGACGCCGACCGAACGGTGACGGGCCGCCCATCGCCGCCGTGCCGCCGCGTCAGCGGGAGGTTCAGCTGGTGGCGGACGTTGCGGCGGTCGCGGCGCCGACGACCGTGTCGCCGTCATAGAGGGCGACCATCTGGCCGGGGGCGACCCGGCGGCGGGGCTCGGCCCACACCAGCGTCGTCCCCTCGACCCGAGCCGGGTGGGCGGCGCCGTGGGCGCTGGCCTGGGCCGCCACCTCACCGGTGCGGGGCGACCCGTCGACCCA
Organism: Actinomycetota bacterium; assembly: GCA_034211175.1. Taxonomy (GTDB): domain Bacteria; phylum Actinomycetota; class Acidimicrobiia; order Acidimicrobiales; family CAIXPF01; genus JAXHUH01. The sequence continues at coordinate 2,701 of JAXHUH010000126.1, forward strand.
GCGGAGGTCGCTGAGCACCTGGCGGTCGACGGTCAGGTCGGCGGCGTCGCCCACGGTCACGGTGGCCGAGGCGACGTCCACGTCGAGCGCGAACCGCCGCTGGGAGCCGCCGGCGAGGCCGAGGCCCTTGCGCTGGCCCACGGTCACCATCTCGACCGCGTCGACCCGGCCGACCTCGTTGCCGTCCCGGTCGACCACCCGGCCGGGATGGAGCGGCACCGTGCGCCCGACGAAGCGGGCACGCCCGACCGTCGAGCCGATGAAGCAGACCTCCTGGCTGTCGGGCTTGGCCGCGGTGCGCAGACCGAGCTCGCCGGCCCGGGCCCGCACGTCCGACTTCGGCAGGTGCCCGATCGGCAACATCACCGACCGGAGCCGCTCGGCGTCGAGGTCGGCGAGGACGTACGACTGGTCCTTGGCGTCGTCCGCACCCCGGGCGATCCGCCGGGACCCGTCGGCCGTCGTGACGACGCGGGCGTGGTGGCCGGTGGCGAGCGCCTCGAACCCGAGGGCGTGGGCCCGACGCAGCAGCCGGTCGAACTTGATGTGGCGGTTGCAGGAGATGCACGGGTTTGGCGTGAGCCCCTCGGCGTGGGCCCGCAGGTAGGGCTGGACGACGTCGGCGTCGAAGTCGTCGCCCAGGTTGAACACGTGGTGGTCGATGCCGAGGCGCTCGGCCACCCAGCGGGCGTCGTCGACGTCGGCGACCGAGCAGCAGCCCTGGTCGGTCTCGCCGCCCCACAGGCGCAGGGTCACACCGACGACGTCGTGGCCGGCGTCGCGCAGCAGCGCGGCGGCGACCGACGAGTCGACACCACCGGACATGGCGACCAGCACCCTCATCGCGCCCTGTCCCCGAACCGGCGTGTCACCGGGCCCGCGATCGGGCCGGCGGCGACCGGGGTCATGCGAACAGGCGCAGCCGCTCGACGGCGGCGCCGATCGCGCCGATCGCGTGGTCGATGTCGGCGTCGGTCGTGGTGTGGCCGAGGGTGAGGCGCAGCGCGCCGGCCGCGAGCGAGGCGTCGACGCCCATCGCGGCCAGCACGTGGGAGCTGGTGTGGGCCCCGCTGGCGCACGCGGACGCCGCCGAGGCGCAGACGTCGCGCTCGTCGAGCAGGAACAGGAGCGACTCGCTGTCGAGTCCGGGGACGCAGACGTGGCAGGCACCCGCGACCTTGTGGTCGCGGCCCTGCGAGCAGCCGGTCTCGACGAGGCCGTCGACCGAGGCGACGAGCCCGTCGGCGAGGCGGTCCCGCAGGCGGCGGACCCGGGCGACCGTGTCGTCGCGCTCCGCGACCGTCGCCTCCACCGCCGCCGCCATCGCCGCGGCGAGCGCCACGGCCTGGGTGCCGCTGCGGCGGCCGCGCTCCTGGCCGCCGCCGATCTGGCGGGCCCAGGGGTCGGCAGCGCCGCGCACCAGCAGGGCGCCGACGCCGACGGGGGCGCCGACCTTGTGACCCGACACCGAGACGAGGTCGGCGTCGGCCGCGGCCTTGGCCACGTCGAGCCACGGCAGGCCCTGGACGGCGTCGGTGTGGAACACGGCGCCCGGCGCCCGCTCGCGCACGATCGCGGCCACGTCGGTCAGCGGCTGGATCGAACCGACCTCGTTGTTCACCGTCATGACCGACACGACGCTGACCCGGTCGTCGAGCGCGTCGGCGAGGGCCTCGAGGTCGATCACCCCGCGCTCGTCGACACCGACGACCCGCCCGTCGCGGCTGCGCACCGCCTCGAGCACCGCCGGGTGCTCCACCGCGCTGCACACCGCGATGCCGCCCACGGCGTCGAGCGTGCCCAGCACGGCGAGGTTGTCGGCCTCGGTGCCGCCGGAGCAGAACACGAGCTCGCCGGCGTCGCCGCCGAGCGCGTCGGCGACCGCGGCACGGGCCCGGTCGAGGGCGCGACGCGCCTCGCGGGCCACCCGGTGGGCCCCGTTCGGGTTGGCGGCCATGCCCAGGTGGGCGGTCAGCGCCTCCGCGGCCTCGGGGCGCAGGGGCGACGATGCGGCGTGATCGAGGTAGACGGCGATGGTCTCACGGTACTCCGCGACGGCGGCATGCTCCCCGCGAGCACGACCCTCGAATCGCTAGCCGCCCGGCGACGGCGCCCACGCCGGCGCGGCCACCCGATCCCCCGGCGCGCGGGGCCCGGTGGCCGCCGGGACCCGGCCGGGTGGTGGGCCCTGGGGCGGGCCCGCGATCGCCACGCCGGCCAGGGCGGCAGAACGGTGTTGTACTGCGGCGAGCACGGCTACGAGGAAGGCCTCGGCGCCGAGGTACGGTGGCGGCTGGTGGCGGATCTGGTTCGCAACGTGGTTGGCGAGCCGGCGGGTGGTCTCCCAACGGGCCTCTTCGCCGAGCTCGGAGACGCGCAGGAGCAGCTGGCGCACGAGCGCGGCCTGCTCCGTGCGCAGCAGGCTCACGTCCAGCGCGGCCACGTAGCCCTCCCAACCCGGCGGCGGGGCCATCACCATCGGCCGGGGAGCCGGCGACGCCGACCGCTCACGCAGGACCACGGTCGCGGCCACCCGGTCGCCGATGCGCTGGCACCGCCCGCCGATCAGCATCGACACCAGGCCGGTGAGCCCGCCCGGGGGCAGCAGCAGGTCGACGAACACGAACACGCCCCGGATCGCGGCGCGGCGCAGCCCGACCGGGGAACCGTCGGCGGCGACGACCCGCAGGCCCATCGCCATCTTGCCGACGCTCCTGCCACCGAACGCGGCCTCGCAGATCGGCGCGTACGCGAAGAGCGCCACCGGGGTGAGCACGATCAGCACGACCATCGCCGCGGTCTCGCTCAGCGGAGCGACGAGCAGCGAGACGGGCATGAGCGCGATCGAGAGCCCGAACGCCTGGACCACGAGATCCAGCATCAACGCCAGGCCCCGGCTCGCCGGGCCGGCCAGCTCGAACTCGAGGACGACGGCCTCGGGCGTGACGATCCCCGCGGGGGACGGCTCGTCCGATCGCACCGCATCCCTCCGTTCGCCGTCGCGCCGTCGCTGGCCCGAACGATATCTGCCGAACCTCGATCGCCGAACAGCGCGAGATTGACCACGCTGTGTTACAAAGGAGACACCGAACGTGGGGTGGGCCTGGCAAACGGCTCGACGAACAGCGGCGATCCCCGCCGCTGAACCCCGCGCGCACAGACCCGTGGACCTGGACTCCTACCTGATACGTCACGAGCCGGCGTGGGACCGGCTGGCCACCCTCACGGGAAAGGCCCGCCGCGAGCCCACCGAGCTCTCGACCGACGAGCTCGACGACCTGGTGCTGCTCTACCAGCGTGCATCCAGTGAGCTGTCGCACTCGCGCCGCGCCTTCGCGGACTCCGGCCTCGATGCCCGGCTCACCCGGCTCGTGGCCGAGGCCCACGCGGTGCTGCGGAGCCGGCGCTCGGGCAGTCGGCGTCAGGCGTTCGTGGACTTCCTCGCCATCGGGTTCCCGGCCGCGGTCTGGTGGCACGGACGGTACATCGCCGTCAGCGCCGCCCTGACCCTGGGGCCGTTCCTGATCCTCGGGGCCTGGCTCGCCAACTCCGACGCCGCGCTCGACGCGGCGGCTCCGGAAGCGGTGCGCCAGGCGTACATCGAGGAGGACTTCGAGGCGTACTACTCCTCGGAGCCGGCGGCGGGGTTCAGCACGAGCGTGCTCGTGAACAACATCCAGGTATCGGTGCTCGCACTCGCCGGTGGCGTGCTGGCGGGCATCGGCACCATCGTGATCCTGGTCCAGAACGGGGCCAACATCGGGTTGGCCCTCGGGATGTTCGCCTCCGTCGGCGAGCAGCCGCGGTTCTGGGGGCTGATCCTCCCCCACGGCCTCCTGGAACTGACCGCGGTCATCATCGCCGGCGCGGCCGGACTGGCCCTCGGATGGGCGATCGTCGCACCCGGCGACCGCTCGCGGGCGGACGCGCTCGCCGAGGCCGGCCGTCGTTCGGTGACCGTCATCGGTGGCCTGGCGCTGGCGTTCGTCGTTGCCGGGATCATCGAGGGATTCGTCACCCCGTCCCCGCTGCCCACGGGCGTTCGCGTCGGGATCGGGGTGGCAGTCGAAACCGCCTTCCTTCTCTACCTCTTCGCCCTCGGTCGCCGCGCGGCGGCCGACGGTGCCACCGGACTGTTGGGAGAGCAGCCATGACCGGAACGCCAGCAACCGCCGAGATGGTCCTCGACGAACCGAGGACCCGAACCCCGCTGATCACCCACGACCGTGTGGTCGACACGGCCTACGACCTCGTGCAGCTCGAGGGCACCGAGGGCCTGTCGATGCGCAAGCTCGCCAGTGCCCTGCACGTCTCGCTCCCGACGATCTACAGCGCGATCGGCAGCCGCGAGGAGCTGGGCCAGGACCTGACCGACCGCATCATCGCCGAGGCCGCGGAGCGGGTCGACGTCGCCCGCCTCGAGGGTGTCGACGCCGCCCAGCGCCTCGCTGCGGAGCTCACCGAGTGGGCGGCGACGAACCGCACGCTCGCCGGGTTCCTGCTCGACGAGGACAGCAAGCTGATCACGAGCATCGACGAGGCCCGCACGCTCGGTGAGCGCGCCGGGCGCCGGCTGCTGGTCGAGGTCGTCCGCAAGCTGGTCGACGAGCGCTACGAGGGCCGCATCGACCTCCACATGGCGACGACCTACTACTGGTCGCAGATCCGCACCATGCTGTGGCTCCTGCGCCACCAGACCTGGGACCCGGCCGACGTGCGCCGCCTGTCGCGCCTCATGATCGACAACTGCAACAACGGCCTCGCCCGCCTCGCCGGCGAGTAGCCACCCTCCCCGACGAAGGACCGGGGCGGACGTCCCGCGTGCGGCGGTGATCTGCGCGGTCGTGTGACGGTCGTCGGCGCCTGTGGTGGGGCGCCCGACGCATCCGCACCGACGAACCCCTTCTGGTCTACACGGCCCACGCGCCGACCTGGGACTTCGCGCCCGGCGAGGTAGACCAGAACCGGCGGCGAGCGGGACTCACGACTCCGGTTCCCGGGCCGAGCCCGAACTGGTCTACACGGCCCACGCGCCGACCTGGGACTTCGCGCCCGGCGAGGTAGACCAGAACCGGCGGACGCGCGGTCAGAGGCGGCCGCTGGCCTTGATGTCGAGGTAGGCGTCGGCGAGACCGGCGGCCAGGCGGCCCGCGGGGGCGTCGACGACGGTGGCGCCCGTCGCCCGCAGCGCCCGGGCGAGCTTCTGGCGCTCGTCGAGGGACGCGGCCGCAGCCGCGGCGCGATGGGCCTCCTCACTCGTCTCCGGCACCTGTCGCGCCCAGCCGGTCACCATGGGGTCGCGCACCGCGGCGACGATGACCATGTGGTCCCGCGTCACGAGCGGCAGCGCGCCGAGCAGATCGGCACCCGCACCCCGCTGGACCAGATCGGTGGCCACGACGAACAGCGCCCGTCGCCGGAACCGGGCCAGCAGGTGGGCGAAGGCCCGGCCGTAGTCGCTCTCGACCAGCGCCGGCTCGACGTCGCACAACGTCTCCGACACCCGCTGGGTCTGGTCGGGCCGGCGGCTCGGCGCCACCGAGGCCCGCACCTCGTCAGCGAACGCGACGACCCCGCAGCGGTCACCGAGGCGGGTCGCCACCACGGTGAGGCCCAGCACCGCGTCCATGGCGTGCTCGAACCGGGGGGCGTCGCCCACGAGGCCGGCCATCGTGCGGCCGGCATCGAGCAGGCACACGACCGTCTGGTTCCGCTCGGCCCGGTGCTGGCGGACGATCGGGCGCCCGGCGCGGGCGGTCGCCGCCCAGTCGATGCGCCGGAACTCGTCGTCGGTCGTGTACTCGCGCAGGTGGTCGAACTCGGTGCCGCCGCCACGCCCACGGGCCGAGCGGATGCCGACCTCGAGGATCCGGGCCCGCTCGACCCGCAGCTCGGCCTCCTCCCGGGCCCGCAGCGGCGGCAGCACCCGCAGCGTGGTCGTCCGGTGGCGCGCCGCCTGGCGGGCGACGAGACCCAGGGGGCCCTCGACCCGGACGACGAGCTCGCCGATGTCGTAGCGGCCGCGCCTGGTGGGGTGGAGCGTCGTGGTGACGGTGGCCGAGCCCCGCGCCGGCAACGTGACGGTGGCCCGCCGGGCCTCGGCCCCGAGCGACGGAGCCAGCTCGTCGGCGATCGACACCCGGGCCGGCCGCCCGGCGCCGGAGAGCACCCAGCGCAGCTCGGTCGGGACGCCGAGCTGGAGGACCGGCGACACCTCGCGGCGAACCGCCACGTGGCCCGGTCGTGGCGCCCGCACCCAGTCGAACACCGCGGCGAGCGCGACCAGCCCGTCGACCACGACCAGTCCGGGCCCGAACCCCTCGGCGACCAGGGCCACGGCCACCGACGCGGCGGCGAGGACGACGGCGAGGCGCCGGGTCGGCACCGGCCAGCCGAGACGGTCGGGCCGGTCCTCCGGCGTCGTCGTCCCGGCCTTCGCCACACCCACCGCGTCTCCCGGCGTCCTCGTCGTCGCGTCGGCCGATGTCGCCGCGGTGACCGGGATGCTCACCGGGGGACCGGCACCGTGCCGAGGATCGTGTCGAGCACCCGGGCCGCGTCGAGGCCCTCGAGCTCCAGCTCCGGCCGCACGACGAGGCGGTGGGCCAGCACCGGTCGGGCGACGGCCTTCACCTCGTCGGGGGTCACGTAGGGGCGGCCCGACAGCCACGCCCACGCCTTCGCCGCGTTGAGCAGCGCCACCGCACCGCGGGGCGACGCACCGAGCAGCACCGACGGCGCGTCCCTCGTCGCCCGGGCGACGGCGACGACGTAGTCGACGACCACGTCGTCGACCCGGACCCGCTCGACCTGGGCCGCGGCCTCAGCGAGGTCGGCCGGGCCCGCGACCGGGCGGACCCCGGCGTCGACCGGGTCGTGGGGGATGGCGCCGACGTGGTGGCGCTTCACCACCTCGCGCTCCTCCCCCACGTTCGGGTACGGCACCACGAGCTTGAACAGGAAGCGGTCGAGCTGGGCCTCGGGCAGCGGGTAGGTGCCCTCGTGCTCGACCGGGTTCTGGGTCGCGACCACCATGAACGGCCGGGGCAGCGCCCGCGACCGGCCCTCGACCGACACCTGACGCTCCTCCATGGCCTCCAGCAGCGCGGCCTGCGTCTTCGGTGGCGTCCGGTTGATCTCGTCGGCGAGGAGGACGTTGGTGAACAGCGGCCCCTCACGGAACTCGAAGTGGCGGTTCGACGGGTCGAGGACGAGCTGGCCGGTCACGTCGCTCGGCATCAGGTCGGGCGTGAACTGGACACGGGAGAACCGCAGGTCGAGCGCGGCGCTCATCGCCTTCACCAGCAGCGTCTTGGCCACGCCGGGCACACCCTCGAGCAGCACGTGGCCGCCGATGAGCAGCGACGACACGAGGCCGGAGACGGTGCCGTCCTGGCCGACGACGACCTTGGCGATCTCGTCGCGGACCGCGAGCACGGCGCGGCGGGCGGCGTCGGCGTCCCCACCCGCCGGCGCCGGCGACGAGGCGGGCGGTGCCGTCGGTGCGGCGACGGGCGGCGCCGTGCTCGGCGGCGGGCCGGACGGAACCGGGCCCGCCGCGGGCGCACCGTCGGCGGCGGGCGGCGGAGGCGGCGGGGACCCGAGGTGCCCGCCCCGGCCCCCCGCCTCGTCCCGGGGTCGGTGCGGCGCAGGCGGTGGCCCGTGGGGGCCCGGGGCCCAGTGCTCGCGGTGCTCAGGGGTCTCGGCCATCGAGGACCTCGCGTCGTAGGGACTCGGTGGGGCCCATCAGCGCCACCAGCTCGTCGTCGTCGGCGACCGGATGGTCGCCGAGCAGCTGCTCGATCGTCGAACGCTCGTGGCGGCTCAACGGCGCGACCGCCGTGGCGACGTCGCCCGCCGGGCTGTCGGCCGGCAGACCGACCCGACGGGCGAGGTCGCGGCGCAGGGCGCGCCGGACCAGGTCGGCCGAGCGCTGGGGGTTGGCGGTCCGACCGAGCAGCGCGGCGACCCCGCGCACCAGCTCGGCGCTCGGCACCCGCACCGGCACGTGGTCGGCAACCGGGCGACCGAGGCGGCGCGCCCGCCACAGCGCGTACACCACGAACGCGACGACGAGCTGGACCAGCGCCTGGCGCGGTCCCGGGCCGACCAGCGCCCACAGGTCGCCGAAGACGTCGTAGAGATCGTCGGGTCCCTCCCCCGGCCCCGGGGGCTCGAGCACGACGACCGACCGCTCGCTGTTCGGCGCCAGGAGCGAGACGGCGGCCAACGCGTTGTCGAGCTCGCCGAGCCGTTCGTTGGTGAACGGATCGGCGCTGCCCAGCGCGACGACCTCACCGCTGCCGAGGCCGGTGACGGTCACGAAGGCCCGTCGGACCTCACCGAAGCACGAGGTGTCGACGTCGTCGGTCGAGAACGCCGAGCCGGCGCCGACGTCGAGGGCGTCCACGTCGGCGAGGGCCTCGATGTTGCAGAACCCCCGACCGATGGCGGACCCGGTGTGATCCGTGAGCGCGCCGACCGAGCCGGCGATCGGGGGCGCGAACGACGACGTGGGATCGGCCACGACGAGCACGCCGCCGCCGGAGACCCAGCGCTCCAGCTCGCGACGGTCGGGCTCGTCGAGGTCGTCGACGAGCAGGAGCGCGGTACCGGCGCCGCCGGGCGACGACGAGACGCCGACCTGGCGGGCGTAGCGCTCGAGCAACAACACCAGCGCCCGGGTGCCGTCGGGGTCGGTCGAGCGCGGGTCGAGCGGGGGGCCGCCGCGGCGATCGGTGCCACCGAGAACGAAGGCGACGGCGATGACGACGATCACGAGCAGCACCCACCAGTACCGACCGATGGCCGACCGGCCGCGCGACGAGGTACCGGGTGCGCTCACGTCCGCGTCTCCGGCACCCGTCGACCATCGGGCTGGCGGTCGCCGTCGGGGATGCGGCGGGCGACCGCGTCGACCCGGTCGCGGAACGCCTCGGCCGCGGCGCGGTCGGCGGGCTCGCCGCCGTAGTGGACGGCCTCGAGCGCCCCGGTCACCTCCGCCATCGCAGCACCGGCGTCGGCCACCCGCTCGGCCACCGCCCGGCGGTGCTCGCCCGTCGTCGTGGCCCGACCGGCGTCGATCGCACCGGCGCGGGCGAGCCGCACCGCCAGTGCCCGGTAGCGGGAGAGCATCGCCTCCCGCCACGCACCCCGGGCCTCGAGGTCGGCCGCCTCCCGCTCGTGATCGGCGTCGTCGTCGGGATCGATGTCGATGGTGATGCCGTCGCCGGAACGGCGGCGCACCCGGCGGGGGCCCCGGTCGCGCCACAGCCGATGCGCCAGGTAGCCGATGGCGACCGCGGCGACGATGCCGATCAGCCAGGTCAGCGCCGCGCTCCCCCCGGCGCCGGGAGCGGGCACGAAGTCGGGCCACAGCCAGTCGATGGCGTCGGCGAGCCACTCGAGGGCGCGGCTGAAGGCCCGTTCGACCAGGTTCGGCTCGAGCTCCTCGAACTCGGGCCGCGACACGATGTCGTCGGCGGTGCGCTCCACCTCGCCGGGATCGACGACCGGTTCGGGCAGGCGACCCCGGCCCGCGGGCCCGATCGGTGCGCCCACGACGGCCACCGACGTGGCCGACGCCGGGCTCACGGGCCCCCCCGCACCGAAGCGGCGGGTGGCGTCCCACGCCAGGTCCAGCCCCTCGATGCGGCACCGCAGGTCGACGTAGAGCAGCGCGGCGGAGGCGGCGACCGCCGGGGTCACGACCACGGCGACCGCCAGGTCGACGACGCTGCGGACGAACCACGTGTACTCGTCGGGTGCCCATGCCTCCGCGGCCCAGCCGGCCAGGCCGATGGCGTAGGTCACGGCCGTGGAGCTGAGCGCGATCAGGACCGACGCGCCGACGACCCGCATCGGGCGCTGACGCGACAGCGTGAACGCCCGGGCGATGGCGCGCAGGGGGTTGCACCGCTCGACGACCGCAACCGGGGTCAGCACGGCGAAGAAGGCGACGGCGACCAGCCCCGGCACGACGAGCAGGACGAAGCCGACGAGCTTCACCACGCCGACGAGGACCCAGGAGGTGAGCACCACGAGCCACACCCGCACCGGTTGGCGGAGCGCGTCGAGCGGCGACGGATCGGCCCCGGTGCACCAGGCCCACACGGCCGCGGCGGCGGGGACGCCGACCAGCGCCGTCGTCAAGGTGCCGGCGGCGGCGAGGAGCACCATGCCCACCACGCTCCGGGGCACGACGGCCGCGGCCACCACGGGGTTCGCCAGGCCGCCCTCGGAGCCCGACCGGTTGAGGAGGACGATCGTGAGCGCCACCAGCGGCAGGGCGGGAACGGCGGCGCCACCGAGCATGACCTTCGGCCGCGCGGTCAGCGCGGCGTACCCGCCGTCGACGATCTGACCGAAGGTCAGGGGTCGCATGCGCACGGGTCGCGGCAGCGGCGACACCGACTGGTCCATCCCGCCATTGTGGCCGCGCCGGCCGCCGGGGACGCGCGCCATCTCCCGGCCCGGCGCCCGCAGAGCGGCCACCGTCGTCTGCCCTGGACCGCGGTGCCCTGGACGACCGCGTCCGGGGCCGCAGCGCCCGGGGCGGCCGTCCCCCGGGCCGGGATCCGAGGTTGTACCGTGCCGGCGGATGAAGCGGTACGGGCCGGCGACCTACGGCGATGCGTTCGCCGACGTCTACGACGACTGGTACGCCGATCTCGGCGACGCCGACGTCGTGATCCGCCGGGTCGTCGAGCTGGCCGACGGCGGCCCGGTGCTCGAGCTGGGCTGCGGCACGGGCCGGCTCGCCCTGCCGATCGCCGATGCCGGCCCCGACGTCGTCGCCATCGACGCCTCGGAGGCGATGCTCGAGCGTCTGCGGGCGAAGCCGGCGTCACGCGCCCTCGACATCCGCCTGGCCGACATGGCCACCTTCGACGTGTTGGACCGGGCGCCGTTCGGTCTCGTGCTCTGCGCGTTCAACACGTTCTTCAACCTCCCGACGGTCGAGCTGCAGGAGCAGTGCCTCTACCGGATCGCCGGCCACCTGCGCCGCGGCGGGCGGTTCGTGATCGAGTGCGTCGAGCCGGGCGACGAGCCCGACGCGCCGCGCAGCGCCGTCGAGCCGTCACGGATCGACGATGACCGGGTGGTGCTCAGCGTGAGCCGCCAGGACCCGACGACCCAGACGATCACCGGCCAGCACGTCGAGATCAGCGAGGCCGGGATCCGACTGCGCCCGTGGCGGGTCCGCTACTGCCGGACCACCGAGCTGGACGCCATGGCCGCCCGCGCCGGCCTCGAGCTCGAGCACCGAGCCGCGGGCTGGGCCGACGAGCCCTTCGACGAGTCCACCTCCACCGTCCACGTCTCCACCTACCGCCGCACCGGCGGCCCCTGATCGGGTCCCGCCCGAACGGATCGCGGGGCGAACGGCCCTGGTCGGGGGGAGCCGGCGGTGGGACGCTCGGCTCGTGGAGTCGCACGAGCGGCTGGTCCGGTGGTTGCTGGACGGTGATCCGGCGGTCGCGTGGCAGGTACGGCGGGACCTGCTCGACGAACCGGTTGCCACCGTCGAGGCGGCCCGCGCCCGGGTGGCCACGGAGGGCTGGGGCGCGCGGCTGCTCGCCGAGCAGGACCCGTCGGGGACCTGGGGCGACGCGCTCTACAGCCCGAAGTGCACCTCGACCACCTACACGCTCCAGCTCCTACGCCAGCTCGGCCTGCCCCGGGGCCACCCGGCGGCGGTGGCCGGCTGCGAGCGCCTGCTCGACGGTGCCCGCTGGTTCGACGGCGGCCTGAACCTGGCGAAGACCGTCGGGTACCCGGAGACGTGCATCACCTCGATCGTCGTGGCGGTGGCCGCGTCGTTCGGTGTGGTCGACGAGCGCGTGGAGCAGGCCGTGGCGTGGCTCCTCGGCCAGCAGCTCGCCGACGGCGGCTGGAACTGCGACACGGTGCGTCGGGGCAGCACCCACGGGTCGTTCGACACGACGATCCTCGCCCTCGAGGCGCTCGACGAGTGGAACGCGGCCATGGGCCCCGACCCGGTGGCGGCCGCGGCCGCGGGCCGGGGACGCGAGTTCTTCCTCGAGCACCGGCTCTACTGCTCGCACCACACCGGCGAGGTCGTGAGCCGCAACTACCTGCGCGGCGCGTTCCCGCCGGGTTGGCACCACGACCTGGTGCGCGGGCTCGACCACTTCCAGCACGTGGAGGCCCCGGTCGACGGCCGCCTCGCCGCTGCGGTCGAGGTCCTGCGCTCGTGGCGCCGCGGCGACGGGACCTGGGCCGGTGGTGCCCGCCATCCCGGCCGGTACTGGTTCGTGCTCGAGCCGGCGCGGGGACCGAGCCGGGTCGCCACGCTGCGCGCGCTGAGGATCCTGCGCTGGTGGCAGGCGCCGGTCCCGGGCACGAACGCGGTCCACGAGGCCGACCCGATCGACGCCACCACCTCGACGACCGGAGCGGGCAGGACCGAGCGGATCGCCTGACCGTGGTCGGCCCCCGAGGGCCGCCGGTTGTGGCGGACCCGACGTGGACGCACAGTGGGTGATTCGTTAGGTTCTCTCGGTGACTTCGGGGACGTCGTGACGTGAGCCAGCTCCGGTTCAACCCGCTCGCGGGGCGCTGGGTGGCCGTCGCCGCCGACCGTGCGGCCCGTCCCCAAGACTTCGCCTCGACGCGGGTACCGGTCGAGCCGGGACCGCGACGGCCGTGCCCGTTCTGCCCCGGCAACGAGGAGGAGACCCCGCCCGCGCTCGAGACCTACGGGCCCCAGGGCCGGTGGCTCGTGCGGGTGGTGCCCAACCTCTACCCGGCGTTCGTGGGCAGCGGTGCGCTCGAGGTGACCGAGATCTCGCCCCTGTTCCACCAGGCGCCCGCCAAGGGGATCCACGAGGTCCTCGTCCTCGGGCCGGACCACTCCCAGAGCTGGGCCGACCTCGACGACCGACAGACCGCCCTGGTCATGGCCGCCATCCGGGACCGGGTGGAGGAGCACGCCCGTGCCCGGGGCATCGCGTACACCCAGGTCATCGTCAACCACGGCCGCGAGGCCGGCGCGTCGATCGAGCACCCCCACGGCCAGCTGCTCGGCATCCCGTTCGTGCCCACCGAGATCGCCGAGGAGCTGCGGGCCACGCAGAGCTTCCCGGACGGGCCGCTGATGAAGGTCCTGATCGAGGCCGAGCTCGAGGCCGCGTGCCGCATCGTGCACGACGACGAGCAGGTCCTCGTCGTCTGCCCGTTCTGGGCCGGCAGCCCCTACGAGCTGCTCGTCGTGCCGAAGACGCCGGCCGCCCACCTCGACAACGTGGCACCGGCCGACCTCGTCGCCGTGGGCCGGGCGATCCGCACGTCGCTGCGCCGCATCCGATCGCTGCTCGGCGATGTGGCGTACAACATCGTCTTCCACTCGGCACCCCACGATGCCGACGGCGACTCGATGTGGTGGCACGTGCACATCCGCCCGGCGGTGACCACGACCGCCGGGTTCGAGCAGGGCACCGGCGTGCGCATCAACGTCGTGCCGCCCGAGCTGGCTGCGTCACAGCTCACCTCGGCCACTGTCACCGCCGACATCCGCCACTGAGCGACGCCGGCACCTCGCGTCACGAGCTCGCGCAGCTGCGCGGGTCACGTGCGCCGGACGGCCAACCTCGACGCCGCGGCCACCGCGACCGCGGCCACCGGCACCGCCAGCGCCACGGCCAGGTACCCGGCCGTGGCGTCGCCCCGCCCGAAGCGGCCCAGGAGGTCCCGGGTCGGCTCGACCACGATCAGCGCGATGAGCGAGGCCACGGCGACCAGGGTCGTGACGCCGAGGTGGCCGACGACCGGTCGGTGCAGGAACGTCCCGATCGCCACGCCGACGAGAACCCCGGCGATCTCGAGCGCCACGAGCGACGGGGTGTCGGCCGCCAACTTGAAGGGCGGGCACGGCTGCTGCGGCGCGCAGCCCGTCGCGACCGCGGCGAGCAACGCCGTGGCCACGGCGACGACCCCACCGATCGTCGCCGCGGCCAGCGCACGGCTGGTGTGGAGACGGGCCGCGGACCCGGCCGCGGCGACGAGCAGCTCGCGGTGCGGGGCGTCGTCGACGTTGCCCACGGCGACGGTCAGCCAGCAGCCGACGGTTGCCATCAGCATGAACTGCGAGCCGGCGGCCGACCACGGTGATCCGCCCGAGGCGATCACGAGCCCGGCCCACACCAGGACGAGGAGCGCCGGCGGCACCCAACGCATGGACCGTCCGAGGAGCAGCGCCGCGAAAACGGGCCCGCCGGAGCGACGCCGGCATCACGGCTCGTTCGCCTGCACGTGGACGCCGAGCTCGGCGGCGAGCGCCGTGAGGCGGGCAATGGTCTCCGGCGGACCCGTGCACGTGACCGACGAGAGCGCCCGCGACGGAACCGACCCCGACGAGACCGACCCCCACGAGACCGACCCCCACGAGACCGACCCCACGCCGGGCTCGGAGACCACGAGACGGCCGTGCTCGGTGCGCACCACCCGATCGGCGCCGGCCGCGGGCTCGCCGTCCTGGGCACACAGCACCACGGCGGCGCCACGGGCCTGCGCGGCGGTGACGAGGCGGGCGAGGCCTTCGCGTCCGGCCTCGTCGAGGCCGGCGTGGGCCTCGTCGATGACGATCAGCCCGGCGGAGGAGGAGAAGGCCCGGGCGAGCAGCAGCTTGCGGAGGTTGCCGAAGGAGAGGTCGGCGACCGGTCGGGCCGTTCGCCCGTCGAACGCGAGCGCCCGCAGCGCGGGGTCGACATCACCGCCCGGAGGGCCGACCCCGGCGAGCCAGCGGCGGACCGACAGCTTCGGCGGATCGAGCGCCGCCGGCACGTAGGCACACGTCGGGCTGCCGACGCGACGACCACGGCGTGGCGGAGCGACGTTGGCGACCGCCCGCAGCAACGTCGTCTTCCCCGACCCGTTGGCGCCCCGCACGGCGACGTGCTCACCGGCCCCGAGGTCGAGCGACACGTCGGAGAGCACCACGCGTCGGCCCCGGCACAGCTCGATCGCCTCGAGCCGCAGGACGACGGGGGAACCGGGCCGGTGGTCAGGGGCCCCGGTGCGGCCGAACGGTCCGAGCACCGTCCGAGCATGCCGCGGGATCGGCCGGCGCGCTCATCCCGGCGCGCCCGTCCCGGCATCGCCCGAACACGCCGCCTCGCGGCGGGCGGGCCCGGGCCTCACGGTCGTCGGGTCAGCAGCGGCCGCGGAAGAGCTGGTAAAGGAGGAGGCTCGAGCCGTTCTCGCCCAGCTCGCGGGTGCGGCGAGTGTGGGCGCCGCGGAGCCGGACCGGCTCGCGCTCCTCCCAGAAGCGACGTCGGTCGTGCGCCTCGCTTCGGTGATGCTCGCCCATGGTTCGTCCTCCCCGAGACCCGGTCCGACGATTCGTCCCGGGCCATTCGTGCGCGGATGATCTCCTCGCCTATCCATCGGCACACGAGCCCGTCACTGGAGGGGTAGATACCCCAGCGGGCCAATTCGTGAACCACCTGGGCCAACGGGGCCGACGTCACCCCACCCACCCCGGTTCGGATACCGGCGGAACCGCATCCACCGGGTATTCTGGGCCCTTCATGCCTCTCGGCCGCCTCGGCGGGATCCGCATCGGGCATCCGTCCCGTGCCGTCACCATCCTGTTCCTCGTGGCGATCACGGTCGGGACGTGCCTCCTCATGCTCCCGGTCGCCACCGCCGGCCCGGGCGGGGCCCCGTTCCTCACGGCGGTCTTCACGTCGACCTCGGCGATCTGCGTCACCGGCCTCGCCGTGGTCGACACGCCCGTCTACTGGACCCCGTTCGGCCAGGCGATGATCCTCGTGCTCATCCAGCTCGGCGGGCTGGGCGTCATGACGCTGGCGTCGATGCTGACGATCTTCATCTCCCACAACCTCGGCCTGCGCCAGCGGCTCATCGCACTCACCGAGACGGGCACGGTCGAGCTCGGTGACCTGCGCTCGATCCTCGCCGGCGTCATCCGCATCACGATCGCCGCCGAGCTGCTGTTCACCATCATCCTCACGGCCCGCTTCGCCCTCGGGCACGGGCAGCCGTTCGGGCGGGCGCTCTGGCTCGGCACCTTCCACGCCATCTCGGCGTGGAACAACGCCGGCTTCGCCCTCTACTCGCGCAGCCTGGCCAACTTCGAGTCCGACCCGTTCATCCTGTTGCCCGTCGCCGTCGCGGTCATCGTCGGCGGCATCGGCTTCCCGGTGATGTTCGACCTGTGGACCCGCCGGCGTCGCATCGGCCTGTGGACGCTCCACACGAAGCTCACCCTGGTCGGCACCGCGATCCTGCTCGTCGGCGGCTGGATCGTCCTCGGCGTGTTCGAGTGGTCGAACCCGGCGACGCTCGGACCGATGGACGTGCCCGGCAAGCTGCTCAACAGCTTCTTCAGCAGCACGATGACCCGCACCGCCGGGTTCAACTCGATCGAGATCGGCTCGATGACCGACCCCTCGATCCTGTTCCAGACGCTGCTGATGTTCATCGGCGGCGGGAGCGCGTCGACCGCCGGCGGCATCAAGGTCACGACGTTCGCGGTGCTGGTGCTCATCGTCTGGGCCGAGGCCCGCGGCGACCAGGACACGATCGCCTTCGGCCGCCGGATCAGCGGCTCCGCGCAGCGCCAGGCGGTGTCGATCACCATCGTCGCGATGGTGGCGGTCTTCGTGGCCACCCTGGTGCTCCTCGCCGTCAGCCCCCGGCCGCTCAAGGAGGACCTGTTCGAGGCGTTCTCGGGCTTCGGTACCGTCGGCCTGTCGACCGGCATCACCCCGAGCCTGCCCGCGCTCGGCCAGGTGCTGCTGATGTTCCTCATGTTCGCCGGCCGGCTCGGGCCCCTCACGATCAGCGCCGCACTCGTGGCCCAGGAGCACGAGCGCCTGTACCGGTACCCCCAGGAGAGACCGCTCATTGGCTGAACAGAAGAACAAGCGCGGACGGGGTGTCATCGTCGTGGGCCTGGGCCGCTTCGGCGGCGCGCTGGCCGCGACGCTGGCCGAGCTCGGCCACGAGGTCCTCGGCGTCGACTCCGACGCGGGCCTCGTGCAACGCCACGCGGGCGTCCTCACCCACGTCATCGAGGCCGACACGACCGACCTGGCGACGCTCCGCCAGATCGGCGCGGCGGACTTCCGTCACGCGGTCGTCGGCATCGGTACCGACATCGAGGCGAGCATCCTCACGACGTCGTCGCTCGTCGACCTCGACGTCCCCGACATCTGGGCGAAGGCGACCACTGAGCGCCACGGCCAGATCCTCCAGCGGGTCGGCGCCCACCACGTCGTGTTCCCCGAGCGCGACATGGGGCTGCGGGTCGCCCACCTGGTGACCGGCCGCATGCTCGACTACGTGCGCCTCGACGACGACTTCGCCATCGTCGAGACCGCGGCGCCTGCCGCCATGCTCGACAGGACGCTCGCCGAGGCCGAGGTCCGTGCCGCGTACGGCATCAACGTCATGGCGGTGAAGCCGCGCAGCGCGTCGTTCACCCACGCCCAGGCGGACACGATCGTCCGCAAGGGCGACATCCTGCTCATCGCGGGCCCGACCAGCGCCGTCGAGTCGTTCGCCGAGCTCGACTGACGAAATCACCCGCCTGGTCGACCCCGGCTGGGGAATTCGGCGGGCCGGGCGGCGCCTAACCGCGTCAGGACGCCCGGGGCCCGCCCGATCGGGCACCATCTGACAATGGCGCACCCTGCGGGTGGAGCGGCGAACACGTGGCGGGACGACGTCGAGTACCTGCGGGCCGAGCTCTACGAGCGGATCACCGAGGACTCGACCCTCTTCGACTTCCTCCACGAGAGCTCGCTCGACGGCATCTGGTACTACGACACGGACTCGCTGGGGACCCGCATCTGGGTGAGCAAGCGGTTCGAGGAGGTGTTCGGCTACGGCCCCGACCACCCCTTCGACGCGAGCGAGTGGTACGAGAGGAGCGTCCACCCCGACGACCGCGAGGCGCTCGACGCCGCCTGGTTCGGCTACGCGACCGATCCCGGCGACGAGCCGTTCGACCACCTCACCCGCTACTACCACCTCGACGGCTCGCTCCTGTGGATCCGCATCCGTGGGATGGCGCTGCGCGACGGGAGCGGGCGGGTCACGAGGATGATCGGCGCCCACACCGACGTCACCGAGCTCAAGCGGAGCGAGCAGCGCGCCCGGATCCTCAACGACGGCTTCGTCCGGATCGCCAGCCACGACCTCGGCCACCACCTCCGGGCGATCAGCTTCGACGTCGAGCGGATCTCCGACCAGCTGGGCGACGACGCGAGCGACCGGATCAACGAGCTCCTCGACGGTCTGCGGTCCAGGATCAGCGGCGCCGGGGAGCTCCTGCGGCGCGTCGGTCAGGTCAGCGAGGTCGACCGACGGCCCGACGTGCGGCCGGTGCCCCTGGCCTCGGTGGTGGCCCAGGCCGTCGGCGGCCAGCAGGCGTTGCTCGACCAGCGCCACGCCGTCGTCGAGTGGCAGGACGACCTGCCGACCGTCGACTGCGACCCGGTGCTGATGACCACGGCCGTCATGAACCTGGTGATCAACGCGGTCCGCCACAACGACAAGCCGATCCCCCGGGTCACGATCACGACCCACTGCGGCGACGGCCTCGACCTGTGCGTCACCGACAACGGCCCCGGGATCGACGAGCGCCAGCGGGCACGGATCGTCGAGCCCCACGTGCACGGCCACCACGGCGGCAGCGGGCTCGGCCTGACCATCGTGCGCCACGTCGCGGAGCTCCGCGGGGGCACGCTCGGCATCGAGGACGGCGACGACGGCGGCGCGCGCTTCGTCCTGCACCTGCCCTGAGTTCCGCCCGACCCGACCGTCCGACCGGCCGGCCCGCCGGGCCCCGGACGTCGCCGACCGCCGGCTCGACGTCAGTCGGACGGAGCCGGCGCGATCGGCCCGTGCGGGCGGAGCCGCTCGGCGAGCGCGGCGTTGGCGTAGCCCGCCCACGCGACCGGGGTGGTGAGGTCGAGGGGGTAGTCCATCGGTCCCGACGGCAGGGCCTCGACGATCGCCCCCGCGGCTCGGGCGATGTGCATGGCGACGGCGTCGTAGGGATGCGCCGCCATCGAACCGGGCGCGAGCAGCGGACGCGGGTCGAACACGGCGGCGTCGGCGCCGGTGGCCAGCCCCATCATCTGCCCGGCCGTGCACGGCACCAGGTCGTCGAACGTGACCAGCCCATCCAGGTGGGCGTCCTGCCACGCCCCGATGCGCTCGTGGTGGCCGGGGGCGAAGCGCACCACCGTGACGAAGGTGTGGGTCGGGTCGTCGACGTCGAGCGGGCGCAGGTGTGCGGCACGCGCGTCGCCGCCGCGCAGGTCGTCGTCCTCGCAGACCACGAAGCGACCGTCGACGACGGCGACGACGCGGGCGAGGTCGGCGCGGGAGGTGGGCACCTCGATGGCCACCGCCACCTCGAGGTCCTCGAGCGTCTCGGCCCGGCGGCCGGCACCGAGGAGGACCCAGGCGGAGCGCTTGTCGGCCAGCAACGGACGGGTCCCGTCGAGGGGATCGACGAGGTAGCGCCACGGACCACCGCCGCCGACCGCCAGCGGTTCGCCGAAGCCCTCCATGACCAGCTCACCCGGCCAGGCGGCCAGTTCGTCGAGCGCGGCGAGGAGGACCTCGTCGGCACGCACGTCGATGGCGAAGATGTCGTCGCCACCCTCGGTACGGGCGACGGCGGCGTCGAGGCGCGACCGACCCGAGCGCACCCGGTCGCGCACCCGTCGACCGATCCCGACGAGCGCGCGGGCGAGATCGTCGGGCCCCGGTGATCCGCTCACCCGCTCAGCCTGGCGCGACCCGGGCCGGGACGCCACCTCCGGGCCGTGGACGCCACGCGAGTCGCCCTTGACCACGTCGCGATCCGTACCATCGTCACCATGTCCCGCATCGAGGTCGCGACCGTCATCGAGGCGACGCCCGACGAGGTGTGGAGCTGCGTCGAGGACCTGTCGAGCCACGTCGAGTGGATGGACGATGCACACGCCATCACCTTCGTCGGCGACCAGCGGGCCGGCGTGGGCACCGAGATGCTGGTCGACACCCGCGTCGGCCCGTTGCGGCTCGAGGACCGCATGGAGGTGACCGAGTGGGAGCCCGGCCGGGCCATGGGCGTGCGCCACGTCGGCCTCGTCACCGGGTCGGGCCGGTTCACCCTCGCCCCGGTGCCCGGTGGGGGCACGGAGTTCACCTGGGCCGAGGACCTGCGCTTCCCGTGGTGGATGGGCGGGCCGCTCGGCGGCGTCGTCGGCTCCCGGGTGCTCGAACTGGTGTGGCGGCGCAACCTCCGCTCGCTGAAGAAGCTGGTCGAGCGGCCGGACGGGGGTTGACCGGGTACCGGAAAGCGAACTCTCACGTAACGTGAGAGTTCACCGTGCGCAGAACCTCACGCCACGTGAGAGTTCACATCACGAATCCTCACGGCACGGAAGAGTCGAGTAGGACGAGGGCCCCGTCTTGCGGTGAGAGTTCAGATTCCGCCGTTCGCCGCTTGCACTCTAA
>JAXHUH010000127.1:0-2882 GCA_034211175.1 Actinomycetota bacterium
CTGGTCTGGCTGTGGCGGGGTCGGTTCCCGCTCGCCCGCCTCGGCGCCGTCGTCGCGGTCGTGGCCGTGGTCCTCGGTTGGGGCGCCGCCCAGTACCCGTACCTGCTGGTCGACGACCTGACCCTGGCCGAGGGGGCGGGTGCCGACGCCGCGCTGTGGGCGCTGCTCGTCGCCTTCGGGATCGCCGCGGTCGTCGCCGTGCCCGCGCTCGTGTACCTCTACGTGCTCACCAGCCGGGGACTGCTGCGAAGCGGTGGGGTCCACACCGAGTCGTCGAGCGCGCTGATCGAGCGCTACCTCGCCGAGGAGGAGGAGCGCCAGCTCCAGGAGCGGTGACCCGGCCGCAGTGACTCCGGGCGGGCCCGGCAGGACAACCGGCCCTGGTCGCGTTCGTGGCCGTGGCGCACGATCACCCCATGCCCGCCACGAACCCGACGTCCACGGCTCCCGGGCCTGCGTCGGCGCCGGCACGGAGCGATCGGCGGCGGCCCGCGCCCGCCGGAACCGGCGCCGGCGGCGATCGACGGTGGTCGCTCGTGGCCGTCAAGGCTGCGCACACGGCGATCTGGTGGGTCGTCGAGGCGGCGATGGCCTACCTGCTGTGGTCGGGGCTGGCCCGGCGCTCGGACCGGCGGGCGGCCACCGCTGCGGCGGTCGTGGCCGCCGAGACGGCGGTGTTCCTCGGCAACGGCGCCCGGTGCCCGCTGACCGGGCTGGCCGAGTCGCTGGGGGCGGAGCGGGGCTCAGTGACCGACATCTACCTACCCCGATGGTTCGCCCACTGGCTGCCGGTGATCCACGTCCCGCTGGTCGCCGCCGCGGTCTGGCTGCACGCCCGGAACCTGCGGCGCTGACCCGTTCGGGCGGGCGGGCCCGGTCCGCCACCGTCCGCGTTCGTCGTGCGTCACCGTCCGTAGCTTCCTATGATCGGGCCACGTGACCGCTTCGATCCTCGACGGCGAGAAGCTCGCGGCCTCCATCGGCGACGAGCTCCGTGCCCGCATCGCCGAGCTCGCCGAGCGGGGTGTGGTCCCCGGTCTCGGCACGCTCCTCGTCGGTGACGACGGCCCGAGTGCCCGGTACGTGGCGCTCAAGCACCGCGACTGCGAGGCGCTGGGTATCCGCTCGGAGCACGTCCACCTGCCGGCGGACGCCACCCAACGTGACGTCGCCGAGGTGGTCGAGCGGTTCAACGCCGACCCGGGCGTGCACGCCTGCCTGTTCCAGTACCCGTTCCCGGCCGGCCTCGACTACGGCGAGGCCCTCGCCGCGCTCGATCCGGCCAAGGACGCCGACGGCCTCCACCCCGTGAACCTGGGGCGGCTGGTCATGGGCGAGCACGGGCCCCGGCCCTGCACGCCCGTCGGCATCCAGGAGCTGCTGGTGCGCAACGGCGTGCGCATCGAGGGCCGCCACGTGGTGATCGTCGGCCGGGGACTGACCATCGGCCGACCCCTGGCGGCGCTGCTCGCGCTCAAGGAACCGAACGCCAACGCCGCGGTGACCGTCGTGCACACCGGGGTCGCCGACCTCGGCGTCCACACCCGCGAGGCCGACATCCTGGTCGCCGCGGCCGGCTCCGCCGGTCTGGTCACCAGGGACATGGTGCGCCCGGGTGCCGCGGTCGTCGCCGCCGGGGTCAGCTTCGAGGGGCGCAAGGTGCTCTCCGACGTGGCCGAGGACGTCGCCGAGGTGGCGGGTTGGCTCTCGCCCCGCATCGGCGGCGTCGGCCCGATGACCCGCATCATGCTCATGGCCAACACCGTCGCGGCCGCCGAGGCGGCCGCGGTACGGGCGGCCGGCGCCTCGTAGCGCCCGTCGCCCAACCGCCGACCCGGAGCGGACGTCCGGGGAGAGCTCCCGCGGCCTGACGGCACCCGACTGGGCAACCGTCGCGCGGCGTGGCGCTCGCAGCCGAAAACACGACCACGATCCCTAGGGTGATTCGATGGCGAAGATCTCGGAACTTCTGGCGGGCGGACGGACCTTCTCGTTCGAGTTCTTTCCTCCCAAGACCGACAAGGCCCGGGCCACGCTCGAGAAGACCATTCACGAGCTGGAGCCCCTGAACCCGTCGTTCGTGTCCGTCACGTACGGCGCCGGCGGCTCGACCCGCGATGCGACACGAGACATCGTGCTCGACATCGAGAACACGACGTCGCTCACCGCGATGGCCCACCTGACCTGCATGGGCCACACGACCGACGACCTTCGGCGGCTGCTCGAGGAGTACCGCGCCGAGGGACTGTCCAACATCCTGGCCCTCGCGGGTGACCCGCCCGCCGACGGCAGCCCCGTCACCGGCGACTTCACCTACGCGTCCGAGCTCGTCGAGCTGGTGCGCAGCGTGGGTGACTTCTCCATCGGCGTGGCCGCCCATCCCGAGCTGCACCCCCGGTCGACGGCAGAGGCCGACGACCGGCGGTACCTTGCGGCGAAGCTGGCCCAGGCCGACTTCGGCATCACGCAGTTCTTCTTCGAGGCCGAGCACTACCTGCGGATGGTCGAGTCGCTCACCGAGCTCGGGTGCGACAAGCCGGTCATCCCCGGGGTGATCCCGGTGACCAACGGCAGCCAGGTCGCTCGCTTCGCGGCGCTCGCCGGTGCCGACTTCCCGCAGTGGCTGGCCGACCGCATCGAGCCGGTCGCCGACGATCCCGACGAGGTCGCCAAGATCGGCGTCGAGGTCGCCACGGAGCTGAGCCAGCAGCTGCTCGACGCCGGTGCTCCCGGCCTGCACTTCTACACCCTGAACCGGTCGCTCGCGACCCGCAGGATCTACGCCAACCTCGGCCTCGCGCCGGAGACGCACCCGGGCTGACCCGCCCGGACCACAACAGGGTCCACGCGCAACGGCCGGCGCCAGATGGCGCCGGCCGTTG
>JAXHUH010000128.1:0-20048 GCA_034211175.1 Actinomycetota bacterium
C
Source organism: Actinomycetota bacterium (assembly GCA_034211175.1). Classification (GTDB taxonomy): domain Bacteria; phylum Actinomycetota; class Acidimicrobiia; order Acidimicrobiales; family CAIXPF01; genus JAXHUH01. The sequence goes on from JAXHUH010000128.1 coordinate 2, forward strand.
TCGCGTCCGGGGCGGGCCGAGCCGGTGGGCCCGCCCCGGACGCGCCGGGACGACGGCTCGAACGGCGGGAATCGTCCGTCGTAGGCTCCGGTCGAGCCCGGCGCCGAGGGGGACGACGCCGGCCGCGACCGGCGCCTGCTCGCGCGGGGCCGGCCGGCGCGGTGCACGACCGGGGACCCGCCCGGCCCGGGGACCGAACCACGCGCCGAGGGGGACCCGTGGCCGAGCCCGTCCTGACCTACGAGGTCGACGACCAGATCGCCTACATCACGCTCAACCGGCCGCAACGGCGGAACGCGCTGAACGACGAGCTCTCACGGGCGCTGATCGACGTGTGGCCCCGCTTCGAGGCCGATCCCGACGCCCGCGTCGGGATCCTGCGGGGCGCCGGGCAGGACTTCTGCGTCGGGCTCGACCTCAACCCCGGCGAGGTGCGCAACGAGGTGCCCCACCTGATGCACCAGGGGTACCCGCGCAACGGCACCGAGGTGTTCAAGCCGCTCATCGCGGCGGTCCAGGGCAACTGCATGGGCGGCGGCTACGCGTTCGCCGTGCGGGGCTGCGACTTCACGATCATGGCCGACACCGCCCGGCTCGGGTTCCCCGAGGCCCGAGCCGGCATCGCCATCGCGCCGATCGACTACATCCCGCTGATGCCGTTCAAGATCAGCCTCGAGTTCATGATGCTGGCCTACAAGGGCGGCAGGTTCATGGACGCGGATCGCGCCTATCAGCTCGGCCTGGTCAACGAGGTGGTGCCCGAGGACGAGCTGGACGCTGCGGCGATCCGGTGGGCCGAGATGCTCAAGACGATCCCGCAGCTGTACATCAAGGCGATCAAGTACGGGCACTACAAGGCGGCCCGCATGGAGTACCTCGAGCGCGAGATGGACCACGTCAACTACATCTGGCCGCAGCAGATCAGCGGCGAGCGCCGCGAAGCCGCGGCGGCGATGCGCGAGAAGCGCGACCCCGACTACGGCTCGCCCGCCGAGACGCACCGGCCCTGATCACGGATTCGTCCGGGGGCGCGGCTCCTCCGCCGCATGGCCGAGGGCGTGCGACCTGACGCCGACCTCGACCGACCCGCGGTCACAGGGCGACCATCGGTCAGCTCCGGCTGACGGCGCCCGGCGCCAGGTCGAGGGCCTCGGCGACCGCGTGCACGTTGCGGTGTGCCTCGTCGACGTCGCCGGTGCCGTCGACGATGAGCAACGCCCGACGGACCCCGAGCGTGGCGGAGCGCTCGCTGATCTGCTCGGCAACCTGCTCGGCCGTCCCGGCCACCTGATGCTCGACCATCGCGGCCAGTTCAGCGGCGCCGATCTCGAACGGCAGGGGCCGCAGTAGGGGCGTGTCCTGCGTGACCCGGGCGAACCACGGGGCCCAGGTGTCCTGCAACGCCGTGACGGCCGCGTCGCGCCCGTCCGCGACGTGCACGATCGCGCCGTCGTAGTGCTCGATCCCGGTCGGGACGATGCCGAGGTGACGTGCCTCGTCGAGGTACGTGTCGAGGATCGAGCGCTTCGCCGCGAGCGGCGCGAACGGCGGGAGCAGCAGCGGTAGGCGACGAGCCGCCGCGATGCGGACGGTCGGCTCGTTGTTCGCGGCCACGAACACGGGGACCGGCTCGGCGGCCCGTCCGGGCATCACCCGCACGGGCCCGAACTCGAAGGTCGGCCCGTCAGCGCGGACCTCGTCGTCGCCGAGCGCGGCGGCCAGGACGTCCAGGGCCTCGGCGAAGACGGCGGGCTCGCCGCGACCTTCCCCGTCGCCGATGATCTCGAAGTCGATCGTCGGCATGCCGCGGGCGACGCCGAGGGCGAACCGACCGCCGGACGCGTGGTGGAGCAGGCGGGCCTGCTCGGCGAGCGCGACCGGGTGCCACACCGTGAGGACCGACGCTGCGGTACCGACACGCATCGTCGTCGTGGCACCGAGCAGGTACGCGGCCGAGGTCATGGCCGACGACAGCTCGAGCTGCGGGTTGAAGTGGTGCTCGGCGACCCACGCCTCGCTCCAGCCGGCGCGCTCAGCGGCCAGCGTCAGCTCGATGGCCTCTGCGATCGCGCTGCCCGGCGGCCCGTCGGGGCTGCGCCCGCCGAACAGCAGCAATCCGGCCTCGAGGTGATCGTCCATGGACGCTCCTTCGTTCGGGAAGGCCACCGGCGAACCGAGGCGGCGACCTGCGGTCACCAACGACTCGTCGGAGCGCCTTGTCCTGTCCGTAAGGTGACGTTATCCCTTTTGCGTGCCGTACACGCTAATCATCGGTCGATCGGGACGCAGGCCGCGGCCCGCTCGCGCCCGGAGCGGAACGCCCCGTGGAGGCCCGGGGCCGGCGAGGACACCGGGAGCGGCCCACCGCGGTAGACATCACGTGATGGCCGACCGTGCTCGACCCGACCGCGCTCCGCTCACCGCACGGCGCGGACCGGGCCGCCCGCCCCGCGTCGACCGCTCGCAGATCGTGGAGGCCGCGGTGGACCTCGTCGCCGCCGAGGGGCTCACCGGCATCACGATGGCGCGGGCAGCCAAGGGCGTCGGGCTCTCCGAGATGGGCCTGTACCGCCACGTCGCCAACCGCGACGAGCTCGTCGAGCTCGTCGTCGACGCCGCGCTCGACCGCATCATGCCCGGCGACATCCCCGTCCCCGAAGACCCGGCCGACGTCCGCGGCGTGCTCGTCGACCTCGGCCACCGGCTCGCCCGTGGTCTGCCCGACTACCCCGACGTCGCCGCCCACCTCGCCGTGCACGGCCCACGGGGCCCGGCCGGGCTCCGGCTCATGGGCACCGTCCTCCGCCTGCTCAGCCACGCCGGCGTCCCCCGCGAGCTCGTGCCGCTCGCCCACGGGCACTACACCTCGACCATCTGCTCGGTCGCCGTGTTCCGCCAGCACGTGCTGACGCCCGGCCAGGAGGCCTGGGGCGCCACCGCCCCCGATCGGCTCGCCGGCGTCGAGTGGACCACCGACCCGGCACTGGAGGGGATCGCCGGCCGATACACCGGCGACGTCGACACCTACCAGCGCTACGTCATCGACCGCTGTGTCGACGCCGTCCTCGCCGACGCCACCTGATCGTCGTCGCCACGAGCGGCGGCTGGCCGTTTCGTTCGCCCTCGCCCCGAGCACCGGTCTCGCAACATCGTGACCATGCCCTGTTAGGTTCGTTTATCTGTTGGCATCGGGTCTCGAAACCCGCAGGCCGCGCACCGTCCGTCGCCGGAGAGGGCGAGCCCCGATGACCACCCCGCTCCGCCCGACCTGCACGACGTCGAGGAGTACCCCGCGAGGACGCCCACGCTCCTGGTGCGGGGCGGCAACGACAGCCCGGAGGCGCTCGATGCCATCTACGCCGACCTCTGCGCCAAGAACCCGGCCGCCCGTCGCGTCGTGATCGACGGCGTCGGCCACGTCCCGATGCTCGACGCTCCCCGCGAGTTCAACGACGTCGTCGAGGGCTTCCTCGCCGAGCTCGCCCACGCCGACGAAGCCAGCCGCACCTGAGGCGCGGCGACCCAGATGCGGCACCCGCCGAGGAGTCGGCCGGCGCCGCGCCGGGCGCCTCGGAGGTCATGACCCATAACGCTTGCCGTTCATAACGCCGAGCGTTATGGTCTTCTTCGTGTTGCAGTCGTTCCGGGACAAGGACACCGAACGGGTGTGGCAACGGCAACGATCGAGGCGCCTCGACCAACCGACCCAGCGAGCCGCCCTGCGGAAGCTGCTCATCCTCGATGCCGCTGACGGACTCGGAGATCTGCGGGTTCCCCCCGGGAATCGACTCGAGAAGCTCAAGGGCGACCGGGCCAACACGTACAGCATCCGAATCAACGACCAGTGGCGCATCTGCTTCCGCTGGACGACCGCTGGACCCGAAGAGGTCGAGATCGTGGACTACCACTGAGAGGTCGTGACATGTCCAGTCCCACCATGGAACCGATCCACCCCGGCGAAGTCCTCATGCTGGAGTACCTCGAACCGCTCGGCCTCACCCAGCATCGCGTCGCAGTGGCGATCGGCGTGCCACCGCGTCGGATCAACGAGATCGTTCACGGCAAGCGTGGCATCACCGCGGACACGGCACTACGCCTCGCCCGGTACTTCGGCACCAGCGAGCGGTTCTGGCTGAACCTGCAGGGCCGCTACGAGATCGAGGTCGAGCGGGACCGACTCGGGGAGATCCTCGAGCAGATCGAACCGCTCGCCATCGCGTAGCGTCGTCCCGGCGGGGAACACCGACGATCTCGATCCGCGCCGAAACGACGAGGACGCACTCGATGTGCTCGCTCCGAGGGACGCTCGTCACCGAGAGGTTCAGCCACGACGGCGGACGCCGGGCGAAGGCCTACGTGCCGCTCGAGCCGCCGGATGCCGTCGTGTACGCAGCTGACGGCGACTGGCACCTCGAGCGCCTGGCGCGGGCGCTCGAGGACGCGGGCGAGCGGACCACGATGGTCGTCGGCGTGCACGGCCTCGATGACGACGACGGACGCCTGCACGAGTACGTCGAAGCGTTCGGCGGCGAACGCTTCGAGGCGTTCGAACGGTTCTTCGTCGAGGACGTGACCGCCTGGTCGAGCTCGGGGCTGGGCGTCGCCGTCGCGGCCGGGCGCACGGCGGTGTGGGGCGCCTCCCTGGGCGGCGAGCTCGCGCTCGCCGTGGGGCTGCGCCATCCGGAGACCTACGGCATCGTCCTCTGCGCCTCCCCCGGCGGCGGCTTCACACCGGCGAGCGCCGAGCTGCCGGACGAGGTCCCGCGCAGCTACCTGGTCGCCGGCACACAGGAACCGTGGTTCCTCGACAACGCGCGGCGATGGGCCGATGCACTCGGCGCGATCGGCGCGGACGTCGTGATCGAGGAGCGGAACGGTGACCACGGCGGCGAGTTCTGGTACCAGGAGCTTCCGCTCATGGTCTCCTGGGCGTTCGGGCCCTGATCGGCACAGCACCGGTGGATCCGGGGACGCAGGACGTCGCCGGAGCCGATCGCGCTGCCGCGCCGGCCCGAGCTGCCACCGGTCAGCGCTCGGCGAGCAGCGCCTGGATCTCGCGGATGGCCTCACCGACGTGGCCGCCGGCCAGGCGGCCGGGCCCGAGAGGACCGCTGCGGTTCTCGCCCAGCGCCGGCAGCGAGGCGAGGGCGCGGGCGACGGCGTCGGTCATCGTGGTGACCTGGCGGCGCGCCTCCGAGCGGGTCACCGTGTCGTCGGCGCAGCCCGCGGCCAGGGTCGACGCCTTGGCCGCGTACCCGGCGGCACCGAGTGCGTGGGCGCCCATGTGCGCGACGGCCGCGGCCTGCTCGGCGGCGTAGGCGGCCGCCCTTGCCGCCGGGCTCGGCGCGTCCCGAGCGGCGGCGCCGGCCTCGCCGCCCCGACGCGACAGCGCGTCCCCGACGTCGAGCTCGCCCGAGGCGAACGACCGCGCCTGGTCGATCGCCGCGCCCACCCTCGGGTCACCGGGCACGGCGTCCTCGTAGATGGCGAGCACGTGCTCGGCGCAGTCGGCCGCCCACGACGCAACGACGCGGCGGTCGTCGACGCTCAGGGTCTGCGGGGAGCGAACCACCCCGGGGACCGTAGTGGCGGGCCGCCGCCGCGGCGCTTCCGCCCGACCGACCCGGGCGGGCGACGAGCCCAGCCCGGGTCGGTCGGCGTGAGGCGCTCGCCGTGTCAGCTGCCGAGGAACTCGGCGAGCTGGTCCAGCATGAGGTGCAGCCCGGTGACGCCCGCCGCACCGAAGGCGAGCTGGGGATCGGTCTCGAGCACCTGACCGGACTGGAAGGCGGGCAGCGCCTGGACCAGCGGCTGCTCAACGACCTCGAGATGGGCGCCCTCCTCCTCCGATGACAGGTTGACGAGGGAGATGACCTTCTCACCGTCGGCGACACCGATCTGCTCGAGGCTGATGTAGGTCACGTCCTCGCCGTCCACGAGCGGGAGTTCCTCCTCGGTGGGCACGACCTCACCACCCAGGTCCTGGATCAGCTGGCCGTAGAGGTTGCCGGCACGGTAGACGCGGATGTCGTCGGGCCCGAAGAGACCGAGGACCGACACGGTGCCGGCGTCGGTCGCGTTCGCTGCGGCCTCCTCCAGCGCGGTGGAGAGCTCACCGGCGACCGCTTCGGCCTCCTCCTCCATGCCCATCATGGCGCCGATCATCAGCACGTTGTCGATCGGGTTGGCGAAGCTCCAGCTCAAGCCGATGGTGGGTGCCGTCTCGGCGAGGATGGCCTCGGTGCCGGCCATGTCGCGCACCATGCCGATGATCAGGTCGGGCTCGAGGGCGGCGATCTGCTCGACGTCGGGGCCGTCCGTGCCGTCGATCGCCTCGACGCCGGCGGCTTCCGCCTGGTCGGCGATCGCCGGATGGAACGGCTGGCCGAACAGCCAACTCGCCTCGAGCGCGCCCACGGGCTCGACGCCGAGGTCCAGCAGGAACGCCAGGGTGCCGCGGCGATCGACCACCACGACCCGTTGCGGGTCGACGGGGACCTCCGACGTGCCGAGCTCGTGCTCGACCGTGCGCGTCCCGGTTGCGGCCGACTCGTCGACGTCCGCTTCGGTGCTCTCGGACTCGCTTGCGTCGGACTCCGCGGCGTCGGGCTCGGCGGCCTCCGTGGTGGTCGCGTCGGCGCCGGGATTCGCCGAGGACTCCGCGTCGTCGTCGCCGCCGCACGCTCCGGCGGCCACGAGCGCGAAGACGACGAGCACACTGATGACACTGCGCCTAATGCGAACCATTAAGAGTCCTTACCGTGAGAGGTTCCCGGCAGCGTGGCCGATCGCTGGTTCGCGTGCAAGTCGGGCTCACCCCGATCGCGACCACCGGCGGCCGGGCGCGCCTGGCCGTGTCGGCTGATCGGTACGACGTGGGGCGATCCGTCGGTGGGGTCGGCGATCACCGCCACGTCGAGGTCGAGGACCTCGCGGACGAGCCCGGGGGTGACGATGTGGCGCGGGTCGCCCTCGGCGATGATGCGGCCGTCGCGCATGGCGACGAGGTGGTCGGAGTAGCGGGCGGCGTGGTTGAGGTCGTGGAGGACCATGACGATGGTGCGGCCGAGGTCACGGTTGAGGTCGACGAGCAGGTCGAGCACGTCGATCTGGTGGGCCAGGTCGAGGTAGGTCGTGGGCTCGTCGAGCAGGAGGATGTCGGTCTGCTGGGCGAGCGCCAGTGCGATCCAGACCCGCTGGCGTTGGCCACCCGAGAGCTGGTCGACCGGACGGCGGGCGAGGTCGATGACGTTGGCCGCGGCCATGGCCGACGCGACGGCGACGTCGTCGTCGCGAGTCCACTGACGCACGAGCTTCTGGTGCGGGTAGCGGCCGCGCGCCACGAGGTCGACGACGCTGATGCCCGACGGGGCGATCGGGGACTGGGGCAGGATGCCGAGCTTCGTCGCGACCTCACGGGTCGCCAGGGAGCTGATGTCGCCGCCGTCGAGCAGCACGTGGCCGTCGCGTGGCTTGAGCAGGCGGGCGAGGGCGCGCAGCAGGGTCGACTTGCCGCAGGCGTTGGCGCCCACGATGGTGGTGATCCTGCCGGCGGGGACCTCGAGGTCGAGGTCCCGGGAGATGTCCCGGGTGTCGTAGCCCAGGGTCAGGCCCCGGGCGCGCAGCGTCGAGTGGACCGCGCCGTCGTGGTCGGGATCGGTCATCAGCCGCCGGTGCCCTGCTTGTTGGAACGGATGAGTTGGTACACGAGGTAGGGCGCGCCGAGGATCCCGGTGACGACGCCGACCGGCAGCTCGTAGCCGGCGATGCCGTAGCGGCCGAGCACGTCGGCTCCGGCGAGCAGGACCGCTCCGAAGAGTCCCGACAGCAACAGCGCGGGGTCGCCGTTGCCGAGCATCCGCCGGGTGGCCGGCGGCGACACGAACGCGATGAACGTGATCGGCCCGGCGGCCGCGGTGGCGAACGCGGCCAGACCGACGCCGGCGACGAGGATCGCGCCCTTCGACGCGTTGACCCGCACCCCGATCCCGGCCGACGTGTCGTTGCCCAACTGGAGCACTCGGAGCTGGCGGCGCAGCACGAGCGCCATCGACCCGAACACGACCAGCGCCACGGCGAGGGGGACGGCGAGGTCCCACGTGGCGCCGTTGAGGCTGCCGATCAGCCACAGGGTCGCACGCGCCAGCTCGTCCTCCTCGGCGCGCAACATGAGGAACCCGGTGTAGGCGCCGAGGCAGGCACCCACGCCGATGCCCACGAGGATCAGCCGGTACCCGCTGATGCCCTGCTTGTAGGCGAGGAGGTAGATCACCGCGGCGGTCGCGAGCCCACCACCGAGCGCGGCCGTCGACACCATCGGCGCCGCGCTGTTCAGCACGACGATGCAGACGATCGCGCCCAGACTCGACCCCTGGGTGATGCCGATGATGTCGGGGCTCGCCAGCTCGTTCTCGACGAGCGACTGGAACACCGCCCCCGAGATGCCGAGTGCGACACCGATCAGCACCCCGAGCGTCAGGCGCGGCAACCGGATCCTGTTGACGACGACGGACTCCATGTGGTCCCCGTCGCCGAGCAGGATGCGGGGCACATCGGTGATCGGGATGGAGAACGAGCCCATCACGAGTGCCCAGCAGCCCACGCCGAGCAGGGCCAGGACGAGGCCGATCGTCACGACCCGAACGCGCGGCCGGAACTGCGCCCGTGCGGTGCGCACGACGCCGAGGTCCGTCTCGGACACGACGCCGAACCCGGCGGGGTCGGCCGTCGTGTCGGTGCCGGTGGTACCGGTGGTGGCGGTCACGGCGTCACAGCTCCGCCAGGTCGCGCTGGCGGACCAGCCACACGAAGAACGGGCCCCCGATGGCGATCGTGACGAACCCCGCCTGCAGCTCCGCCGGACGCATCACGACCCGACCGACGATGTCGCACAACAGCAGGAACGCCGGCGACAGCACCAACGTGTACGCCAGGATCCAGCGGTAGTCGGGCCCGATGAAGGCCCGGGCGACGTGGGGGATCACGAGGCCGACGAACCCCACCGGGCCGGCGACGGCCGTGGCCGCGCCGACCATGATCACCACCGAGAGCGCCGACACCGCCCGGGCCAGCCCGACCCGTTGGCCCAGCCCCCGGGCCATGTCGTCACCCAACGCCAACGCGTTCAGCGCCGGGCCGCACATCAGCGCGATCACGACGCCGACGACCATGAACGGGGCCATCTCGGCGATGAGCTCCAGTGGACGGCCCACCAGGGAACCGACGGTCCATCGCCGCAGCGCGAGCAGCAGGTGGGCGTCGGTCAGGACGATGGCGCTCGTCACCGAACCGAGGAAGACGGTCAGCGCCGCGCCGGCCAGGGTGATCTTCACCGGGGTCGCTCCCTCACGCCCCAACGACGCCACCCAGTACACGATCACCGAGGTGATCGCCGCTCCGGCGAAGGAGAACCAGATGTACTGGCTCAGCGAACCCAGCCCGAAGAACGAGATCGCGACGACGGTCGCGGCCGCGGCACCCTGGTTGACCCCGAGCAGCCCGGGGTCGGCCAACGGGTTTCGCGACAGGCCCTGGATGACCGCTCCGCCGAGCCCGAACGCCATCCCCGCGAGCACGGCCAGCACGGTGCGCGGCAGCCGCAACGTCCGGATGACGAGGTGGTCCTCGAGCGACGCGTCGTAGGCGAAGACCGCGTCGACCACCGTGGCGAGCGGGATCTGCTTGGCCCCCACCATCAGGCTCAGCAACATCAGGAGCGCGAGCACACCGAGGCAGACGAGCAACACGAGCGAACGTCCGCGCGTGGTGTGGACCATCCCGTCGGACTCCCGGCGGGCCGGGATGTCGTCGGGCCGGAGGTGCCGCTCCAGCCCCTCACGTACCTCGACCGGACCGGCGTCGGCCGCCGTCACGGCGAGCCGGGCCCGGCACACGCGACATGCTCAGGCCCGACACCATCCATCAGGCGACCTTAACGACTCCGAGTAGGGCTGGTCCACGCGGGGCGGCGGCCCGGTGATCGAGCGGCCGTCAGGTGGCCGGTCGTCACCCCTCGTCGAGGTGCTCGGCGTGGGAGATGGCGTCGTCGACGACCTCGGCGATGTGGTCGTCGGCCAGGCGGTAGTAGGCGAACGTGCCGTCGCGCCGGGAGGTGACGAGACCCGCGAGGCGGAGCTTCGACAGGTGCTGGGACACGGTCGCCGCGGCCTTGCCGACCCGCTCGGCGAGCTCGTTCACGCTGAGCTCGCCGGTGCGGAGGTGCCACACGATCGTCAGGCGGGTGCGGTCGGCGAGGAGCGCGAACGTCTGCACGGCCGCGTCGAACTGACGGTCGTTCGGTACTTCGCTATCTGCGCGAGTAACGAAATACCCACTACCTTGCGCACGGTGAGCGATGGGAGGAGTGTACGAGCCGCCGACCGGGCGCCCGTCGCCGACCCGCCGGAGACCGCGCCGGCCCCGGGTCGGCAGCCGTGGCAGGCACTGCGCCACCCCGGCTCGGAGGCGGGGGCCGCCGCGTGGACGATCGTGGCGCTGAGCGTCGGGATCGTGCTCGGTGCCCTCGGCGCGCCGGGACCGACGGCCACGTTCGCGTTCGCCGCCGGCGTCGCCGTCGGCGGCTGGCGGCCGGGCCTCGAGGGACTCGATGCGCTTCGTCGCGGCCGCCTCGACGTCGACCTGCTCATGGTGGTCGCCGCCGTCGCCGCGGCCGCGCTGGGCGAGTGGCTCGACGCCACCCTCCTGATCGCCATCTTCGCCACCAGCGGCGCGCTCGAGACCGCCGCCGAGGCCCGGACCGAGGCCGGCGTCCGCGCACTGCTCGTCGACCGACCCGAGCACGCCGAGCGCTTCGCCGGCCCCGCACCCGCCACGTCGGAGGCGGCGGTGGAGGTGGTCCCGAGCGCCGACCTGGCGAGCGGCGACCTGGTCCTCGTCCGCCAGGGTGCCCGCGTGCCGGCGGACGGCACCGTCCTCGACGGCGAGGCCGCGGTCGACGAGTCGAGCCTCACCGGCGAGCCGCTCCCGGCCCACCGCACGGCCGGCGCCGAGGTGCTGGCCGGGGCGACGATCGTCGAGGGCGCGCTCGTCGTCCGGGTCGACCGACCGGCTGCGGACAGCGTGCTCGCCCGCCTCGCGGACGCGGTCGAGGAGGCCGTCTCCCGCCGCCCCGCCGTCCAGCGCTGGATCGACCGCATCGAGCAGCGCTACTCGGTCGGCGTCGTCGTCGCCGCGGTGGCGCTCGCGGCCTCGGGGCCGACCTGGATCGGTTGGACCGGCGCCGACACGCTCGAGCGGACGATGACCTTCCTCGTCGTCGCCTCGCCGTGTGCCGTGGTGCTGGCCACGATGCCCGCCACGCTCTCCGCGCTCGCGGCCGCGGCCCGCCACCGGGTGCTGCTGCGCGGCTCCGACGTGCTCGAGCGGCTGGCCGAGGTCGACCTGGCCGCGTTCGACAAGACCGGCACCCTGACCAGCGGCGTGCCGACGGTGGTCTCGGTCACCGCCCACGACCCGGGGACCGAGCACGAGCTCCTGGCCGACGCCGCCGCGGTCGAGCGGTGGAGCGAGCACCCGATCGGCCGGGCGATCGTCGCCGAGGCCGCGGCGCGGGGGATCGCGCCGCCGATGGCGGCCGAGCTCCGGGTGCTCGCCGGACGCGGCGTCGAGGGCCGCGTCGCCGGGCGGCTCGTCCGGGTGGGCGGACCGGCCCTCCTCGGCGAGCATGCGATCGATGCCGCAATCGACGCCGCCGGGAGCACCGGAACGCTCGTCGGGGTCGAGCGCGACGGCGTGGTGGTCGGCCTGATCACGTTGGCCGACCGGGCCCGGCCGGAGGCGGCGGAGACCGTCGCCCGGCTCGACCGGGACGACATCCCGACGGTCCAGGTCACCGGTGACGCACGGCGCCCGGCCGAAGCCGTCGCCCGCGAGGTCGGGATCTCGACCGTCCACCACGGGCTGCTGCCCCACGAGAAGGCCGAGCGCCTGCGCGAGCTGCAGGCCGGGGGCCGCATCGTCGCCTACGTCGGCGACGGTGTGAACGATGCGGCCGCCCTGGCGGTCGCCGACGTGGGCGTCAGCCTGGGGCGTGGCGGCTCCGCGCTCGCCAACGACACCGCCGGCGTAGTCATCCTCGACGACGACCTGCGCCGCCTGCCCGAGGTCATGGACCTGTCCCGGCGCGCCCGACGACTCGTGCGCGCCAACCTGGCGTTGGCGCTGGGCGCCATCGCGGTGCTGGTCACGCTCGATCTCGCCGGCCGACTCCCGCTGGTCCTCGGCGTCATCGGCCACGAGGGCTCCAGCGTCCTCGTCGCCCTGAACGGCCTCCGCCTGCTCCGCTGGCACCCGCCCCCGTTCTGGCCTACACGCAGCCCGCTGAACCCGCAGGTCGACCGGCAGCCCGTGTAGACCAGAACGGCCCGGTCACCGGTGCGCGCGGGTACCGGTGCAGGGGGTGCCGGAACGATCCGGCAGTGCGTCCCCGCCGGTGTTAGGTTGACCTTCCGGACGCCGACGACCTCGGAGCGACGATGGCACCGAACGGCCAGGACCACCTCATCGGCGACGAGGCCGCACTGCGCGACCGCTACCGCCCGGCCAGCAAGGCGGTGCTCGAGAAGTCCCGCCCGAAGATCGACCCGAAGGCCGCCGGGTTCATCGCCGCGTCGCCGTTCGTGGTGCTGGCCACGACCTCGGACTCGGGCACGGACGCCTCGCCGCGGGGTGGCCCCCCGGGGTTCGTCAAGGTGCTCGACGAGCACCACCTCGCCTTCGGCGACCTGTCGGGCAACAACCGCCTCGACTCCTACGCCAACGTCGTCACCCACGACCGGGTCGGCCTGCTGTTCCTCGTGCCCAACGTCGGCGAGACCCTGCGGGTCAACGGCCGGGCCCGGGTCACCACCGACCCGGCGGTGCTCGAGCGCACGCAGATCGACGACGGGCGCACGCCCAAGGTGGCGCTCGTCGTCGAGGTCGACGAGTGCTTCATCCACTGCGCCAAGGCGCTTCGCCGCAGCTCGCTGTGGGAGCCCGGGACGTGGGCGCCGGCCGGTTCGAGCCCGTCGGCCGCCGAGGTGATCACCGACCAGTTCCAGCTCGACATCGACCCGAAGGTCATCGAGACCGACCTCGAAGCCGACTACGAGGCGACCCTCTGGGAACAAGGCGGCCGCTGAGCCCGAACCGGGTTCCGCCGGAGTCGCCACGCGTTCACCGAGGAACCCGGAACCCACACCCGGGCTGAAGCCCTGCCCACGAACAGGGGCACCGGGGTGCGCCGAGACTGTACGTTTCTGCTTGCGCTCAGATGTACATTGCTGTCGAGGACGTCGCCGTCACGGAACTGAGAGCTCACCTCGGCCGATGGATCGACGCGGCTCGCAACGGCGACGACGTCGTCATCACCGATCGAGGGGTGCCGGTCGCTCGCATCGTGGCGCTCGACTCCACGTCGGTCATCGACCGCCTGACCGCCGATGGCGTGATCAGCCGTCCGACGCGCCCGACCCGCCCGGTCGCCGGCACCCGACCACGACCGCAGCCGAAGCGGCCGGTCGCAGAGATCGTCAGCGAGCAGCGACGCTGAATGTGGCGATCGTCTACTTCGACTCGAGCGCCCTCGTGAAGCTCGTCCTCGACGAGCCGGGATCCGACCTGGCAGCGCAACTGTGGAACGCCTGCGACACCGCAGTGTCGAGCCGGCTCGCTCACCCAGAGGTCTGCGCAGCTCTCGCTGCTGCGGGCCGCAACCATGACCTCACCGGAGGTGAGGTCTCCGATGCGTTGGAGGCGTGGGGCGACTTCTGGGCATCGATGCGTCTGGTCGAGCTCTCCGCCGACATCGAGCGGGCCGCTGGTGAGCTGGCAGTCCGTCACCGACTGCGCGGAGCCGACGCCGTACACCTCTCGAGCTCGCTCGCTCTCAGCTCTCACGCCGTCACCGTTGCGGTGTGGGACGAGCGCCTCCACGCGGGAGCCGTCGCGGCCGGACTCGCCGTGGCACCCGCAATACTCGACTGACGCCCGGCGGCAGCCCGGACCCAGGACCGATGCTCGAACCGGGTTCCGCCGCAGTCGCGACGCGCTCACCAGGGAACCCGGAACGGGCATGGCGGACGTGGTGGGATCGCGGTGCGGGAACGGTCAGGGGGTGAGGCCGGCGCGGTCGAGCGCGTCGGCGGTGGCGTTGCGGCCGAGGTCGATCATCTCGGCGGCCCGGTGGAACTCGAGGCTGCCGCACGCGTCCGACGGGATCGTGATCAGCACGTCCGGCGGGCTGGCCGCACGGCGGAAGCCGGCGACGATCGCCTGCATCGTCGCCAGCGCCTCGTTCATCACGTCGAACTTGCCGAGACCGGCGGGGAAGGCGTCCTCGGCGACGTCGCGCCGACGGCCGGCGACCGCCACGGAGCCGGTGGACCCGACCGCGGCAGCCGGCTCGTCGGGTTCGGCGTCGTCGACGACGACCGGCCCGCGGTCGGTGCCGTCGCGCAGCGCGCGGACGGCCTCCCGGTCGAGGAGCTGCGACGTGCTCCGCCGGAAGCGCTCGACCCACTCGTCGACCGGGCCGCCCGCGGCACCGCGGGCCACGCTGGCCCCGCCGACGCGGGAGCTGGGCGGGCCGACGAGATCGACCGCGATCGTGGCGTCGGTCGGCACGGCCGTCGTCGGGGCGATCGGCACCGGGTTCATCAGGCCGCCGTCGACGAGCAGGCGGCCGTCCGACACGACCGGGGTGAACACGCCGGGGATGGCGATGGAGGCTCGCACCGCGACGTCGAGCGGGCCCCGCTGGATCCACACCTCGCGGCGGGCCCACAGGTCGGTGGCGGTCGCGGTGAACGGGACGGAGAGATCCTCGATGAGGGCGCCGTCGACGATCTCGCGCACCCGCCCGATCACCTTCTCGGCCCGGATCACGCCGGGGGCCGACAGCGACGCATCGAGCATGCGCAGCACGTCGAAGCGGGTCAGGCCCCGCACCCACTCGGTGAACGGGTCGAGCCGCCCGGCGGCGTAGAGGCCGCCGACGAGCGCCCCCATCGACGAACCGGCAACCACGGCGACGTCGAAGCCCCGCTCGGTGAGCACGTCGATGACCCCGATGTGGGCGTAGCCCCGCGCGCCGCCACTGCCGAGCGCGAGCGCGACGGTGACCGGTGCGTCCATACCGCCGAGCTTAGGGAGACCCCGGGCGGCGTCGACCGGGCCGATGGGCGGGGCCATGCCCCGACGGGCAACGCCGGCAGGCCGCTCCCATTCCCAACCGTCAGGCGCCGGGGCGGCCCGCCCGACGCTGCTCGTCGGCGTCATAGGGGCAGTGGCGGCAACCGGAGCCGCAGCAGTACCCCCGCCGGGCCAGGGTCACGGCCGTCATCACGTACAAACCCGTGCCCGGGTCCTCGTACATGGCGTCGCCCCGACGGACCGCGGCGTCGTGGGCCGCGAGGATCGCCTCCGGCAGCTCCCCCGACCCGCCCCCGGGTGCCGCTCCGCGCTCAGGCACCGGCGTCCAGCCAACGCAGGGCAGCCTCGACGTCGGGCACCGACTCGCCGGCCACCATCGGTGGCCGGCGCACCATCACGACAGGCAGGCCGAGCTCGCGGGCGGCGACCAGCTTGGCGTCGTCGCCACCGGAGTTCTTGGTCACGAGCGCGTCGATCCCCCGGGAGCGGAGCAGGTCGAGCTCGTCGGCGACGGTGAACGGTCCGCGCCCGAGCACGACGTCCGCCTCGAACGGCAGCGGCCCGGGCGGCTCGATCGAGCGGACCACGAACCGCACCCGGTCGATGCCGGCGAACGCGCCGAGCTCCAGGCGACCGACGGTGAGCAGGACCCGCACGGCGCCGAGGTCGCGCACCACGGCGGCCGCCCCGGCGAGGTCGTCGGCGTCGATCCAACGGTCCCCGTCGACCGGGGCCCACGGCGGGCGCACGAGCCGGAGCCTCGGGACCGGGCACCGGCCCACGGCTGCCGCGGCGTTGGCCGCCATGGTCGCGGCGAACGGGTGGGTGGCGTCGACGAGCGCGTCGATGCGCTCGTCGGCGAGGAATCGGGCCAGCCCGTCGACACCCCCGAACCCACCCACCCGGCGGGCGCCGGCGTGGTCGACGGGCGCCGAGGTGTGACCGGCCAGCGACACCACGACCTCGGTGCCGGGCCGGGCGCCGAGCGCATCGGCGAGCCCGCGGGCCTCGGCCGTACCCCCGAGCACGAGCACCTTCACGGCGACGGGTCCGGTGCGCGGCGCAGCAGGTAGGTGTCGAACATCCACCCCCGCTCGTCCTTCGCGGCGGTGCGCACCGCGGCGATCTGGTCGCGCACGTCGCCCAGGCGGCCGGCGACCAGGACCTCGTGGGCCATGCCGACGAACGCGCCCCACCAGATGTGGAGGTCGTCGTCTAGGGTGCGCCACGCCTCGTGGGCGTCGAGGAGGACGACGACGTTGTCGGCATCGTCGGGCAGCCCGTCGTCGACGAGGCGGCGACCGGTGGTGAACTGCACGGCCTCACCGATGCGGTTGAGCGCGACCCTGTGGCGGGCCGCCAGCGCCGAGACGCTGCTGATCCCGGGAACGACCTCGACCTCGAACCCCCCGTCGATCCGGGGGCGGAGCTCGTCGAGGATGGCCAGGGTCCCGTCGTAGAGCGTCGGGTCCCCCCACAGCAGGAAGGCGCCGGTCTCGTCGGGACCGAGGCCCTCGATCAGCTCGAGGTAGGCGCGCTCGCGCTCCTCACGCCACGCGGCGACCCCGGCGCCGTAGGCCGAGCGGTCGCGGTCGCGCACGGCACCGAGCGTGCGCTCGGCGACCCGGGGCTGCGGCTTGCCGCCGAGCACGTCGTCGAGCAACACCCGGCGGTGGGCGCGCAGCTCGTCGGCCACCGACCCCTTGTCGACGAGGAACACGACGTCGGTGCGCTCGAGCGCCCGCACTGCGCCGAGGGTCAGGTGGTCGGGGTCCCCGGCGCCGATCCCGACGAGCAGCACGCGCCGGGTCACGGCGTGCTCGCGGTGGACGGGAGGACGGACGGCAGCGACGACATGGCTCCGTTGTAGAGCATGCGGGGACCGGGCTCACCCGCGGGCGGCGGCCCGGGTCGGGGCGCAGGTCGGGATGGCACGTGACCAGAACTATGTTCGGGATGCTTTGTCCTCGACGATAAGAACACCTATCCTCGCCCGCCGTGCTGATGAGAACGAATGACCTGTCGACCACGGCGACGGCTCGGAACCGATGGCGCGGGAGGTCGGCGACCCTACTGGTGGTCGCACTGGCGGCGGCCGCGCTCGCGGCCTGCGGGTCGGACGACGACGCGGCCGACGACGGCGACACCGCCGAATCGACGACGACCATCGCCGAGGCAGCGGCTGACGACGGCGAGACCGACCCCGACTCGGCCGGGGACGGGGGCGAGGCCTCTGCCGACGAGGCCGACGAGGAGGGCGCCACGGCAAGCGACCCGTTCCCGGTGACGATCGAGCACACCCACGGTGAGACCACGATCGAGTCCCGTCCCGAGCGGGTCGTGACCGTCGGCCTGCGCGACCAGGACGCGGTGCTGGCGATGGGCGTCGCGCCGGTCGGCATCCAGGACTGGTTCGGCGAGCAGCCCCACGCGGTGTGGCCGTGGGCGCAGGACGAGCTGGGCGACGCCGAGCCGGTCGTGCTCGACCCCAACGAGCTCGACTTCGAGACGATCGCCTCACTCGATCCCGACGTCATCATCGGCGTCGACTCCGGGCTGACCGCCGAGGACCACGCCCTCCTGTCGGAGATCGCGCCGACGGTCGCGCAGCCCGCCGAGCACGCCGACTGGGCCGTCCCGTGGCGGGAGCGGACGCTCATCGTCGCCCGGGCGCTGGGCGAGGAGGCACGGGCGAACGAGCTGATCGCCGAGGTCGAGACGTCGATCGCCGACGCGGCGGCGGCCCACCCCGAGCTGGAGGGCGCGACCGCTCTGATCGGGCTCGCCGCCGCCGACGGCCAGGCGTACGCCTACGGCAGCGAGGACGTCCGCAGCCGGTTCCTGGTCGAGCTCGGCCTCGAGGTGCCCGCGGTCATCGAGGACCAGGTGCCGGACGACAGCTTCTTCGTGACGCTGAGCCCGGAGAACCTCGGCGATCTCGACGCCGACGTGCTCGTGTGGATCGGCGGGGACCTCACGGCGTTCGAGGGTGTGCTCGACCAGCCGGTGTACCCGGCCCGGGTCGCGGACCAGGGACGCGACCTGTTCCTCCCCTACGACCCGCTGGGCGGGGCGATCTCGTTCGCCAGCGTGCTCAGCCTGCCGTTCCTCGCCGAGGAGCTGGTGCCCGAGCTGGCGCTCGCCCTCGACGGCGACCCGTCGACCACCAGCACGTACGGCCGCTGAGCCGCACTCCGGTCGCCGGGGTCGGCGGTCAGGACGCGCCGGCCGGGTACTCGAGACAGAACGGGTGCCCGGCCGGGTCCCGTCGATGCGGAACGTCGGATCGCCGTCCGGCTGCTCGCCGAGCTCGGCGCCGCCCGAGGCCGGGACCACGGCCTCGGCGGCCTCGATGTCGTCGACCGGGATGCCCAGGTGCACCTGCCGAGGCGGATGCCCGGACCTCCGCCCCCGCTACCCTCCGCACCGTGTTGGAGGACGAGGCACTCCCCCGCGTGCTGCGACGGCTGGCCGACGAGCTCGACGACGACGGGGTCGAGCTCGGCGGCGATCCTGCGTTCCAGCGCGTCGTCCTCGAGGAGCTCGACCACTGTCGGCGCACCCCCGTGTTCGAGGGGCGGCGCCCGACCTACGGCGCCATGGTCACGCCGGACCTCGCGTCGAGGAAGCGGCGCAGGGCGCTCCTGGACCACGTCGACTTCGACATCGTGCCCATGGACGGGGACCTGCTCGCCGCCCGCGCCTACGCGGACGGCCGGTCGTCCTACCTCGTGCGCGACCTGGCGGGGCAGGTGGCGCTGGCCTGCTTCGACCGGGTGATGCTGTTCGAGTCCGACCTGGTGCGGGTCCAACAGCTCACCGGTGCCGCGATCGTGCAGCGCACGCCGGTGCTCGATGTCGTCCGCATCCTCGTCGACGACTCGGTGATCAACTGGGACGGCCGCAACTGGCAGGTCAGACCGTCGGCGGCGTCGCTGACCGACACGCTCCTCGCCGCCGCGCCCGAGCTGGGCGAGCAGCTCGCGGCCGACGTGCTGGAGCTGGCGATCCACTGGCTGGCGCCGTCACGGATCGGCGCGACGATCGTCCTCACCCACGGGCCGATCGACCCGTCCGCCCTCGACTTCTCGACCGCGGCGCACACCCCGCCCCTGTCGATGACCAACCGGCGCCACTTCGCAGCCCTGGTCGCGGTGCTGCGCATGCACGACCTCGCGGTCGTCGTCGACACCGACGGTGCGCTGCGCAAGGTCGCGGTCGGCCTGCGGTGGAGCGACGCGGCGGAGGAGGCGGTCGACAACGACCGCGGGATGCGCCACCGCTCGGCCCAGCGCTACAGCCACGACCAGCACGACGCCACGATCGTGGTGGTCAGCGAGGACGGCCCCGTCACCATCTACCGCGACGGGGACGTCGTCCTCACCACGGGCACGGTGGCCGATCCGATGCCGCCGACGCTCGAGTCGACCGCCTGACCCGAGCCGACCGGCGCCGGGCCCGAGCCGGATCCGGGGCGGCGGTCGTGCGGCCCGGATCAGCCGGCACGGAACCGGCGGATCGCGTCGAACGCGAGGAGGGCGCTGAGGCCGACGACCCACGCCATGGTCTGCAGGACGGGCACGAGGACCGGGCCCTGCGAGGACAGGCCGATGAGGGCGTTGACCGCGCACGACATCGGGTTGATGCGCACGATCGGCTGCACGACCCCGGGGAAGCCGTCGACGGGCACGAACCCGACCGACAGGAAGAACAGCATGAGCACCGGCCCGTTCATGGCCGAGCCGATCGACTCCGGCTGGCGGGCGGTGAGCCCGATGCGCACCGCGAGCCACGCCCAGATGAAGCCGAAGGCCACGGCGAGGGCGACGAAGCCGAGCGCAGCGACCGGGCCCTGGTCGAAGCGGAACCCGAAGAGGAACCCGACGGCGGTCAG
>JAXHUH010000129.1:0-21586 GCA_034211175.1 Actinomycetota bacterium
CGCGACGCAGCCGCCGGGGAGACGGTCGATGTCGGCGGAACCGAGCCCGTCGCCGATCTCGGTCGTGCCCGGGAACCCGGTCCTCGTGGCCATGCGCACCTCCGTGCGTTGAGGCGCGCGAGACCGCAGGGGCCGCAGGCGCCGAACGGTCTGCTGGGCGCCCGGACCCGATCGGGCATGGTGGGTCAGTAGATGAGGCGGCCTTCGCCGTCGAGGGTCCCGAACTCGGGGTCGTCGAGGATGAATGCCGACACCGAGTCGTAGAAGCGCAGGTCGAACGTGACCTGCCACGACGTCGCGGCGATCGTGTGCTTCATCCCGATGATCGTCACCGCCTGCTCGATCGGGTCGTCAGAGCCGGGCGGATAGAGCCGGCAGCGGACCCGGTCGCCGATGTCGAGCTGCAGGACGCGTTGCTGCTGGTAGACGTGCAACGCGACGAGGTTGACCGTCACCGTCTGGAACTGGCGGGGTGGGTCGCCGCCCAACAGGACGAGCCAGTCGGCGAGGCCCTGCGCGTCCGCGTCGGACTCCATCAGCAGGTTCGTGCGGGACAGTGCTTGCGGGCCGTGCCGGCGGATCGATGCCTCGTCGACCGAGGTCTTCTCGACGCCGGTCACGCCGGACACGGTGACCCGGTTGCGGACCATCGCCGCCGGCGTCCGGCGAGTCATCCCGCCGGACGGGAGCTCGTACCAGGTCGCCGGTGTCTCCATCCGTGTCGTGAACGTGACGGGTTCGTCGGCGGCGAACTCGGCGAGCGGCTGGTTGAACGCGGTGAGCCGGTCCCGGAAGCGGATCGTGCCGGTGCGGTCGACGAACAGCCAGCCGTGCTCCGTCTTCGTGACGCGCTGCAGGTACGCGAGGGCGTTCTCGCCGAAGGTGGTCGCCCCGCACGCGGTCTGGCCGAGCTCGAGGTTCCGTTGCGCTGCGGGCCACTGCACTTCGTCGAGGTCGAGGACGCGGGCGACCCGTTCGCCGGTGCGGTCGCCGGCGTGCGCTTCGGTGATCTCGTCGAGGTCGGTGCCGGCGATCCGGCCGAGCCCGTCGGTGAACGGGATCCGGATCCGCGTGTAGAGCCCGTCGGCGGCGTACTCGGGGATGAAGTCGCGGGTCACGCCCGTGAAGACGAGCTGGTCCTGCTGCGTCGGGTAGGTCGCGAACATGCGGATACCGATCCCGGGGCCGAGGCGCCCGTAGTGCGGCGAGTCCGGGTTGTCGGGGTCGAAGACGCGGTCGACGTCGACGAAGCTGAGCGTCCCCGACGCAGGGGTCTGCTCGTCATGGATGTCGGCGCGGGACCGGTCGATCGTCGCGGCCTGCGCCGACGGCGACTCGACACGTAGGTCGGTGTCGATGTCGACCCACACGTTGTCCTCGCCGAGCGGCCACACCTGCCCGATGCCGAGGTCGTCGACGTAGAACGTCTGGTCGGTCTCGTAGGCCCACAGGTGGACCTGCGCCGTCGCGGTGTTGAGCGGCGCTTGGAACCGTCGCGTCGCTTCGACCCACCCGGCCAATGCGTCGATGTCGAACGTGAACAGCTCGAAGTCGATCGCGGCGTCGTGCTGGTCGGAGAACAGGATGTAGACGTTGACGTCGAACGTTCCGACGGTCCGATAGGCGAGGTCGAGCTGGTACCAGCCTTCGCTCACGAACGCTTCGGTCTCGCACCACACTCCGGAGCCGCCACCGATGCCGGACGGGCGGGTCGACACCGCAAGCGACCGGGACCCGCCGTGCGCCTCGTCGGTCGTGAGCGACCCGGTGCCGCCGCCGATCGTGTTCGGGAACGGCGACACGGTCTCCATGTCGCCGTTCCCGTCGAAGATGTCGTCGTGCGGGGTCTGGTCGAGCAGCCCGCGGAGCGGGTCGTCGAGCGTGAAGATTGTCGGCGCCGCGACGTTCGCGGCGAGACCGAGCTCGACGCGCAGGCCCGGGACGCCGACGTACGGGAACGTGGGCATCACGCACCCCCTCGGATGTTGAGCGGCAACGGTCCGAAGTCCCCTGCGGCGGCCTGGAGCGTCTTGACGATCTCCATGCCGGTGGCGGCGAGGTCAGCGCCGACCGGGGCGTTGACGTTGATGACGATCGATTGGCCGCCACCGAACCCGCCGCCGCTGCGGCCGCGGCCGCCGGTGAGGTCGTCGTTGGAGACGATGTATCCGTCGGTGTCCGGGGTGAACAGCTCGATGCCGTCCTCGCCGACGACGTACGGGACGCCGGCCGACACGGGGCCGCCTTCGGCGCGGAACCCGCCGATTGTCTGCGCGATCCGATGCGAGTTGGTGCCCGAGTAGGTCGTGCCGTCGACGGTGACGGTCTCGACCTGGACCGGCACCCGGTAGGTGCGGCCTTCGAGGTTCGCAAGGTTCGTCTGCAGGTTCCGGACGAGCTGCTCGGCGGTCGCGGTGATCACCTTCACCGGGATGCTGATGTTGTTGGGCAGGTCGAACAGCTCGTCTGCGAGCTCCTCGGCACGTTCCCTCGACTCGCCGGCCGACACCGCCGCCTCTATGTACTCGTCGCGCATCGCTTGGAGGCGGGTGGTGTATTCGTCGTACGTCGGCCCGGAGTTCGCGAGGTCGAGGTGGGCTTGGCCGTACTCGGTGGCGAGCTCTTGCAGCGCTGCGAGGTTCTCGCGGCCCGCTTCGGTTGTGACGTCGAGCCCGGCGCCGTTCTCGGCGATGACCTCGTTGAAGTCGGCCATCGCCTGGGTGACGCGGGCGTCGACGTTCTCGATGCCGTAGAAGTGGCCGACGAGCGTGTCGACGGCGTCGAGGTAGTCGTCGAACGCTGGCTGCCCTTCGGACATCGCGGCGGCGATCGACTCGATCGCCCCGAACGTGACCTGGGCGGGTTCGGCGGTCTCGCGGAGCGCCGCGTTCGCGCCGTCGACCCGCTGAGCGAACCTGTGCACCTCGCCCTGAGCGTCGGCCGCGACCCGGTCGGCGTCCTGCATCGCACCGATCCAGTCGGTGACACCGTTCTCGGTGTTCTGCTCGATCGCGGCGGCCATGATCGCGTCGTTGAACTCGCCGGCGACGCGGGCGCCTTCGATCTGCTGCCTCGAGTACTCCTGCAGGACCCGGACCGCGCTGTCGGTCGCCTCGGACACATCGATGATGCCCTGGGCCTCGTCGGAGTAGTTCCGACCGCGACGCGCGCCGCCGGTCGCGATGCCTTCCATCTCGGCTTCGACGGCGCCGAGCTCGCGGGCGGAGATGCCGGCGGCTTCACCGATGCCGAGCATCTCGTCACGGAACCGGGCGATCGCCTGCGGGCCGCCGGTGATCACGTCGTTGACGCGTTCGCCGGTGATGCCGAGCTCAGCGAGGTCGGACACGACACCCGCGAACGGCGCGTCGTCCGAACCGGTCAACCACTCCTGGATCTTGGGCCCGTTCAGCGTGATCGCCTCGGCCGTGCCGTCGACCGCCTCGCCGATCGATCGGACCTGTTCGCGGAGCCGCTGAGCGTCCTGGGCGGCGTCGATGAAGTTGCCGCCGAGCGCGACAGCGGCGATGCCGGCTGCGCCCAACGCGAGACCCCACGGGCCCGTCAGGAACGACGCTGCGCCACCCAACGCCGGCATCAACCCGCCGGCAGCGGAGACCGCTGTGCGGGCCGACGAGATCGACGAGACGACCCCACCGACGGCGGACGCCGCGGGCCCGGCAGCGGCGGCGATCCCGCCGAGGCCGAGGACGACGTTCTGCAGCTCCGGCGGCAGGTCCGAGAACGCAGACACCGCGCCGGATGCGAATCCGATGACGTCGGCGGCGACCGGGCCGACGGTGTCGCCGATGTCGACGAGAGCGACCTGCGCTTCGGCGAACGACCGCTTCAGCTTGAAGCCGGCGTCGTCGGCGACCGCTTCGAACGCTTCGTTCGTGATCCCGGCCGAGTTCGCGAGGTCCTGGAAGACGCCGGTGACGGTCGACGCGTCGCCGCGAGTGAGGGTGAGCGCAGCGTTCAACGCTTCGGTGGAGCCGAGCAGCTTCGAGAACTGCTCGGTGTTGCCGCCGAGCCCGTCGTCGAGCATCCGGAGCGTGCCCAACAGGCCGTCCTCGGACATCGAGCGGGCGACCTCGTCGGTCGACACGCCCATGTCGCCGAGGATCTTCGCGCCCTGCGCCGAGGGGGCCAGCAGCGCTTGGATCACCGACCGGGTCTGGGTCACCGCTTCGGACGCGGATGCGCCGTTCCGGGTGAGCAGAGCGATCGTGGCGCCGACCTCGTCGAGTTCGACGCCGGCAGCGGCGGCCACGGGGACGACGTTGCCGATCGACGACGCAAGGCCCGAGACCTCGAAGTTGCCGGCCCGCGCTGTCGCAGTGAGCACGTCGACCGCTTCGGTGCCAGAGAGCACCTCGGTGCCGTACGCGTTCATCGCGGCGGTGCCCGCTCGGGCGACGTCGACGGTCTCGCCCATGCCGGCGGTAGCGGCCTTGCCGGACTGCTCGAGCAGTTCCATCGCGGCGGCGCCCCGGATGCCGGCCGACTGGACGACGAACATGGCGTCAGCGAGCTTCGTCGGGCCCTGCCCGACGGCGGGGCCGAGCGCCTTCACCTGCTCGCCCATCCGTTCGACCTCGGACCCGGCGACACCGACGAGGCCCTCGATCTGCGACATCGACGACTCGAACCCGGTGAACGTCGCCGTCGCGACCCCGCCGAGCGCGAGCAGCGGCAGCGTCACGTGGCGCGACAGCACCGACCCGACAGCCGTCGCCTTCCGGCCGAAGACGTCCATCCGCGACGCCGCGTCGCCGGTGTCGTCGCCGACACCGCGGTACTCGTCGCGGAACTGGCGGAGCTTGGCGCGGGACTCCTCGACGCCCTTCGCCGACACCCTCGCGATGATCTCCGCGACTTCCGCCATGCCGGCCTCCGTGCTCGCATGCGACGGCCGGCGGGCCCCGCGGGTCGCCGGCCGTCAGCGGGTGGTCGTGTTGCCCCACGGGCCGCCCTCCGGGGGCGGCCGGTACTCGGGACCCGTCGCGGTCAGGTAGTCACGCATCCACGTGCGCCACGCGAGGGGCCGTTCGGCGAGCTCCCACGGGGCGACACCGAAGCGGTCGGCGAGCTGGATCAGGTCGAACCACTCGCCTGGGGGTTCTCCGAATTCGCCGCGTGTCTTCAGCCAGCGGCCGACGCGGCGCGCGCTTCCCCCGACGACGAGTCCTTCACGACGGCCTGGACGATGTCGAAGACGAGCCAGCCGGGCAGGTTCGTCCTGATGGCCTCCGGGTCGCTGTGGTCGACGGGTTCGCCGCCGACGGTGAGGTCCCACGACGAGACGAGGTCGACGATGAGGTCGACGAAGTCGCGGTCGCGGAGCGCTGCGATCGTGACCGCCGCCGGCCGGTACGTGACGGCGGCGCCGTGCACCTCGATGGTGCGCGAGTCGAGCAGCAGGTCGTGCAGGTCCATGACGTGTTCTCCGTGGGGGTAGCTGAACTTGCGTGGGCCTCGGGTGGCCGCCTGCAGCCACCCGACCGGGTCAGAGCGCGGTGAGGTCGTTGCGGACAAGCGCCTGCAGCGCGGCTCCCCAGTCGGCGTCGTGGACGGCGTCGAACGTCCAGTTCATGGCCCACACGCCGTCGGCGTCCTCGAAGTTGCCGGCGCCGGACACCTTCCCGGCGAAGTCGAACCGCATCTCGTAGTCCTGGTCGGTCTCGATCTCGGCGCCGACCGCGGCGATGCGCACGAACTTCGTCGCTCCGGTCCGCATCGTCGACAGGAACCCCATGCCGTCCGAGTCGGCCTCGACCTGCAGTTCGAGCGTGACGGTCGGCTTCAGCTCGACGGTCGCAGCGAAGCTGCCCTTCGACGAGTCCATCGGCCAGATCGCGCCGAACCGGTTCCCGATGTTCAGTCGGGCCCGGAAGTTGCGGGTGAGCTTCGTTGTGCCGAGGTCGCCGGATGCGTCGTCGACGTACACGTCGAGCTGCGACCCGAGGACCGGCACCAGGTCGATCGCGGTCGGCGACGACTCGAGGGTGACGCCGTCGTCGATCGCTTGGGCGAGCATCGACCCGCCGAGCGACACGCCGTTGCGGCGCGAGAACTCGAGGTTGAGCGAGTCGACGATGCCGTAAGCGAACCGGTGTGCACGCACCGAGTCGCCGGACTCGACGGTGAACGTCTCCGGGGTCGACAGGGCGGTCGGGTCGATCTCGAACGCCCACTCGCGGGCGTCGGTGCCGCCGCCGGGGGTCGTGATGGCCGCCGCCGACATCGCCGAGGACAGCGGGTAGACGATCTCGGTGAACGTCGGCTGACCGGACAGCTGCGCGGTCACCCACTCGGCGTTGAGGGCCTGCACGGTCGAGAACTTCTCGCCCGCGGGGCCGAACATCGCGACCTCGGGGTTGATCGACGGGGCGATCGACAGGGCCTGCAGCCGCTTGTCGCAGGTGACCGCAGTGCCGGAGGTGGACTCGACACCGATGTTGGTGACCTGCGTGACGGTCGTGCGCTCGGACATGAAGGGACCTCCCGGACGGGGTGACGAGGACGTCGTCGATGGGTCAGGACAGGGCGCGAACGAGCCGCGACAGCTGCTCGCGGAGCTCGCGTTCGCCGGCCAACACGGCCGGGCCGACGAACGGGCGGGCCGGCATCTTCCTGGTGCCGAACTCGTGGAACTGCCAGATGAACGCGTCGTCGGACGTCATCTCGACGTGCCACACCCCGCCGCCAGCGTCGATGGGGTCGGTGCCCTCGGCGATGCGGTGCCGCACCTGCGCGGGCGCCCGCGCGTCGAGGTCTCGGTCGACCTGCCTGGCGACCCGTTCGACCGCTTCGTCGACCCCGTCGAACAGGCGCGGGATCACCCGCTCGAACGCGTCGCGGATCTCGATGCCCATCACGGCGCCTCGTGCGCCTGGACCCGGTAGACGCCGCCGCGGTGCGTGTACCGGACGCCGTCTTCGACCTCGAGCTGCTTGAACGGCTCGACCCGACGACACGCGAGCGTCACGCCGGCAGCGGTGACGTCCTGGCCGTGCAACAGGGCGTCGACACGGCGCACGACGGCACGAGCGTCGGTGAGGGGGGTGTCGTCGGTGAAGATCCCGCGGACGAGCCAGCGGCCGTCGATCAGGACCCGGGCGCCGTTCGCGGTGCCGACGTCGACCGCGGCGTAGAGCTGCACGGTGATCAACGGGTGGGCGGTGCCCTGGTCCGCTGGGTGCTCGACGATCCTGGCCGCCGGCACCAGCGCGGTGAGGGCCGCGTCGTCCGACAGTGTCGAGATGATCCACTCGTCGACCGCGGAGACCTCGTCGACCGCGGTCACGGCATCCGGTCCTCGAGCTGCGCGAGCAGCGTCACCCGCGGATGGTGACGAGCCTGTTCGGCTGCGGCGACCGCGGCGGCGAACCCGTGCTCGTCGACCCACGCCACGACCTCGGCGACGGTCATGCCGTCGACGTCGGGGAGCGTCACCGCCGCGTCGTCGACGAGGTCGGCGGTCTCGCCGAGCGGCACGTCACGGCCGTCCATGTCGGGCAGGACGGCGACGCGGTCGAGGACCCGCCAGCCTTCGTCGCGGAGTGTGGCGCCGCGCCCGTCGTACTCCTCGTCGCTCACCCACCGGACCTCGGCCATGCCGTCAGGCGCGGGGCGTTCGATCAGCTTCCAAGCCATCGGGTGTCCTCCCGGTCAGGAGCGGGTGAGTCGCGCTTCGATGTGGTGCGGCCCGCGGGGCGTGTCCACCACGTGCGGTGCACCGGCGACGAGGTAGGCGACGTCGTCGACGACGACCTCGTCGTCAGCGGCCAGGTCGACGGCCGGGCCGCAGAACAGGACCCAACCGGTCGACTCGGAGACCGCGCCGGCGGAGATCTCTGCGTTGGTGACCGTGCGCTGCTCGAGACGGCAGCGGAACCGGACGGTGCCGGCGAGCTCGCGGGTGCGGCCCCCGGCCACGTTCTTGGCGGCGGTGTACCGGCGGCGGGTCGCCCACCGGGAGAACATCTGCTCGATGGCCATCAGGCGACCGCCACCGACATGGGCCGCCGGCGGAGGCCGCGTTCGAGGCGGCGCCGTTCGCCGGAGGTGAGCAACGCGCCGGCGTCGACCGCGTCTGAGCGGCCCGCCGACGCGTACGTGACGGAGTAGGAGCCGGCGGTCTCCTGGACGATCGCCCGCTCGCCGCCGCCAGCGTGGACGTCGGCGACCGTGCCGTCGACACCGACGCGGCCGAGCACCCGCGCGCAGGCGGCCTTGGCGATGTCCTTCACCCACGTCGGCATCGCAGCGGCCGAGTACCCGTGGCTGTAGGTGATGACGACGAGGTCGTCGAGGTGACCCCAGTGCGACCCGACCGACGCGGCGTTCGTGGAGACGCGCCACAGCTTCCCGGCGACGAGCACGTAGTCGGTGCCGGCGGTGAGCGTCTCGCCGTCGAGCACGACCGACGCCACCGACGTGACCGGCCGCTGCGGGAGCGTGATCACCCGGTCAGCTCGGCCGGGGAGTGTGACGACGTCGTCGGCGACTTCGACGATGTCCTGCCGGGTCGCTTCCTGAGCTTCGGCGGTGACCGCAGCGAGGAGGTGGTCAGCGAGGTCGGGATCGACGGTCTGCTGCATGAACGCGTCGAGCTCGGCGGCCGTGATGAGGGTCGACATGCGGCCTCCCGCCGTGAGTTATCGTTCACTAGTTCATTACGACTCGCTAGCTAAAGTTCGGAGCCCGTACGGATGGCCGACCCCGAACACGTGACCGCCGCCGACATCGAGGTGCGCACCCCGTGGGTCGCACCCGCGAAGTGGGACGCCGCAGTCGAGCCGGAGACCGCTGCTCTCGTCGCCCGAGACGCCGACCGCGACGCGGAGCAGGTCGTCGAGGCGTGGGTGCGGAAGGGCTCCGAGCTGACGCAGCGCACGAAGCGGTCGTCGCTCGCGTCGATCGCCCGGGTGCTCGGCGACGACATCGCCCCCGAGCACGTCCTCTGGCACCGCGTCGGTCCGGCCGAGGCGGGGGTGCTGCGCTTCGAGATCGCTGCCCGGTACACACCATCGACGGCCCGGAAGCTCGTGTCGGCGCTGCGGGGGGTGATCCGTCAGGCGTGGGTGCTCGGCCTCCTCGACGGCGAGACGAAGGACCGAGCACTCGTCGAGCTCGAGGAGACAATCCGAGGATCGAGGCTGCCCAAGGGCCGGCAGGTCCCGATCGGCGAGATCCGCGCGATCTTCGAGGCCGCCGCTACCGATCAGACTCCCGCGGGCCGGCGTGACGCTGCGATCCTCGCGCTGCTGATGGCCGGACTGCGCCGTTCCGAGGTCGCCGGTGTGCTCGTCGAGCAGCTGGACCGCGAGGCGTGGACGCTGCGGGTGATCGGCAAGGGCAACAAGGAACGGCTCGTGCACCTCGCCCCCGGGTCGATCGAGGCGCTCCGGGCCTACCTTGAGCTGCGCGGCGACGTGCCCGGCCCGATCGTCCAGCAGGTCACCCGACGGTCACGCCGCCGCGACTCTGGCGGACGGCTCCGGCCCGGGACGGGGATCACCGGCCAGACGGTCGAGAACGTCCTCTCCGACCTCTGCGAGCGAGCCCACGTCCCCGACATCGACCCGCACGACCTTCGTCGCACGCTGATCTCGACGATGCTCAACGACACCGACATCGCGACCGTTGCCAGTCTCGTCGGCCACGCGTCGGTCACCACGACCCAGCGGTACGACCGCCGACCGGACCGTGCACGCCGCGACGCGATGGCCAGGCAGCTCGTCCCGTATGTCTCTCCGACACGCGCGGCCCGCAGCGAAGGTTGACCTCGATGACCTCCAGCGAGACGACACGCCGGCTCGTGGGCCAGCCTCGCTCACCGTCCCTAGACCGACCGGGCCGGAGTCGCGTCCTCCTGGCGCTGGCGCATTGCCGGCCTGGCCAAGACCAAGCTCCGCTGGTCCTGGCCAGCGAGCCTAGGCACTCACTAGCGGTACGGGATAAGGCGCCGCGTCAGCGTCAGGCGGGAACAAGGATCGCAGGTAGGCCTCCGTCCCGGCATCCACTGGGTACCGGTCGAGGATCGCATCTAGCGGCCAGGAGCGAGCAGGCCGGACGACTTCGACGCCCAGCAGCCGCCCACGAACATCCAGGTCAACTAGCGTTCCCAGATCGATCTCGGTCGTCCGAGCCACAGGGCGATCTGAGACCAGGGCGATGTACAGCGCGTCGGCCTCGCGATCGTAGGTCATCGTCGGTGTAGGCATCTGGGCACCCCTCACGTGTCTGGCCAAGCAGCCGTGATGACGAACATGGGATCGTCCGCTCGGACGCACACCTTAAGGATGCGACCACCGGCTGCATAGCCCTGCAACCACATTGTGCCGGGATTGCCGGCCTTAGGCGACCCGATCTGGTGCGATAGTGCCCGCTGAACGTCTTCCAGGGCAATCTGACGCTGAGCCATCCGCTCAACAGCGTGGCGGGCGAAGCGGAGATCATCGGCGCCCACGGGCCCAGCTCAGCTGATCGCGGGCGGCATGGGGTGATCGATGCGCTCGACTTCGACCGGGATGGACTTCAGTCCGACGTCATCGAGGACTAGGTCGATCGAGTAAGACCCGATCTTCGGAATCGGAAGACCGAAGTTGAGCGCCGCAATGAACTGCGTGGGACGTCCGGGTCGCTGTCCGGGGGGTCGCTCAGGCTCCAGCACGGCGTTGACGTGCAGCAGTCGGTCGCCGTCGTCGTCGCTGACGATGACCTCAAGTCGGTGCGGTCGGCCGAGCTCGCCGGGGACGAAGCTCAGACGCACGAGCAGGCCAACGTTGCGACCAGCAGGGACGTCGGGGACGCCGATCCGATCGATCCCGCCCGCGACCAGGTACCCCAAGCCCTCCGCGACTCGCGCGTAGTCAGCGAGGATGGCGAAGTCCAGTTCAGCCACGGTGCGGACGCTAACCATTGCGCCACGGCAGGTGGCGGATGGTAGGGGCGATCGATCGATCAGCCGTCTCCACTCCACTCATCGAGATGTGGTGCCGCAGCACCGGCGGAACCGAAGACCACCCACTGCTCGCCGGTTCCGCCGGTGCCGCGGCCCGCCATCAGACCGCTCGGGGGAGCTTGATGACGTCGAGTGCGCCGACGTGGCCGGTGTCGAGGTCGACGTGGATCGTGCCGTCGGACTGGAGGAACCGGCCCGACTCGAGCGGCCCGATCCACGTGTCCCCGGAGGTGGCGGCGACGGTGACGGCGACGTCGCCGAGCCCGGCGCCGATCGCCGGCGGGTAGTCGCCGGCGACGATCGTGACGTCGTGCGGCGAACCGTGGGTGTTCGTGACGCGCATGACGATCCGGTCGGATGCGCCGGCGTCCGCGATCGCGACGCCGTTCGTGACGAGCGTGCTGTCGATCGTGGTCGCGTCGATGTCGGTGCCAGCGTTGGCGTTCAGGTCGGTGGGGGTGACGGACGTGCGGGGCATGTGGGCCTCCGAAGACTCGGCGAGGGGTACGGGAAGGGACGGGTGGTGGGCGGCCCGGCCAGGACCAGGACGACCGGG
This sequence comes from Actinomycetota bacterium, assembly GCA_034211175.1. Taxonomy (GTDB): domain Bacteria; phylum Actinomycetota; class Acidimicrobiia; order Acidimicrobiales; family CAIXPF01; genus JAXHUH01. Next base: position 11,529 of record JAXHUH010000129.1, read on the forward strand.
CCGCCCTCAGGGTGACGGCGCTCAGACGCCGGCGGTCAGGACTGCGACGCCTGGCAGGTGGCGAGCCCCTCAGGGCGGATCACCTTGGCGCCGTAGACGTGGAGGCCCTTCACGGCGTCCGAGAAGCTGTCCTCGGGCTCGTAGGCCTTCATCTTCACGACTTGGTCGGCGAACGTGATGGCGCCGGGGTACCCGGCGAGCACGATGTTGTCGTCGCCGGAGTCGAGCGACGGGGCGTTCACGGACTCGTACACCTCGAAGCCGGCGGCTCGGCCGACCTGGCCCTCACGGAGGCCCTGCGTGGTGCCGGACTTCGAGTAGTCGATGAACCGGTCGTCGCGGAGCAGGAACGCGTAGATCCACGGCTCGACGATCACGTAGCGGCCTTCGGTCGGCACCGAAGCGCGGGTGAGCTTGGTGCGCAGGTCGACGAGCATCCCGTAGGCGTCGTCAGGGCTGTCGATCGTGACGGTGCCGAGCTGGTTCGCCTCCGCGGCCTGCGTGTACAGGCCGGCGACGAACGTGTCGGCGACGTCACGCAGCTCGAAGGCGGCCTCATCGGCGGCCAGCGAGAGGAGGTTGGATCCGCCCTTCGCCTGCGCGGCGTCGACATCGTCGATCGCGACAGCGAAGTGCTTCATCTGGTCGACGGTCAGCTTCCGCGCCGCCGTCACGACCGCCTCGGGGGTGATCGTGGTCGAGCCGGGCACGTAGTCCGACACGGTCGGCCGGCCGACCGTGTTGATCGTGACGGTGTCGCCGCCGTCGGCGATCTCGCCCTCGTAGTCGCGGTTCACGACCACCGGCGACGCGTAGATCGTGCGGGCACGAAGAGCGACGAGGATGCGGGCGACCCACACCTCGGGAACGAAGGATTCGACGGACATCGATGTGTCTCCTGACTATCGAGCGGGGGTGGCCGCCGCCCGCGTCAGCGGTTGCGGCCGAGGATCTGGTCGAGCTGGCCGTCGGCCTCTGCCTTCTCGACCGCCTCCGGCGGCATGCCGATGAGGTCTTCGCGGGTGAGCTGACGGACAGCGGAGCTGCCACGCATGCCCTGATCCGCGGAACCGGCGGGCTGCCGGGCCGGCGTGCTGGCTGCGAGGTACGGCTTCGACGTGAGCAGCTCGTCGACCGCGGCCGCGATGGCGTCCGTGTCGAGCGAGCCGTCATCGTTGACCTCGAACGCGGCGAGGTCGAGCAGGTTGATCGCGTCGGCAGGGTCGGCGAGACGCCCGGCAGCCGCCGCGCGCACCTCGGTGCGCACGAGCCGGTCCCGGTACCGCTCGGTCGCGGCGGTCTCGCCTTCGCGGCGAGCGTCCGCGACCGCCTTCTCGGCGTCCGACATGTTCGCCTGGCGGAGCTCGGCGAGCTCGTCCTCGAGCGCCTTGCGGGCCTTCCGCTCGTCGCGGGCGGCCTGGCGTTCCTTCGCGAGCGCCGACTTCAGCCCGTCGACGTTGCCGCCGTCGGCTGTGCTGTTGTCCTGCTGGTCGCCCCCGTCTCGGGAGCTGCCACCGCCGGCGTCGCCGCCGTCGGTGTTCTCGGCGCCGGTCGAGCCGGTACCGGTGGTCTCGTCGCCACCGGGCTCGGTGCTGGGGCGCGACTCGTCGGTGTTCTCGGTGGCCATCTCGGACCCTCCGTGATTGTCCGCGGCCCCGTCCCGGGACCGATGCGGGTAGGTCAGGAACCGGCGAGGCGGGCGAGCGGGGTCTCGTAGACGCCGTCGGGCCAGTCCGGGTGGTGGTGCTCGGTGATCAGGTCGCCGAGCTGTGCGTCGCCCTGGCGGACGAGCTGGGCCTTCTCCGGGCCGATGGCGGCGTCCTGCTCGGCCGGCGTCATCCGCTCCCACAGGGCGGTGCCGGTGACGAGCGTGACCCGTTCGACGACGCCGTCGACGACCGGGACCGCCGTGCACGAGCACGCCGGATGGATGCGCAGGGCCTCGTCGGTGGCCCGGAGACCGCGGGCGGCGAGCCCGAGACACGCGCCGCACGGGCGGGCCGACGTCTGGCGGCGCCACCCGACGATGCGGTCGTCCGCCTGCATCGCGTCGCTGAGCGAGCCGCGGGCGGCTTCCATCGACTCGGTGCGCATCACGCGCACCGCCCGATTGAGGCCGGCCTGCAGCGCCGCCTGCCGGCCCCGACGCTGCGACAGCGCCACCGATGCCGACACGGCGGCGAGAGCGAGCACCTGGCGCACAGGGCGGCCGTCAGCGGTACGACCGGCGTAGGCGTCGGCGTCGACCTCCGGCGGGTCGGCGATCTGGCCGTCCGTCTCGGACGCCAGGTAATCGCCGACGTAGATCCCGGTGAGCACCGCGGCCCGGCGCTGCGCCGCTGTGAGCGTCGCCGTCGCGCCGGCGAGCCACGCGCGGAACGACCGGTCGAACACGTCGCGGGTGTCGCCGAAGTCGACGGCCAGCCACTGCTCGACCGTCGTGCGGACAGCGGCGTCACGGTTCCCGATCAGCGTGCGCCGGTACCGGGACGTGACGTTCAGCGACTCACGCGACGCCGGCAAGGTCGTCACCCTCGTCGTCGGGTGCCGGGGTCAGCTCGGTCACGCCGTCGGCCGGACCGAACGCGAAGCCGGCCGTGGCGGCGCGTGCGGCGTCCTCCTCGGCCATGCGACGCCACCGCTTGATCTGCTGGGGTGTTGCACCGAGGCGCTCCCACAGCGCCTCCTGCGGGACACCGATGCTCGCGAGCTTCACGAGCCCGTCGATGAGCTCGCCCTCGGTGCGGGTCTCCGGGTCACGCCAGATCGTCTCCGAGTCCTCGACGTCGGCCTTCTCGCGCTGGTCGGCGGCGAGGAACGCGAGACGCATGACCTCCTCGAACGCTTCGCCGTACACCAGCTGCTTGCGGCGCACCCGGGCCACAAGCCCGGTCTCGACTGCGCGCAGCGACTCGCCCGACGGGAACGTGCCCATCGACCCGAGCATGTAGTGCCCGGGGGTCCGGGTGATCGACGCGATGTGCTGGACGTCGGATTCGACGCCCTTGATGTACGGCCCGAGGTCCGTCGCGGAGAACTCGCCGACCTGGACCTGGCCGCCTTCCTCGCCCGGCTCGAAGGTCCACAGCCGGTCGATCGCCGCGGAGAACTCCTCGACCGGTTCGCCGGTCTCCTCGTCGACCGGGATGTCGATCCCGACCGCCCACCGCTGCCGGAACGCCGTGTACTCGCCGGCGGTGAGCCGGTTCAGGATCGTCGTGTTGATCCGGTCCTGGATCGGGATGACCGGCGCCAGATCGGAGCGGCCGTCGCGGCCGCGGACCGGCCGGTTCGGGAACGGCACCACGGGCACTGCGCCGAGCGGGTTCGGCAGCGGCCACGCCTCGCCTCGCACCTCCCGACGCTCCCAGCTGCCGTCGATCGAACGAATCGGCGCCTCGAACTTCGCGACCATGTCCGGCAGGTAGACGGTCGCGAACCGCTTCCCGGCCACGTCGTCGACCCACAGCTTCAGCGCGGCGGCCCGGCGGCGCGGGTTGCCGGGATCGTGCTCGACGATCACCTGCTCCGGGTCCTCGAGCGTGATCCTCGGTGTGTCCGGCCGCTCGTCGTCCGGCCACACCAACAGGTAGGCGTGACCGGTCGTGATGCTGATGGTGAACAGCTGCTCGGACTCGGCGTCGAGACCGTTGGCCTGCCAGATCCGGTTCGCCTCGTCGTCAGCCGACAGGTCCTCACCGAGGCGGAACCCGACGACACCGAGCCGCTCCGCGGCGGCTTCGACGACGAGGTCGCACCAGTTCGACCGCGACATCGCCAGGAACTTGCGGTACGCCTCGTGCGCCTTCGGCGGCGCCTTCGGTGGCAGATGGTCGCCGTCGTAGTACCGCTGGAACAGCGCGATGTGCGTCGCCCGGTCCCGCAGCTTCGTCTCGAGGCGGTGCAGCCACCACTCGGGTGACCCGGGCTCTCGTGCCATCGTGCAGCCCTCCCGGCAGTGGGTCAGTTCAGGCCACGGACCCGGGCCCGCCGCCGCTTCTTCTTCCCGCGGCCCTTCGCGATCGCGTCGGAACGGGCCTCGAACGCGAGCGACGCGGCCATCGCGGCGTCGATCTTCTTCGCGCGCCGTTCCTTCTTGATCAGCACCCGGTCGGCGTTCTCGCCGTCCTCGGCGCGGGTCCGCTTCACGTTCCGGCGGGCGTTCGCGACGTGCTCCACGAGCCGGGAGTCGCCGTCGTGCGAGACCTGGCCGGTCACGACCGCCGTGTGCAGGTTCAGCAGCGCCGCCGCCATCGGGGCGTCACGGTTCGTCCACCAGTCGACGACCCGCGCCTCGCCGAACTCGCCGCGCCACGCGTCGAGCTCCGAAGTCCAGAGCGGCGGGTCCGCATACATGCGCCAGACCCGGAACCGGCCGAACGCAGCGCGCACGGCGTCGCCGACCTCGTGGCGCGGGACCTCCCAGTCGTCCTTCGCTCGGTCGTCCGGCCGTTGCCACACGCCGAGCGTGAACAGGTGCCCGTCCGACACCCGGCAGCCGATCAGCGCGGTGGCGTCGTCGAACTGGCCGCCGTCGAAGCCGAGCGTGATCTCGTCGTCGTCGGCGACGACCTTCTCGGCGTGCGCCAACGCGACGAACGCGCGGGCATCGAGCCACTGGTCCTTCGCGACGACCACCTGGTTGCCGAAGTAGCGGCGGCTGTCGGCTTCGTCGGACTGCGGGTCGCGGATCTCGGCGAGCTTGCGTTCGATGTCGGTCCAGCCGCCGTTCTCGATCGCCGCCGGCCCGTACACGTCGACGAGGGCGTCGTAGAGGGCGTCGTCGTCGAACCAATCGACATCGAGGGGGATGCTCTTGTCGTCGAGCAGCACGTCCTGCGGGTCGAGCTCGGCGACCATGTCGGCGAACCGTTCCGCCTCCGAGTCATCCCCGGGCCGGAACGCGGTCGTGGTCTCCATCGACCACGGGTCCGCCTCGTGCCGCTTCCCGAGGTTCCGGCGGATCGTGCCGGCGAGATCGTGGAGCTCGCGGGTGTCCCACAGGTGGCCCTCGTCGAGGACCGTGAACGTCGAGTTGCCGCCGTCCTTGCTCTTGGCCCGGGCGGTGACCGGTTCGATCGTCCCGCCGCCCGGCAGGTTGATCCGGGTGATGCCGACGTCGAGGCCCGGGTACCACGCCGCGTAGTGCTCGGCGACGTGGCCGAGCATGACGACGATCGCGTCGAACGTGTTCCCCGCCTGCCCCTCCTCGGTAGCGAGGCACAGGATCTCCGGCGACGTCACCGGACGGCCGACCGGTTCGCCCTCGCGGTACTCGTAGCCCCACGGGGAGACCTCGCCCGCTTCGGCCCAATGGTCGAAGCGGACCGGGCCGATTGCCTCCGCGCACCCGACCTTCGCGGCGAGCGCGGACTTCCCACGCCCCTTCGGCCGCGACAGCATCGCCCGACGCTTCGTCCGGCGACCCTCGATCGAACGGCCCCGCCGACCGGTCGCGCCCGCCGGGTGAAGCTCGTAGGCCTTGACGATGAACGCCTGATACTCGAGGTCGAGCGTCGCCGGCGCGCCGACCGCGTCGCCGGGGCCTTCGCACAGGAACGTCTCGACCCAGTCGATGATCTGCCACCCGAGGGACGGCCCCAGGCTCACCCGCCCTCGACGAGCCGAAGGACAGCCGCACGCTCATCCTCAGGCTCGCCAGCGCTGCCGGTATCGGCGTCGCCGTCGGCGGTCTTCTCGGGCGCCTTGGCAGGGCTCTGGCGGCGGGGCGGCAGCTCGGGCTTCGACGGGCCAGCGTCGATCCGCAGGCGGAGCATGTCCGCCGGCGTCGCGCCGAGCGATGCCTCCTGCAACCGCAGCTCCGTGATCGCCTTCATGTCGCCCCGATGCGCCTTCTCGGCGACCGCCATCAACATCCGCAGCCGCACCCACGTCGGGCCCGTGAACAGCTTCGCCTGCGGCGACCGGCACCATGTCCGCCACCACACCTCAGTCTCCGACGACCACCCGGACCCAAGCCCGGGCGGGCACGCCGGCATGTCCGGCACCTCGCCGGCGTACCCGTCGTCGCCAAGGTTCAGCGTCTCCGGCTGCTTGTTCCGCCGGCGACGCTGGCCAGCAGGCTTCGGGGCAGGACCACGACCAGCCATCCCGGCGGCCTCCTCGTCCTCAGGCCGAGCGAGGAGGCGGCACCGTCCCGGCGCCACTGTCACCCGACGTCGGTAGGTTGATGGCCGGCACGCGTCGGTCCGGCCGGAGGGTCTTGGAGCCGAGCACGGGCACGCCGTCTCGGGCTGGGCCGCTCCGTCTGACCGGCGATGCCACGCTGTCGGCCGACAGCACCGGACCCCTCGCCCATCACGGGCGGGGGGTCCTTGACGTTCACGGAGCGTGACCGGGCTCAGTGCCACCAGACCCGTACAGGGCCCGAGTTGCCTAACCCCGGCGGTCTTGGTGGCGTTCGGGGGTTGGTGCTACCCCTCCCCCTCGGCGCTGCTTGTCACTGTGCGCGGCCGGTGTCTGGTCGCTGTTGTCGCGTCGGCGGCGGCGTCTTCGTCTGCGAGCTCGTTGACGCCGTCTTGGCGTGCCTCCGCTGTCGTCGTCACAGATCGAGGGGCTCGTGGGCCTCCCGGCCGGACTTGGCTCGGTGGCAGGTCTCGCAGAGCGCCTGCCAGTTGGTGCGGTCCCAGAAGTCGACGCCGGCGTGGCGTGCACGTTCGACATGGTCCACGTGCGACGAGCGGCGGGGGCATCCGTGGGTCTGGCAGCGGGGGTGCTGGCGGAGGAAGGTGCGGCGGGCTCGGCGCCAGGCGGCGTCGTAGCCGCGGGCGGCGGCGCTCGGTCTGCGGTCGCGTGCCCGTCGCGGGCGATGCGAGTTGCAGTGGGTGGAGCGGCAGAGCTCGGGGCATCCGGGGGTGGCGCATGGGGTGAGGCTGGCCATCTCGGCGGGCCTCCCGCTGTCGCCGCCGCTCAGACGCGCAGCACCCCCGGGCCGTTGTGGCCAGGGGGTGCAACTGCGCATCATCCCACCAGGCCGGCCGAACCGAGGTACAGCCAGCGTGCCGTTTCTACCACACCTGTATCTGACCTGTCCAGAACACTTGTTCGCACACACGCCGGCTTGCTGAGGCGAGCGGCCGACAAGCCGCGGTGGGAGAGCGTTCTCAACGCCGCTGACGCCACGCACGACCCACATTCCGATCGGGTGCAGCGCCTGCCGTTCGGCCGTCAAGGAGTCGCTGGCGTGAATCGCCTGCTGCGCATCAGCTCTCGCCGTGCTCTCCCCGGGTGCTCCTCGCTCGACGGGCCATCGTGTAGATGAGTAGCAGCAACGCCACCAGCGACATCCAAACGACCAGCACTCTCAGTCCGGTCGGCATTTGAGTGGTCAGCAACCCGGCGAGGCCCGACGAGAGGACCATGACCAAGGCAAACGCGATGAGGCCCTCGGCCCGCCGTGTTGGACTCTCGGCGCTCCCGAACCTCGCAGCGACAGCGCTCAGGCGCGCAGGGAGCCCCTCGAAGAGCGAGACTTCGAGCTGTTGGACGACCCAGAACGGACGCTCCAGCCGCGGTACGACGTAGAGCTCGGCGACGAGTTCGCGACGCCTCGGGTGGTCCTTCGGATAGACAAGGACGATCATTCGCAGGAACACCCCCGGCAAGAACCCGAAGACGGCTAGGGCGGCGAGTAGCGTCCGCCAGTCCGAAGCGGCGTCGACGAACTGCGCCATCAGCTGGTCTCCCTCTTCAGGATGCCAGCGAACCGGCGGTCGGCCGCTGCGTCAGCGAGCAATTCGCGAATCCTGGCGTGCCCATCTGGCGTCACGGTGTAGTAGCGCCGGGGTGGCCGCGCCTCGGCGATCTCCGCCGGGTCTTCCCATCCGTCCTCGAGCCAGCCCTGCTCGTGCAGGCGACGAAGAACCGGGTAGAGCGCCCCCGAGCGGACCGCAGCACGCTTCTGGAGATCGTAACCCCACACGCGATCACCGTCGGTGTCGAGGATGGCGTTGAGGATCTGAATGAGGTTGTGCGTGCGTCGCATTGCCACGAACTCTACCTAGGTTGAGATCGTCTGTCGAGCGATGGCACTTCGCAGCACTCATGCTGACCGGCGTCGGCGTTGGCCACCGCGGAGTTCGGCGGCGGTCGGGGGACGGCCTTGGCGGATCGTGAAGTCCTTGCAGGCCCGACACAAGCGCCGCTTGGGGTCGAGGTTGCCGCGAGCGTCCGTCTGGTGGGCGGGGTAGGTGTTGCAGAGTTCGCAGCCGTTGGTGGGGGTGTTGGCGGCCGCGCGGTCGGGTTCGGTGGTCCAGTTGCGGCGGATGCGGTCGAGCCAGATGAGGTCGGCGTGGACGCGGGCGGTGACGTCGAGGACCCGGTGTTGGAGGTCGGCGGCTTCGTCGCTGCGGCCGAGGGCGTGGCGTTCGGTCGGCGAATCGGCCGGCGCCGACGTCGCCACCGCAGGTTGGTCGAAGGCGGTGGCATGGGTGCCGTCGGCCCGGAACCGGTCGAGGGTGCGCATGAGGGTGACGAGGTCGAGGTCGCCGAGGATCGTCCGGGCGTCGTCGAGCGCTCGGGCCAGGTCATTCCGCCGCATTCAGGTCTCCGATGGGTTGCCGGTCAGGTGTTGTGGATGGGGGTGTCGATGCGGATCCGGTCGAACGGGTCGTCGGCGCAGACGATGACGACACGGGTGCGGAACACGCGGTCGGCGAGCTCCGGCGTGTTGGCCGCTGCGTGGAGCTCGTCGACGTAGCGGGCGGGGTCGAGGTCGGCGACGGCGTAGAAGTCGTCGGGGGCGAGGTCGACGACGATGGCGGTGCCCTCGTCGGTGTCAGCGAGTCCCGCGGCGACGGATGCGACGGCGGCGGTCAGCTGGGCGACGAGGTCGTCGATGTCGGTCACGGCGTCTCCCAGCGTGGGTCGGGGTTGACGGCCGGGTCGACGATGCAGGGGCGCGGTTCGTCGGGCTGGTGGGTGCACAGCGGCGCGGTGTCCCACGCCGACGCGGGCGCAGGCGTGTCGCCGGCGGCGGTACCGAGAGTGGCGACGAAAACGAGGACGGCGACGGTGGCGGCGGTGAGGGTGGTCCACCAGGCGGTGCGGCCAGCCATCACGCGACCTCGAGCTCACCGGCGCCGGTGACGGCCTCGGCGGTCATGAGGGTGACGACGATCGGAGCCGACTTGACCTCGGCGTGCCGGTGCCGTGTGGCGATGTGGGAGACGGACTGGCGGATGACGCCGAAGTCGGCAGCGATGTCCGCGTGCCGCTCCCCGAACGCGACGCGGCGCTTGATCTCGGCGACGTCGGCCTCGGTGAGCGCGCGACCTCGGATGCGGCCGTTGTTGGCCCGGTCGAGGCCGTTGTCGGCCGGGGTGCCCCAGCGGAGGTTGGCGAGCCGGTCGTCGCTGGCGTCGTCGTTCGCGTGGAGCGCGAACTCGCCAGGGCGGCGCGGCCGGTCGAACACGGTGAGGACCAGCGCAGCGAGGGATCGGGTGACGCGGATGCCGGCGTCGTCGACGAGGCGGTACTCGCGGCGCCCGTCGGGCTGGACCCAGCCGGAGAGGGTGCGGCCGGTGCGGCGGTTCACCACCTGCCAGCCCGACGGCGAGGTGCGGAGCGCGTAGGCGGTGTGGCCGGGGATGGCGGCGGCATCGTTGCCGGCGGCGGCGTCGAACAAGGTGACAGCGGCGGCGGCGGTGCTCATGGCAGGGTCTCCTGCGATCGGCCGGGCAAGGGGGGTGGGCTCGGCCCCCCGATTCCGAGCGTCTTCGCGTCACGGCGGTGGGGGCCTTCGAGCCCGATGGGTCTTCGCCCAGCCCAGAGACTTCGCTCACGGGCGCTCGTTCACGGCGGGTCGCTACGCATGTCCGCCAAGCTGCCTCCATCGTCACCCGCGAAACCCGCTCAGTCCAGACCCCCAATTCCGTAGCATTGGCGCTACACAGTGCATGCGGAGGTAAGCGTGATGTCCGACAGCGACCGAACGGGACCAGTCGATGACGTCGTATACGAGGTGGAAGCCATGGCCTCTGCCGAATGGTTCCTGAGGAACGCCGTCGCCGGCTCACCCGAAGCACGGCTGTTCCTAG
>JAXHUH010000130.1:0-20088 GCA_034211175.1 Actinomycetota bacterium
GACGCCGCAGGGCGTCCCCACCACGGAACGAGGGCCATCGACGGGGTTGCGGGGTTCAGCGATCCTCGGGGCAGTACTGCTCGAAGTCGCCCGTGCAGACCTCGTCCCACGTGCGGAAGCCGTCGGCGATGACGGTGTCGGCGATGTTGTCCGCGGTGACCGCCACCGGGGTGAGCGCCAGGAACGGCAGCTCGTTGGTGCCGTTGTCGATGGTCGTGACCTCGAAGTCACCGGTCAGTGCGGTGACGTCCTCGCCGGCCCGCAGCGCCAGTGCGGCCGCGGCGGCGGCGTTGACCTCGGCCTGGATCGGCTTGTAAACGGTCATCGTCTGGTCGCCGGCGAGGATGTTCTGGATGCCGCCGACGGTCGCGTCCTGGCCGCTCACCGGGATGGGCCCGACACCGGCGTTCTTCAGCGCGGTGATCACCGAGTTGGCCAGGCCGTCGTTGGCGGCGAACACGCCGTCGATGTCCTGGTCGGCCGCGGTGAGCATCTGCTCGAAGATGTTCAGCGCCTCCTGGTTGTCCCACTCGGGGACGTCCTGGTCGCCGACCAGCTCCCAGTCGCCGGCCTCGACCCGGGCCGAGACGGTCTCGTTGTAGCCCTCCTTGAACAGGGTGGCGTTGTTGTCGGTCGGGGCGCCGTTGAGCATGGCGACCCGGGCCGGGTCCTCGCCGAGCTCGTCGATCGCCGGCTCGAGCACCTCGGCCATCGTTGCGCCGACCTCGACGTTGTCGAAGCTGACGTAGACGTCGGCGCCGGGGCCCTCGATGGTCAGGCGGTCGTAGTCGACGACGCTCACGCCGGCCTCGCGGGCGGTGGCGATGATCGCGGCACCGGAGCCCGAGTCGAGGTTGACCAGCAGGATGACGCTGGCGCCGTCGGCGATGGCCTGCTCGGCCTGGCTCTGCTGCTGCTGGGCGTCCGCCTCGGCGTTGACGATCGTGAAGTCGTCACCCTCGCTGAGGCCGGCCTCCTCGAACGCCTCGACGAAGAAGCGGCGGTCGTCGGTCTCCCACCGGGCGGAGGAGGCGCTGTCGGGGAGGAGGACCCAGATGCTGCCGGTTCCGGCAGCGGCCTCGTCGTCGCCGCCCTCGGACTCGCCGGTGGCCTCCGTGTCGTCGGTCCCGTCGTCACCGCCGTCGTCGGCGGGCTCGGTGTCCTGTGCGGCGACACCCTCGTCGTCATCGTCGTCGCCACACGCACCGGCGACGAGCGCGAACGCGAAGAGGATCGCCAGTAGTCCGAACCACCTGCTCCGTCTCATGTCCACTCCCCCTGGAGTTGCCGTGACCGGCGCCGTAGGGGCGCGCTGGCCGTTGAACCGCACTGAACGTAGGAACGACGCCGTGAATGAGGTGTGAACATCGTCACGCCGGGTGGAAAAAAGTGTGAACACCGCTCTGCGGACCGGCCACGACACGGGCCGGCCGGGCGTTCACGCGGCGGCGAAGCGGTAGCCGGCGCGGGGCTCGGTCTGGATGAGCTGGGGGCACCCCGGGTTCTCGAGCTTCGCCCGCAGGCGCCGCACGTAGACGCGGGTGTACTCGGTCTGGGTCTCGTAGCCGACGCCCCACACCCGCCGCAGCAGCGTGGCGTGGGTGAGGAGCTTGCCGGGGTTGAGCGCCAGCTCCCGCAGCAGCGAGAACTCCGTCGGCGTGAGGTGCACCGCCTCACCCGCCTTGGTGACGAGCTGGGATTCGAGATCGATTTCGATGTTCCCGACGCGGACCGTCCCCGACGGCTCGGGAGCCGCCGGCGGCCGGGTCCTGCGCAGCGTCGCCGTGATCCGGGCCATGAGCTCGTCGATCCCGAACGGCTTGGTCAGGTAGTCGTCGGCGCCGAGGTTGAGCGCGCGGACCTTGTCGCCCTCACCACCCCGGGCGGACACGACGATCACACCCACGCTCGATCGCTCCCGGAACCGGCGGCACAGCTCGAAGCCGTCGGCCGCCGGCAGCATCAGGTCGACGAGCACGATGTCGGGCTGCTCGACCTCGAGGAGCCGATCGGCACCCGCACCGTCCTCGGACACGACGACGTCGTAGCCGCGCACGACCAGGTTCGAGCGGATCAGGTCGATGATGTTCAGGTCGTCCTCGACGAGCAGGACCTTCGTCGTCGTCATCGGGCGACGCGCTCCGCCCTCGACGCTCGTCGCGGCCCGTGCGACCGGGGTTCGTTCACCGTTCGTCCTCACTCCTCGGTCACGGACTGCACGCCCGGGTCGACCGCCAACGTCATGATCGCCGCAGTGCCGCCGGGGCCGGAGCGCAGCTCGAGGCGCCCGCGGTGGGCCTCGACGATCCCCTTCGCGATGGCCAGGCCGAGGCCGACCCCGTCGCCCGCGGCGTCCACGCCCCGCACCCGGGGCTCGAACGCCCGCTCCACCAGGTCGGCCGGGATGCCGGCGCCGTCGTCGATGACGCCGATCCGCACCCGGTCCTCGCCGGTGCGGCCGTCGCCGTCGGCGGCGTCATCGGCGTCGCCGTCGCCGGCCCACAGCGGCGACACCTCGATCCTCACCTTGGTCCCCGGCGGGTTGTGGTGGACGGCGTTGTCGATCAGGTTGACCAGGACCTGCTGGAGCCGGTCGTGGTCCGCCCGCACCGCCGGCAGGCCCGGGTCGCAGTGCACGTCGATCACCGTCGGCGGCGCCACCGGCACACACGCCACGGCCGCCTCGACGACCAGTGCCACGTCGCACCACGCATGGTCGAAGCGCAGCAGGCCGGTCTCGAGCGCCGACGCGTCGAGCAGGTGGGAGACGAGCCGGCCCAGGCGGGCCGACTCCCGGGCGATCGAGTCGAGGAACCGCCGGGTCGACGCCTCGTCCCACTGGACGTCGGGCTGGCGCAGCGTGTCCGCATACCCGTGGATCGCGGTCAGCGGCGTCCGCAGCTCGTGGCTCAGCCGGGACAGGAACTCGCGCTGGAGGGCGTTGGCCCGCCGCAGCGCCGTCGCCTCCTCGCGGGCTGCGTCGAGGGCGGCCCGCTCGATGGCGAGACGGATCGACCGCGACGCGTCGGCGAGGAGCTCCACCGCGCCCCTACCCACGGACACGCCGTCCGGCCAACGCGCCACCAACGCCGCCCGCCGGTCCTGCAGGTCGATCCCCACGGCGGCGACGCTCGGCACCGGCGACCCGACCACGATCCCGGTGCGCAGGCACCAGCGCGCCGCCGCCTCCTGCTCCCGCCGCGCCGGCCCCGCGACGTCGCTGCGGTGGCCCCGCTCGACGAGCTCGCCGTCCTCGACCTCCTCGAACAGGACGGTCGACGACGCGCCGAGCCCCCGCCGGAGGGCGTCGAGCGCCAGGTCGAGACCGCCGGCGGAGGCGTCGGGCCCGGCGAGGATCTCGAGGATCCCCCCGAGCGTCTCGAGCGTGCGGTTCCGGGACGTGACCTGCTCGAGCAGCCGCTCCCGCTCGATGGCCGCGGCCGCGTGGCTGGAGTAGAGCGAGACCAGCTCCATCTGGTCGGCCGCCGGCTGGCCTGGCGCCGTCCCGAAGCCCGAGACCGTGCCCAGCACGCCGGTCGACCCGACGATCGGTGCCGCCCACGCGCTCCGCAGCCCGGCGGCCAGGGCGGCCTCGTGTCCGTCGGCGGCGCGGAGGTCCTCGGTCACCACGACCTCGCCGAGCTCGGCCGCGGCGCCGATGATGCCGCCGCCGGCGCCGACGGGCACGACCTCGTCGCCGGCGAGCACCGCGGCGGGCAGCCCGACCGCGGCCGAGCGGCGCAGGACCGGGACGCCCCCGTCGACGTGGTCGTCGATCAGGTGGATGGCGACCCGCTCCTGCTCGAGCGCCGCGACCATCGCGGAGACGATCAGCGGCAACGTCCGCGACGGCTCGACCTCGGAGAGCTGATCGACCAACGTGTGGAGCCGGCGCAGCTGGCGCCGCGCCGTCGAGTCGGCCCTGATGCCCGACATCAGCGCGGCGAGGTCGTCGGGGCGGACCTCGGTCGTCGCCACGTCGGCGGAGACGACGCCGCCGCGCAGCACGATCACCCGGTCGGCCAGCTCACACACGGCCTCGAGGTCGTGGGAGACGAGCAGGATCGCGATCCGCGAGGCCCGGTGACGCCGGATCAGGTCCTGGACGGCCCGGGCGCTGTTGCGGTCGAGCGCAGCGGTCGGCTCGTCGAGGATCAGCACCCGCCGACCACCGAGCATCGCCCGGGCCAGCGCGACGCTCTGGCGCTGGCCACCGGACAGCGCCCGGACCGGCCGCCCGAAGTCGTCGATCGAGACGCCGAGCTGGCTCAGCACCGCCACCGCGCGCTGGCGCCGGGTGGCCTCGTCCAACAGCAGCGTCGGCTCCTGGCCGAGGAACAGGTTGGCGGTGACGTCGAGGTTGTCGCACAGCGACAGGTCCTGCCACGCCACCGCCACGCCCTGCTGGTGGACCTCCGCAGCGGTGACGCCGAGCGGCGCACCGCCGACGAGGATCTCCCCGTCGTCGGGCTCGAGCGCCCGGGCGACGCACTTCACGAGCGTCGACTTGCCGGTGCCGTTCTCACCGATGAGCGCGACGACCTCGTCGTGACGAACCGACAGGTCGACGCCGCGCAGGATGTGGAGGTGCCCGAACCGCTTGGTGAGCCCCCGGATCTCGAGCGCGGGTGCCGTCGTCTCCTCGGTGGGACCGGGTGCAGCCCTCCGCAGTCGGGGCGCGGGCGCGACCCGCGCGCCACGGCGTCGCCGACGCCCTCCCCAACGGCGCTCGCCACGGGTCAGCACGCCCCAGATGCTTGCACCAACGCGACCGCGGCGTGACGCGCGCCACGCTGATCAGCGCCGGAGGGCGCGAAGGTCAGGCACGGGCCTCGTAGACGATGTTGAACGGGGTCTCGGCCGCGCGCCGGAAGTGGCGGTACCCGGCCTCCTCGAACACCGCCCGCATCCCGGCCTCGCCGGACTGGGCCCCCATCGCCCGCCCGACGTCCTGGGACAGCGAGTTGGGCGTGCAGAAGAACGTCGACGCGATGTACGCGAGCGGAGCGAAGTGGTTCTCGCGCTGGTTCGCCTCCCGGTCGTCCATGGCGAACGGCTCGACCACGAGCACCGTCCCGCCGACCGCGAGCTGCTCCAGCGCGTGCCGGGCGATGCCGACCGGGTCCCCCATGTCGTGGAGGCAGTCGAAGAAGCAGATCAGGTCGTACGAACCGTGGTAGTCGTCGGCCCGACCGATCCGCATGTCGAGCCGCTCGGAGGCCGTCGACGCCGCCACGTTCTCCCGAGCGAGACGGATCGAGCCGGGATGGGCATCGATCCCGACGACGGTCGTGGCCGGGAACGCCTCGGCGATCAGCACCGACGAGTGCCCGACGCCGCAACCGACGTCGAGGACGCGCCCACCGGCACGCAGCCGCTCCGTCACCCCGTCCAACGAGGCGATCCAGTCGTCGACCAGGAACGTCCGGTAGCCCGGGCGGAAGAACTCGCCGGTGCCCCGGAAGAGGCACTCGTGGTGCGCGCCCCAGGGGAACGCGCCGTCGGTGCGGAACGCGTCGACGACGCCGTCGAGGTCCATGAAGTTGCAGCGCATCACCGACGCCCCGGCGGCCATGTACGTCGGTGCGTCCCGGTCCACCAGGATCGGCGCGTACTCCTCGAGCAGCCGGTAGGTGTCGGCCTCGGCGTCGTAGGCCACGATCCCGGCCGCCGACTGGCCGTCCAGCCACTCCCTGGTCAAGCGTTCGTTGACCGACCTCCTCGACGAGAGCTCTCCCGCCGTGATCGGCCCCTCGGCCAGCTCGGCGTACAACCCGAGCTCGTCGCCCAGGATGATCGCCGACGTGACCGCGGCCCCCGTGAGGTGGCCGGCGATCGCGCCCACCGCCGCCTCGACGCGCGCCTCCAGGTCCGTCGACTGCTCGATCGTGCTCATGTCGCCCCCCCCGTCTCGGATCGACACGGCCACCGACGCGTCTCGACCGTCCGCCGAGCGCACGTCGGGACGCATGCCCTTGCCGGGCGAGCGTCCGACAGGCGCGGGGAAACTGTCAATGAACGTAATTCAGTCTGATGGTCACACCAGCTGAGGACCCTTCGTTGCCCGCGCAATCAGATGTGACGGCCGTCCTAAGCTCGAGAGCACCGACGCAGGAGGGGGACCACCATGACCGACGCAGCGACCGATCGGCGGCCCGACTGGCAGGGCATCAACCACCTCGCCCTCGTCACCGGGGACATGGACGCCACCACCCGGTTCTGGCACGGCGTGCTCGGCGCCGAGATCGTGGCGACCGTGGGGACGCCGCAGTTCCGCCACTACTTCTTCCGGGTCGGCGACGGCCAGACCGTGGCGTTCTTCGAGTACCACGACACCGAGCTCGAGACGTACGCCAAGCCCGCAGGCGTGCCGTACCCGCCGGCCTCCCAGTTCGACCACCTCAGCCTCGGCGTCGAGGACGAGGCCGAGCTGCTCGCGCTCCGGGACCGCATCAAGCGGTTCGGCTGCGAGGTCACCGACGTGGTCGACCACGGGTTCATCCGGTCGATCTACTTCAGCGACCCGTCCGGCCTCGCGCTCGAGGCGTCGTGGTGGACCGAGGCCGCCACCGACGGCCCGCCCGATCACGGCGACCGGTCGGTGTTCGCGGATCCCGACCCGGTCCCGGCCCTGCGCGAGATCATCGAGCACGGTGCCGTCGTCGACACCCCACGGACCACGCTCGTCGACGACATCACCGTCCCCGCGCCCTGACGGCCCGGACCCGCCGTCGACCCTCACGAGATCGACACCGCATCGAAAAGCATCGAGATGCAGCGAGCAGCTATGATAGGTAGGTGCTGACACCAGAAGACCTGCGACAGCGTGCCAGCTCGGCCGCGGACGACGCCGAGGACTACGACACAGCCGCCCGCGGCGCGACCCGCGTCGCGGACGCCCTGGCCGACGCGCTGCGCGGCGTTGTCGATCTCCACACCGCCGACGTGTGGGACTCGCGCGCCGCCACCGGGTCCCGCGACCGGCTCACCAGCCTCGACGGCCTGCTGAAGGTGCGGTCGGAGCAACTCGACGACCTCGCCACCGAGTGGCGGCGCCGGGCCGACGACCTCCAGGCCGACGCAACCTGCTTCGCCCGCCAGGCAGCCGCGCTCGAGGTGGACGACCTGCGGGGCGACACGTGTGACGACCCGTTCCCTGCGCAGCCGGGGGACTCGCCGTTCTTCCTCTCGCCCGGCCGGCTCGTCGGGACGACGCCGTGACCGCCCGAGTTCAGATCGACATCGCCGAGGCCGACGAGCTCCTCCGCCGCTACCGCGCCGCCGCCAACACACTCCGCGACGCCTCGAGCGACCTCCGCAGCACCTGTGTGCGGTCGGGGCTCACCGACATGGTGAGCCACCCGGCGCTCCGCCAGCTGCTCCTCGACGCCGGAGCACTCGAGAACGCGGCCGCCGACCTCGACACGGACGCAAGCGACCTCGCACTGCGACTCGAGCTCATGCGGCCGTTGGCCGCGCGCGACGGCGACGACACCTCCTACACCGGCGTCGCGATCGCCGACCTCGCCGAGAGTGTGCGCGGCGAGCCGGTCGACGAGCTCTTCGAGCTGCTCGACGGCAACGACGCGGAGGCAGCCGAGGACGCGATCGACGCGCTCGTCGCCTACGGCGCGCTCGACCCGGACATCGCCATCCGCCTCGCACTGGCCGTCGATCCGGAGGTGTTGCGGGATCGGGTCCGTGAGATCGGCGCCGAACGCAACGACCTCGCCGGCGACGAGCTCGCGGCCTACGACGAGACCACCTGGGACCCGTACGCCGCCTACTTCCGGACGCTCAGCAACGTCGATCGCGAGAGCCCCCACGGCGAGCGTGCCGAAGAGGTGCTCACCGTCGTGTTCCGACTCGACGAGCCACCGGACCCGCGCAGCTACCTCTCCGACCACCCTGCCCGCCTCCTCACCGACGCGCTCGGACTCGGCGACTGGGGCGGCTGGTTCGAGCAGCAGGTCCTTCGCTACACCGACGACCGCCACGACGCCCACCAGCAGATCGGCGGCAAGGGCGACCCGATCGCCGCGCTCGAGCTCGCCGCCCTCGGTGGCCTGTTCGAGGACGGCACCGACACCCTCGACCTCCTCGAGTCGAAGGTGTCACCGAACGACGAGACCGACGGTCCCCTCGCCTACCTCCACCGGCTCCACGACACCCACGGGGACGGCATCGACGACCTGCTCGCCGACGGCCTCGACGGCGCCCTGCTCCCGGCCGATGACACCGCGACCCGCACGCGCCAGAAGGACCTGGTCGTCGAGATCGAACGCGACATCGCACTCGGCGAGCGCACCTACGACCTCGGCGACGGGGCGAACACGTCGATCAGCCGCGCCATCGCCACGTTCGACCCCGGCATGGACGAGATCACCGACAGTTCCCTGCGCACCGACGACGTCGCCGACATCGTCGCCACGCTCGGCACGACCCCCGAGGCGCTCAGCTACCTCTACGGCGGCGTCAACCTCGCCAACGCCCACGACGTCATGGTGCTCGCCGCCGGCGAGCCGATGGGCGCCTCCCCCGAGAGCACCGCCTTCGCCGGCGAGATCGGCAACCGCATCGACGGCTTCGGCGCCGGCCTCGACCGCCTGAACACACCGATCGACCCGTCGATGTGGGAGCAGATCGGCGGGACCATCGTGGCCGAGGCCTTCGCCTACGCGACCAACGTCGTGCCCGGGCTCGGCACCGCCTTCACCGTGGCCGAGATGGCGCTCGACCTCGACATCGTCGCCATCATCGAGGACGTCACCGTCGGCACCCTGTTCCCCGACGAAGCGCCGACGATGACGAGCGAGCAGTACGACGAGCTCGTCGCGTCCTCCGGTGAGGTCGACGACGACGGGGTCAGCGTGATCAGCAACCTCCAGGTCGCGGCGCTCAACGCCGTGCTCGAACGGGGCGGCATCGACGTGCCCGCAGCGCTCGCGCCATGGGCGGCGGACGGCGTCGTCGCGCCGCCGGTGCCCGTCGACTTCGTCGACCCCGCAAGTGGTCGCGTCGACGAGGCGGCGTTCGCCGCGGCACGCACCGAGTTCGCCGGCGCCTACTACGACGTCTTCGGCATCGACCGTGCGACGGGCCGGATGAGCCCGGACGGCCAGCGGATCATGACCGACGGCCGACACGTCTACGGCGCCCTCGCCGACGGCCTCGGTGAACGATCCCTGACGGGCTGAGGGACGATGACCAGGTCCATCGACCCGGTCCGTGGGCCCTTTATCACACCCTGTGACACTTGACCAGAGGTGATGACACATATCCCCGACCGAACCGGGGTATGTTTCTCCGTGGCTACCCAGGTAGGGCGACGAGACACTCCCGGGAAACCGAGAGCGAACGGTGAGCCTGCGGGCTTCACCCATGCGGTTCGAATCCGCTCTTAGCCACGAGCTGGCCCTCCGTGTGCTCGGCCCCTGCGGGGCCTCGCACCGGAGGGGCGCAATGCCTTCCGCTCCGCCAAGGCCGGAGGCCCGGCGGGCCCTTGGCATGGGTCTCGAAGCTCGTCAGAGCTGGGCAACTCTCGGCGGACGAGCTGGCCCTCCGTGTGCTCGGCCTTCCGCCTCGGACGGGAGGGCCGCAATGTCTTCCGCTCCGCTCGGGGGCCCGTCGTCCTCAGGGGAGGTCGACCATGTGGGTGAGGAGCTTGCCGGTGTCGACGAGGGTGACGGGGACCCCGGTGCGGCGTTCGACCTCGGCGATCAGGGTGCGGACCGGCGCCGTCAGCTCGTCACGGTGGCGGGCGCCGGTGACGTTGGGGTCTACGTGGTCGCAGAAGGTGAGGGCGATCTGGGTGGGGCCGTTCACCGTGCACGCGAAGTCGAGCAGGTCCCAGTCGATGGCCGACGCCTTGCGGCGCGGGCGGCCCGTCACGACGCCGTACTCGGCGATCCCCCGTGCCTCCGCCTCGGCATGGCTCATCTCGTACGGCAGCGGGCCGGTCCCGACCCTCGTCGGGAGCGCCTTCACCACGAGCACGACCTCGCTCAGCAGCTGCCAGTTGAGGCCGACATCGTCCAACGCCGCCGCGGTCGTGCAGTTGTCCGACGTCGTGCACGGGTAGTCGTCGCTCAGCGCCAGCGAGAGCTGGGTGCCCTGTGAGCCCTCCACCAGCACCGTCGACGTCCGGGCGACCCGGTTGGCCAGCTCCACCACGTCTCCCACGTACGGCTCCAGCTCCGGGACGTCACGGGCCTGGCGGGCCCGCCGCAGCGCGAACGACGCCCGCGCGTGGCCGTTGCCCGTCACCGTCGAACCGACGACCGAGACCAGGTGCGAGTCGTCGGCCTCCGCGGCGATGTGGTGCGGCTCGATCACCGCACACCGGCGATCGACGACCGCCCGGCCCTCGAGGCCGTAGCCGGCCACCTCGTCGGCGAACACCACCGGGTCGACGAGCACACCGGAGCCGACCGCAACGGTCGTCCCGGGATGCAGCCAACCGGTCGGCAGCTGGCGCGCCCGGACCTCCCTTCCGTCGTCGAGGTGCACGCTCGCGCCGGCGTTGGTGCCGACGCCGGCCCGCACCGCCAGCGGCACCTCCAGACGGCGAGCGAGATGCGCGCACGTCTTGCCCTTCCCCGAATCGCCCCACAAGGCGTCCACGATCACGATCGCTCCCACGTGCCCTCTCCCTCGTCGTCGTCCGAGTCCCCGGCATCGAGGCCGGCGATCAGCGTCCGGAGCCGCTCGGCGACCTCGGCCGGCAGCAGCCGGGCCCGCAGCTCCACGAGGTGCGGCCCGAACCGGTCCTCGAGCTCCGAGCCGAGCTCGTCGTAGATGGCGGCGAGGTAGGCCTCGTCGCGCAGCAGCTTCTCGACGACGGTCACCAGCGTCGGCTGGTCGGTGTAGACCGCCGTCGCGTCCGGGCCGAGCGTCCCGACCAGCGCCCGCGACCGGTCGACCGACACGATGACGATCCGCTCGGACACCGTCCGCTCCGCCGGCTCGTGCTCGAAGACCGTCGCCCCCTCGACCGCGACCGGGCCGAACGCGTTGACCACGACCTCCCGACCGGCGCCGACCGCGTCGTCGAGCGCACCGGCCAACAGGTCGAGGTCCTCCGCCCACGCCGAGCACGCGACCCGGTCGGTGGCCGACGACACCATCGTCGCC
Source organism: Actinomycetota bacterium (assembly GCA_034211175.1). Classification (GTDB taxonomy): domain Bacteria; phylum Actinomycetota; class Acidimicrobiia; order Acidimicrobiales; family CAIXPF01; genus JAXHUH01. The sequence continues at coordinate 11,134 of JAXHUH010000130.1, forward strand.
ACCCGCACCAGGACCGCGTCCCGCCCCTCGATCGTCCACAGCGCCGGCAGGGCGGGACCGCGGTCGAGCGACCGCAACGACTCCTCGAGCCGGTCACAACGCGCCTCGGCCTCGGCCCGCATGCGCCCGACGACGTCGGCCGGCGGCACCGCGACGTAGCGCGCCGGCGACTCCCCCACGACCTGCGCGGCCCCCTTCTCGGCCAACGCCGAGAGCGCCGAGTACGTGTTCGCCCGCTGCAGGCCGGCGCCCTTCGCCACTTCGTAGCCGGTGGCCATCGGCTGGCGGAGGAGCGCCACGTAGGTCCGCGCCTCCTGGCTCGTGAAGCCGGACGCGACCAGGTCATCGATCACGTGGCGTGACCGTACGACATGCGTAGTAGCCACCACAACTACGTTTGCACGAGGCCGCGCCCGACAGGCGTCGGAGCATGCGAGGCCGCAGGCCGCGGCCCGTCGGGTCAGGTCGCGGGCTGCCCGGTGACGAAGACGACCGCGGCGAGTGTCGCCACGATCGAGGCGACGTTCACGGCGATGATCCGGGTCAGCTGACGAACAGGCAGAACGGGTGGCCGGCGGGGTCGAGGAGGACTCGCACCCGCTCCTGGGGTTGGTGGTCGGCGAGGCGGGCGCCGCACGACACCGCATGGGCGACTGCGACGTCGAGGTCGTCGACCAGCAGGTCGAGGTGGGTCATCTTGTCCTGGCCGCCCGAGCGCTCCGGCCAGGTCGGCGGGCGGTAGCCGGGCTCCGCCTGGAACGACAGACCAACACCGCCGCCCGGGTCACGCATCAGCACCCAGTCGGGCTCGGACGTCGTCACTTCCCAGCCGAGGAGGCGACCGTAGAAGCCGGCCAGCTCGTGGGCGTCGGCGCAGTCGACGCACACCGTCGCCAGCCGGACGGGCCACTTCGTGTCGGTCATCACGGCTCCCCCGGTCCGCGGCGACGGGTCCTCACGGCATACCCCCGATCGGTCGGCCGGTCACTCCCCGGCACCCCAGCCCGGGCGCGCGACGCTCAGGACGCGGTGTGCAGGGCCAGCGGGGCGCGGGTCGGGCCGTGGACCGGGAACGGGGCCCACTCGAGGTCGCCGGTCAGCTCGAACGACGAGGTCGCCGCCAGCACCCGCTCGATCAGGAGCTGCATCTGCCGGCGCCCCGGGTGGGACCCCGGGCAGACGTGGGTGCCGTGGCCGAACGCCAGGTGGTGGCCGCCGCGGCCCAGCCGGAGCTCGTCGGGGTCGTCGAACACCGCCGGATCCCGGTTCGCCGCGGTGTAGGACACCGTCACCAGCTCGCCGGGAGCGAGCGTCTCACCGCCGACCTCGACCTCGGCGACCACCGTGCGGGCGAACCCCTGGTTCGGGGTGTGCAGCCGCAGCAGCTCCTCCACCGCGGCCGGCACGAGCGACACGTCGGCCCGCAGCCGGTCCTGCAACGCCCGGTCCCGGGCGAGGTGCACGAGGCCGTTGGCCATCACCAGCGCCGGTGCGCCGTGGCCGGCGACGAGCACCTGGCGCAGCGAGCCGGCGACGACCTCGTCGTCGATCCGCTCGCCGCCGACCTCCAGGTCGAACAGCGCACTCACCAGGTCCTCCGCCGGGTCGAGCGGCCGGCGGCGGCGCTCGATCACGATCCGGCGGGCCAGGTCGTAGAGGACCCGGTTCTCCTCCTCGACCTGCGCGGCGTCGAACGCGAACTGGGCACGCTCGAACGCCGCCGCATGGCGGCTGACGTCGGCGGACAGCTCCGCCGGCACGTTGAGGAGCGCGCTCAGCGTCCGGGCGGCCAGCGGCGAGGCCAGGTCGTCGAAGCCGCACGCACGGCCCGCGAGCACGGCGTCGGCGACCAGCTCCGCCACGGTCGCCGCCATCACCGGCTCCAGTCGGGCCAGGCGGTCCTTGCGGAAGACCGGGTTCATCGCCCGCCGGTACGTCGTGTGCTCCGGCGGGTCGTGGTGCAGGGGCGGACGGCGGCCCGACGCCGGGTTGCGGGGCACGACGATGCCGAACCGGCTCGTGAACAGCTGTGGGTTGGTCACCGCCCACTCGACGTCCTCGTAGCGGGTCAGCGCCCAGAAGCCGCCGAACGAGCGGCTGTGGGCGACCGGGCACCGGGCTCGCAGGTCCCGGTACATCGCATGCGGGTCGGCGAGCACCTCGGGCGAGAGCGGATCGAAGTCGTCGCGCCCGGGCGCGCCCGGCACCGTCCCGTGGTCGGTGTCGCTCATCGATCCCCTCCGTTGCGGCCGGCCCGAACGCCACGTGCCCCACCCCTACGGGCCGGGAGATCACATGACAGTTCTAAGAACTACGACCATACGACATGCAACACGTTGTCGGTCGACCGGTGCCGAGCGGCCGCCGGGGCTCAGCGCGACGCCGGGTGGGTCTCCAGGAACCGATCACTCGTGAAGTGGGAGACGAGATCGGCGAGGTCCGGATCGTGGTCCCGCAGGATGGCGGCGAAGCGCACCTCGGCGAGGGGGCCGAGCGCGTCGTAGACCGCGACGAACAGCTTGCGGGCGTCCGCCCGGGGCCAGTCGTCACCGAGCAGCTCGATGGGCAGCTCGGGGTCGAGACGGGCGAGCTGGCGCCAGTAGTTCATGATCTCGGTCCGGGCGACCAGCGCCTCGGCGGTGCCGACCTCACCGGCCACGACCCGGTCGCGCAGCGGCCCGAAGCGGGCCACGAACTCGTCGTAGGCCTCCCGCAGGTGGGTCAGGTCCCACGCCTCGACCGGGTCCGACCCGTCGCGGCGGTCGAGCGACTCCGCGACGAACACGGTGACCGACGCGTCCTCCAGTGCCTCCAGCGCGTCGTACAGCGCCCGGGGCGGCGGGTGGGGCGAGATCCACAGGCCGTCGTAGAGCGCCGCGAACCCGAGTGAGCGCAAGCGGTTGCGCAGCGGACCGCGGGCCTGACGCTGGTCGTCGGGGATGGAGTAGGCGATGGCGGTCCAGCGCCCGTCCCACGGCTTCGATCCGAGCCCGGATCGCAGGGTCTCCCCCGTGCGCCAGTCGAGGAACTCGTCCGAGGTCGGCGACAGCCGGTAGTACGTGCGCCGGCCCCGCTTCTCGCTGGCCAGGAGGTTGCGTCGGGCGAGGCGGCTGAGCGCGGCGCGACCGCCGGCCGGGGACACGCCGAACTCGCCGAGGAGGGCGACGAGCGCGGCGGAGGGCAGGTGCTCGGTCCGGCCGAGCCAGTAGTCGACGAACAGGGTGAGCAGCAGCAGCTGGGGCTGGGACCCGGCCTGCTGGCGCGGGAGGTCGATCGGTTCCGCCGCGCTCTCGCCGGTGCCACCGAGCTCCGGGTCCGGGTGCTTCCGCTTCACGGCCGCCGAGTGTAGGGACCGCGTCGACGGCGGTACCGATCGACCGGGCATCGATCCGTGACGACTATCGACCGAATGGATGCCGAGGTGTCATACTTCGACGACCAACGCGGCAGGGGGACGTTGTCGGGCGCGCGCCCGGCGGCCCTCGGCCACGACCGGGAGGACGGGGGCGAGCGATGGAGGACCACGAGGCCGAGGTGCACCCGTCGCCGGCCCGGGCCGCGGCGATCGGCGACCTCGACCCGACGGAGCCCGAGCAGCTCACCACGGCCCACGACCGGTTCCGCGAGCTCCGCAGCACCTGCCCCGTCGCCCACAGCGAGGCGTTCGGTGGCTTCTGGGCGCTGCTGCGCCACGCCGACGTCGCCGCCGCGCTCCGCCGACCGAGCACGTACATCACGTCGGTCCAGAACGTCGTGCCCAAGGTCGCGTTCACCGGCCGGCGGCCGCCGCTGCACCTCGACCCGCCCGAGCACACGCCGTACCGCCAGGTCATCAACCGGTTCTTCACCGACGAGCGCGTCCGCGACTTCGAGCCCACGCTCCGACGGCTCGTCGTCGAGTTGCTCGACCCGTTCGTCGCCGCCGGCGGCGGTGACCTGTGCGATGTCGCCCAGCACCTCCCGGGACGCGTGTTCGGGCAGCTGTTCAACCTGCCGGCGGGGCTCGCCGAGACGATCGAGGCCACGACCGCCCGCTACAACCGGGCGCTCCAGGAGGCCGACGACGCGACGGTGAAGGCCACGAGCCTCGAGCTCTACGAGGTCGCCAAGACCATCGTCGAGCTGCGCCGGCACGAGCCGCTCGACCCCGCCGACGACCTGCCCTCCGCGCTGCTCGCCAAGGTCCACGACGGCGCACCGCTGCCGCCCGAGCTCGTGCTCGGCACCATCCGTCAGATGATCGTCGTCGGGATGATCGCCCCCAGCGTGGTCATCGGCACCATCGCCGTCCACCTCTCCGAGCATCCGGCGCTGGCCGATCGGCTCCGCCGGGAACCGGGGCTCACGGGGCGCGCGGTCGAGGAGTACCTGCGGCTCTACACGCCCTACCGCGGCTTCGCCCGCACCGCGACCCACGACGTCACGATCGCCGGCCGCACGATCCCGGCCGGTGAGCCGATCGCCCTCGTGTACGCGTCGGCCAACCGGGACGAGGCCGTGTTCGGTGACGGCGACCGATTCGTGCTCGACCGCCCCAACATCGGCGAGCACCTCGCCTTCGGCGGCGGGCCCCACCGGTGCGCGGGCGAGGCCCTCGCCCGCTCGATGCTGCGGGTCGTCGTCGAGGAGCTGCTGGCCCGCACCCGCAGCCTCGAGGTCACCGGCGAGGTCGTCATGACCCGCTGGCCCGAGTGGGGGACGTTGTCCGTCCCGCTGCGGGTCGTCCCGGCCTGACCGTCCGCGCCCGGCAGCGAACCGGGGCGTCGAACACCGCCGTCGGGCGGGAGAGGAGCTCGCATGGACCGGCCCCCGGTCGACGGAGGTGACCCCGGGAACCACCGGGGCGGCGAGGCGGACGACCGGCCCCTCGCCGATGTCACCGTGCTCGACCTGAGCGCGGCGCTCGCCGGGCCCTACGCCGCCCGGCTGCTCGCCGGGCTCGGGGCGCGGGTGATCAAGGTCGAGGCACCCGACGGCGCCAGCGACGCCGCCCGGCGCAACGCGCCGTACTTCGGCCGCGACGGTGTGTCCATCGAACGGGCCCACGACGACGACCTGTCGATCGCGGTCCTCGACCGGGCCCGCGGGAAGCTCGGCGTCACCCTCGACCTCAAGCACGCCGACGCCCGACCGGTCGTCGAGGACCTCCTCCGGGCGGCCGACGTGCTCGTGGAGAACTGGAGCCCGGGAACGGCCGACCGGCTCGGGGTGGGCCCCGCGACGACACTCGCCGTGAACCCCCGCCTCGTGCACTGCTCGATCACCGGGTACGGCTCCGACGCGCCGGGGGGCCGCAAGGCCATGGACACGACCATCCAGGCGCTCAGCGGGTTCATGATGACCTCCGGCGCGGAGGGGGAGCCGCCGGTGCGCAGCGGGGTCCCGATCGCCGACCTCGTCGCCCCGCTGTTCGCGGTCATCGGGGCCCAGGCCGCCCTCCACGACGCCCGGCGCACGGGCCGCGGCCGCCACGTCGACGTGTCGATGCTCGCCGCGCTCACCTCGCTCGTCGCGGCCGAGCCCTACGGCGTCCTCGGCGACATCGGCATCGGCGCCCGCACCGGCAACCACGTGCCCCGCCTCGCCCCGTTCGGCGTGTTCGCGGTGTCCGACGGCCACGTGGCGCTGTGCGGGCCGACCGACCGGTTCACCCGCGGGCTGTTCGAGGCGATGGGCCGACCGGAGCTGGCCGAGGACCCCCGGTTCAGGACCCGGGAGCGGCGCGTCGCCAACGCCGACGAGCTCCACGGCCTCGTCCAGGCCTGGTTCGCCCGCCACGACCGGGACACGGCGATCACCACGCTCGAGCGCCACGGCGTCCCCGTCGCGCCGGTGCGCGAACCGGCGGACGCCGTCGCGGACCCGCTGGTGGTGCACGCCGGCGGAACGACGACCGTGCGCCACCCCGATCACGGCGGGATCGACGGCCTGGCGGTGCCCGGCGTGCCCATCCGCTTCGACGGCGCCGTCCTCGACGGCGACGCACCGGCCCCGCACGTCGGCCGGGACAACGACCACGTCTACGGCGACCTGCTCCGCTACCCGCCGGAGCGGATCGCCTCGCTCCGGGCCGACGGGGTCATCTGAGATGGCGACCGACGAGCGGGCACGGCACCACCCGGCGCTCGCGCCCTTCCATCGGGCATACCAGCGACGCGTCGACCCCGCCCGGGCGGGCGACGGGGACGGCACCGATCGCCCGGTCGTGGTCGGCTACGTCGGGACCGACGTGCCGCTCGAGCTGCTCGACGCCGCGGGCGTCCGGGCGGTGAGGGTGTGCGGCGACCCGGACGCGCCGACCGAACTGGCCGATCGGGAGCTCGAGGCCTCGCTCGACGGGATGGTCCGCTCCCAGCTCCAGCGGCTGATCGGCGGCGGCTACGCCGACCTCGACCACCTCGTCGTCTCCCACGACCGGGACGGCTCGACGCGCCTGTTCCACACCCTCGCCGCCATGGCGTACGCCCCGCCGTTCGGCCTCCACCTCGTGGACGTCCCCCATCGCGGCGGCGACGCACACGCCGCCTACGCGGCGGCGAACCTCGCCACCCTTCGGGAGCTCCTCGGGCAGTGGACGGGCCGCCCGGTGACCGGCGCCGCGCTCGACGACGCGATCGTCCGGGGCGAACGGCGGCGGCTGCTCCTCCAACGGGTGCGGGCCCTGCGCGTCGGCCCGCGCCCGCTGCTGGGCGGCGTGGACGCACTCGCCGTCGTCGGTGCCGCGTCGACGGCGACCACCGACGAGCACACCGCCGCCCTCGATGCACTCCTCATGAGCGGCGGGGACCTACCGGAGCACGGCGGGCGGCGCGTGTTCGTGACCGGCAGCGACCACGACCATCCCGCCATCTACGCCGCGCTGGAGGCCGCGGGCGCCGTCATCGTCGGCGAGGACCACGACTGGGGCGACGGATGGCTCGCCGACCCGCTCCCCGCGGCGTCCGATCCGATCGCCGCCCTGGCCGAACGGACCCGGGCCGGACGGCCGCGCTCGCCACGCGCCCCGGTGGCCCGACGGGCCGCGCACACCGCCGAGCGTGCGGCCGCGTGCGGCGCCGGATCGGTCGTGGCGTTCCTGCGCCCCGGTGACGACGGCGCCGCCTGGGACCTCGGCGCCCAACGGGCCGCCCTCGGGCGGGCCGGCATCGGCCTCCACGTGGTCAGGGCGGGCGGCTACCGAACCGTCGACGGCGAGGCGGCGGCGGCCGAGGCCGTGGAGCGCCTCGGGCTGGCGCCCTCGCGGCGTTCACCGGCACCGACGGTCGTGGCCCGCCCCGCTCCTGCGGCGCCAGGTCCGGACCGGCCGCCCCGACGCGCCCGTCCAGCGCTGTCCGCGTCGGTCGAGGCGCTCGCCCACCAGCGGGCCTGGTTCGACGACCTCCGCCGCGCCGTGGCCAACGGCCAGCCCTACGCCGTGGCCAACGCGGACACGCCACACGAGCTCCTCCGGGCGATGGGCATCCCCTACGTCGTCAACCAGTGGTGGGCGTCGCTGTGCGCCGCGTCGCAGCACGCGGACACCCACCTACGCCACCTGGCCGCCGCCGGCCACCCCGACGACGTCGATGCGTACGACGCACTCGGCTTCGCCTCGATGCTGGCCACCGAGTCCGAGCTGCCGGGCGCAGTCGAGCCCGGCGCGCGTGGCGCGGCGCCGGCACCGTGGGGCGGGCTGCCCCGCCCCGCGCTGCTCGTCGCCGAGACGACGACCGACGCCACCTCGAAGATCTTCGAGCTGTGGGGCCACCACCTCGACGTCCCGGTGCACCTGCTGGAGGCGACCGTCGCCCGCCTCGACCCGCCCCGCTGGTTCGAGCACATGGCCGACGACTGGGAGCGCCTCATCGGCGCCCGGCGGCTCGACCTGGCCGAGGCGGAGCTGCGCGACCTGATCGCGTCGCTCGAGGACCTGACCGGCCGCCGCTTCGACCACGACGCGCTGGGTGAGGTGATGGTCCTGGCCAACGAGCACGCCGAGTGGAACGCCCGCACCCGGGACCTGCTCGCCACCACCACGCCGATGCCCGTGCGGGCGGCCGACACGATCGCGGCGACGATGCTCCCGCAGTGGCACCGGGGCAGCGAGTGGGGTCGCGACGCGGCCCGCCGGCTCCACGACGAGGTCGCGTCGCTCGTCGCCGACGGCGCGGCAGTGGTGGGCGACGAGCAGGTGCGACTGATGTGGGTGGGCCGGGGCCTGTGGTTCGACCTCGGCTTCTACGAGCGGTTCGAGGCGACACACGGCGCGGTGTTCGTGTGGTCCATGTACCTGGCGGTCGCGGCCGACGCCTACCTGCGGCGCGGTGGAGCGCCGCCGTTGCGCACGCTCGCCGGCCGGTTCTGCGGGTTCGCCGACCAGTACAACACCCCGCCGTGGTCGAGTGCGTGGTACGCCAAGGAGGCGTGGGGCCACCGGGTCGACGGCGTGATCCATCTGACCGATGCGGTGCGGGGGACCCACCAGGTGTCACGCGCCATCGAGGCCGCCGGCGTGCCGGTACTGGAGATCGCGGGGAGCAACGTCGACCCCCGACGCTGGGACGGTGAGGCTGCGGCGGCCGAGGTCAGCGCCTTCATCGAGCGGCGCGTCCTGCCCGGCATCCCGGCTCACCGCGCCGCGCCCTGACCCGGGGAACGAACGCGCACATCGCCAACACTTGACACTTCACTTGTCGGCAGTCGACAAAGTGCCGTATGTTTGACGTCGGCACAGGCCGCGGGTCGGCCGACGCACAGGGGGGATTCCATGCAGGGACGGGAACGAGGCGCTCGACGCCGCCGGCTGGTCGGCGTCCTCACCGCGGTGCTGGTGCTCGCCGCGCTCGCCGCGAGCTGCGGTGACGACGACGACACCTCACCGGATGCCGGCGCCGACACCACCGGCGACACCGACGCCACGACGGCCGACACCGGCGACGACGCGGCCGGCGAGGAGACCGACGACGAGGCGGCCGA
>JAXHUH010000131.1:0-49056 GCA_034211175.1 Actinomycetota bacterium
GTCGTCGAAGCCCGGCTCCGCCCACCCGGGCGTCTCGAGCCGGGCGTCGACGTGCTCGCCGTCGTAGAGGCTGGCGAAGGTGATCGGCGAGTGGGCCGCCCGCCACGACGAGTCGGTGGCGATGACCGTCTCGGCGCCGTCCGCGCTGCGGACGACGAGCTCGGCCACTGCGCCGATGTCGGTGCCGTACACCTCGCGCACGCCGCCACCGAAGCCGAGCCGGCCCCGGTACCAGCCCTCGGCGACGGTGATCGCCAGGCAGTTCGCGCCGCCCGACAGGAGCCCGGTCACGTCGACGGTCTGGTAGCGGTGGCGGTGCTGGTAGGTGGTCCAACCCGGCGCGAGGACGTGGTCGTGGACCGGTGAGCCGTTGAGCGCCGCCTCGTAGATGCCGAGCGCCGTGATGCGCAGCTCGGCCGACGCGACCTCGCCGGGCACGGTGAACTCGCGACGGAGGCGGATCGGCCGCTCCGGCGGGCCGTCGAGACGGGCCGTGATCGGCGCGGCCGCCGGCCGCCGGGTCGTGTCGTTCGCGTTCATGCCTTGATCGCTCCCGCGGTCAGCCCGGCCACGATCTTGCGGTTGAAGAACATGAACATGATCAGTGGCGGAATGGTGATGAGCAGCACGTCCATGAAGAGCAGGTTCCACTGCGTGGCGAACTGGCCCTGGAAGTTGTAGAGGGTCAGCTGGACGGTCGTGTTGTCGTTGCCCGGCAGGAAGTACAGCGGGTTCTGGAAGTCGTTGTAGATGATGACCGAGCCGGTCACGATGACCGTGATGACGACCGGGCGCAGGAGCGGGAACACGACCCGGAAGAACAGGCTCAGGCCGGAGGTCCCGTCGATCATCGCCGCCTCGTCGAGCTCCTTCGGGATCGTCGAGACGAAGGCCCGGAACAGCAACACCGAGAACGGCAGCAGGTAGGCGATCTCGATGAGGACGAGCCCGGTCAGCGTCTTGAACAGGTTCACCTCCTGGAGGACGTAGATCGTCGGCACCACGGCCGGCGGCACGATCAGGCCGGCGAGCAGGAACGCGTTGACCACCTTGGCGAGCCGGTCGTTGCGCCGCTCGAGCACGAAGCCGACCATCGACGCCAGGATGACCAGCCCGGCGACCGACGTCACCGTGATCAGGAGGCTGTTGCGGAAGGCCCGCAGCAGGATCTGGTCGCGGGCGTTCCAGACCTCCTTGAAGTTCTCGACCGCGTGCCACTCCGTGGGCCACGTGAGCTGCAGCAGCGCCGCCTCGTTCCGGCTCTTCATCGCGGTGACGAAGATGAAGGCGAACGGCACGATGAAGATCGTGCACACCACGACGAGGGCGAGCACGTCGAGCCAGACGTTCTTGAGCCACTTCACGTCGAGAGCTCCTTGCGGCGCATGTACCAGTTGAGCGGGAACACGAGGACGGTCACGAGGGCGAAGAGGACGACGTTGCCCGCGGTCGACAGGCCGTAGAAGCCGGCCTGGTACTGCTTGTAGACGGTCGAGGCGAGCACGTCGGTCGTGAACCCGGGGCCACCACCGGTCATCGTCCAGATGAGGTCGAACCGGCGCAGTCCACCGACGAACGACAGCAGGATGACGGTGAACGTCGCTGCCTTGGACAGGGGCAGGACGACGTGCCGGAAGCGGACCCAGGAGCCGCCCCCGTCGACCGCCACCGACTCGTAGAGCTCGTCGGGCACCGAGAGGATGCCGGCGATGAAGATCACGAGCGCGAGGCCGACGCCCTGCCAGACGTCGACGAACGCGACGGACATGAGGGCGATGCTCGGGTCGGTCAGCCAACGCGGGCCGTCGATGCCGACGACGGCGAGCGCCTGGTTGATCAGGCCGTCGCTGGGGTGCATGAGCCGCTCGAACGTGATGCCGACGGCCACGATCGACACGAGCACCGGGAAGAAGATGATCGAGCGGATCGTGCTCTTGACGTGCAGGCCCCGCGACGTGCACAGGAGGGCCAGGCCCATGCCGATCACGACCTTCAGTCCGCTCGTCGTGACCGCGTAGACGACCGTGTTGCGCAGGCCCTGGATCAGGGCGGGCTCCCGGAAGAACTGGCGGAAGTTCTCGAGCCCGATCCACTCCCAGTCGAAGAGCGTCCACCGGGTGAACGCGTAGAACAGCGAGATCACCGTGGGGCGCGACGAACATCAGGCCGAACACGGCGGCCGCCGGGAGATAGAACCAGTGCGGGTAGATGTGCGCGGTGCGCAGGCGGCCGACGGTGGACGGCTGCGGCGCGTCGGGCGGGCTGCCGTCGCGTTCGGGCGCCCCCCGGTCGCCGACCTCGTACGTGGTCGTGGTCATGGCCCCCCTGCCCCGAAAATCCCGATCATTGATTGGCTTTGAAACGGTTCACGGAATGTAGGCTCACCCCGCCGGCTGTGTCAACCGCCACACGGCGAGCTGCCCCTCACCGTGCGGCGCGCCGCGGGACCGGCATCCCGTCACCGGCCGCGCCGGCGATTCGGCGGGCCGATTGAAACGTTCGAAGGACGGAACCGGGGGTTGTCCCGTCCGCCGCTGGTGCCGGCGACGCCCACCCGTCCGGTGATCACAGGAGCGAACCGTTGAACAGCCCGGAACCGGCCGTCGCCGCCGCCACCCGTTCCGACCCGTCAACCGACGGTGTCGTCGGGCTCCTCGGGGCCTTGACGCTCGACGAGAAGGTCGCGCTCACCGCTGGCGTCGACATGTGGACCACCCGGGCGATCGAGCGGCTCGCGATCCCGGCCCTGCGGATGACCGACGGGCCGAACGGCGCCCGGGGACGACGCTGGGGGGCCGGCGCGACGCCGGCGCTCGCGCTCCCCACCGGCTCGGCGCTGGGCGCGACCTGGGACGTCGACCTCCTGCGCGAGGTCGGCGCCGAGCTCGGGCGGGAGACGAGGGCCCGCGGCGCCCACCTGCTGCTCGGTCCGACCGTCAACCCCCAGCGCGCGCCCCTGGCCGGGCGGACCTTCGAGTGCTTCAGCGAGGACCCGTTCCTCTCGGGCGCGCTCGGTGCCGCCTACATCGCCGGCCTCCAGGGCGAGGGCATCGGCGCCACGGTCAAGCACCTGGCGGGGAACGAGGCCGAGTGGCAGCGCAACTCGGTCGACTCGATCGTCGACGAGCGCACGCTGCGCGAGGTCTACCTGGCGCCGTTCGAGCGGTGCGTCCTCGCCGGTGCGGTGGCGGTGATGACGTCGTACAACCGGCTCAACGGCGACCACTGCACGAACCAGTCGTGGCTGCTCGACGACGTCCTCCGCCGGGAGTGGGGCTTCGACGGGATCGTGATGACGGACTGGTGGGGCATCGTCGACACCGCCCGGGCCGCGCGGGCCGGCCTCGACCTGGAGATGCCGGGACCGGGCCGCGCCTACGGCGCCGCGCTCGGCGATGCCGTCCGACGCGGCGACGTGTCCGAGGCGGCGGTGGACGCGGTCTGCGCCCGCCTCCTGCGAGTGGTGCGTCGCCTCGGGCCCTCCGTCGGGGAGGCGCCGGACGTCGGCGAGGTGGCCCGGGACGACGAGACGACCCGGTCGTTCGCTCGGCGGGTCGCGGCCTCGGCCATGGTGCTGGTGAAGAACGAGCGCGACGTGCTCCCGCTGGCGATCGACGGGGTGCGGCGGGTGGCGGTCGTCGGCCCCAACGCCGGGATCGTCGCCATGATGGGCGGCGGCAGCTCCCAGGTCCGGGCCCAGCACCGCACGCCACCGTGGCTTGCGCTGCGCGCCCGGTGGGGCGAGGGTGTCGAGGTCGTCCACGAGCCGGGCGGTGGCACCGGCGCCGAACCGACGCCGCTCGAGCCGTGGGAGCTGACCGACGCCAACGGTCGGCCGGGCCTGCTCGTCGAGTACTGGGACAACACCGCCCACCGGGGCGACCCGGTCCTCACCCAGGAGGGCGACGACTTCCGCCTCCAGTACCTCGGGCCGCCGGGCGACGGCGTCCCCTACCCCGACTTCTCGGCGCGGGCGTCGGCGACGTTCACCGCGGCCACGCCCGGGGCCCACGAGCTCGTGCTGCGCTCGAACGCCGCCGCCCGCCTGGTGGTCGACGGTCACGAGGTCGTCGACCTGACCGACGAACCGGACACCGACTGGATCGGGGCGATCCGCGAGCAGCGGTGGACGGTCGATCTCGCCGAGGGCCAGCACCTCCACCTCGCCGTCGAGCTCGTGAACGCCTCGGTCGACACCTACGGACGGACGAGCCTGTCCTGCGTGCGGCCGGTGCGGCCCGACGCCCTCGAGCGCGCGGTGGCCGCGGCCCGCGACGCCGACGCGGCCGTGGTCGTCGTGGGCACGAACGACCTCGTCGAGTCGGAGGGCTACGACCGCACGGCGCTCGCGCTGCCCGACGGCCAGGACGAGCTCGTCGAGCGGGTGTGTGCCGCCAACTCCCGCACGGTCGTGGTCGTCAACACCGGCGCACCGGTGGCGATGCCGTGGCTCGACCGGGTCCCGGCGGTCGTCCAGGCGTGGTTCGGGGGCCAGGAGCTGGGGGGCGCGCTCGCCGACGTGCTCGCCGGCGCCGCGGAGCCGGCCGGGCGCATGCCGTTCACGGTCCCCCACCGCATCGAGGACACGCCGACGTTCGGGAACTTCCCGGGCGAGGCCGGGGCGGTGCGCTACGGCGAGGGCCTGCTGATCGGCCACCGCTGGTACGACACCCGCGGCATCGACGTCGCGGTCCCGTTCGGCCACGGCGGCTCGTACACCACCTTCGAGTGGACCGACCCCGCGGTGAGCCCGGGCCCGGCGACGAGGCACGGCGCCGGACCCGACGCGACGACCAACGGAGCCGCGGCGGACGGCGCAACCGACGGCGGCGGATCCACCGGGGTGACCGTCGAGGTGACGGTGACCAACACCGGCTCACGAGGCGGGACCGACGTCGTCCAGGTCTACGTCGCCCCGCCCGCCGACACGCCGCTGTTCCGGCCCCGCCGCGAGCTGAAGGGCTTCGCCTCCGTGCACCTCGACCCGGGCGAGTCGCGCCGCGTCCGAATCACCCTCGACGAGCGGGCGTTCGCACACTGGACCCCGGAGGACACGGCCGCGGCCCACCACGACCGCGTGCGGGCCACGCCGTTCGCCTCGACGGTGCCCGACCGGGTCCCGCCCGTCGGCTGGACGGTCCACCCCGGTACCTACGAGCTCCACCTCGCCCGCTCGATCACGGACACCCACGCGATCCTCCCCGTCGCCATCACCGACGCCCCCACGACGCGACGCTGACCGACAGCCCCGGACGGCACGCCGGACGCGTCCCCGCCCCGGGCGGTCACGGGGATCGACCGCCCGGGGCCAGGGGAGGACGCGGGCTCGCTCAGCCCGGGACGGTGAAGCGCCAGGTGCCGGAGCCGACGGTGAAGACGGCGTGGCCGTCCTCCTCGCCCATCACCTCGGCACCGTCGGGTGCCTCGACCTGGTCGGCCGAGGCGCCGTCGAGCAGCGGCACGTGGATCTCGCCGACCGCGTTGGGCGGCACCTCGACGTCGAGCTCGAAGCCGCCGTCCGTGCGGGCCCAGCTCGACCCGACCGTGCCCCGGACGGTCTCCGTGCTGGCCTCCGCCCGATCGAGGTCGGCCGGTACGTGGGGCTTCACCCGCACGGTGGCCCACCCCGGCGCCCCGGGCGCGATGCCGGCCAGGTCGGCGAAGAGCCACTGGCCGATCGTGCCGAAGAAGTGGTGGTTCAACGACCGCGTCTCCTCCTCCCAGTTCTCCGGGAGCGAGGTGCGGTCGAGCTCCTCGAACCAGAAGCCCCAGCTCGGGTACGTCGTCTGCGTGGCGAGCGCGTACGCGACGTCGGTCCGGCCGTGGGCGCTGAGCACCGGCAGCAGGTCGCGGGTCCCCACGACACCGGTGTTCAGGTGGGTGTCGCGGGCCTCGATGTCGGCCACGAGGTTGGCGACGACGTCGTCGACCGCGTCGTCGGGGACGAGCCCGAAGGCCAGCGGCAGGATGTTCGACGTCTGGCGGTACTCCTCGACCTCGGGCGTCCGGTAGAGACCGGCCTCGGCGTCGAGGAACACCTCGTTGAACAGGTCGCGCAGCTCGCCGGCCCGGGCCGCGTAGACCTCGGCGCCCTCGTCGTCGCCGACGATGGCCGCGACGTCGGCCAACCGGCTGGCGAAGCGGAACGCGTGCGCCGTGGAGCTGAGCACCGGGCCCTCGGGCGGGCTGCCGCCGGGGGCGACCCAGTCGCCGAGGCCGACGTCGAACAGGCCGTCGTCGCCGGCGTAGGACTCCAGCCAGGTGAAGTACTGCTGCATCGCCGGGTAGTGGTCCTCCAGCACCCGGACGTCACCCTCGGCCAGGTAGAGGTTCCACGGGATGACGAACAGCACGGCGTCCCACGCCGGTGTCGGGCCCTGGACGGCCGGCCAGCCCGGGGCACCCTCGTAGCTCCACCCCGGCGTCGGCACGATCGTCGCCAGCTCGCCGCTCTCGAGCTGGGCGTCGACGACGTCGGCCAGGTACTTGGCGTGGAACCGCGTGGTGTCGAACTCGTACGACGCGGTCAGCGCCGTGAGCTGGGCGTCGCCCGTCCATCCGGCCTTCTCGTACACCGGGGTGTCGGTGACGATGTGGTGGTGGTTGTTGAGCAGCGCCCGCCGGGTGTTGGTCCGGATCCGGTCGAGCAGCTCGGAGCTGCTGGCGAAGTGCCCGATCGAGGCGACGTCGTTGTGGACCCGCCGCCCGACGACCGTCGTCGCCTCCGGCGGTGCCGGCAGGCCACGGACCTCGACGTAGCGGAAGCCCTTGTAGGTGAACGAGGGCTCCCACGTCTCGACGCCGTCGCCGGCCAGGACGTACACGTCGGTCTGGGCGCGGGGGACGCTGTGGAAGTTGCCGTACGACGGGATGGACACGAGGCCGTCCTCGTCGAGGCGCTCGCCGTGACGCAGCGACACCTCGGACCCCTCGGGGCCCTCGACGGTGAGCTGTGACCACCCGGCGATCTGGACCCCGAGGTCGAACACGTACACGCCCGGCTCGGGCTCGGTGACGGCGACCGGCTCGACCGTCTCGGTCACCCGGATCGGCTCGTGGGGCTCGGCCCGCAGCTCACCGACCGGCCCGTCGACGACCTCGGCCGACTCCCATCCCGACGTGTCGTAGCCCGGCGTCGCCCACCCTGGCTGGGCCATGCGGGCGTCGTAGGTCTCGCCGACGAACACCTCGTCGTAGCGGATCGGCCCGTCGTCGCTGGAGAGCCAGGAGCCGTCGCTGGTGATCGTGCTCGTCGACCCGTCGTCGTGGGTCACGACGAGCAGTGCCCGCAGCTCGGGGTCCGACCACCACGGTGCGTCGGCCCAGTTCCAGGAGTTGCCGGTGGTGATGCCGTAGAAGCCGCGACCGAGCTCGACGCCGATGGCGTTCGCCCCCTCGGCGACGAGGTCGGTGACGTCGGCAACCGTGTACGGCACGGTGTCGCTGTAGTCGGTCTGGCCCGGCTGGAGGACCTCGGTCCCGACCCGCTGGCCGTTGAGGTGGGCGACCGAGTAGCCGAGGCCGCTCAGGTAGAGACGGGCCGACGCGACGGGCGCGTCGAGGGCGAACTCGTGGCGGAACCGGGGCGCCGGCGGGTGGGGCCCCGGAAGCAGCGCGTCGCCGCCGAGCTCGAGCGCGCCGTCGACGAGCTCACCCGCCGAGAACGGGTTGGCGTCGCCGAAGTCCTCGGAGAACACCGTCGCGTCGCCCTCGGTCACCGTGACGTCGTCGACCCGGCCGCGCTCGCCGCGCCCGGCGCGGAACCCGAAGGTGCCCGCCGCGTGGGTGGCGTCGGTGCGGACATCGACCTCCACGCCGTCGATCGAGGTCGTGATCACGTCACCGACGGCGCTGATGGTCAGGGTGTGTGCCTGGTCGAGCCCGCTGCCGAGCACGTCGGCGAGTGGCACCTCGCCGAGGACGGTGAACTCGCCGTCGACCTGGACGTGGGGCCGCAACAGGGGCGCCTCGCCGCGATCGTCGAGCTGCCACAGGTAGCCGTTCCCGTCACCGTCGGCCCGGAACGTGACCCCGAGCGCCTCGCTCAGCACGGTGACGGTCGCCGAGATGGTGGCGTCGGCGAACGACGGGGGCGAGTGGTCGAAGGTGCGGCCGATCCACGACGCACCGGCCCAGGCGTCGTCGGTGAGCAGGCCGGTCTCCCACCACGCCGGCTCCGACCACTCGGACTCCTCGCCGGCGCCGTCCCAGGTACGCACCCGCCAGACGTAGCGGGTCGCCGGTTCCAGCTCCTCGCCGCCGTAGACGACCTGGGCCGAGGCGGACGAGTCGACCCGGCCCGAGTCCCACACGTCGGCGCTCCCCTCGTCGAGCAGCGCCGCCGAGGTCGCCACCTGGACCTGGTACGCGGTCTGGACCAGCCCCTCGCCGTCGCCGACGAGGCGCCAGGAGAACCGGGGGCGATCGACGTCGAGACCGAGTGGCCCGGTCGCGCCCTCGGTGCGCAGATCGGTGGCGGAGACTCGGCTCCGTCTCGGGCTCGCGTCCGCGGCGATCGCGGGGACGACGAGCGCCACGACCATCGTCAGGGCGGCGAGCAGGGACAGGCGGTTGCGCGATCGCGCGCGGCGGCGGGACGCCATGGCTTCTCCGTTCTCCGGGTTCGGTCGGTGCTTCCGGCCGGCCGCCCGCCGACCGACCCGAGGAGCGAGAGAGGTCACCACGGACCTGAAACGTTTCATTCCCTGACGCGGCACGACCCGGTGCGCACGGGATGCACTCATCGTTCTCCCCCCTCGGAAGACGGCGCACACGGAGGCTTCGCAGTCGCTGCGAAGCGCCGCGTCGCGCCAATAACCAATCATTGATTGGTAATTTCGACGTTAGGCAGGCCGACCGGCGTCTGTCAACAACCTGTCGCACCGCAGGGCACCCGGACGGGCGCGCCGCCACGCCCCGGGCGCCGCCACCTCCGCCGGCCGGCGCTCGCTCCGGAGTGCCCGGAACCGCTCCCGTCGCGACCGCGGCGGCGGCTCAGCCGTCGGCGGGCACGACCCGCAGGGTCGTGGCGGCGGCGCCGTCGGCGACCATGGCGTCCACGTAGACCGAGCGCCCGTACTTGGCCCGGTACGCCTCGTCGATGCGATCGTCGTCGACCTCGGCCTCGCGGAACGCCACCGCACGCTCGTCGCCACCGGAGCGCAGGCGCCCGTGGCCGTTCGCCCGCGCGGCCCGGTACCAGGACCCGCCGGGCCCGTTGTAGGAACGGACGTAGAGCCCGTCGTCGACCCGCACGAGCCAGATGGTCGTGAACGAGCGCAGGCTGCCGTCCCGGCGTGCCGGTGCGACGTCGACCTCCCCGGTCGCGGCGATGGCCGCCAGCTCGTCGGTGCTCCACTCGTGCATCTGCTGCTTCCTTCCTCGTGGTCCCGCACCCAGCAGACCGCGGATCGGCCCCGGCCGGGAGACCACGTCGTCACGGGTACCACCAGGACCTCCCTGACGAACCGGGTCGCCCGTACCATCGTCGTCGTGGACACCAGGACCGAGCTCCGGGAGTTCCTGACCACCCGACGTGACCGCGTCACGCCCGACCAGGTGGGCTTGCCCACCTACGGGACCCGCCGTCGGGTGAGCGGGCTGCGCCGCGAGGAGGTCGCCCTCCTCGCCGGCATCAGCGTCGAGTACTACACCCGACTCGAACGGGGGAACCCCGGCGGCGTCTCCGACGACGTCCTCGACAGCGTGGCCCGGGCACTGCAGCTCGACGACGCCGAGCGGGCGCACCTGGACGACCTCGTCCGGGCCGCGAAGGACGATCGACCACCGCGCCGTCGCCGCACGCCGCGCCGTGTCCGCCCGGGCGTGCAACAGGTCCTCGACGCCATGACTGGCGCCGCGGCCTACGTTCGCAACGGGCGCCTCGACGTGCTCGCGGCCAACACGCTCGGGCGGGCCCTGCTCGCCGACGTGTACGACAGCCCCGCCCAACCGCCGAACCTCGCCCGGTTCAACTTCCTCGACCCGCGGGCGCCGGCGTTCTACCGGGACTTCGAGGCCGCGTCGGACGACTGCGTCGCCCTGCTGCGGGCCGAGGCCGGACGCGACCCCCACGACGACGAGCTCACCGGCCTCGTCGGCGAGCTGTCGACCCGCAGCGACGACTTCCGGGTCCGGTGGGCGAACCACGACGTGAAGTTCCACCGGACCGGCAACAAGGCGCTGCACCACCCGCTGGTCGGGGACCTCGACCTCGGCTACGAGGCACTCGAGCTGCCGGGCGACCCCGGCCAGTCCCTGATCGTGTACACCGCGGCGCCGAACACGCCGACCCGCCAGGCGCTCGACCTCCTCGCCAGCTGGGCCTCGCCGCCCGCCCCGGGCGACGCCGACGCAGCCGCCCGCGCCGAGGACACCACGAACGATCCCGCCGACCGTCGGTGACCCGATGCCCCACGACGACTACTGCTACCTGACCACCACCGGCCGCCGCACCGGCCGGCCCCACCGGATCGAGATCTGGTACGGCGCCGACGGCGACCGCCTCTACCTGCTGGCCGGCGGCGGCCGAGCCGCCGACTGGGTGCGGAACCTCCTCGCCGACCCGTCGGTGCTGGTGGAGCTGCACGGCGAGAACCGTCCGGCCACCGCCCGCGTCGTGGAGGACGGCGACGAGGCCGAACGGGCGCGGACGCTCGTCTACGAGAAGTACGCACCGAGGACCCGCGACGACCTCACCGGCTGGCGGGCCCGGGCTCTGCCGGTCGCCATCGAACCGGCGGCACCGTAGGGCCCACGGTCACGTCGTCGCCGCCGGCGGCGATCAGCCCGTGGTCGGCGCCGGCCCGGGCGGCTCACCGGCCGCGGCGCGCACCCGGGGTCGCGGTCGCCCGAGCGTCACCGGCACCGGCTCGGCGCCCGCCGGGCCCGGCGCGGCCGGGGCCCCGGCTCCGTGGCAGCGCTTCGTCTTGCGCCCGCTGCCGCACGGGCACGGGTCGTTGCGGCCGGCCCGGCGGACGACGTCGGCGAACGTCAGGCCCTCGCGCTCGGCGATCGCCATGATCTCGGTCGGCTGGCGCCGCGAGCGGAGCAGGTCGACGATGCGGCGCATCGGCTCGTCGATGTGGCCGAAGAAGCGCTTGTAGCCGGCGCACAGGTAGTTGAGGCCGCCTTCGCCGTCCGGGGTCGTGATGAACCGGTTCTTGGGGCACTCCCCGTGGCACGCGAAGCGGACGTCGCACTCCCGGCAGTACTGCGGCAGCTCGTCCCGCTTGGCCGTGCCGAAGTCCCGCTGGGCCGGCTTGGCCACCAGCTCGACGATCTGCGTGTCGACGATGTTGCCGAGCCGGTGGTCGGGGTCGACGAAGTGGTCGCACGAGTACAGGTCGCCGTTGTGCTCGAGCGCCAGCCCGCGGCCGCAGGTCTCCTCGAACACGCACAGCCCGGCGGGCAGGCCCGACCAGGTGGCCACGGCGGCCTCGAAGGTCTGGACGAACACCTCGCCGACGTCGTGGCGGACCCACTCGTCGAACACCGTCACCAGGAACTCGCCGAACTGCTCGGCGCCGACGGAGCGCTCCGACACCTTCGTGCCCGACAGCTCGGCAGGTCGGCCGTGCTCGTCGAGGCGCTCGACGATCGGGATGAACTGGATCCACTCGGCGCCGGCGTCGTCACGCAGGAACCGGTAGGTCTCGAGCGGGTGGGCGCCGTTCACGCGGTTGACCGTGGTCAGGATGTTCACGTCGACGCCGTGGCGCTGGAGGAGCCGCAGGCCCGCCATCACGTCGTCGAAGGTGCCGCCGCCCCGCTTGTTGACCCGGTGGGCGTCGTGGAGTCGCCGGGGGCCGTCGAGGCTGAGACCGACGAGGAAGTCGTGGGCGGCGAGGAGCTCGCACCACTCGTCGGTGAGCAGCGTGCCGTTCGTCTGCAGTGCGTTGCGCACGGTCTGGCCGTCGCGGCGGTGGTGCTCCTCCATCTCGACGACCCGGCGGAAGAAGTCGACCCCCATCAGCGTGGGCTCGCCGCCCTGCCAGGTGATCGTCACCTCGGGGCCGCGGGTGGCCTCGATCATCTGGGAGACGTACGCCTCGGCGACCTCGTCGGGCATCCGGAAGCGGTCACCCGGGTACAGCGCCTCCTTGTCGAGGAAGTAGCAGTAGCTGCACCCGAGGTTGCAGATCGCGCCCGTCGGCTTGGACATCACGTGCACCGAGGGCGGCGGCCACGCGCCACCGGTGTGCTCCGGGCTCATCCGACCTCGATTCCCCGGGCGGCCCGGGTCCCCCGAACGACGACCTGCCGGGGCCAGCCTCTCACGCCGCGCCGTCGAGCGCGGTCGCGAGCCGCCCGTCGAGCCGGCGCACGGCCTCGGCGGTGAGCTGCGCGGCCGCGGCGAGGTCGAGCAGGCTGGCCCGCGGCGCCATCGTCAGCAGCTCACTGGCGACGAGATCGGCGGCCTCCTCCCGCACGATCGGGCCGGCGACCCCGTCGTCGAGGAGGAGCGGCAGTGGCCGCTCCAGCAGCTCCAGGGCCGTCAGCTCGGCCCGCGGCGGCAACGGTTCGGCGATCGCGGCGGCGCGGGTGGCGTCGAGCGCGACCCGCAGGTGGGACGCGT
The DNA here is from genome assembly GCA_034211175.1 of Actinomycetota bacterium. Lineage (GTDB taxonomy): Bacteria > Actinomycetota > Acidimicrobiia > Acidimicrobiales > CAIXPF01 > JAXHUH01. Next base: position 12,578 of record JAXHUH010000131.1, read on the forward strand.
CGGGCGGACCGTGGGCGGGGAGGCCGAGCCGCTCGTACTCGCCCGCCGGCGCGTCCTCGGCCCGCATCCGCTCGACGAGGAGCCCGAGCATTCGCAGCTCGAGCTCGTCGTCGATGATCGGCCGCTCCTGGCCCGGGTCGGTCTCGAGGTCGAACAGGAGCGTCCCGTGGATCCACGGGTTCATGAACTGGCTGCGGGCGGGGACCTTCATCGTCCGCAGGCCCTTGGTGAACGTGAACGGGTCGGCCGGCTCCCACGCGGCGAGCTCGCCGACCCCGAACCGGGACCGCATGTGGGTCGGCATCAGCGTGTGGTGCGCGAGCGGTGCGTTGGTCCGGTCGGCAGGACCCCGCATGTACGTGTAGCGGCCGTCGGTGACGTTGACGTGCGAGCCGAAGAGGCCGAACAGCGCGCCGGGCCGCAGCGGTGTGCCGTCGCCCGCGATCACGCCGGCCAGGTCGTGGCCGGTCGTGTCGGCGCTCGCCTCGACGCCGAAGAAGTCGAGCAGCGTCGGCGCGAGGTCGATGGTCTGGGCCAGCGCGTCGCAGCGCTCGCCGCGCCGGGCGGCCCGTGGGTCCCACACGAAGAACGGCAGGTGGATCAGCTCGTCGTACCACGGCATCACCGACTTGGCCCACCAGCCGTGCTCGCCGAGCAGGAAGCCGTGGTCGGTGTTGACGATGAGCATCGTGTCGTCCCACATGTCGTGGGCGTCCATGGCGTCGAGGAGCCGGCCGAGCGACTTGTCGCACATCGACACCAACGCCGCGTAGGAGCGGCGGGCCGCCTCGATGAGCTCCGGCGACTCGGACACCTTCTGGTAGCCGGGCCAGTCGAAGTGGTCGGCGTCGGGGTCGTCGAGCTCGCCGTAGAGCTTCTTGAACTCGTCGTGGACGAAGAACGGCTCGTGGGGGTCGAACAGCTCGATCTGGAGCATCCACCGGTCGGCGTCGGCGTTGGTGTGGAGGAAGTGGAGGCCGGCGTCGACGGTCAGGGTCTGGCTGTGCTCGGCCTCGCTCGCCATGTAGGTGCGGTTGACGGCGTCCTGGCGGCGCATCCGCCCGAGCATCCCGCCGTCCTCACCGCCCGGGTCGACGACGCCCTTCCACGGGTCGCCCTCCTGGCCGCGGAAGAACTCCCAGGTCGAGTACCGGGTGTGGTAGGTCGCCCCGCCGTCCTCCCAGTAGTGCTGGTGGTCGCTCGCGAGGTGGGTGTGGACCCCGGCCCGGCGCAGCATCTCGGGCATCGAGTCGTCGAACGGCTCGAGCGGGCCCCAGCCCCGGTGCAGGAAGTTGTGGCGACCGGTGTGCATCTCGCGACGGGCCGGCATGCACGGCATCGAACCCGCGTAGAAGTGGTCGAAGGTGACGGTCCGCTCGGCGAGGCGCTCGAAGTTCGGCGCCTGCACGACCGTGTCCGCCGCGTACGGCGGGAGCATGTGGCGGTTGAGGCTGTCGAACATGAGGACGACGGCACGCATCAGGGCACCTCGGAGAGGCCGGGCCCGGTCGGGTCGGGTGCGTCGACCGGGCGGAGCGGGTTCGGTTGGTCCGGGTGGGGCACACCCCCGGCGGCGAGCACGTCGCGCAGCTCGGCACATGCGGCGACGTGGTCGTCCATCCGGGACGCGCCCCGGGCGTGCTGCCAGTTCATCAGCGCGCCGGTGAGCGCGGCGTCGATCGACGAGCCCGGCTCGTACCACTCGGTGCGGTCGCGGTCCCGGTCACGGGCGATCTGTCGGCGACGGAAGGCGAGCTCGGCGTCGAGCAGCTCGATCACCGCGTCGCGGCCGAGGTGGGCGGCCCGGAACCGGAGATGGACGGAGAGGTCCTGCCCGCCGGGCAGGTCCGACGGGTGGTACGGCTCGCGCAGCCACGCGTGGAACGCCGCGGCGCCCTCGGCGGTGACGTGGTGGCGCTTGGCGTCGCGGGCACCGAGGCGGGGCTCGACCTCGTGGGCGAGCCAGCCGTCGGCCTCCATCCGGCGCAGCGATCGGTACACCTGGGTCATCGACGTGTTCGACCGCAGGAAGCGGCCCGTCGAGTCCATGAAGCGCTGGAGCTCGTAGCCGGTGCGGGGGCGCTCGAGGAGCACGCCGAGCAGGATCAGCTCGAGCCTCACCCTGGCCAACCGGCCTCCCTCACGCTCCGTCCATCCACTCCAGCCATCTGCTCCGGCCTTCTCCTCGGACCAGGCGGCCACCGCGCTCACAGCGGCGGCTGACCATTGCACATGTGCAATACCCGGTCAAGCAACGTCGGCTCGGGTGCCGAGCCGACGGGAGACGATCGACGGGGATCTCGGCGCCGGGCGAGACGCGGTCCCGGCCGTTGCACCATCGTGTGTCCATGCACGGGTGCATGGACATGCAGCTAGGCTTCCCGGCCACTGCCGACAGGGCGACGACGGGACCCGTCACCCCGGGCGGATGCCGCCGGGAGCACCGGTGGCCGGAGCATGACGAGGAGCACCGAAGCGGTGGCTGAACGCGAAGCTCGCCGGGTGTCGATGGTAGAGGGCGTCGACGTACCGCCCGAGCACCTCCGCCTGCTGTGCAAGGTCGCGCGGATGTACCACGAGCGGGGACTGCGCCAGCCGGAGATCGCCGCGCAGCTCCACATCTCCCAGCCGCGGGTGTCGCGCCTGTTGAAGAAGGCCGTCGAGACGGGCATCGTCCGCACGACCGTGGTGACCCCCCGGGGGATCCACGCCGAGCTCGAGGACCTCGTCGAGCAGCGCTACGACCTGCGCGACGTGATCGTGGCCGACACCGGCGAGCAGGCCGACGAACGGGTCCTGCTGCCCGCGCTCGGTGCGGCCGCCGCCGAGTACCTGGAGACGACGCTCACCGGCGCCGACCGCATCGGCATCTCGTCGTGGAGCTCGACGCTGCTGACCGGCGTCGAGATGATGCGGTCCCGCCCGGCGAAGATGGCCGACAGCGTCGTGCAGGTCCTCGGCGGCCTCGGCGCCCAGAACGCCCAGGCCCACGCCACCCGCCTCACCGTGCGCCTCGCCCAGGTCACCGGCGCCGAGGCCGTCTACCTGCCGGCGCCCGGGCTCGTCGGCTCCTCCACCACCCGCGACGCGCTCGTCGCCGACGGCCACGTGGCGTCGGTCATGGCGACCTATCCGGAGCTGACCGTGCTCCTCGCCGGCGTCGGCTCGCTCGAGCCCTCGGAGCTTCTGCGCGAGAGCGGCAACGCGGTCGCCGAGTCAGAGCAGGAGGAGCTGCGGGCGCAGGGCGCGGTCGGCGACATCTGCCTGCGCTTCTTCGACGAGGCGGGCGCGCACGTGCCGTCCGGCCTCGACGACCGGGTGATCGGGATCGACGCGACCACGCTGCGCACGATCCCCCGCCGGGTCGCCGTCGCGGGCGGCGAACGGAAGTTCACCGCCATCCGCGCCGCGCTGCGGGGCGATTGGGCCAACGTCCTCATCACCGACCTGAGCACCGCGCAGCGCCTGGCCGACGCGGCCTGACCGGGGCCCGGGCGGGGCCGCGGCGCGCCCGCCGATTCGAGCTACACCTCGTCGGCGCCGATGTCGATCCTCCCGGTGGGCGCCGGCGTGGCTGCGCGACCCGGCGAGGCCCCTGGTTTCACCCGGTTCGAGGATCTCGATGGCAATCGACGGCCGCCCCGCCAGCCGAGGACACCTCCGCCCGGGAACCGACAGGGCGCTGACCAGCGACGCGCGCCTTCTGACGTGGGGGCGAACTGCCCGAGCGCTCGCTCGGCTGCGCTCTGTGACCGTTGACACCGAACGTTCACCGTGCGTATGGTGGCTGCATGCCTGATCGACAACGAATAGATAATCAGAACCTTCCGACCTTCGGAGCAGGCATCTGGCACTTCGGTCGCTACGTCGACCGGTACGCGACCGACGGGTACGGACCGCCGGTCTCGACGCTCGAGGCGATCGACAAGGCGGGAGAGGTCGGCTGGCTCTCGGTCGTCGACCTGAACTTCCCGTTCAACCCGCCCGATCTGGCGGTCGACGAGGTCCACGACGCGCTGAAGCGCAACGAGCTGCGCGCCATCGCCGTGACCCCGGAGATCTACACCCGCCGCTTCAGCCGCGGCGGGTTCACCAACCCCGATCCCGAGATCCGCCGCGAGGCGATCGAGCTCGTCGCCCGTGGCGCCGAGGTCGCCCGGGAGCTGGGCTGCGACTACGTGAAGCTGTGGCCGGGCCAGGACGGGTGGGACTACCCGTTCCAGGTCGACCACGGCGAGATCTGGCAACTGTCGCTCGACGCGGTGAAGGAGCTGGCGACCAGGTTCTCCGACCTGCGCTTCGCCATCGAGTACAAGCCCCGCGAGCCCCGCAACCGGATGGTGTTCTCGTCGGTCGCCCGCACGCTGCTGGGCATCGAGGAGATCGGCCTCGACAACGTCGGGATCCTCCTCGACTTCGGCCACTCGCTCTACGGCGGCGAGACCCCGGCGGACGCGGCCCGCATGGCCATCTCCCGCGGGCGGCTCTTCGCCATCGACGTCAACGACAACTTCCGGGGCTGGGACGACGACATGGTCGTCGGCTCGGTCCACCTCACCGAGACCTTCGAGTTCTTCCTCGCCCTCGCCGACGCCGGCTGGGAGGGGGTCTGGCAGCTCGACCAGTTCCCGTTCCGGGAGGACTCGGTCGATGCGGCGAAGGCCGGTGTCGAGACGATGATCGCCATCCACCGGGCCATCCAGCTCCTCGATCGCGAGGCGCTGGCCGACGCGCAGAAGCGCCAGGACGCCCTGGCCGCCCAGCGCATCGCGAAGGCGGCCCTGCTGGCCGCGCAGACCGAGGCCTGACTCGTCGGGCCCCGACCGGGCCGTGCGCCACTCCCCCGGGCGCACGGCCCGGACCCGACCCCTGGCTGTGAATGAACCGTCAATACAGAATGGACATGACGTGCTGACTGCCGACTCCCCCCGGGCCCGCGGCTACCGCGAGCTCAGTCAGCGGATCCGCAACGCCCCGCCCGAGCAGGCCGCATCCGAGTTGGCCGCCATCGCCCGCGACGTGCGCCGCGACGTCGTGCGCACCATCGACGCCTCCGGCATGGGCCACGTGGGAGGCGACCTCTCGGTCACCGACATCCTCGTCACCTGCTTCTACGGCGTCCTCGACCTCGACCCCGAGGACCCGCGCCGGGCGGACCGCGACCGGTTCGTGCTGAGCAAGGGCCACTGCGCGGCGTCGCTCTACTCGACGCTGGCCCATTGCGGCTTCTTCGCCCCCACCGAGCTCAAGACGTTCATGGAGCCCCTGTCGCCGCTCAACGGGCACCCGAATCGCACCGAGGTTCCCGGCGTGGAGACCAACACCGGGCCCCTCGGCCACGGCTTCCCGGTGGCCACCGGGTCGGCGATCGCCTCGAAGCTCGCCGGCGATGCGTGGCGCACCGTCGTCGTGATGGGCGACGGCGAGATGCAGGAGGGCAGCAACTGGGAGGCGGCCATGGCCGCGGCCCACCACCGCCTGTCCACGCTCACCGCCATCGTCGACCGCAACCGGCTCCAGCAGGGCGCCCGGACCGAGGACACCAACGCGCTCGAGCCGCTGGCCGACAAGTGGGCGGCCTTCGGGTGGGAGGTGCGCGACGTCGACGGCCACGACCACGCGGCCCTGCTCGACGCGCTGCGCCCCTCCGAGCGCGGCCTGCCCGTCGCCATCGTCGCCAACACCATCAAGGGAAAGGGCGTGTCGTTCATGGAGGACCGGGTCGAGTGGCACCACAAGGTGCCCAACGCCGACGAAGTCGCCGCGGCACTGGCGGAGCTGGCCTGATGAGCGTCACCACCGAGACCGCACCCGAGGCCCCGACCCACGACTGCCGGCAGGCCTTCTCCGACACCCTGATCGAGCTGGCCCGGGCCGACGAGCGCATCGTCGCCGTCTGCAACGACTCGGTCGGCTCCTCGAAGCTCGGCGCGTTCCGCGACGAGTTCCCCGACCGGCTCGTCAACGTCGGCATCGCCGAGCAGAACCTGGTCGGCGTCGCCGGCGGGCTCGCCAACGGCGGCATGATCCCGTTCGTCTGCTCGGCCGCGCCGTTCCTGACCGGCCGGGCGCTCGAGCAGATCAAGGCCGATTTGGCCTACAGCAACGTGCACGCGGTGCTCTGCGGCCAGAGCCCGGGCATGGCCTACGGTGAGCTCGGCCCGACCCACCACTCCATCGAGGACCTCTCGTGGATGCGGGCGGTGGCCAACCTCCCGGTGGTCGTGCCCGCCGACCCGGCCCAGACCTCGGCCGCCGTGCGCTGGGCCGCCGACCACGAGGGCCCGTCGTACCTGCGCATCCCGCGGTTCAAGGTCCCCGACGTCACCCCCGACGGCGCACCGTTCGGGCCCGGCACCAGCGTGCGCCTCCGTGACGGCGGTGACGCCACGGTCATCGCGGTCGGCACCCTCGTCTCCCGTGCGCTGGCCGCCGCCGACGTGCTCGCCGGCGAGGGCATCGAGATCCGCGTGGTGAACGCGGCGTTCATCGACCCGCTCGACGTCGACGAGGTCCTGGCCGCGGCGAGCGACACCGGCCGCATCGTGACCGCCGAGGAGGCCACCATCAGCGGTGGACTCGGCGCCGCGGTCGCCGCCGAGGTCGTCACCCACCAGCCCGTCCCGATGCGCTTCGTCGGCATACCCGGCGTCTTCGCCCCCACGGGCAACCCGGCGTTCCTGCTGGAGCACTTCGGGCTGTCCGCCGACGGCATCGCCGCCGCGGTGCGGGAGCTGCTGGACGGTGGCGGCCGCTGAGCCGCTGGTCCTGGCCATCGACCAGGGCACGAGCTCGACGAAGGCGCTGCTCGTCGACGGCCGGGGTGACGTCGTCGCCCGGTCGTCGGCCGCGATCGGCCAGACCTTCCCCGCGCCGGGGTGGGTCGAGCAGTCCGCGGAGGAGATCGCGGCCAGCGTCCGCGACGCGGTGGCGGCATGCGTCGACCCGGCGGACGCGCCCCGCGTCGTCGGCGTCGGCATCTCCACCCAGCGCGAATCGCTCGTCCTGTGGGACCGGGCCACCGGCGACGCCGTCGGCCCGGTCGTCACCTGGCAGGACCAGCGCACCGTGGACACGTGCCGGGAGCTGGCGGCCACCGGCGCCGGCGAGCTGGTCCGCGAGCGCAGCGGTCTGCCGCTCGACCCGATGTTCTCGGCGCTCAAGGCCCGCTGGCTGCTCGACGCCCACGACCCGCAGCGCCAGCGCAGCCGGGCCGGCGAGCTGTGCCTGGGCACGATCGACTCGTGGCTGCTCAGCCGCTTCGGCGGCGAGCACGTCACCGAGGTCTCGAACGCGTCGCGCACGCAGCTGATGGACGTCGACCGCGGCCGCTGGGACGACGAGTTGCTGGAGCTGTTCGCGGTACCGGCGGAGGTGCTCGGCACGATCGTGCCGTCCGTCGGCCCGTTCCCCACGACCCGGGGGCTGGCCCCCCTGGCCGACGGCACGCCGGTCCTCGCCGTGCTCGGCGACTCCCACGCCGCGCTGTTCGCTCACGCCGGATGGCGACCGGGTGTGTGCAAGGCGACCTACGGGACCGGCTCGTCGATCATGGCCGTCGCCGGCAGGGCCACCGCCGCGGCGCCAGACGGTGGCGTCTGTCGGACCGTTGCCTGGGACCTGGGCGACGGCCCGGTGCAGGCGCTCGAGGGCAACATCCGCTCCTCGGGCCGCACCCTGACCTGGCTCGCCGACCTGTTCGCCACCACGACGGAGCAGATCCTCGCCGACGCGGCGGCGACCGACCCCGAGGGCGTCTCGCTCGTCCCGGCGTTCGGTGGCCTCGGTGCGCCGTGGTGGGAGCCCGACGCGTCCGCGCTGATCGCCGGCCTCACCCTCGGCACCCGCCGCGAGCACCTCGCCGCCGCCGCGGTCCACTCGGTCGTCGCCCAGGTCGAGGACGTGGTCGACGCGGTCGCGGCCGTCACCGGCGGGGTCGAGGTCCTGCTGGCCGACGGGGGCCTGACCCGCTCGTCGGAGCTCATGCAGCGCCAGGCCGACTACAGCCGCCGGCGGGTCGCGCGATCGAGCGTCGCCGACCTGTCCGCCCTCGGCGTCGCCCACCTGGCCGGCCTGTCGGCCGGCCTGTGGGACCGCGCCGGCCTCGAGTCCCTCGACCGGCCGGCCGACGAGTTCACACCGCAGCAGACCACCGCCGACGCCTACGCCCGCCACGCCGCGTGGCACGAGGCGATCGACCGGTCCCGACCACCGCACACCGACATCCGGCGTGCACGCGGCGGGACCGCTTCCCCCGGCGCCGACACCACCGACCGACGCAATCGGACCGAGGACCCGATGTCCTCGACGACTTCCCGTTCCACCTGAAGAAGGGGGCCCCATGAGCCACACCAGACGACTACTCATCGCCACGGCGATCGTCCTCGCGCTCCTCGCATCCGCATGCGGGAGCGACGACGACGACAGCGCCGCACCCGACACGACCGGCAGCGAGACCACCGAGGGCGACGCCGGCGAGGACGGTGCCACCGAGCGCGGCGACACGCTGACCGTCGCCGCCCTCGCGCCGGTCACCAACGGCCTCTCGGCCGCGGCCGCCGAGGTCGCCAACCGCACGCTGTACTACCAGGCGCTCTACGACCCGCTCCTGCGGGCCGAGCCCGACGGCACGCTCACGCCGTGGCTGGCGACCGAGTGGTCGTACAACGACGACAACACCGTCCTGACGCTGACGCTTCGCGACGACGTGACCTTCACCAACGGCGACCCGCTCGACGCGGACGCCGTCGTCGAGAACCTCCTCCGGTTCCGTGACGGCCCGTCGCCGAACGCCAACAACCTCGCGGCGATGACCGACGCCACCGCGCCGGACGCCACGACGGTCGAGATCCAGCTGTCCGAGGCCGACCCGGCGCTGCTCAACTACCTCGCGGAGAGCGCCGGCTACATCCAGAGCCCGGCCGACTTCGGCACCGACGCCGAGGACTCGAACCCGACCGGCTCGGGGCCGTACATCCTCGACGTCGACGACACCGTCGCCGACTCGGTGTACACCTACGACGCCAACCCCGACTACTGGGCGCCGGAGTACATCAACTACGACGAGCTCGTGATCCGGGTCATCGAGGACGCCACCGCGACGGTCAACGCCATCCGCGCCGGTGAGATCGACGCGGGCACGCTGATCACGAACGACCTCATCTCCGAGGTCGAGTCCGTCGGCTGGGACATCCACCCGCAGGAGCTCGACTGGATCGGCCTCACGCTCGTCGACCGCGACGGCTCGATGGGCAGCCCGCTCGACGACGTCCGGGTGCGCCGGGCGCTCAACCACGCCTTCGACCGCGACGCCATCCTCGAGGGCATCGAGTTCGGCTACGGCACGGTGACCACCCAGGTGTTCCCGCCGGCCAGCCCCGGCTTCGACGAGGCGCTCGACGACCTCTACCCCTACGACCCGGAGCTGGCCCGCGAGCTGCTGGCCGAGGCGGGCTACGAGGACGGGTTCAGCCTGGAGATGCCCTCGGCCGCCGCGTTCGGTGAGGCGTACTTCGCGGTGATCGGCGACGCACTCGCCGAGATCGGCGTCGACGTGACCTTCACCGACGAGTCGACCGACTACTTCGCGGCCATCCTCGCCCCGAACTACCCGGCGTACCTGATGATCCTGGGCCAGACGCCCAACGACTGGCAGTACATCAACCGGGTCATCTCCGAGAACGCCACCTGGAACCCGTCGGGCTACACCGACGAGACGGTGTCCGAGCTCGTCCCGCAGATCCGCACGGCCTCCGACGACGAGCGCGACGACCTGGTCGCCGAGCTCGGCGCCCACGTCACCGAGGACGCCTGGTTCGTGCCGTGGTACCGGGCCCAGTCGACGTACGCGACCAGCGACAGCGTCGACGTCGAGCTCCAGACGGGCAACAACACCCCGTACCTGTTCAGCTTCAGCCCCCAGGGCTGACGATCACGATGAGGGGGACCGGCGCCGGCCGGTCCCCCTCGCCCGCCACGTCAGGGGACGACCATGTTGCGATTCGTGATGCGCAGGCTCGGTGCCGGCCTCGTGCTGCTGCTCGTCATCTCGGCACTCGCCTACGTGCTGCTCGTGCTGGGCAGCGGCGACGTCGCCCGGAACATCCTCGGGGTCAACGCGACCCAGGAGCAGACCGAGGCGCTCAACGAGGAGCTCGGCCTCAACCGGCCGGTGCTGACGCAGTACGTCGATTGGCTCGGCAGTGCGGTCACCGGCGACTTCGGTGACACGTGGACCGGGTCCGAGACGGTCGCGGCCACCCTCACCAGTCGCCTGTCGGTCACCCTCCAGCTCGTCACCGGTGCGGTCATCCTGGCCGCGATCCTCGCCGCCGTGCTCGGGGTGATCGCCGCGCTGCGGGGCGGGATCATCGACCGGGTCGTGCAGTCGGTCGGGCTGATCGGCTTCGCGGTCCCCGGCTTCCTGGTCGCCTTCGCCCTGGTGACCGTGTTCTCGTTGCGGTTCTCGATCTTCCGGGCCACCGGCTACGTCGCACCGTCCGACTCGGTCGCCGACTGGCTGCGCTCGGTCACACTTCCGATCCTGGCCCTGTCCCTGGCCACCCTGGCGAGCGTGTCGCTCCAGATCCGCGGCTCGGTCAAGGACATCCTCGGGCTCGACTACGTGCGCACGCTGCGCAGTCGGGGCCTCTCCGACCGGCGGGTCATGTTCAAGCACGTGCTCCGCAACGCCGCCGGCCCGGCGCTGTCGGTGCTGGGCGTCCAGTTCATCGGGCTGCTCGGCGGCGCGGTGATCGTCGAGCAGATCTTCGCCATCCCCGGCCTCGGCCAGACGGCGGTGCGCTCGACCGCCGCCGGCGACATCCCGCTCGTCATGGGGCTCGTCGTCGTGATGGCCGTCATCGTCGTCGTCGTGAACCTGACGGTCGACCTGACGACGGCCTGGCTCAACCCGAAGGTGAGGCACGCGTGAGCGAGACCACCCTCCCCATCGACACGGCGACGTCGAGCGCGGCGCCCGACTCGCTCCTTCGACGGGTGCTGCGCAACCCGACGTTCGTCGTCCCCGCCGTGATCCTGGTGGTGGTGATCGTCTCGGGCCTGCTCGCCCCGTGGCTCACCCCGCACGACCCCAACGCGACCGACGTCGCCAACGCGCTGGCCGACCCCGGCGGCGAGCACCTGCTCGGCACCGACAGCGCCGGGCGCGACGTGCTCTCCCGGCTCCTCTACGGCACCCGGATCTCCCTCGGTGCGGCGGCGCTCGCCGTCGTCATCGCGGTGGCCATCGGGGTCACGTCCGGCCTCGTCGCCGGGTACTTCGGCGGCTGGTTCGACTCGCTGTCGAGCTGGATGACCAACCTGATCATGGCCCTGCCCGGCATCGTGGTGCTGCTGGCGGCCTCCACCGTGCTCGGCCCGTCGATCTGGACGGCCATGGCCATCTTCGGCGTGCTCATGTCGCCCGCCTTCCACCGGCTCGTGTACGTGACCGTGCGGGGCGTGCGCAACGAGCTCTACGTCGACGCCGCCCGGGTGTCGGGCCTCGGTGACGCCCGGATCATCGGCCGCCACATCCTCTCGGTCGTGCGCGCCCCGGTGATCATCCAGATCGGCATGGTCGCCAGCATCGCCATCGCCATCCAGGCCGGCCTCCAGTTCCTCGGCCTCGGCGACATCTCGGTGCCGACGTGGGGCGGGCTGCTCGACGACGGCTTCCGGCGCATGTTCCTCCAGGGCTGGCTGCTGCTGTGGCCGAGCGTCGTGCTGTCGGCGACGACGCTGTCGCTCGCCCTCGCCGCGAACTCGATCCGCGACGAGCTCGAGCGCGCCGGCCCGGTCGGCAGCGACGACGAGCCCGCGCCCGAAGACATCGAGATCGAGCCGACGGCGGCCGAACCGGTGCGCCACGCGGCACCGGAGCCGGCCGGCACGGCGCTGCTGGCGGTCGAGGACCTCGCCGTCGGCTACCCGGCACCGGGCGGGACGTACTCGTCGGTCGTCCACGACGTCTCGCTCACCGTCGCCAAGGGCGAGGTCGTCGGGCTCGTCGGCGAGTCCGGCTCCGGCAAGACCCAGACCGCCCTGGCCGTGCTCGGGCTGCTGCCCGCCACCGGCCGGGTGCTCGGCGGCTCGATCCGCTTCGACGGCGAGGAGCTCGTCGGTGGCTCCGGACGGGCGATCGCCAAGCTCCGCGGCCGGCGCATGGCGTACGTGCCCCAGGAGCCGATGAGCAACCTCGACCCGTCGTTCACCGTCGGCAGCCAGCTGACCGAGCCGATGCGGGTGTGCCTCGGGCTGTCGAAGAAGGACGCCCGCCGGCGGGCGCTCGAGCTGCTCGACCGGGTCGGCATCCCCGAGCCGGAGCGCACCTTCGACGCCTACCCCCACGAGATCTCCGGCGGCATGGCCCAGCGGGTGCTCATCGCCGGGGCGGTCTCGTGTGATCCCGAGCTGATCATCGCCGACGAGCCGACCACCGCGCTCGACGTGACCGTGCAGGCCGAGGTCCTCGACCTGCTGCGCGAGCTCCAGGACGAGATGGGCACCGGGCTGCTGCTGGTGACCCACAACTTCGGCGTGGTTGCCGACCTGTGCGACCGGGTCGCGGTCATGCAGGAGGGCCACATCGTCGAGTCCGGCCCGGTGCGGTCGGTGTTCCACGACGCCCGGCACCCGTACACGAAGTCGTTGCTCTCGGCGATCCTCGAGGGCGGCCCGGCCCGCGCCCCCTACACCCCGTCGCCCCGCGCGCTCGAGGAGGTCTGATGTCGACCCTGCTGGACGTCGACGGCGTCGACGTCACCTACCCGGGCAAGGGCTTCCGCCACCCCGGCCACCGGATCCTCAAGAACGTCTCGCTCGACATCCGCCCCGGTGAGACCGTCGGGCTCGTCGGCGAGTCCGGCTCGGGCAAGACGACGCTCGGCCGCGGCATCCTCGGTCTGGCACCGGTGACCGCCGGGTCGATCACCTTCGACGGGCGCGACATCGCCCACTGCTCGCGGGCCGAGCGGCGGGAGCTGGCGGCCGACATCCAGGTCGTCTTCCAGGACCCGTACTCGTCGCTCAACCCGTCGATGACGATCGCCCAGATCCTGGCCGAGCCGCTCACCGTGCGCGACGTGTCGTCGAGCGACGCGCGCCGCCGGGTGATCGAGCTGCTCGACGCGGTCGGCCTGCCGACCGACGCCGCCGATCGCCGGCCCCGCGCGTTCAGCGGCGGCCAGCGCCAGCGCATCGCCATCGCCCGGGCGCTGGCCCTCGACCCCCGCCTGATCGTGTGTGACGAGGCGGTCTCCGCGCTCGACCTGTCGACCCAGGCCCGCGTGCTCGAGCTGCTGCTCGACATCCAGGAGCGCACCGGCGTCGCCTACCTGTTCATCTCCCACGACCTCGCGGTGGTCCGCCACCTCAGCCACCGGGTCGCGGTGATGTACCAGGGCGAGATCGTCGAGTGGGGCGACGGCGAGCAGGTGACCACCGATCCCCAGCACCCGTACACGAAGCGGCTGATGATGGCCGCGCCGGTCCCCGACCCCGACGAGCAGGCCCGCCGGCGCGAGGAGCGGCGCACCATGGCCGAGTCCATCGAGGGCGCGCTGAACTGAGCTCCGGGCCCGGGACGCGACCCGGGCCCGCGTGCACCACCGCCCGCACCCCGTCCCGCCGCCGGGGGCGCGGGCCCACCCACGAGCACCCGACGCGAGGAACGAAGATGTCCGCCCCGAGCACCGCCGACGAGTCGCCCTGGAACCCGAGCACGATCGCGCCCCGGGTCCGGCTGATCATCGACAACGACTTCGCCGGCGACCCCGACGGCCTCGTCCAGCTCGCTCAGCACCTGCTCAGCCCCGACTGCGACCTCCGCCTCGTCGTCGGCTCCCACTTCCGCAGCGTCGGCAACCTCGACCCCGAGGCGTGCTCGGCCGGCCGGTCCGTCGAGGCCGCGCGGCGGGTGGCCGAGCTGTGCGGACGGACCGACGTGGTGATCGTTCCCGGGGCGAACCGGGGCCTCGACAGCCACGACACGGCGATCCCGAGCCCCGCGGCGGAGGCCATCGTCGCCGAGGCGATGCGCGACGACACCGACGTACCGCTGTTCGTCGCCTGCGGCGCCGGGCTCACCGAGATCGCCAACGCCTGGCTGATGGAGCCGTCCATCGCCGAGCGGGTGACGATCGTGTGGATCGGCGGCAGCGAGCACGAGGGCCTGGCCGACGAGGTGCGCGACGAGCAGGAGTACAACCTCTCGATCGACCGAATCGCCGCGCAGGTCGTGTTCAACCGCTCCGCCATGGCCATCTGGCAGGTCCCCCGCGACCAGTACCGGACCACGTTGGCGTCGCGCGCCGAGATGGTCGTCCGCATGCGGCCCCACGGCCCGCTCGGTCTCCACCTGTTCGAGTCGTTGGCCGACATCTTCGAGCGCGCCGCGGGCTTCGGCCTCCGCTTCGGCGACACGTTCATCCTCGGCGACAGCCCGCTCGTGCTGCTCACCGCGCTGCAGTCGTCGTTCGACCGGGCCCCGTCGTCGAGCCGGTACACCGCCATGGCGTGCCCGTGGATCGACGACGACGGCCACTACGTACCGAACCCCGACGGCCGCCCGATCCGGGTCTACACGCTCCTCGACAACCGCCTCCTCCTCGAGGACCTCTACGCCAAGCTCGAGCTCCACGCCGCGGCCTCGTCCTAGTTCGCGTCCCGCGGCCCGGTCGGGCGCAGAGGGGTACTGCCCGTACCCGGATGGACAGGCACTTCCTGACGATCCCGCGGCGCGACATCGTGGCGGCGAAGGAGGTCAGAACCCATGCAGGCAATCGGTCTCAGCGAGTACGGCGGCCCCGAGGTGCTCCACCCGGTCGAGCTGGCCGAGCCCCATGCCGGCGGTGGCGAGGTTCGGGTCGCGGTGCGAGCCGCGGCCGTCAACCCGGCCGACGTGATGCTGCGCGACGGGTCGCTCGCCGCGCTCTACGCCGAGGCGGACCCGCCGTTCATCCCCGGGATGGACATCGCGGGCACGCTCGACGAGATCGGTCCCGACGTCGATGCCGCTGCGCTCGGCCTCGAGCCCGGTGCGGACGTCGTCGGGATCGTCGACAACTTCGGCAGCGTCGGCGGCTACAGCGAGTACGTGGTCCTGCCCGCGGCGTCGGTCACCCGGGCGCCGGCCGGGGTCGACGTCACGGCTGCGGCGTCGTTCCTCATGAACGCCCTGACCGCCCGGACCACGCTCGACACCCTCGCCCTGGAGCCCGGCTCGACGCTGCTCGTCACCGGCGCGGCCGGCGCCTACGGCGGCTACGTCACCCAGCTCGCCTCGGCCGAGGGCCTGCGCGTCGTCGCCGTCGCCGGCGAGGCCGACGAGGAGACGGTCCGGGGCTTCGGCGCCGATGTGTTCGTGGTCCGCGGCGAGGACATCGCCCGCCGTGTCGTCGACGCGGCCGGCGGGCCGGTCGACGCGGTGGCCGACGGCGCGCTGCTGCGGGACGGGATCGCCGACGCGGTCCGCGACGGCGGCCGGATGGCCGACGTGCGGGGATGGGACGGCCCGGTCGAGCGGGGCATCACCGTGCACCCGATCAACGTCCGCTCCCGTGCAACCGACCACGAGGCGATCGAGCGGCTGCGCCGCCAGGTCGAGGACGGCGCGCTGGCCCTGCGGGTCGCCGAGGTCCTCCCCGCGTCGCAGACCGCGGAGGCCCACCACCTGCTCGACAAGGGCGGCCTGCGCGGCCGCATCATCCTCACGTTCGGCGACGGACGCTCCTGATCCGTCGCTGAAGCCCGCCACTCCCCTGGAGAGAGGCGGCGGGCGAGGTCACATCGCCGGTCGCGGTCGAGTTCTCCGCCACGGCCGCGACCGGCGGTGTCCAACGGTCCCGTGCCGTTTCGCCCGGCGACCGTCCGTCCTGCGAACCTTGCGCCGGCGCGGGGCCGATCCCGCCAGAACCGGGGCGAACGATGCGGACCGTCGGGGGGCAGGACGACGCGGGGGCGGCGCACACGCCGGTCCCCGGCGCGCGGCGCATCATCGTGCTCACCATGGTCGCCGCCGCCGTCGCCCAGCCGTTCGGACGGTTCACGCTGGCACTCGTGCTCCCCGCGGTCGAGGACGACCTCGGCCTGTCCCACACGGCGGCGGGCTCCCTGGTCGCCCTCAACCTCGCCGCCTACCTCGTGGGGACCATCGGGGTCAGCGCACTGGCGCTGCGCTGGGCGCCCACGACGCTGGTCCGGCGCGGCCTCGTCCTGTCGGTCTCCGGGCTCGCCGCGGTCGCGGCCGCGCCCACGTTCGCCGTCATCGTCGCCGGCCAGGTACTGACCGGTCTCGGCGGGGCGATGATCTGGATCCCGGCACCGGCGGTCGCGGCATCGACCGTGCCCCCGGAGCGGCGGGGCTGGGCCATCGGGACGGTCAGCGCCGGCATCGGGACCGGCATCCTCGTCTCCTCGCTGCTCGCCGGCGTCGTGCGGGGGACCTTCGGCGACGCCTCCTGGCGCCCGGTGTACGCCGTCGAGCTCGTCGTCGGCATCGTCGCCCTGGCGGCCGTGCTGCGCTGGTACCGGACGCCCGTCGCCGCCGCGGTGGCCGCGCCGGTCCGGCTCGGGGCCATCCGCCAGGTGCCCGGCTGGGTCCCGCTCACGATCGCCTACTCGGCGTTCGGGCTCGCCTACGCCCTGTTCTTCAACTTCCTCGTCACGATGCTCGAGGAGGACGCCCACTTCGGCGCCACCCACACCGCGGCGATCTCGGCCGTCCTCAGCACCTTCGTGATCGGCGGCGGCATGCTCGTCGGACGGATCTCGGACCGCATCGGGCGACGGCCGGCGCTGCTCGTGGCCTTCGTGGTCATGTCGACGTGTGCGCTGGCCGTCCTCACCGGCGTCGAGCCGGTGGTCGTGGTCGCGGCCGGGCTGTTCGGGATCGTGTTCAGCGGCATCCCGGCCGTCATCGCGTCGGTCGTGAACGACCACCTCGACCAGCGCAGCTTCGGGGCGGCGTTCGGCGCGATCACCCTCGCGTTCGGCGTCACCCAGGTCGTGGCCCCACAGCTCGGCGGCCTGCTGGGCGACGCCTACGGATCGTTCACCCCCGTGTTCGTCGCGTCCGCCGCGGCCGCGGCCGTCGGCGCCGTGGCCTCTGCCCGGCTGCCGCACCCGCCGCGCGCCGTACCCGGCACGGGCCCGACGCAAGGCGCGTGAGGCGCCGGTACCTACCCCTCAGGCCAGGAGACGGCGGCGGCGACGGCCTCCACGGGGGTGTCGAGCACCACGCTGCGCCCGACGGCGTCATACGTACCGTCGTGCAGCTGCAGCCACTCCACCGTGCGGTCGGCTGAGCCTCGCTCGCCGGCTGCGCCGGACGAGCTACGTTCAGCTCCGGCCGGGTCCACGCTCGCGGCTGCAAAACCACGAAACCCCCGGCTGGGCCGGGGGTCTTCCGTGGAGCGGACGACGGGATTCGAACCCGCGACCCTCACCTTGGCAAGGTGATGCTCTACCAACTGAGCCACGTCCGCGTGGGTGTGTCACTCTAGCGCATCCGGCGCACCGGTGTCACCGCTACGAGCCGGACTTCTCCTCCGGCGGGCGGAGGTCGACCTTCAGCGTCAGGATGCCGTCCTCGAGGGTCGCCTCGGCGTCGCCGAGCATGGCGAAGTCCTGGAAGTCGAGCTGCGCCTGCTCCAGGAACCGCTTGCGCGCGTCCCCCTCGACCGGGGGCAGCGGGCGGTTCTTCACCGCGATCGCCCGGTCCTTGAAGCGCTTGATCATGGCATCGACGTCCAGTCCGGCCATGGGGCAAACCTAGTCGGTCGCGCCGGGCACCTCGCGCGAACCCGGGTGTGCGGGTTCAGCGCCGACCGAGGTCGATCGCGTCGACCTCCTCGGTGCGGGGCTCACCCGAACCGCTGCCCGGCCCGGCGACCGGCGGCGGGACGTCGTCGATGCGAGCGGCGACGCCGTTGCGCTCCGGCACCACCCGGCTCGGGGCGAGCCCCCGGGTCGGGTCGGTGTACCACCAGTAGCGCCACGTGAGCAGCGCGATGAGCAGGGCCACGACCACGAGCATGCCGATCACGATCTGGATCACCCGATCGGTGTCGACCCCGCCCGAAGCCGCCGCCTCCTCGCCGTCGTCGACCGGGACCAACGAGCTCGACACGACCGGATCGGCCTCGGCGCCGGCATCGGTGTCCTCGTAGGCGTCGAGGTCGCCCGGCACGATCAGCGCGTTGGCCGTGGTGGTCGTCGCCGGGGCGGTGGTCGTCGTCTCGGGGACCGTCTGCCCGGTCGTCGTCGGCGCGGCGGTGGCCGGCGGTGAGGTGGTCGCGGGCGGTGCGGTCGTGGTGGTCGTCTCGGGAACCGACGAGGTCGTCGTCGACGGCGCCGTGGTGGTCGTCGCCTCCGACGTCGGCGGGGTCGAGGTCGTCGGCGCGACCGTCGTCGTCGGCGCCGGGTCCTGCCCGCCACCCGACCCGCCGTCACCCTCGTCGCCCTGGAAGCTCTGCTGCTGGGCCCCGTCCGGGTCCGTCGACTCCTGCGCGGCGGAGACACCACTCGAGAACCAGCCGAGCGTGGCCAGGAGCACGAGGAGCACCGCGAGGCGGCCGGGGAACGACGAGCGGGTCACGGGATCGGGGTCACCTCGGGACGGGCACGGTGCCGTACGAGCGCGGGTGACGCGATCGTACGGTCGGGGGTACACGATCGATGCGATGGTAGTTCGGCGCCAAGTTGTCGCCACAACGGTGCTAGCCCCTCCATTGCACCGCGGCCGCGCCCCCTGTGGCCACGGGCGGATGTCTCGTTCGTGTCGATCCGGCCGACCGTGGCCGCTCGGTCTCCGCCCCGGACACGCCACCGGCCGGACCCGTCACACCTGGTGGTGGGGGCACGAATAGGTCGTCCGCCCGCCGACCGTGCGTCGGGCCAGCTCCGTCCCGTCCCGGGGGCAGGTCCCGCCCGGATGGCGCTGCGCGTGGAGGTCGCCGGTGTGCGAGCCACCCCGCTCCCCCATCTCGGCCAGCATCGGCCCGAGCTCGGCGACCAGCGCCGCGATCTCCTCGACGGCCAGCGAGCCCGCCTCCCTCGCCGGGTCGACCCCGGCCCGCCACAGGAGCTCGTCGCACAGGAGGTTGCCGAGGCCGGCCAGCCGTCGCTGGTCCATCAGCCGGGCCTTCACCGGTGCCGACGAACCACCGAGCACCACGGCCACCTCGGCGGCGGTTGCCCCGACGGCGTCGACCCCGAGCGTCGACTCGTCGAGGTCGAGGTGCACCCCGCCGAGGCGGCGCGGGTCGCGGATGCGCAGGTCCCGGCCGTCGTCGAGCGCGAACGCGACCCGGTCCCAGACCGGGTCGTCGCGGGTGCCGCCGTACTCGAGGCGGTCGATCGCCGCGGCGCCGCCGACGAGCAGCCGCCCGGTCATCCCGAAGCGCAGCGCCAGCGTCGGAGCGTCGGTGAGGTCGACCAGCACCACCTTCCCCCGCCGCCGGACCGCCTCGATCGACGCGCCGGTCACCGCGTCGCGCAGGGCGTCGGCCCCGAGGCCGTCCTTGAGGTACCAGTCGTCGGGCGCGTCGACGCCGACGATGGTCCGGCCCACGGTCGTCGCGGCCAGGCGGCGGTACGCCTCGGCCTCGAGCAGCTCAGGTATGGCGGCCCGTGCCGTCCCCGCCGTCGGCCTCGGCGGCACGCTCGAGGAACGACGCGAGGTGCGGGCCGATCGCGTCGTCCTCCACGAGGAAGCCGTCGTGGCCGGCGTCGCTGTGGACGTCGAGGTGGGTGACCGGGACACCGAGCGAGCGCAGCGTGTCCCGGATCTCGTACTGCTGGTACGGCGGGTAGAGGAAGTCCGAGTCGACGGCCACGGTCATCACCGGTACCCGGACCCGCGCGAGCGCCGCCCGGGCGCCGCCACGGCCCCGGCCGATGTCGTGGAGGTCCATGGCCTTGTTCAGCACCAGGTAGCTGTTGGCGTCGAACCGGCGGGTCAGCTTCCAGCCGTGGTGGTCGAGGTACGACTCGACCTGGAACCGCTGCCACGGCGCGAACCGGCCCAGCGGCTCGACCGACTCCCGGCCGAAGCGGCCGGCGAACTCCTGCTCGCTGCGGTAGTGGATCTGGCCGATGCGCCGGGCCAGCGCAAGGCCCCGGTGGGGACCCTCGCCGGGGGCGGCGTCGTAGTAGTCGCCGTCGCGCCAGCCCGGGTCGCCACAGATCGCCAGGCGACCGACCTCGCTCCAGGCGATCTGCTGGGCCGATGCCGCGGTCGCCGTCGCCATCGCCGCGATCGAGCGGACCCGGTCGGGCATCATGACCGCCCACTCCAGCACCTGCATGCCGCCCATCGAACCGCCGACCACGCTCAGCCAACGCCCGATGCCGAGGTGCTCGGCCAGGCGGCTCTGGCAGCGGACCATGTCACGTACCGAGACGACCGGGAACCTCGGGCCGTAGCGCTCCCCCGTCGCCGGGTCGACCGAGGACGGCCCCGTGCTGCCCTGGCAGCCGCCGAGGACGTTGACGCAGACGACGAAGTAGCGATCGGTGTCGATCGGTCGGCCCGGGCCGATGAAGTCGTCCCACCAGCCGGGCGAGGCGTGGGCCGGCGTCATCGGGCCGGCGGCGTGGGCGTCACCGGTCAGGGCGTGGCACACGAGCACGGCGTTCGAGGCGTCGTCAGCCAGCGTGCCCCACGTCTCGTAGGCGACGACGACGTCGCGCAGGGACCCGCCGCCCTCGAGCGCGAAGCCACGCTCGGTCAGCTGCAGGAAGCGCCGGTTGCCGATCGGGTCACCCGGCTGCCACGCGCCGCTCGCCGGTAGACCGGCCGGCGCGGCCGGCGGGGTCCAGCTCCAGGCGGGAGCCGACGGCGGTGCCGGTGGGGTGCCCACGGGCCCGACCGCGTCCGCTCCGGAGCCCACGACGTCGCCGTCCGCGTACCGCTCGACGTGCACACGCCGGCCGGTCCGGTGACCGTCGACCGAGGCCGCCGCGCCATCGAGGTGGCCGTGGCCGTCGTCGAGGTGATCGCTGTCGCCGCCGGGATCGTCGGCCGATGCCCGAGCCCCGGGCGACCCGTGGGTCGCTGCGTCGGGCCCGAACGGGTGCGCGTCGGGGCCCGTCTCGGGTGCCCCCGGGTGCACGATCGCCACACGTCCTCCTCGGAGGGATCGGACACGCCGCGTCGTCATGTCGAGGCCTGGCCGTTGCGGCCGCCGGACACTTCGTTGCCCCTCTCGAGGGGCCCCATCCCCGTGTCGCCACGGGAGGGCACCTTGGGTGTCCATCCCAGGTTGCCGGACTCGGTCGCCCGAGTCACTCGTGATGTCGATGCCACTCAACCAATGGAAGCCCGCGGATGTCAATCACCGGTGCGTTCCGGGGCGTGCAATCGGTCACAGCGGTGACGGCCCCGGCGCGCACGGCCCGGTTCGATCGTCGACCGAACCGGGCCGAGTGCCTCCGTTGGCCGCGCAGCCTGCGAAGGGCTCAGCGCCCGAGGCGCTCGCGGGCCAGCGAGGTCAGGCCCTTGTAGTCGACCTTGCCCGAGGGGCTGCGGCCGATCGAGTCGACGGACACCACGAAGCGCGGTGCCTTGTAGCGGGCGAGCTTGGCCCGCACGTGGGCGACGAGCTCGTCGTCGTCGATCGTGGCGCCGGCCACCGGCTGGACGACAGCGGTGATGACCTGACCGAAGCGGTCGTCGGGGACACCGACGGCGACGGCGTCCTCCACTGCGTCGTGCAGCTTCAGGACCTCCTCGACCTCCTCGGGGAAGACCTTCTCGCCGCCGGTGTTGATGCACACCGAACCACGGCCCAGCAGGTCGAGGGTGCCGTCGTCGTTGACCTGGGCGTAGTCGCCAGGGATCGAGTACCGCACGCCGTCGTAGGTCGGGAACGTCTTCTCGGTCTTCTCCGGGTCCTTGTAGTAGCCGAGCGACATCGGCCCGGTCAGCCCGACCCGGCCGATCCCGCCGGAGCCCGGCTCGAGCCGGTTGCCGTCCTCGTCGAGCACGTGCACGGTCGGCCCGAGCATGAACTGGGCGGTGCGGGCCGCCTGGCCGGCGGCGGACACCGACGCACCGAGCCCGACGGCCTCGGAGGAGCCGAACGAGTCGAACAGCACGGCCTGGGGGATGTGCTCGAGGAGGCCGCTCTTGACCTCCTGGCTCCACATGACCCCGGACGAGGAGATCATGAGGATGCTCGACAAGTCCCACTTGCCGGGTGCGTCCTCGAGGGCCCGGAGCATGGGCCGGGCGAAGGCGTCGCCCACGATCACGACGCTGGTCGCCGAGTGGTCCTCGACCGCCTGCCACAGCAGCGCCGGGTCGAAGTGGCGCTCGGCGAGGGTGACGACCGTGCCGCCGAGGCTGAGGGTGATGAACGCGCTGAACTGGCCGGTGCCGTGCATGAGCGGGCACGCCGGGATCATCACGACGTCGGGCACCTCGCGGGTGCGCAGCTCGTCGAGCGACGTGATGCCCTCCACGCCGACGACGGCGTTGCCGCCGAGGCCGGTGACGGTGAACAGGTCGTCGTGGGCCCACATGACACCCTTGGGCATCCCGGTGGTGCCGCCCGTGTACAGCAGCAGGTGGTCCTCGGCGCCGTTGCGGCCCCACGGGGCGGTGACCCGGTCGGCACCGGGGCCGACGACGTCCTCGTAGGGGACGGCCCAGTCGGGCCGGGGCGCGCCGTCGTCGACCACGTACCAGCGCTTCACCCCGTCGAGCTGGCCGCGCACCGACTCGAGCACCTCGGCGTAGGTGGCGTGGAACACCACGGCCTCGGCATCGGCGTTGGCGAGGAGGTAGGCGACCTCCTCCGGCCCGTAGCGGAAGTTGACGTTCGCGGGCACGAGGCCCGTCTTGAACGCCGCGTAGTAGGTCTCGAGGTACTCGGGCCCGTTCGTGAGGTAGGCGGCGACCTTGGCGTGCCGGCCGAGGCCGGCCTCCAGGAGGTCGGCGGCGAGCGCGTTGGCCCGCCGATCGAAGTCGGTCCAGGTGAACCGCCGCTCACCCTGCACCTGGCAGATGCGGTCGCCGCCAACGTCGGCGATCGTCTCCCAGATGTCCCCGTAGCTCCAGGCCATTGCCTACCCCCTTCGACCGGCGGCGCGCACGGCCGCGTCGACGACCTCGGTCACGAGTCACAGATACTAGGAGGGTCTGAACGTTCCGTTCGAGAACAGTTGGCCCCCCACGTTGACGGATCATCCACCTTCCCACGCTCAGCGTTCGCATGGACGCGTAGAAAAAGCATCGCGAACGATCCTCAGGTGGGTGTGATCGAACAGGTGTTCGCCTACGCTGGTCGCCGTGGATGCACATGAGAAGTGGCAGCTGGAGAACCTGCGACGCTCGATCGCCATGTTGGGCCCCGGCCAGCAGGCACTCGACCGTGAGAAGGCGCTGGAGCTGATCGAGCAGCTCCAGACCACGACCAAGGCGCTGGAGCTCGCCTCGGGCCCTGCGTCGGACCACGACCGACCCTGAACGTCGGGGGCCGGGCCCGCCGCGGCAGCGGCCCCACCACCACCCGGTGGCGTGGGCTACGGTCCGCGGCCGTGACCGCAGACCTGCAGGACGCGGCGTCGGGCCTCCTCGGCCACCTGGTCGAGCTCCGCCGCACGATCCACCGCCACCCCGAGCTCGGGCTCGAGCTGCCCCGCACCCAACAGGTGGTGCTGGACGCACTCGGCGACCTCGACCTCGAGGTCACGACCGGCGAGGGGACCACCTCGGTCGTCGCCCGCCTCCGGGGTGGCCGGCCCGGCCCGACGGTGCTCCTGCGCGGCGACATGGACGCCCTGCCCATGCCGGAGGACACCGGCCTCGACTTCGCGTCCGAGGTCGGCGACACCATGCACGCCTGCGGCCACGACGCCCACACGGCGATGCTCATCGGCGCGGCCCACCTCCTCGAGGCCCGTCGCTCGCAGCTCGCCGGCGACGTGCTGTTCATGTTCCAGCCCGGCGAGGAGGGCCACCACGGCGCCCGGGTCATGCTCGACGAGGGCCTCCTCGACGGCATCGACGCGGCGCTCGCGTTCGCCATCCACGTGACCCCGAACATGCCGGCCGGCATGATCGGCACCCGGGCCGGCGCGCTGCTCGCCTCCGCCGACACGGTACGGATCACGATCACCGGCAAGGGCGGGCACGCGTCGATGCCCCACCACTGCGTCGACCCGATCCCCGCGGCGTGCGAGCTGGTCGGGGCGCTGCAGACCCGCGTCACCCGCCGCATCGACCCGTTCCGTCCCGCGGTGCTGACCATCTCACAGATCAACGCGGGCACGACGACCAACGTGATCCCCGAGTCCGCGGTCCTGGCCGGCACGCTGCGCACGGTCGACCCGAGGACCCGCGAGGAGATGACGGGCGGGATCACCGAGGTCGCGAACGCCATCGCCGCGGCCCACGGCTGCGAGGCCGACGTCGACCTCGACGCCGGTTACCCGGTCACGGTCAACCACGGCTCGGCCGCCGACGCGGTGCGGGCGATCGCCGCCGGCGTGCTCGACCCCGCGAAGGTGATCGAGCTACCGACCCCGATGATGGGGGCCGAGGACTTCAGCTACGTCCTCGAGCGGGTGCCGGGCGCCATGGCGTTCCTCGGGGTGTGCCCACCGGGCCTCGACCCGGCGACCGCGGCGCCCAACCACTCCAACCGGATGCTGCTCGACGAGGACGCCATGGTCGCCGGCGCCGCCCTCCACGCCGCCGTCGCCCTCGACACCCTCACCTCCCCCACCGACTGACCGAACTGGGCACCACCACCGTCACCACGCGCCCCCACCGGAACCCAGAACCAGGATTCGCGGGGCGCGGACGGGGTCAGCTGTCGAGGCGGCCGTCGGTGATGGTGACGGTGCGGTCGGCGTAGCGGGTCATGCGGTCGTCGTGGGTCACGATCACCGCCGCCGTCGAGCGGGCCTTGACCTCGTTCGAGATCAGCTCCATCACCTGCTCGCCGAGCTTGGTGTCGAGGGCCGAGGTCGGCTCGTCGATCAGGATCAGGCCGGGCTCGTTCATCAGCGCCCGCCCGATCGCCACCCGCTGGCGCTCACCGCCCGACAGGCCCGACGGCAGGTTGGCGGCCCGATCGGCGAGGCCGAGCTCGTCGAGGAGCTGGTCGGCGCGGGCCGACGCGTCACTGCCGCGGCGCCCGGCGAAGTCGCTCACCACGAGCAGGTTCTCCCGGGCGGTCAGGAACGGCACCAGGTTCACGGCCTGGAACACGAACCCGACCCGCTCGCGACGGAACCGGGTCAGCTCCTTGGCCGTGGCGCCCGAGATGTCCTCGCCCGCCACCCGCACCCGGCCCTCGGTCGGCTGGAGGAGCCCACCGGCGATCGACAGCAACGTGCTCTTGCCCGAGCCCGACGGGCCGACCAGCGCCAGGATCTCGTCGTCGGCGACCGACACCGAGGCGTGGTCCAGCGCGACGACCTCGCTGTCGCCGGAGCGGTACACCTTGCGGACGTCGTCGAGCTCGAGTGCGGTCACCTTCGGGTCCTTCGGCTGCTCAGCTGATGGCGGATGCGGGATCGATGCGGATCACGCGGCGGAACGAGATGGCGGCACCGACGACGCTGGCCAGCACGAGGCCGCCGAGGCTCTGGACGGCCCGGGACACCTCGAGACGCAGCGGGATCGAGTCGGGCAGGACCTGGGCGGCCAGCAGCATCAGCGCGCCGCCGATCAGGAACGACCCCACGGCCACCGTCACCGCCTGGGCGGCGAGGCCGGCGGCGATCTGGCCGGACGACGCCCCGACCGCCTTGAGCACGCCGTAGAGCGCGACCCGCTCGATCGTCACCAGCGCGAAGAACAGCGCGGTGACCACCGCGGCGATGAAGAACGTCGTACCGATGATGGCGTTGAACGTGGAGGTCTGCTGGCTGACCCCGGGCAGGGCGAGGATCGCCTCCTCCGTCGTGACCGTCTCGGTCGTGCCGGTGGCGTCGTCGATCGCGGCGGCGACCTCGTCGGCGTCGGCGCCCTCGGCGACCTCGACGGTCAGGACCTGGAACGTGTCCTCGCCGACGGCGGCCGCAGGGATCGAGGCGGCGAGGATCTCGCGCCACGTGGCGGCCTCGACCCACAGGCCGGCCTGGTTCAGGTAGGACGTGTCGTCGACCCAGCCGATCACCTCGACCGGCACGTTCTCGGGCCCGATCTCGAGCGTGTCGCCGACGTCGACGTCGCCCTCGAGCGTCGAGTCGGCGTACGCCTCCCCCGCCGCCGGCGGATCGTCCACCCCGGCGACGCCGCCCTCGTAGCCGATGACCGCGACGTCGACGACGTCGTCGGAGCCTGCGTCCGCGCCGGGCGGCAGGGCGGCGAGGAGGCTCACGCCGATCCCGTAGGTGGCCTCGACACCGTCGACACCCTCGATCGCCTCCCGGGTCGGGGCGTCGAGCTGCGAGCGGATCACGCTCAGCCGCGCATCGTCGGCATAGACCACGAGGGCCGGTTCCTGCGCCCGCAGGACGCCGGTCGAGCCGAGGTACAGGCCGTCGAGGAGCCCGCCGAGGAACAGCAGCAGCAGCGTGATGAACGTGAGCACGCCGCCGGCGATGGCGAAGCGGCCGGGGCGGCGCCACAGCTCCCGCAGCGCCAGCCTCATCCGAGCCCCCCGAACGTCGCCTTGCCGACCGCGTCGGCCGGGTCGGCCTTCAGCACCCGCCGCACCGACACCGCCGACGCGGCGACCACGAGCACGAGGACCAGCAGCGCCGCCTGCGCCGTCGGGCCGAACGACGGGATCACGAACAGCTCGGCGCTCGGCACCGCCGCCGACACGCCGGCGAGGACGCCGACGGCCAGGCCCACTCCGAGGAGCACCCCGGCGACCGCGACGATGCCGACCTGGACGAGCAGCGAGCGCACCAGGTAGCCGGGCGGCGCCCCGACCGCCCGCAGCAGCACGAGCGCATCGAGCTTCTGGACGGTGACGATCAGGAAGAAGAACCCGGCGACCAGGGTCACGACGACGTACAGGAGCAGGAAGATCACCTGGAACGACTGGCTCACCGAGGTGACCCCGGGCGACTCGTCGACCGCGGCCTGGCGGGTCACCGCCTCGACGCCCTCGACCGCGCCGTCGATCGCCTCGGCCACCTCGGCCGCGTCCCGCCCCTCGGCGGGCTGGGCGACCACGACCGACGCGAGCACGGCGCGGGCGTTCGGGTTGACCGCCGTCGACGCCGCCTCGTAGGTCGGCCACGAGACGAACACGGTCGGCTGGACCGAGTACTGGATGTCGTCGGCCACCCCGACGATCTCGATCGTGACCGCGCCGCCGGCCAGCTCGATGACGTCGCCGATGGCGTAGCCGTCCTCGGCGTCCGCCGCCGGGGCGACCCCCTCGCCGTCGCGCTCGGGGAGCCGCCCGTCGGTGAGGGTCGTCGGCTCGCCCGGCCCGTCGAGCTCGTAGCCGAACAGGGCGGCGTCCTGCTGGGTGCCGCCCGCGGTCACGGTGAACGTGTTGACGCCGAGCGGGCCGGAGGCGGCCACGCCGTCGACGCCGGCGACCGCCTCGAGCTGGTCGGGCTGCACGAGGCTGCCCTCGAGGCTGAGGCGAGCGTCCTCGGAGTACACGACGATCTCGCCCGACTGGTTCTCGAGCGCCCCGGTGAACGCGTCGAGCAGCGAGTTCAGCAGCGTCAGCTGGAACAACAACAGGAAGACGAGGAGGCCGATGGCGCCGGCCAACAGGCCGAAGCGCAGCCGGGCACGCCGGATCTCCCGAAGCGCGAGGAACACGGGGACTGATCCTGGACGAAGGCGGTTCGCTTCGCCAACTTGCGCCAACCCGGTCGGGTCACCGTGCGGCCGGTTGCGCCCGGACGCGCGAGTTGGGCCAGCCCCTGACGGGGCCGGCCCAACTCTGCGTGCGTCGTGAGCAGCCGCCACGCTCACGACGCATGTGCTCCGGGGCCGCCGAGTCCCGGAGCACCGGACCGACTGATGTCCTCGCCGGGAGCAACAGACGTGCTGTCGCTACGACCGGACCGAGGACGACCGAACCGGTGGCCGCCGAGTCACCGATCCGAACGTCGGTCCCTGCCGGGCCGAAGCCCGACACCTTGCACCCTCGAGGGGTGCGAGACCGTGTTCGCGAGTTCGCGAGTTCTGAGTCCTCGAGTTGCCTGTCCCGCCTGACCTCGAGCTTCCGCCGAATCGTGTCCCGGGCGGTTCAGTGCCGCCCGGGGCGGGTGAGAGCCGGGCGACCGCCTGTCGCCCGGCTCCCCCGTTCCCGCTGTCGGGTCATCGGGTCCCGCCGACCCGATGTCCCCGCATCACCGCCGTTCTTCCGCCTGTCCCGCCGGTTCCGCCTTGTACCGCCGGCTCCGCCATGTCCACCCACCAGGTGCCTCCGCCGGCACCCCGTGGGCTCCGCCTGCGGATCCCGACCATCACAGCTCGGTCGTGATCCACACCGCCTCCGACCCGCTGCGCCGGGGGCGGTCGTTCTCTCCGTCACCCGCTTCGTGACGTCATCACACCCCGCCGCTCTCCGCCGAGGGCGTGGTGCACTTCCGCTGAGGCCGTCTCAGGCGGCGATCGGTTCGACCTCTCGTCCCGCCCGGAGGTCACTGAGCCACACCTGCAGCTCGAGCTCCGCCGCTCGGCGCAGATACGCCTTCGCAACGAGCTCGTGCATGCCCTCCGCCGCAGTCCTGAGCCCCTCCGCCCGCAGCCGCAGGCCGGCCGTCGTGTCCTCGCTGTCCTGCTCGGAAACGAGGAGGAGCTTTGCCATCACGTCATCGCCTCGTCCAGCTGCCTTCATGCCCACTACAACGGGGCACGCTCCGCGGTGATTTCAGTCCTTTCCGAGAAACTTCCGGCGCCATGAGCGCGAATACGCTGTTCACCAGGGTCCTAAGCGACGTTCAGGGATCCGTCGGGATCGGCGATCGCGTCGATCACCCGCTCTCGAACGGCGCACCCGGTCATCGCCGGTGACGCTGGTTCACCGCTTCTCGGGCCATCGGGGCAGCCGGCCGACCCACCAATCGAGGAGGTCGTCCCCGTCGGGATGACCGTGGGCGGCGACCATGGCCTCGCCCATCGAGGTGAGGTGCTCGCGCCAGTCGACGGCCGTCGTGGCCGACGCCGCCGCCCGCATGCGGGCCGCACCATCCTCCCAGGCGCCGGCGTCGACCGGGAGCGGGAGCTCGAGCACGGCGCGGGCCGACAGCCGGATGGCGTCGACGGACAGGGCGGAGCCGTTGAGCTCGCTCACCGCCCGGGCCGACACCACCGGCGACGACAACGCCGCCGCGACGGGCCACAGCAGGTCGGGCTCGGTGTGCACCGCGATCGTCGGCACCGACGGCACCATGACGCCGGCCTCGTCGACCGCCGCTTCCACCACCCGGGTCTGGGTGGCGACGAGCACCTTGGGCACCAACCGGGCCGTGACCCAGCGATGGAGCGCGGGATCGGCCTCCGCCAGCTCCCCGAGCGCCACGACCGGGGCTTCCCAGCGACGCCGAGCGAACCGGACCGGCCGCGATCCCCACCAGATGCGGGCGGGATCGATGAGTCCCACGGCGACGAGCGCCGCCCGGCCGTCTGGCACACCGAGCCGATCCCGGACCTCACGGCTCCCGGCGTCGCCGTCTGCCCCGACGAGGGCGTGCGTGCCGACGTGCTCGCGTACGTGGGGCACGAGCCCGTAGTACTGGTCGCGGAAGCCGGCGGTCGCGTCGGCGAGGTCGCCCACCGTGCGCCCGGCGACCGCCGAGGCGGCGGGCACGCCGAGCAGCCCCGACGTCAGCCCACCCCAGGTCGTCGACCGCCGCAGCTCCGCCCGGTCGACGAGCGCCGGGCCCCGGGCCTCGAACCCCGCCCCGACACGCCGGCCGACCGTCACCGACGGCGCGCCGGCTCCGGGTGCCGCGTCGTCGCCCACCGCGTCATCGGGCACTGCGGTCGGAGGTGACGCGTCGCCGTCCAGCTCGACGACGACCGCGCACACACGCACACCGGCGGCGAACACCTCCGACGCCGCGACCCACACCGCGGTCGGCACCGCACGCTCGAGGACGGCGTCGCGGGCCGCCCGGGCGTGACCGGCGACGAGCACCGACTGGGGCAGCACCATCGCCACCCGCCCGCCGCCCCGCCGGGCGAGGTCGAGCGCCGCGAGCCAGAACACGACCGCGTTGTCCGCGTAGCCGGCCGTGGCGCCGCCGAAGCGGTCGGCCAACGAGCGGGCGAGCTCACGGTCGCGGGCGGTGCGGCGGCTGAGCTGACCGCCGAACGGCGGGTTGCCGACCACGAGGTCGAACGGGCCGTCGGACGTCGCGGCCCGGCCGCCGTCGGCGAGCGAGTCGCCGGCCACGAGGTGATCGCCGGCCCGGGCGTCGACCCCGCGCACGGCCGCCCACAGCTGCAGGCTCGTCGCCGCGACCTCGACCGCCGCGGGATCGGCGTCGATGCCCCACAGCCGGTCGGACACGATCGTCGCGGGGTCGACCCCGGCGCCGGCCAGCGCATCGGCGGCGGCGAGCAGGAAGGCGCCTCCACCGACGGCCGGGTCGAGGCAGCGGATCGCGGCCGGGTCGACCGCGTGACCGTCGAGGGCCATGGCGAACACGCCCTCGGCGACCGACGGCGGGGTGTAGAAGACACCGGCGCGTCGCCGGTGCTCGAGCGACAGCATCGCCTCGTACGCCCGCCCGACCAGCGCCGGCTCGGCCCACGCCGGATCGGGCGGCGGGAGTCGATCGAGCGGGACGCCCTCCAGGTGGGCGGACGAGGCCAGCTCGATGCCGTCGGCACCGGCGACGCGCCCGACGAGCTCGGCCGCGGCCGCGGCGACGCCCGACGCCGATGCGCCGGACGCCTCGGCCCATCGCAGCAGGTCATCGAGCCACGAGTCCTGCGCGGCGAGGGGCGGCGTCAGCGCCATGACCGGGCCGACTCCCGTCCCCCCGAGGGGTGACCGCCACCGATTCCGATACCTCCGGTCCGGTGCCGGGCGGTGGGCGTCGTAGCCTGAGGGCGATGCGATGGACCGTGCACGGCGAGCGGGCGCTGTACCGCAGCGACTGGGTCAACCTCCACCTCGCCGACGTCGAGCTGCCCGACGGGCGCCGCTTCGACCACCACCTGGTCCGCATGCCGGCGGACGCGGTCGGCACCGTCGTGACCGACCCCGATCGCGGGGTGCTGCTGCTGTGGCGCCACCGCTTCATCTCCGACGTCTGGGGGTGGGAGGTGCCCGCCGGTCGGGTCGAACCGGGCGAGGACCCGGCCGATGCCGCCCGCCGGGAGTGCGTGGAGGAGACCGGCTGGGAGCCGGACGCCGTGCGCCTGCTGACCTCGTACCGATGGGCCGGCGGCCTCAGCGACGGCCAGTTCCACCTCTACGTGGCGTCGGGCGCCCGCCACATCGGCGAACCGACCGATGCGTTCGAGTCCGAGCGCATCGCCTGGGTCCCCGTCGACGAGGTCCGCGCCCATGTCCGCAACGGCGAGGTGCCCGACGGGCTGTCGCTCACCGCGCTGCTGTGGGCGCTGGCGTTCGACGAGATCTGAGAGGTCACGTCCGGGCACGCGGGCGAGCCCGGGGCACGGCGTGTCCGAGCGCGGGACCGACGTCGCGACGGTCCCGCCGAACGGATCCGGTCAGGCGGCGCTCTCGGCCGCCGGGTCCCACGCGCTGAGGTCCTCGAGGCGAGAATCGTTCGAGAACATCTCGACGATCGGCATCTTCATGCCGAGCCGCGACTGCAGCCGCTTGACCTCGAGCTCCTGGTCCCACAGCACGAAGGTCACCGCGAGGCCGTTCTCCCCGGCGCGGGCCGTGCGGCCCGAGCGGTGGAGGTAGGTCTTGTGGTCCTCGGGCGGATCGAAGTGGATCACCACGTCGATCTCGTCGACGTGGATGCCCCGCGCGGCGACATCGGTGGCGACGAGGACGTTGAGCTTGCCCTCGGCGAAGCGCTTGAGGCCCTGCTCGCGAACCTTCTGACGCAGGTCTCCGTGGATGGCGGCGGCCTGCACACCCTCCGAGCTCAGCGACTTGGCGAGCCGGTCGGCCCCGCGCTTGGTGCGGGTGAACACGAGCGTGCGGCCGTTGTTGGCGGCGATCGCGGCCACGACCCGCACCCGGTCCATCTCGTGGACGAGCAGGAACCGGTGGCTCATGCCCTCGACGGTGACCGACGTCGACGCCACCTCGTGGGTGACCGGGTCGGTCTGGTAGCGATCGATCAGAGTGCCGACCGCGGAGTCGAGCGTCGCCGAGAACAGCAGCGTCTGCGGCTTGCCCTGCACCTGGCGGAGGATCCACTCGACCTGGGGCAGGAAGCCCATGTCGGCCATGCGGTCGGCCTCGTCGACGATGATGTGGTCGACGTCCTCCATGGAGGCCTCGCCCTGGCGCATGAGGTCGATCATGCGGCCGGGGGTGGCGACGGCGAAGTCGATGCCGCGGTGGAGCGCCTTGATCTGGCGGTCGATGCGGGCGCCGCCGTAGATGGCGTCGACGACGACACCACGCTCGGCGGAGAGGGGCGCCAGCTCGTCGCGCACCTGGAGCGCGAGCTCACGGGTGGGGACGAGGGCGATGGCCGTCGGTCGCTTGGGCTGCGCCTTCGTCAGCTTCTGCAGGACCGGCAGACCGAAGGCGAGGGTCTTGCCCGACCCGGTCTTCGCCTTGCCGCACACGTCGCGACCGGCGAGCGCGTCGGGGATGGTCATGGCCTGGATGGGGAACGGCTCCGTGATGCCGCGCTCGGTGAGCGCCTTGCACAGGTCCGTGTCCACACCGAGGGACTCGAACGTCGTGGATGTCAAACGGGCTCCGACTCGTCTCGATCGTGCTGTCCGGGTGGAAGCGGCGGATGCTCCGCCGTGGTCCCGCTCGTCGGGACCGTGCATTCGGCCAAGTGGGCCGAGTCCGGACTCCTGCGCGCAACGCTCGAGAAGGGGGTCGGCCCCGGCGAGGGCTCACCGACACGTGGACAGCACGTGCACGAGCCTTCTCGCCGGTCCCAATGGTACCAACGGTTCGTCACAACCTGCACCTATTGCTTCTGACCTGGGCGTTCGCGGCGAAATCGGACGCGGTTCCCATCCACGGGAACGCCCTCGGCCCGTAGCAGCCGGGCGTGCAGGTCCTCGTTGCCGGGCACGAGCCGGCCGCTGGCGGTGACCACGCGCCACCACGGGTGCTCCCGTCCGCCCCCGCCCCGGGCCAGGTGGGTGCCGACCGCCCGGGCCGCGCCCGGGAACCCGGCCTCCGCGGCGACCTCGCCGTAGGTGACGACCTCGCCGGGCCCGAGACCGTCGAGCACCGCGTCGACCGCCTCGCCGAACGCCCGGCGGTCGGCACCGTCGTCGCCGGACCCGTCGTCCGTCTGGTTCGGTCGTGGCCCGGACACCCACCCAGTGCATCACGCCCCGCCGGCACCGACCCCACCGTGCCCGCCCTCCCAGAACCCGAACTGGCGTGGGAAAACGACGACGCGCGGAGCAGGAAACCACGCCAGTTCGGGGGAGGCGCGGCGGTAGGTTCCGGGGTGATGAGCGCAGAGCCGCAGCGGCCGACCGTCCCGAACGTCGCCGGGAGGGTCGTGGTCATCACCGGGGCCAGCCGGGGCATCGGCGCCGGGCTCGCGGCGCGCTTCGCCGAGCTCGGCATGCACCTCGCCGTCTGCGCCCGTCACCGCCCCGAACCACCTCCGGGTGTGCACGGCCCCGTGGTCACCGCCGCGGTCGATGTCACCGACGCCGACGCCGTCGACGAGCTGGCCCGACGGGTCGACGACGAGCTCGGCCCCATCGACCTGTGGATCAACAACGCCGGCCTGCTCGGGCCGCTACGACCGGTGCGCGACCAGGCACCGGCCGACAACACCGCGCTGCTCGCCGTCAACGTCGGCGGTGTCCTCAACGGCAGCGCCACCTACATCCGCCACCGCCGCGCCCACGGCGGCGGCGGGGTCCTGGTCAACGTGTCCTCGGGTGCGGCCCGCCGGGGCATGAGCGGATGGGGACCCTACGCCGCGTCGAAGGCGGCGGTCGAGCGGATCAGCGAGGCCGTCGCCGAGGAGGAGGCCGATTCGGGGCTGCGGGTCCTCGCCGTCGCGCCCGGCGTCGTGGACACCGCCATGCAGGCCGCGATCCGGGCCACGCCCGAGGCCGACTTCCCCGACGTCGCCCGGTTCCGGCGCCTCGGCGAGACCGGGGCGTTCAACGACGTCGACTGGGTCGCCGACCACCTCGCGACCTGGGCGTTCGACGAGACGCAGGCACCGGACGCGGTGCTGTGCCGGGTACCGGACCAACACGAACGCTGAGCGCGCCGGCGCCTCAGCGCCCCGGCGGGGTCGCGCCCTGTTCCAGCGCCGCGCCGAGGCCGGCACCATCGGCGTCGTTCGTGTCCCCGGGGCGCACGAGCAACGACGGCGGGAGGCGCACGGCGAAGCACGCCCCGCCGCCGGGCGCCTGCTCGACCTCGATCGACCCGCCGTGCGCGGCGACGAGGCCCTGGGCGATGGCCAGGCCGAGGCCGGAACCGCCACGGCCTCGGGGCGTGCGGGCTGCGTCGCCCGTGTAGCCGAGGTCGAAGACCCGGTCGAGCTCGTCGGCCGGGATGCCGACCCCGGTGTCGGACACGCGCAGCACGACGGCCCCGGCACCACCGGAGCCGCCGTCGCCCGCGGCGCCGTCCGGCTCGGTGGTTGCCTCGACGCACACCTCACCGCCGGCCGGGGTGTGGCGGATCGCGTTGTCGACCAGGTTGGCCAGCACCCGGCCGAGCTCGCGCACCGACACCCGGACCGTCACCGGCGGCCCGACGACCCGCCCCTCCAGGCGGACCCCGGCGGCGTCCGCG
Organism: Actinomycetota bacterium; assembly: GCA_034211175.1. Taxonomy (GTDB): domain Bacteria; phylum Actinomycetota; class Acidimicrobiia; order Acidimicrobiales; family CAIXPF01; genus JAXHUH01. The sequence continues at coordinate 47,422 of JAXHUH010000131.1, forward strand.
CCGACCGAGGCCGCGGCGAGCGCATCGGACACCAGCTCGTCGACCCCGATGGCGACCGGCCGCAGCGTCAGCGCGCCGGCGTGGATCCGGCTCAGCTCGAACAGGTCCTCCACGAGCCCGGCGAGACGGTCGGACTCGGTGCGCATGTTGCGGTGGTAGCGGGCGACGGCGTCGGGGTCGTCGACGACCCCGTCCTCCAGCGCCTCGGCCATGGCGCGGATCCCGGCCAGCGGGGTGCGCAGGTCGTGGGACACCCACGCCACGAGCTCCCGGCGCGACGCGTCGAGCGCCCGCTCGCGGGCCCGGGACGCCTCCAGCCGGGCCGAGGTCTCCCGCAGCTGGGCCGCGACCCGGGCCAGCTCGCGGGTCGCCGGGACCTCGCCGTCGTCGACCACGCCGTCGGCGTCACCGTCGGCGTCGTCGCCGATCGAGCGGGACAGCGCTTCCAGCGCCCGCCCGGCCCGGCCGACGCGGTCACCGAGCGCCAGCGCCGCCAGCACCGACACCGTGCCCGAGGCCACGAGCACGACGAGCAGCACGTCGAGGTCGTGGGTCGACAGGAACATCGACGACGCCGTCGCCCACACCCCCACCGCGGTGCCGGCGACCGACACCAGGGCGACCACGACGGTCTGGGCGTACACCGGCAACGTGCGCAACCCGACGAGCAGCGCCCAACCGGCCAGGCCGGTGATCGCCGCGGCCACGAACGCGGTGCCGACGAGGCGGAGCGAGTCCTGCTCCATCGGCGTCTCGACCGCGTACGACACGACGAACGCGGCCGCGAGGCCGAGCACACCGATCGCGGAGAACGCCCGCCAGTTCACGGCTCGAGCCGGTAGCCGACACCCCACACCGTCGTGATGTGGCGGGGCTGCGCAGCGTCGGCCTCGATCTTCTCCCGCAGCCGGCGGACGTGGACGGTCACCGTCGACGTGTCGCCGAACGACGAGCCCCACACCCGCTCGAGCAGCTGCTCGCGGCGGAACGCCTCGCGGGGATGACGCATCAGGAACACGAGGAGCTCGAACTCGCGGGCGGTGAGCGACACGACCTCGTCGCCCACCCGCAGCTCCCGGGCCGGCACATCGACCCGCAGGTCACCGGCCGTCAGCACCGGGACGCGCTCCTCGGCGCCCGGCGGCTGGGCGCTCACCCGGCGCAGCACGGCCTTGACCCTGCTCGTGAGCTCGCGGGGCGAGAACGGCTTGGCGACGTAGTCGTCGGCGCCGAGCTCGAGGCCCATGACCCGGTCGGGCTCCTCGCCGCGGGCGGTGAGCATGATCACCGGCACCGCCACCATGGCCCGCACCCGGCGGCACACCTCGAGACCGTCGATGCCGGGCAGCATCAGGTCGAGGATCATCAGGTCCGGGGGTGTCGTCAGTGCCCGGTCGACCGCGGTCGTCCCGTCGGACGCCACCTCGACCGAGAACCCCTCGCGCTCGAGGTAGCGCGACACCACCTCGGACACGTTCGGGTCGTCGTCGACCACCAGGATGCGGGAAGGGGCCATGGTTCGTTCCCATGGTGCCACGGCCGGACGCGCTGAGCGGCCGTCACCCGTGGGGGCGACGACCGCCGAGCCGTCCGGCGTTCTCAGCTGTCCCGGCCGGGCCGGTCCGCTGCTCGCGG
>JAXHUH010000132.1:0-19470 GCA_034211175.1 Actinomycetota bacterium
GGGCGCCGAGCACCTCGAGCTCGTTCGCCGACGTCGGTCGGCGTCGTGTCTGGAGCGCGTGCAGCTCGTCGTCGGTCAGGCGTCGGGCGAGATCCGACGGCAGCGGCGACGCGATCGCCGCCCCGTTGGTCTTGCGGGCGGTCGCGCTCGTGGCATCGAGGTGGAAGCCGACGGTGGCCGCCTCGGAGGTCACGATCGAGCGCAGCTCGGCGAGGAACGGGGCGCCGTCACGACCGGCCGCGCCGGGCCCGACCCGCGCCGCCAGGATCTCGGTGGCGACCATGTGGGCCCGCTTGTCGACCGAGCCCGCACCGGACAGCTCCTCGGCGGCCAGCCACAGGTCCTGCGCCTCGTCGCACAGGCGGACCCGGACGATGTCGACGAACCGTTGGCTCACCGCACGGGCGAGGGCGTCGACGTGGGCGGCCGCCTCGTCGGCGGACGGCTCCCCGCCCGTCCACGACACGGGCGCGGCCACCCAGTCGGCGACCGCGTCGACCAGGAGGCTGACCAGGTCGCCGACCGGGCGGAGGCTCCCGTAGTCATCGGCGGCGTCGTGGGCCAGCCGCCGGCACAGCGCCTTGACCCGGGACCAGTGCTCGACGTCGGCCGGCCCGTCGACCAGGCCGAGCCGCGACCGCCACTGGTGGAGGTAGCGGCCGAGCGCGTCGCGCAGCAGCGGCTCCAGCGTCGTCGGGTCGAGCACCGGGCGGCTGGCGCTCAGCGCCAAGGGCTGGGACTCGACCCGGAGCCGTTCGACGAGTGCGAGCAGGGGCGTGGCGTGCGCCGGGTGCACCGGGTGGTCGAGGCCGCGGAACGTGAACGTGTTGGCGGCCAGGTGGGTGGCCAGCGCGTGGCGGCGCGCCGGGCCGAGCTCGTCGCCGACCCGCTCCAGCATCTGGCCGACCGCGCCGGCCAGGTGCTCGTGGCGGTCGGCGTCGCTCGCCAGGTCGGGCCCGATGACCTGGTCGAAGTGGGTGAAGCACAGGACGAGGTCGCGGGTGCGCCCGGCGGCGACGAGGTCGCGGATGGCGTCGACCGTGCCGCCGAGCATGGGCTGGGACGCGTTGTCGACGATGACGATGGTGTCCGACCGCTCGATCTGGCCGAGCAGCGCGCTCGGGAGGGCGGCCAGGGAGTCGGGGGTGTGGCCGAGGCCCTCGTTGTCGATCAACATCACGTAGGGGATCTCGGCCGACCAGTCGGGATGGAACGGGCCCCGCACCCGGATCCCGTTGACGAGCGGCGTGAGCAGCCGGCCGAACGAGCCGTGGTCGTTGCCGACGAACGGGTGGACGGCGGCGAGGAACTCCTCGCGCTCCCGTGACGCCAGCGTCCACGCGTGGGGCCAGCCCTGCTCGTCGCGCAGGTACTCACCGGCCTCGACCACGTCGAAGCGGCCGCGGACGTCGTCGAGCAGCTCGTCGACGAGCTGGCGCACGCCCCTCTGGTGGCGGATCGTCTCCGCGAGCTGGACCGGGTCGGTCGAGGCGGCCCGGGTGAGCGCCCGCCGCAGCACCTCGACGGTCCGGTCGAGCCAGTCCGGCCCATCGCCCAGGACCTGCCGGAGCCGGAAGCGCTGATCGCCGCTGGAGCGCAGGGCGCGGCGAACGGTCGCGTCGCGCTCGCCGGTGGCCAGTGCGACGCCGGCCGCGGCCACGCACTCCTCGAGCCGGGCCCGGGTCTCGTCGGCCGAGCTGAGCGTCACCGCGGCGTAGTGGTCGCCGGGGGCGCAGAGGATCTCGGTGGGGGCGACGGTCGTGCGGAACGCCGAGGTGGCGGGGAAGCCGACCCCGGACGGCGGCGAGCCGATCAGCTGGCGGACGAGCGTCGTCTTGCCCGAGCCCGTCGTACCGAGGACGGTGACGGTCCGGTAGCCGCGCGTCTGGCTCGGACCGGGGAGCACACGCTCCCGGTACTCGAAGGCTGCTCGTGCGCGCATCGACCGCTCGCCCTCCTTCCTGGGGCGCGCATCCTAGTCAGGCCGGCAGCGGCGACGGCCGGTGCCCGACGAACGTTCAGGCCGTCAGGCCGCTGCCGCGGACGCCGACGTCGGTGTCAGGGTGCAGCCCTCGTTGGTCGCGCACCGGGCGCTGATCCGGCCCGCGCCGCCGTCGCGCACGACGAGTGGTTCGGTGTGGGTCCGATAGGACCAGCCGAGACCGACGTCGGCGTCCTCGACGATGGACGAGCGCTCCTCGACCTCGATCGTGTACGTGCCGGCCTCGAGCCCCTCGAACGTGTGGGTCTCGCCCGGCTCGAGCTCGACCGACGCAACGGTCGCCTCCCCGGCCGTCACGGTGGCGGTGACGGTGGTGTCGGGCACCTCGGTGTCGTAGGTGACCTCGACCGATGTGGTCGTCGCCGGTGCCGGGGTGGCGGACTCGTCCGGAGCGCCGGCGCGGGGCTCCAGGGCGCGGGGCTCGACGCCGTGGGGTTCGTCGGTGGTGGGCGAGGTGGTCCCGGCGTCGGTGGGCGCGGTCCGGGAGATCTCGGCGGGTGAGGCGTCGCGTGGGCCGTCGGCGGTGTCGGCCACCCGGTCGCGCATCGGGGGCGCGCAGGCCGCGGCGCTCAGCGCCAGCAGCGCGGCGAGGGCGATCCGTCCCCGGCGGGCCGGTCGCTCGGTCGTCATGGGTGCTCCTCGTTCGCGATGGATCGGCTGCCCGCTACCACCGTTCCGACGAAACGGAGCGTCTCCGGTGACGGCACCTGCCGTCGATTGGCGCCGCCCGCGCCGGACGCCGTCTCCCGCTGACTGCACGTCACCTGGCCACGATCACCGATACGGGCCCCTGCGTACGTCCTCCATCCGGGTGATCCCGGCCGGTTCGTGTGCCGTCGCGCCGCTTCGGTGGACGGGCGAGGGCCACACCACCCGTGGTTCGTGCCCGTTCGCGCCGGGATCCACCCCGCCCGTCGCGGCACGGGCGTTCCTTGCGGCGCGTCGAGGCGAGACCGAGCCGGGACGCGCCGCGGCCCCCGCCGCTGTGCGACGGGGGCCGCGTGCTCGACCTCCGGACCCGTGTACCCGCCCGTGTGCTCCGCCCGTGGTGCCCGCTCATGGCGGGACCTTCGATCGCTCGCCGGTGGCCTCCGCCCTGTGGCCGCTCGGCGATGTCCGGCGCCTCGATGGTCCGACTCCGCCCTCGGGCGGACCATCTGCGCCGGTTGTTGCCTGCCGTCCCGGTCCGAGGACCGGGACCTCGCCCGCTCATCGTGCGTGGCCGCCGCCTCCGCCCTGTGGCGTGCGGCCGACACGATGGTCCACCTGCTCGGGGTGCCTCCGCCCTGGGACACGCTCCGTGCCGGTGCCGTGATCATCCGGTGCCCGTCTCCGCCCGGGGACGGGGCCGGTTGATCGTTCCGCCGGTGACCTCCGCCCTGGGGTCGACCTGCGGTGTCCGGTGCCGGGGGTTCGACTCCGCCCTCGGGCGAACCTCCGGTTCGGTGGCTCCGGGGGTTCGACTCCGCCCTCGGGCGAACCTCCGGTTCCGTTCGGCACCTACCCCGGACCCGCCGATCGCGGGGTCGGTGCCGCAGGGTTCGTGCGCTGCCGCCGCCTCCGCCCAGTGGCGTGCGGTTCGCACGATCGAGCGCTGACCCCGTGGTGACTCCGCCCTCGGGCACCGTCGGGTCCGTCGCTCGTCTCCACCGGTGGGTGTCTCCGCCCTGGGACGATCACCGGTGGCGTTCTTGGTTCAGTCGACGCTGCAGCCCTCGTTGGCGGCGCAGGTGACCGTGGTCGTGTCGGCGTCGATGGTGACGGCCTCGGCCATCACCGCTCGGGACCAGCCGAGCCCGGCGTCGGCGTCCGCCGTGATCTCCGACTCCTCGAAGATGGCGATGCTGTAGGTGCCGGGGGTGACGCCGTCGAGCGTGTAGGTCGTGTTCGCCTGTAGCTCGGCGCTGGCGATCGTGGTGCCGTCGTCGGCGAGCAGCGATGCGGTGATCGTGCTGGCGTCGTCGGTGAGGTAGGTGACCTCGACGGTGCCGGTGGTGACCTCGGCGGGGGCCTCGGTCTCGGCGGCGGCGTCGGTGGTGTCGGCGACCGTGGTGTCGGTGTCGAGCTGGGACGCGGTCTCGAGCGCCTTCGGCTCGGAGACCGTGACCTCGGCGCCGTCCTTCTCCAGGCCGGTGATGGCCTGGGCGATGTCGGAGGCGTCGCAGCCGACGGTGGCGACGGTGAGGACGACAGGCGCAAGGGCGAGCCCGAAGATCCGGGCTGCTCGCTTGTTCGTGCGCTTCGTGTCCATCGGTGGCTCCTGCTGTGCGGAAGTCTCTTGCCCGCTTCCTTCGACGGCTACAACCGGCGCCGGGGTCCCGGATATCACCGACAACCCCACCTGCAACGCAGCTGAAAGAAACCAGGGGTGTTCGTGACGAACCGCGCCGCGATCCGTCATCGATCCGCCGCTTTCGAGGTGACCCCTGTCGCTGCGGCTCACATGGCGATCAGGCGGCCTGATGATCGGGCCGCCGCCGGTCAGGCCCGGGGCAGGATCGGCTCGTCCTCCGGGATCTGCCGGATCCCCAGCAGCTCGTCCGGCAGCTCCCCGTACTCGAACCGCCACGCCCCCAAGGGAGCGTGCGCTGTCCGCCCTGCAGGCGCTCGTGGCCCGGAAGCGCCGGCGGTGATCTCGGCCGGTCAGGTGGCAGGGGCGCCGAAGCGGAGCCCGAACGCCTCGGCGCGTCCGACGGCGAAGTGCTCAGGGCCGAACGTGACGGTGAACGTCCCGCGAGGAAGCCGTCGCGGCGGAGTAGCGCAGCGGTTCCCGGATGCGGCCACGGATCGAGCACCGCCGCGACACGTCGCCAGGACACCGGCGCAGCGTGCGGGAGCTGCGGCGGCGGCTGCGCGTCGGGTGTCAGCTCGTACGGAGGAGCTTCTGGGGCGCTCCTCCCAGACGAGGGATCATCGTGGTGGCTTGCTTCACGGCGACCCCGAGGCCGCCAGGAGGCTCGGGGACATGGCGGTGATCGGAGTGGCGTCGGCCGAGCGCGAAGAAGCTGGGCTCATCGGGTGCCGGCGGTCGAGGGCGACCCACTGGCCGGCCCACGGCCTCAGGTCGAGGTTCGGGCCATGGCCGAACGGCATCGCAGTCGCAGCCGCGGATCGTGGTGATACAGCGCCTACCCCGGCCCGGAAATGGTTCTGGCACGCATCGGCGACCACGTGGGGGTCGTCAGTGCGTGCCAGTTCGGGGCTTGGCCGCTCGGCGCGGCCGGAGCGGTTCGGTCAGCTGACGGTGCAGCCGGCGTTGGCCTGGCAGAGGACCGTGGCGGTGTCGGCGTCGATGGTGACCGACTGGGCGAGGGCGGCACGGGACCAGCCGAGGCCGACGCCGCCGTCGGCCGTCTCGGTCTCGGAGATCTCGGCCTCCTCGACCACGGCGATGTTGTAGGTGCCGGCGGCGATGCCGTCGAGGGTGTAGGTCGTGTTCGCCTCGAGCTCGGCGCTGGCGATGGTCGAGCCGTCGTCGGTGAGCAGCGATGCGGTGATCGTGGTGGCGTCGGTGGTCTCGTAGGTGATCTCGATCGTGCCCGAGACCGGCTCGGCGTCCGCCGGCGGGATCGCCGGGGCGATGGCCGGGGCCGGAGCGGCGGCCGGGGCGATGGCGTCGGCCTGCTCGGCCTCGACCGCAGCGGCCTCGACGGCCGGGTCGGTGACGGTGACCTCGGCGTCCTGGCTGCGGAGCTGGGCGATGGCGTCGCCGATCTGGTCCGCGTCGCAGGCGACCGTGACCGTCCCGAAGAGCACGGGCACCAGCGCCAGGCCGGCGATCCGGGCCACTCGCTTGGTGGTGTGCTTGGTCTCCATCGGGGGCTCCTCGGTCTTCCGTGCGATCCGTGTTCCGTCTCTCACCACTACAGACGGCCAACTCGGGCAGGAATCTCGCCTTTCGCCCCACCTGCAAACCATGTGCAACGCAACGGGGGGTTCCGTGACGAAGTGGTCACGTCCCCGTCACCATCCCGTGTCCTCCGCATGGTGACCGTCATATCGGGGGTTGCGGGATCTCGGGGCCGGCCGTCGGCCCGCCCCGGCTGCGGTACCGTCCGCCGATGGCCCGATGGCGCTGCCCGACCTGTGGCAAGAAGAACGACGCCGGCCGCACCGTCTGCGTGTGGTGCTCGGTGCCCCGCGAAGGCGGCAAGCCGTACGCCCCCGACCAGTGGATCTGCCCGGAGGGCACCCGCAACGACGCCGACGCGACGGTGTGCGCGTGCTGCGGGTTCGAGCCGCCGCCCCGGCCGGAGCCGGTGCCGGACAAGTCGTTGTTCGCCGGGCTCTTCGGCCGACCGGCCACGAAGCGCCCGGAGCCACGGCCGCAGCAACCGCAACCACCGGAGACGCCGTCACAGCCGCGGCCCGCCGCCGGGCCCGGCCGGTTCTGCACCGCCTGCGGCGCGGCGGTCGAGCCGGAGGACCGGTTCTGCGCGTCCTGCGGCACACCCGTCCGCGGGCGGTGAACCCGGGACCCGACGCGCACCGGCGGGATCCCAACTCGATCGAACATGTGTTCGATCCGCGTGGTACCTTCGCGCCATGAGCCTCGACGGGATCCAACTCGTGTTCGACAGCGTCGACCCGCTGCAGCTGAGCCACTTCTGGTCGGAGGTGACCGGCTACCGCCGCGCGGTCCACCAGGACGACTACATCAGCCTCGACGGGGGCGGCCTCGGCGTCGCCCAGTTCGTGTTCGTCGAGGTGCCGGAGTGGAAGACGGCGGTGAACCGGGTCCGCCCCGACCTCGTCGTCGCCGACCTCGAGAGCGAGCTCGCCCGCGTGGTCGGGCTCGGTGCGACGGTCAGCGAGGTCGGGGAGCTGGCCGGCGGGCGCATCGCCATCCTCCGCGACCCGGAGGGCAACGAGTTCACGCTCCACGAGCAACGGGCCGCCGCTGCGTGACGGTGTGAGCTCGTGACCGCCGTGACCGCCCCGCAGGGCGCGTCGAATACCATCGGCGAGCCATGGCGTCGCCGCGGGACCCCGCCGACAACAAACGGGGATGAAACTCGGTCGGTACATCCGTCGGATGGCCTCGTTCGGTCCCGACGGCATACGAGACCCGTGGAACCGGTTCCGCTTCGGCCTCGCCCTCATCACCGCGGTCCTCGTCGGCGGGACGATCGGGTACGTCCTGCTCGACCTGACGCTGCTCGAGGCGCTCTACCAGACCGTCATCACGGTGACCACGGTCGGCTACGGCGAGATCGGCCCGGTCTCGGACGAGTACCGGGTGTTCACGATCATCCTGCTGCTGACCGGCACCGGTACGGTCTTCTACACGTTGGGCGTCCTGCTCGAGACCCTGGTCGAGGGGCGCCTCAACGAGTCGTTCAGGAGGCGACGCGTGGCCCGCAACATCCAGGAGCTCGACGGCCACACGGTGGTGTGCGGCTACGGCCAGGTCGGTCGGGCGATCGCCGCCGAGCTCGTCCGTGACGGGACCGAGGTCGTCATCGTCGACCGCGACCCCGACATGGACGCGGACGACGGGATGCTGGTCCACGGCAACGCCACCGACGACGACGTCCTCCTCCAGGCCGGCATCGAACGGGCGGCGGCGCTGGTCGTCGCCATGGACACCGACGCCGACAACGTCTACGTGACCCTCAGTGCCCGGTCGATGCGCAAGGACCTGTTCATCGTGGCCCGCGCCTCGGACGAGCACGCCGAGCCGAAGCTCTACCAGGCCGGCGCCGACCGGGTCGTCAACCCCCACCGCATCGGCGGCACCCGGATGGCGGCGATGGTGATGCAGCCGACCGTCGCCGACTTCCTCGACATGGTGATGCACGACCGGGAGCTCTCGGTCCGCATCGAGGAGCTGCCGGTCGACGCCCGCTCGCCGTTCCGGCGCAAGACCCTGCGCCAGTGCCGCATCCGTGAGCGCACCGGCGCCACCGTGCTCGCGCTGCGCACCTCGACGGGCGACCTGAACCACAACCCCCAGCCCGACAGCCGTCTCGACGCCGGCGACGTGGTCATCGCGCTCGGCACCGAGGAGCAGCTGCGCCTCCTCTTCGAGCTCAACACCTCCGGCTGAGCCGCAGCCGCTGCTCGACGCCACGATCACTCGACGACCCGGGTGACGCGAGGGGGCTTGCCCTCACCTGGAACCTCGTGTCAGATGGGGGCTCATGGCGCTCGATCGCGACGCAACCCAGTCCACCGCTGGTCGCCTCCTCGTCTCGACGCCGAGCGTCGGTGACGACAACTTCGACTTCACCGTCGTGCTCATGCTCGAGCACGGCCCCGAGGGTGCGCTCGGCCTGGTCCTGAACCGGCCGAGCGACACCGAGGTCTCGATCCCGCTGCCCGACTGGGCGACGCTCGCCGGCGACCCGCCGGTGCTCTTCTCCGGCGGTCCGGTCGAGCCCGACGTGGTGCTGGCGATCGGTCGGTTCCGCCCGGGCCTCGACGAGCGGGCCGACGTGCTGATCGAACGGGTCGGCGTGGTCGAGCTCGGCGCCGAGCCCGACCAGATCGCGGAGCGCATCGAGTCGGCCCGGTTCTTCGCGGGCTACTCGGGCTGGGGGCCGGGCCAGCTGGAGGGCGAGCTCGCCGTCCAGGCATGGTTCGTGGTCGGCGCCCATCCCGACGACGCGCTGACCGACGACCCCGACGACCTGTGGCATCGGGTGCTGGCCCGCCAGGAGGGCAAGCTCGCGGCGATCTACGGCAACTACCCGGACGACCCGTCGATGAACTGACGGGGCCGGAGCTGCCCGGCCGGACGTGGGCGGGTACACATCCGTGACAAAGGGATTGTCACCCTGCCGTCATCGTCGTAATGTGAGTGCAACACTGAGTGCTGCACCGGTGATTCCGTCAACCGCCCGCGTCGGAATCATCGGGGCAGCCTCAGTGCTTTTTGGCGTTCTGCGGCGAAGCGCGATCGTGTTCTGCCTGTTCGCGCACCGGCGAGCGCAGCGGTGGTGGCGGTCGATGCCTCGGCAGGAAAGGGATTGTCACCCTGCCGTCATCGTCGTAATGTGAGTGCAACACTGAGTGCTGCACCGGTGATTCCGTCAACCGCCCGCGTCGGAATCACCGGGGCAGCCTCAGTGCTTTTTGGCGTTCTGCCGCCGGCTGCGGCCACGACCTCCAGAGCGCTTCCGGGTTCCCGCCCGGTGTTGCGCGCCGGTGGTGGAACCCAGAACGGGCGGTGTCGGTTCTGGGTTCCGGTCCGGCCGTCCCGGGCCCGTGGAGGTACCCGGAACGGGTGAGCGTTGTCCGAGGGGCGGTGACGGGGCGACCGCGGGCCGTGAGTTCCCTGGTCAGAGGGTTCTTACCTGACATGAGCGACCAGGGGGTTGTCACGGCGCCGTCATCGTCGTAATGTGAGTGCAACACTGAGTGCTGCACCGGTGATTCCGTCAACCGCCCGCGTCGGAATCACCGGGGCAGCCTCAGTGCTTTTTCGTTGTGTGGGCCACCGGCCCGCCGGCGATACGGCCGCTCTGCCGCCGTGGGGCAGCTGGTCTCGGCGCCAACGTTGTCGTCGGGATCGCTGCAACCCCATCTCTGCGCACCGTTCGGTGCCGGCCCCGGCTCCGTCAGCACTTCGTGACGAGCGGGTTGTCATGCCGCTGTCACTGTCGTAATGTGAGTGCAACACTGAGTGCTGCACCGGTGATTCCGTCAACCGCCCGCGTCGGAATCACCGGGGCAGCCTCAGTGCTTTTTCGTTCCGGTTCGTCCGGTCCCGTCCGTCCGCTCGGCCCGGCGTGCGCAGAGCCCGACGATGACGCCCCGGCTCAGGCCAGGAGCCGACCGGTCAGCCGCCGGTTGGCGACCGCCAGCCCGGCGCACCCGAGGGCCACCAGCACGGCGACGTGGACCATCAGCACCGGCCCGACGTCGCCCAGCGTCAGCGCCCGCACCAGCGTTACCCCGTGGTAGAGCGGCGTCAGCTGGACGACGATCTCGGCCCAGCGGGGGTAGACCGACAGCGGGTAGAACGTCGCCGAGAACAGGTACAGCGGCATGATGACGAGCATCACCCGGTCGAAGTCCTCCCAGGACCGCAGGAACGACATCATCGCCAGGCCGAGCCCGCCGAACGCGAAGCACACCAGCGTCGCCGCGGGGATCGCGAGCACGGCCCACCACGATTCGAGCGTCCCGGCGACGGCCATGACCACGAAGAACGAGGTCGCGTAGACGCCGTTGCGGCCCATAGCCCACGCCAGCTCGCCGGCCACGACGTCGACGACCCGGATCGGCGTGGTCAGCATGGCGTCGTAGGTGTGCTCGTAGCGCATCTTGAAGAACACGTTGAACGTGGTGTCGAAGATCGAGCCGTTCATCATCGAGGCCGCGAGCAGCCCCGGTGCCACGAACGTCAGGTACGGGACGATGCGCCCGGCGCCGGCGTCGACGTCGCCGATGAGCTCGGCCAACCCGACGCGGAAGCACAGCAGGTAGACGATCGGCTCGAGGAGGCCGGTCAGCAGCACCAGCCAGGTTCGCCGGTAGACCCGCAGGTTGCGCTCGACGACGTGCCACGCCCGGTGGGGGCGCAGCACCGGCGGGGCGGCGCGCAGCGCGCCGGTCACGTTCACGTGATCAACCGCCTCGTGAACGTGCGCCGCATCAGCGCGATCCCGGCCCCGGTCCACGCCACGAGCACGGCGAGGTGCAGGGCGGCGGCCGCCGGTTCGACCGTGTCGAGCGCGAGCGCCCGGGCCAACGCGGCCGCGTGGTAGATCGGCGCCACGGCCACGATGGCGTGGACCACGCCGGGCAGCTGGTCGGCGGGGAACATCGTCCCCGAGAACAGGAACAGCGGCAGGACGATCATGCGGAAGATGACGGTGAACGTCTCCTCCGTCTCCTGGGTGGCCGTGTACGCCGCGATCGGCGTGCCGAGCGCCAGCCCGCCCAGCACCGCCACCGGCAGCGCGAGGACGCCGATCGGCGACTCGAGCAGCGACGCCACCGCCATCACGACCACGAACGGCAGCGCGGTCGGGGTCAGCCGCACCGCGAGCCACGCCACCCAGCCGTGCACCATCTCGTTCACGGTGAGCGGCGTCGCCAGCGCGGCGTGGTTGGTCTTGTCCCACCGGAAGTCGCCCATGACCGGGAACGTGCTCTCGCTCGCCGCGATCTGGGCGGTCGATGCCGCGAGGATGCCGGGGGCGACGAACGCCAGGTAGCTCGTCGCCGCCCCGAGGTCACCGGTGCCGTCGTCGACCAGCGTCCCGAGCCCGAGTCCCATGGCGCCGAGGAACGCGAGCGGCGTGAGGACCGACGTGGTCACCGACGCCTTCCACAGGTGGCGGTAGCGGGCCAGGTAGGCGCTCAGCACCCGCCGCCAACCGGGTGTCGGCCGACGACGGCCGATGGCCGGGGTGTCCGAGCTCGCGGTGGACGAGGTCGGGGTGTCGGCCGCCATCAGTCGACCAGCGTCCGGCCGGTCAGGCGCAGGAAGACGTCCTCGAGCGTCGCCCGGCGGATGTAGGTCGACGGTCGGGCCGTGTCGACCGCACCGTCTCGCGTCCCGGCCCCGGGCGCCCCGTCGAGGAGCGTTCGCACGACCTCATCGGCCCGGTCGGTGTAGACGAGCACCCGCTCGGTCAGGGTCTCGTAGCGCTCGCCCAGCGCCTCGATCCGCCCGAGGGGCACGGCGCCGGGCCCGCTCAGCGGCAGCTCGACCACCTCGCGGGGCACGTGGTCGGCGATCAGCTCGCGGGGTGAGCCCTCGGCGACGACCCGGGCGCGGTCCATGACCACGATGCGGTCGCACAGCTGCTCCGCCTCGTCCATGTAGTGGGTGGTGAGCACGAGCGTCACGCCGTCGGTGCGGAGCTTGTGGAGCCGGTCCCACAGCACGTGCCGGGCCTGGGGGTCGAGGCCGGTCGTGGGCTCGTCGAGCAGCAGGAGCTCCGGACGGTTGACCAGGCCGCGGGCGATCGTGAGGCGGCGCTTCATGCCCCCGGACAGCGGGTCGACGCGGTCGTCGGCCCGGTCGGTGAGCTGGACGAACTCCAACAGCTCGTCGGCCCGCTCGGCGACGACCCGGCGGGGCAGGTCGAAGTAGCGGCCGTAGACGAGCAGGTTCTCCCGCACGGTGAGCGCGTTGTCGAGCGAGTCCTCCTGGGGCACGACGCCGAGCCGGGCACGGATGGCGGGGCCGTCGGCGTCGGGGTCGAGGCCGAGGATGCGCAGCTCGCCGTCGCTGCGGGGGGAGGTCGCGCCGATCATGCGCATCGTCGAGCTCTTCCCGGCCCCGTTCGGCCCGAGCAGCCCGAACGCCTCGCCCGGGCGGACCTCGAGGTCGATCCCGTCGACCGCGACGAAGTCGCCGAACCGTTTGGTCAGGCGGCGCGCGGCGACGAGGGGGCCCGGGGAGGCGTCGTGCATCCCCGCATCCTGCGCCCGCCGCCGCCCGGCCTTCCAGTTGTTTGCGGGCCGAGCGCCGGCGAGCGTCGACCGGGCGGGGTGGCGGCCCGCTCAGCGCGCGGCGGTGGCGGCGACCGGCGCCGGACGGGCGCCCCGCACGAGCGTGCCCGGTAGCTCATCGGTGTGCACACCGTCCTCGAAGGTGACCACACCGGACTTGATCGTCGCCCGGTACCCGGACGCGCCCTGCATGAGCCGACGGCCGTCGGCGGGCAGGTCGTGGACCATCCGGGGCGGCGCCAGCGCGAGCGCGTCGAGGTCGATGACGTTGAGGTCGGCCAGGTACCCGGGTGCGACGACGCCGCGGTCGTGCCAGCCGACGTGGCGGGCGGTGTCCGCGGTCTGGCGCCGGACCATGTGCTCGAGCGGCAGCTGCGGGCCCCGGGTCCGGTCGCGGCACCAGTGGGCCAGCGCGAACGTCGGGAAGCTGGCGTCGCAGATGAACGCGCAGTGGGCGCCGCCGTCGGACAGCCCCGAGAGCGTGAACGGCGAGAGCGCCATCTCCCGCACCACCTCGAGGTCGTAGCCCGCGTAGTTGCCGGCCGGGCAGTACAGCAGGTCGCTGCCCGCGCCGTCGACGAGCACGTCGTAGAGCTCCTCGAGCGGGGAGCGGCCGGTGCGGGCGGCCCGGGCGGCGATCGAACGTTCGGCGGGCGGTTCGTAGTCGGGCGGGTCGCCGAGGGGGAAGATCTTGTCCATCCGCCGGGCGACGTACTCGAAGAGCCCGCCCCGGACGTCGCCGGCCTCGGCGAGCAGCCGTCGGCGCAGCTCGGGGTCGCGCATCCGCCGGGCCTGCTCGTCGACCGGCAGGTCGGCCAGCGGCGCGTAGGACGGCGTCTTCACGAACGGGTGCATCGAGCCGTGGAGCCCGATCAGGAGCCCGACCGTGCGCACCGCGACCTGGGCCTTGATGTCGACGCCCTCGGCGTTCGCGCGCTCGATGTGGGCGAGGACCTCGCGCCAGCGCTCCGGCTGGTGGTCGACCTGGACGAGTGACACCGACAGCGGCCGCCCGGCCCGCTCGGCGACCCGTCGCAGCAACCCGAGCTCGGCGTCGACGTCGCCGAAGTCGGACACGAACTGGAGCACCCCGGTGTCGGCGAAGCCGAGCGCCTCGGCGATGCCGACCAGCTCGGCCTCACCGGCGGTGAGGGTGCCGATGCGCCGCCCGTCGCGGCTGCGGTGGTTGAGCGTGCGCGACGACGCGAACCCGAGCGCGCCGGCGGCGAGGCCCTCGGCCACGAGCCGGGCCATGTCGGCGATCTCGCGCCCCGACGGCTCGGCCGTGTGGTCGGCTCCCCGCTCGCCCATGACGTAGGCGCGCAGGGCGGCGTGGGGGACCTGGGCGCCGAGGTCGACGGCGTGTGGTCGCCGCTCGAGCGCGTCGAGGTACTCCGGGATCGACTCCCACTCCCACGTGATGCCCTCGGACAGGGCGGCGCCGGGGATGTCCTCGACGCCCTCCATGAGCGCGATCAGCGCGTCGTGGTCGCTCGCACCGGAGCGGGCCGGGGCGAAGCCGACGCCGCAGTTGCCCATGACGACCGACGTGACCCCGTGGAGCGACGACGGCGTGATCAGTGGGTCCCACGTGGCCTGGCCGTCGTAGTGGGTGTGGATGTCGACCCATCCGGGGGTGACGAGCAGGCCGTCGGCGTCGATCTCGCGGCGGCCGCGACCGTCGACCGATCCGACCCCGGTGATGACACCGTCGTCGATCGCCACGTCCGCGAGGCGGCGTGGCTCACCCGTCCCGTCGACCAGCGTCCCGCGTCGAATGACCAGATCGTGCACGTCCAACCCCCCGGCTGCGCGTCCCCGCCCCGAGGGTAGCCGAACCGGCGATCGCGCCACTCAACGTGAGAACCGGACACGGAACGCGCGCGTCCGAGCGAACCGCCGCTCAGATGAGCGAAAGGTCAGCGGCGGGTCGGCTGGGGCCGGGACTCGGCGCCGGGGTTCGGCAGCGAGTCGGCCCACGGGATGCGTGCCGCATGGGGGGCGATGCGCAGGAACGCCCGCGCCGAGCGGGGGTCGACCGCCCACACCACCATCGGCGTGCGCGCCCGGACCGTGGCGCCATAGGGGACCCAGGCCCGTCGGGCCGCGCCGCCGACGACGCGGTCGGCGCCGATCTCGGCGATCGCCGTCCCGTCGAGCTCCACGTCGGCGACACCCCGGTCGATCACGAAGATGTCGAACGGGAGCGTGCCCTGGTGGACGAGCACCGAACCGGCGTCGAGCTCCCGGTGGGTCACCATCTCGGAGATCCGCAGCACATCGGTCGCGGACAACGGCGCGACCAGGGGATGGCGCGCAAGCCGTTTCGTCCGCTCGTCGCCCCGCATCCTGAGCGTGATCGCCGAGATCACGTCCCTCGCCCTCGAACCAACCGCCACGCCTCCGAGGCTACGGCCCGACGGTCCCGATCGTCGCGTTGCGTGACGAATGCACCGCGATCGTGTGACGCGAGGGTATGGCGGCCGCCGGGGCATGGGCGCCGGCCGCGACGGGCCCGGCCGGTTCGTGGGCGGTCGGCCACCCTGTGGGAGGCTGGGCCGCGGCGGCCCGATCGGCCGGTCCTGGTGCCGAGCCATGGCACGCGACGAGGGACGAGACGGTCGGTCGCCGCGCACACGATCGATCGAGGGAGGGCGATCATGGGTGAGACGATCAGCTTGCGGTCCGATGACGGCGTCGAGCTCGGGGCCTACCGGGCCGCACCCGAAGGCACACCGCGGGGCGGCATCGTCGTCGTGCAGGAGATCTTCGGGGTCAACCACCACATCCGCAGCGTGGTCGACCGCTACGCCGGGTTCGGCTACCTCGCCGTGGCTCCCGCGCTGTTCGACCGCGTCGAGCGCGGCGTCGAGCTCGACTACGACGGCGACGGGATCGCCAAGGGGCGCGAGATCGTCGGCGAGCTGCCACTCGAGGCGACCCTCGCCGACATCACCGCGGCCGCCGCGTCGGTCGCAGACGCCGGGCGCACCGGCATCGTCGGCTACTGCTGGGGCGGCAAGCTGACCTACGTCGCCGCCACCCGCCTGTCCGAACACTTCGCGGCGGGCTCGGGCTACTACGGCGGCGGGATCGTCGAGTTCGCCGGCGAGACGCCCCGGATCCCGCTGCAGCTCCACTTCGGCGCCGAGGACCACGCCATCCCGCTCGACGCGGTCAACAAGATCCGCGAGGCCCAGCCCGACGTCGAGGTGTTCGTCTACGACGGGGCCGGCCACGGCTTCAACTGCGATGCCCGCGACTCCTACGACCCCGTCGCCTCGGCGCTCGCCCAGGAGCGCACCAACGCCCACTTCGCCGCCCACGTCGGCTGACGGCGTGGCATCGGGAGCCGGCGCGTCGGTGGGGGAGATGGCCACGGTCCGCCTGGGCCGCACCGACCTCGACGTCAGCGTCGCCGGGCTCGGGTGCGGCGGTCACAGCCGCCTCGGCCAGGCGCGTGGCGCGTCCGAGGCCGAGTCGATCGCCGTCGTGCACCGCGCCCTCGACCTCGGCATCACGTTCTTCGACACCGCACGCGCCTACCGGACCGAGGAGATCGTCGGCAAGGCCCTCGCCGGTCGTCGCGACGAGGTGGTGATCTCGTCGAAGGCGCTCGTCGACCGCCTCGACGACCACGACTATCGGGCGAGCGCCGCCGAGCTGCGGGACTCGGTGCACAAGTCACTGCGGCGGCTCGGCACCGACCACATCGACGTGTTCCACCTCCACGGGGTGCGGGCGCCGGTCTACGACCACTGCCGCGAGGTGCTGGTGCCGGAGCTGCTCGCACTGCGCGACGAGGGCAGCGTCCGGCACCTGGCGATCAGCGAGGCGTTCATCGCCGAGCCCGGTCACGAGATGCTGCCCCGGGCGCTGGCCGACGACGTGTGGGACGTCGTCATGGTCGGGTTCAACCTGCTCAACCCGAGCGCACGGGCCCGGGTGCTGGAGACGACGCGGGCGCGCGACGTCGGCACGCTCGCCATGTTCGCCGTGCGGCGGGCCCTGTCCCAGCCCGACGAGCTGCGCCGGGTGTGCGCCGAGCTCGTCGGCTCGGGCCACGTGCCCGAGGGGGCGCTCGACGCCGACGACCCGCTCGGCTTCCTCGTCCACGAGGGTGGGGCCATCTCCGTCGTCGAGGCCGCCTACCGGTTCGTGCGCCACGAGCCCGGCATCGACGTGGTGCTCACCGGCACCGGCTCGACCGAGCACCTCGAGGAGAACGTGCGGGCGATCCTGGCGCCGCCGCTGCCGGCCGACGACCTCGCCCGCCTGGCGGAGCTGTTCGGCACCGTCGACCATCTGTCGGGCAACTGACGCCGTCCGGGCGCGACGGTCGGGCGTGGTTCGGGGTCGGAGCGGGCGCGACCATGCCCGGTCCGACGATGACGTTCTCCTCTACCTCCGACGGGGGAGTCGGGGTTCGATCCAGCCATGATCTACGTCGTCGTCGCCGTGGTGTGGGTTGCCATCGGGGTCGCGACGGGGCTCGTGGAGGCCCGGCGCGGCCACTGGGCCAAGACGTGGGTGCTCGGCGCGATCCTCGGTCCGTTCGCCGTGCCCCTCGCCATCAGCGCCCGAGGTCGCGAGGACCTCGTCCCGCCGCTCGTCCTCAGCGAGAGCGAGCTCGGGGTCGGCCGCACGGACGTGCTCGTCGGCATCGACGGGTCCCCCGCATCGGCGGGCGCGGCCCGCGCCGCGGCCCGCCTGTTCGGGTCGGGGGCCATCGGCCGCATGGCGCTCGCCTCGGTGCTCGACTACGACGCCGCGGCGCCCCACGCCGATTCGGTCCTGTACCCGGAGCCGTGGGACGAGGAACGGGCCAGTCGCGAGCGGCTGTCGTCCCTCGCCACCGAGGTCGCCGCCGAGGTGGGCGTTGCACCGGCGACCGTGCTGCTCGCCGGCCGGCCGGCCGACAAGCTCGAGGCCTACGCCCTCGACGAGGGTTTCGACGTGCTCGTCACCGGCTGCCGCGGCCGGGGGCTGTCCAAGGCGCTGCTCGGCAGCTGCGCATCGAGCCTGGCCTCCGGTTGCCGTGTGCCGGTGCTGCTGGTGCCGGACGGCGGACCGGTCGGTCAGGGCCGACGGGGCCGCGTCGCGGTCGGGGAACCGACCTGAGCGCTCCGGTCGACGGGCCCGCCGTTCGGAGCGGGCCCGTCAGGCCGGGACGGTGATCGCGGCGGCCGGGGACCGCCTCGCCTCGAGCTCGGCCTTCACGGCTCGCAGGGCCGCGCTCACCCGCTGCTCCACGGCGGAGGCGTCGAAGCCGGCGTCGAGTGCGTCGTCGTCGAAGTCGAGCCGCAGGGCGACCCGGGTCTTGGCGCCGCTGAGCGGGCGGAACGCGACGACGCCGCGGTGCGCGTGGGGGGCGACCGAGCGCCACGTCAGCCGCTCGTCGGGCTGACGGGTGGTGATCCGGGTGTAGCGGACGTCGTCGTCCAGGTAGGGCACCGAGCCGAGGTCCGACCAGCGGTCGTAGGCGGCGTGGGCCGGGACGTCGATCTGGATGGACTCCGTGATCTGCGTCATGACCCTGATGTATCCGCCGTCTCGCGATGCGAAACGCCGGTTGCGGTCACCCGCCGGGGGTCACGGGGGCGCCGGCCGCCGGCGGCGTCCCGACCTGGGCCGGTTCGCCGACCGCCTGGGGCGGCTCGGGCACCTCGATGCCCGCGGCCTCGAGCGCCAGCCGGGTCTCCGGGGGCAGCTGGGGCGCCAGCTCGGGGGTGAGGACCACGGTGCCCTCCTCGATCAGGCCGATCAGCGTCGTCGGCTGGAGGGCCAGGACGGTGCTGTCGGCGATGCCCGGGGTCGCGCCCCGCGAGCGCGCCACCGAGACCGCCTCGGCCAGCGCCCGCAGCAACGGGTACGGGTTGATCGGGTTGCTGCCCGCGGTCTTCAGCCCGATGTGGAGGTGGGGGAGCGTGCCGCGGGCGTTGCCGCTCGTGCCGACGTAGGCGATGGTGTCGCCGGCCTGGACCGCCCCGCCCTCGATCGCCCGGGGGTGCCAGTCGGCCA
The DNA here is from genome assembly GCA_034211175.1 of Actinomycetota bacterium. GTDB lineage: Bacteria > Actinomycetota > Acidimicrobiia > Acidimicrobiales > CAIXPF01 > JAXHUH01. Next base: position 18,437 of record JAXHUH010000132.1, read on the forward strand.
CGTGTGCGTAGTAGTAGGTGTTGCCGGACACGCCCTCGAGGTAGACGACGTTGCCGCCGAGGTTGTTGGTGCCGGCGGTGATGAACCCGTCCTCGATGGCCACCAGCGGGGTCCCCGCGGGCGCGAAGACGTCGGCGCCGAGGTGGCGGCGTCCGTTGGGGCGGGGGAAGCCCCACGAGTCGATGAAGTTCCACGACCCGGCGATCGGGAACGTGACCAGCGAGCCCTGGAGGAGCCCGTCGAGGCCGGTGCCCCAACCGGCGACCGACGCCGATGCCGACGCGGCGCGGCCCCGCAGCGTCTCCAGCTCGGAGACCGCCAGCGCGTGGAGCTCGTCGGCGTCCGCCTTCGACTCGGTCGCCTGGTCGACCTCGTCGACCTTCCCCGGACGCAACGCCCGCAGCAGCTCGTGGTCGACGATCGCCCGCTCCAGCGCGGCCTCGGCCTCGCGCAGCCGGTTCACGCCGTGCTCGCGCATGGTGTCGGTGCTGACCCGGCGGACCGACGCCGAGCTGTCGAGGTCGCCGTCAGCGTTGAGCTCGGCGAGGAACTCCGCCTGGAGGCTGTCGACGTCGATGTAGGACGCCACCGCGATCGTGCGCAGGTCGGCGACCGCCCCCTCGTGGCGTCCGACGGCCCGGGTGCGGACGTTCGACGCGGTCTCGATGTGGTCGTCGAGCACGGCGAGGCTGCGCTCGGCGGCGGCGAGTGCCGCCGCGGCGGCTTCGGCGTCGGCCCGGTACTGCGCCTCGCGGTCCTCGGCCTCGGCGACCGCGGCCAGCGCGGCGAGCTCGGCGGCGCGGCCCACGACGAGGACCGGCTGCTCCCAGGCGTGCTCCTCGAGCCTGGCGATCGGGTTGTCGCCGATGACGGGCCCGCCGCCGGTGTAGCCGGGCAGCGGTTCGAGCTCGTCCGGCTCCTCGACGTCGGCGTCGCCGGTGTCGTCGAACGCCGGGTCCGATGCGTCGACGGTCGTGGTCGTCGTGTCCTCGGGCACGGTCTGGGCGGGCCCCGCGGCCGCGGGCGCCGCCGTC
>JAXHUH010000133.1:0-29923 GCA_034211175.1 Actinomycetota bacterium
CATGACGCAGCCGTCGACCCAGTCGTCGTCGACGATCAGGTCCGTGCGGCCGAGCGAGCGCAGCTCACGCCGTACGACCCCGCGCAGGGCCGGGCCGAACTCGGTGGCCAGCGCCCACAGGCCGGCACGGTCGCCGGCCGCGAGGCCGGCCATGATCTCCGCCAGGCGCTCGCGATCCACCGGGCACCGCCGCTCCATCCGCCGTTCCATCGTTGCTCCTCTCGGGGAAGTGCTTGATGGTTCGATGATGCGGAAGGGGTGTGACAGTTACACGATTGTGATTCACGAGTGGTGGATGGTCGCGCCGGATCAGGCGCTGCGCAGGTCGAGGGCCGGGCGCTCGGCCGGCTCGGGGAGCTCGATCGTCGTCTCGCCGTCGGTGAACCGCCGGGGGCGTAGGAGGCGGACGTCGAGCGGGGTGGCGTCGTCGTGCCACCGCCGGAAGAGCTCGCGCCCGGTGTCGCCCACGACGCAGCCGTCCACGGTGGTCCGGGGGAGCTGGTGGGCGAGCGTGCGCCAGCCCGGTGACGATCCGCCGTCGCCGCCGGGGCCGATCGTCAGCCGGACGTCATCGGCGCGACCGACGAGGTCGACGACGCCGTCGACCTCGTCGATGCGCTCGATCACGAACCCGGTCATGACGAACGGCCCCAAGAGCGCACTCGGCTCGGCCCGATCCTGGTCCTGCACGGTTGCGACCTCCTGCTGCGACCGGCGCCGTTGCCGACCGCACGTGTTCCATCGTCGAGCGACACCCGCGCTTTCACTTCCAGTGAGCAGAGAACCGCGTTCAGCGACGGCGGAGGGGGATTCGCCCAGGTCAGCGTTTCAGGGACTGAGTCGGCTTCATCTTCCCGCAACACGACCGCAGCGACGCTGACATGATTCTGACATGTCCGCCACGCGAACGGGGCACCGCCGCAGCGGTGCCCCGTCGCCTGGTGCGCCCGGATCAGGCGATCCGGCGAACGGTCAGCTGTCCTCGTAGACCAGCGAGCCCGACCACACGGTCGGCGTGGTGAAGCCGGCCTTGGCGTTCCCGACGGCGAGCGACACCTCGCCGTCCTCACCCGGACCGACCTCCACGATCAGCTGGGTGTCGGCGACGACGACGACACCTTCCACCACCTCGCCACCGACGAGCACATCAGCCACGGTCACGCCGGTGAACCCGGTCCCGGTGACCACGAACATGCCGCCGGTCACGGTGTCGAGCAGCCCGGGGCTCGCGGTCGAGATGGTCGGCGCCGAGGTGGGCAGGAACCCGAACGGGGGCCCGGCCGTCGGCGCCGTCTGGCCGAACGCGGTGTCGACGAAGAGCCGGTAGAGCCCGACGGTCTGGGTCGGGATGACGACCTCGAACCCGGTGCCATCCGTCTCGACCGAGCCGGACACCGGGGCCACCTTCTTCGACCCGAAGTAGATGTTCGACGCCTCGTAGAGATCGGTGCCGATGATCGTCAGCGTGTCGCCGACGGCGCCACCGTCGTCACCGGTGTCGCCGACGGGGTCGCCGTCCTCGTTGAGGATCTCGTCGATCTTCGGCGGGTTGATGTAGTAGAAGTCGTCCTTCACCCCCGCGTCCGTGCTGGAGACGCTGGCGGTGCGGGAGTAGCGGGCCGACACGCGCACGTTGCCCACCGACGGTGTGGCCTTGCCGCTGCGGATGTCGGGGACCGCGTACATCGACGTGTCGGAGATGACGTAGGCCGCCCGGGCCCGGACCCCGTTGAACGTCACCTCGGGGGCGGTCACGCCGGTGAAGCCCTTCCCGGTGATGGCGATCGCCGGCGGCGTACCGTCGATGACCGCATGGCGGGCGCTCATCGCGGTGATGGTCGGCTGGACGTAGGTGAACTGCGCCGACGCCGACGGGTTGGAGCTCGGGCCGTCCGCATTGGTCACGCTGACCTCGACGGCGAGCGGATCGGGGTTCTGGGGCGGGGCGACGGCGTAGATCAACTTGTCGTTGACGACGGTGAACTCGGTCGCCGGCACCGTGCCGAACGTGACCGCGGTGACGTCGACGAAGCCGGTCCCGGTGATCGAGACGACCTGGCCGCCCTCGACCGTGCCCGACGCGGGCGTCAGCCTGGACACCGTCGGCACCGCGGCGTGGGCGACACCGGCGTTGACCACGACGGTCGAGGCGACGATGGCGAGGATGGCGAGCAGCTTCGTCGCGAGTCCGCTCCGTTGGCCTCGGAGACGGGGATCGCGGGGCCGGCGTGGATGCATGGACTGGTCCTCCTGCGGGCGGTGTCCGCGACGGCGCGGATCGGCGCACGTAGGTTCGACCGCGGCGCATCGAGCCTTGACTGCCCGCCCATCCCGCATCGCGAGGACTTCGGGCGTGCTGCGTCGATCGACCCGGGACGATCCCCCACCCGGACGCCTCACTCGTAGCGCAACAGCCCGCTCCAGCGGACCGGCGCGGCGAACCCGGCGCGGGCGTTGGCCACCTCGAGCGTCGCCGGCCCTGCGACGCCGGCGCCGGCCTGGACGATCATCCGGTGGTCCGACACCACCGTCACCCGTTCCGCGGCGACGCCGGCGACGAGGACGTCGGTCGCGGTCGCGCCGGTGAAGCCGCGGCCCTCGACGAGGAGGAGGCCTCCGGTGTCCACGTCGAGGACACCGGGCACGACCGCGCGGACGGACGGCTCGGCGTCGGGGAGGAAGCCGAACCGGGGGCCGCTCACCCGACTCGACGCTCCGAACGGCGTCTCCACCACGACCGTCATCGGGCCGACGGGGACGCTCGGGACGGTGACCCGGACCGAGGTGCCGTCGGGGGCCACCGAACCGCCCACGACCGCGACCCGGTACGGCCCGAACGACACGATGCGCACGTCGTAGAGGTCAGTGCCCTCGAGCGTCAGGGTCTCGCCGACGCCGGCGAGGGCGTCGGCGTCGTCGTCGACCTCGTCCCCGGCGGCGTTGCGGATCGCCGTCACCGTCGGCTCGCCGCCGAGGTAGTACCAGTCGTCGCGATCGGTGGCCGTGTCGCTCCACACGTGCTGGTCCGGCCCGTACGTCGCCCGCACCGTCACGTCGCCCGCGCCCGGTGTGGCAGTCGCCGGGTCGACGTCGGGCACGACGTACATCACGGTGTCGGAGAACACGTGGGCCGACACGGCGGGCACCCCGGCGAACATCACGTCCTCGGCGGTGACGCCGGTGAACCCCTGCCCGCGCACCGAGACCGACGGGGCGTCGCCGCCGACGACGGCGTGACGTACGCCGAGGCCGGTGATGAGGGGCACCACGTAGTTGAACCACGGCCCGGTGACGACCGTGCCGTCGGCGAGCTCGACCGTGACCGGCACGCCCCCGGCGGCGGGCAGTTGCGGTGGGGCCTCGGCGATCACCTGGCGATCGTCGATCACGACGAACGACACCGCGTCCAGATCGCCGAAGCGGACCCCCACCGCGGTGGCGAGCGAGCGCCCGCCGATCGAGACGACCGTGCCGCCCTCCACCGTCCCCCGGTTGGGCGCCAGGTTCACGATCCGGGCGTCCTGTGCACCCGCCGGGCCCGCAGCGAGGGGGATGGCGAGCAGGTCGACGAGGAGCACCAGCGCCATGGCGGCGGCCCGACGCCGCCGCGTTCGGTGTCGCCGACGACGAACGGTCGCGGACGGGGCGAGCAGGGCACTCGTGGGCATGGAGGTCTCCGGGGCCGGGTCCGGGGTGTCGGCCCCTATCACGACCTCCGCCGGCGGCTCCTTGACCGGGTGCCGTGACGTTCCCTCAGGCGCGCACTCGGCGCCGACCGGTGCACGGCCTCACCAGCAAGCCCAGAACGCGCGTCTACAACCACCCAGCGCGCTGATTTCTTGTGCGATCACCGTTTCTCGCGAAGTGTTGCGCACGCACGGTCGCCAACGTGTCATTCTGCCCCGGTGAGATCGTTCCGCCACCCCTCGAACGGCGACAAGGTGAGCCGCTCGGCCGACGAGCTGCTCCAACTCGCCGCACTGCTGGGGCCGACGCGCCTGGCGCAGCTCGGTGACCTCGCCCGCAAGCGGCGGGTGGCCGTCACCGTGCTCCTGCGCGACCTCGTCGACGAGCTCCTGGTGCAGGAACGCCCCGACATCGGAGCCCGCGGCGACGAGCTCGGCGGACTGGCGGCCCGGGAGAGCTGACCCCGGCCCGGGCGGGGTGGGAGCGCGAGCGCAGCCCGCGGTCCCACCCCCGTGGGCATCAGGAGCGCACGGCGCGGGTGATCAGCTTGCGCAGCTCCTCGACGACGACGACCGACAGCGACACGGCGAGGCACACACCCCACTGCGCGGCGTTCAGCGGCTCGGTGTCGAACAGCGTCTGCAGGAACCCGACGTGGACGACGGCGACCTGCACGAGCGCGACACCGATGAGGGCGAGCCACAGCTTCCCGTTGGTCAGCGACATGCGGCTGAAGATCGTGCCGGCCTCGGAGCGGGTGTTGAGCGCGTTCCAGAGCTGGTAGAGCACGAACGTCGTGAAGCTCATGGTGATGGCGACGTCGGTGTCGAGCGAGTCGTCGGCGATCGCGAGCACGGCGAGCGTGCCGATGGCCATCACCAGGCCGACGAAGATGAGACGCCCGAGGCGGTCCAACGTGAGGATCGATTCGGACTGGCGCCTCGGGGGTCGGTCCATCACCCCGGCCATCGGCGGGTCGACGCCGAGCAGCATCGCCGGCGGACCGTCGGCGATGATGTTCACGAACAGGATCTGCACCGGCGTGAACGGCACCGGCAGGCCGAGGATGACGGCGCCGAGCACCGAGAAGATGGCGCTGATGTTCGTCGCCAGCTGGAAGCGGATGAACGTGACGATGTTCTTGAAGATCGTCCGGCCCCGCTCGACCGCCGCCACGATCGAGGCGAAGTTGTCGTCCGTGAGGACGATGTCGCTCGCCTCCTTGGTGACGTCGGTGCCGGTGATGCCCATGGCGACGCCGATGTCGGCGCGGCGCAGGGCGGCGGCGTCGTTGACGCCGTCGCCGGTCATGGCGACGACGTCGCCCCGGGCGCGCAGGGCGTCGACGATGCGGACCTTGTGCTGGGGTGAGACCCGGGCGCACACGGCGATGTCGTCGATCTCGGCCGCGAGCTGCTCGTCGTCCATGTGGTCGAGCTCGGAGCCGCGCACGACGCGGCCCTCGAGCCCGAGCTGGTCGGCGATCGCCGCCGCGGTCTCGGGGTGGTCGCCGGTGATCATCTTCACCGACACACCGGCGGCCCGGCACGTGGCGATGGCCTCCGCGGCCTCGGGCCGCGGCGGGTCGACGATGCCGGCCAGGCCGGCGAAGACCAGGCCCTCGGCGCTGACCGCCGCGACCTGGTCGGGAGTGCCGTCGGCCGCGTCGTGGTCCTCGGGCAGCTCCCGGTAGGCGAGGGCGAGCACGCGCAGGCCCTCGCGGGACATCTCCCCCTGGGCGGTGCGGATCGTCTCCCGCCACGCGTCGTCGAGGTCGACGATGCCGTCGGTGCCGGCGAGGCGGTCGCAGCGCTCGATCAGGACGTCGGAGGCGCCCTTCACCGCGAGCAGGCGGCCCTCGGCCCCCGGCATGCGGTGGACCGTGGCCATCACCTTGGTCTCGGAGTCGAACGGCAGCTCGGCGGTCCGCTCCCGCTCGTTGCGGAGGGCCTCGACGTCGATGCCGGCCTTCTCGGCGACCACGACGAGCGCACCCTCGGTCGGGTCGCCGAGGAGGCGGTCGCCGTCGAGGGAGGAGTCGTTGCACAGCGCGCCGACCTCGAGCACCCGCCGCAGGCCGTCGGGCAGCGCACCGTCCGGGCCGTTCGCGTCGACGATCTCGCCGCTGTCGGCCCGGTAGCCGTGGCCGGTGACGTCGTAGCGGCGATCGCCCTGGAGCAGGGACGACACCGTCATCTCGTTGAGGGTCAGGGTGCCGGTCTTGTCGGAGCAGATGACCGTGGTCGACCCCAGCGTCTCGACCGATGCGAGGCGCTTGACGATGGCGTTGCGCTGGGCCATCTGGCGCACGCCGAGGGCCAGGGTCACCGTGACGACCGCGGGGAGGCCCTCGGGGATGGCGGCGACCGCGAGCGACAGCGACGAGAGGGCCGCCTCGCCCGGCGGCGTGCCCCGGACCATCTCGAGACCGAACACGACGGCCACGGCGACGACGGCGATCATGGCCAGCCGGGTGCCGACCCGCTGGAGCTGGCGGTCGAGCGGGGTCGAGCGATCGATGTCGTCGCTGAGCATGCCGGCGATCTGGCCGACCTCGGTCCCCATGCCCGTCGAGGTCACGAGCACCTCGGCCCGGCCGCGCACGACGGTGGTGTTCATGTAGACGACGTTGCGCCGGTCCGCGACGTCGGTGTCCGGCTCGAGGCGGTCGGTCGTCTTGTCGGCCGGCACGGACTCGCCGGTCAGCATCGACTCGTCGGCCGCGACGGAGGCCGCGGACAGCAGGCGGCCATCGGCGGGCACCCGGTCACCGGCATCGAGCATCACGATGTCGCCGGGAACGAGCTCGTCGGCCGGGATCTCGACGCGGCGCCCGTTGCGGCGCACCCGGACGTTGACCTCGAGCATGCTGCGCAGCGACCCGAGCGCCTCCTCCGCCTTGCCCTCCTGGATGAACCCGAGGATCGAGTTGAACAGGAGGACACCGAAGATGACGACGAGATCCTTCACGTCGCCGACCGCGGCGGCCAGGACACCGGCGCCCGCCAGCATCAGGACGAGCGGGCTCTTGAACTGGTCCCCGAAGCGGGCGAGCGCGGACCGGGACGTGGCCTCGGCGAGCCGGTTCGGGCCGTAGTGGTCGAGCCTGGTCGTCGCCTGGTCGCTGGTCAGCCCGTGCGAGGCCTCGACCTCGAGGGCGCCGAGTGCGTCGGCGACCTCCAGCGCGTGCCAGGCGTCGGACGGGACCGGGGCGCCGGATGCGGCGGTCATCGACTCGGGGACGTCGTTCTCCTCGGGCGGCGCGGCGCCGTCACGCGTCTGCACGCGAACATGACCTCCGGGGGTGCGCTCGTAGGCGAATGGCCACCTGCTGGTGGCCACCCGGAGGTCTCCCCCGCCCTGGGGCCGATGGCACCGGGGCTCGCGCCCGTGATGACGACACCATCGTGCTGGGGTACTCCCCTCGTGGACTGCATGGTACCCACGCCGCGGATCGACTGAAACCGCACGATGCACGCAGGTGATACCGATCACGCACCGTGCTGCGGCGTTGGTCGGCCAGCGTCGGATTCCTGCGCGCGTTGCACCCGAACCACCGCTGGCGGCGGTGTCGACGGATCAGATCGGCGGGGTGCCGTCCGCGAGCGCGGGCACCGGGGACGACGAAGGCGTTCGCCACCCCCGTTGCGTCAGCGGTCCCGGGCGGGCTGGCGGCGGCGGTTGCCGCGACCACCCGGATGCGGGCGGCCCGACCGGCCGCCGCCCGGGTGGTTCCGTCCGCGGCCACCGTCGCGGCGGCCCTCACCGGAGCCGTCACGATCGGCCCGCGCGCCGCCGTCGGTACGCCCGTCGGAGCGACCGCCCTCGGAACGACCACCGTCGTCACGGCCCCGTCGGCGGTTGGGGCGTCGGTCCCCGCCGCCGTCGCGCTGACCGCGGGACTCGCCGCGGCGCGCGCCACCGGAGCGGTTCTTGCCCCGGCCGCGCCCGTCGCCGGTGCGCTCGGGGGCGGGCGCGACCCGGGTGAGCGTGGACGGGTCGCCCAGGAGCTCGGCCGTGGGCTCGCCCGCGTCGACCACGACGCCGAGCGGCTTCAGCTGCTTGCGGACGTCACGCACCTGCGAGCGGTCGACCAGCGACACGACGAGACCCGACGCGCCGGCGCGTGCGGTGCGCCCGGAGCGGTGGACGTAGGTGGTGGCCTCGTCACACGGGTCGTAGTGGACGACGCAGGCCACGCCGTCGACGTGGATGCCCCGGGCGGCGACGTCGGTGGCCACGAGCGCGTGGACCGCACCCCGGCTGAAGTGGCCGAGCGCCCGGTCGCGCTGGCCCTGGCTGCGCCCGCCGTGGATGGCGGCCGACGCGACGCCGAGCCGGTCGAGCTGCTTCGCGACCCGGTCGGCACCGCGACGCGTCCGGCAGAACACGACGGTCGGCCCGGCCGCGGCCACGAGCTCTGCCGTGCGTCGCGAGCGGTCCGGCCGCTCGATCTCCCAGAACAGGTGGCGGGCGGACGAGATGTCCGGCGTGGCCTCGCCGACCTCGTGGCGCACCGGGTCCTGCTGGTAGCCGTCGATCAGCTGGGCGACATCGCCCTCGAGCGTCGCGGAGAAGAGGACGGTCTGGCGATCCCGGTTGGTCTGGTCGAGGACCCGGCGCACGGCGGGCAGGAAGCCCATGTCGGCCATGCGGTCGGCCTCGTCGACCACGACCCGGGTGACGTCGCCGAGCGTGAGCGCGCCCTGGGAGAGGAGGTCCTCGAGACGGCCCGGGCAGGCGACGAGGATCTCGACGCCCCGCGCGAGCTGCCGGCGCTGGGGCTCGAGCCCGACGCCGCCGTACACGGCGAGGACCCGCAGGTCCCGTGCGTTGGCCAACGGGGTGAGCTCGCGGCTGATCTGCTCGGCGAGCTCGCGGGTCGGGGCGAGCACGAGTGCCTGGGGACGCTTCTTGGCGGCGCCACCGGTGCGGGCGACGAGGGGGATGCCGAAGGCGAGGGTCTTGCCCGAGCCGGTCGGTGCCCGGCCGGTCACGTCACGGCCGTCGAGGGCGTCGGGGAGCGCGGCGGCCTGGATGGCGAACGGCTCGGTGATGGAGCGCGCGGCGAGCGCGTCGACGAGGTCGGCGGGGACGCCGAGGTCGGCGAAGGTGGGGGGATTCACGTGGCTCCTGGCTTCCCGCGCACGGCGCGGGAGTCGTCTGGCTGGTTCGGGCACGTCCTCGAGAGCCGGAGCCGCAGAGCCCTGGAACCGAGACGTCAGCGATGGGGGGATCGGTTGACCGGGGGCCGGACCCGACCGCCGTGCGGCGACGCCGGGCTGGGACCGTCCAGCCGGGTGGCCGAAGCACATCGCGGTGGCCGCGACATGGTCGCGGTGGTGGCCACAGGGTAGCAGCAGCGGAGGGAGTGCCGGCGAGGTGGGTATGGTCGGTTGACGAGCCCGTGGTCCCCGACGATGCGGAGACGACTGCATCGGGCCCGGGTGTGACGAAGGGAAACCCACGTGGCCGACGCTGCGACCGTGAACAACGGCGACACTGTGCAGGTCCACTACACGGGCCGCCTCGACGATGGCAGGACGTTCGATTCCTCCCAGGGCAGGGACCCACTGCAGTTCGTGGTGGGGAGCGGACAGGTGATCTCCGGCTTCGACCAGGCGGTCTCCGGCCTGGCGGTCGGCGACACCCGCAGCTTCCGGATCGAGCCCGACGACGGCTACGGGGACCGCCGCGACGACCTCGTCCTCAAGGTCCCCCAGGGCCAGGCCCCCGACGGGCTGACCGTGGGCGATCAGGTCCAGGTGAACAACACGCCGGCCACGGTGATCGACGTCGACGATGCCGGCGTCACCATCGACGCCAACCACCCGCTCGCCGGCCACGCGCTCAACTTCGACATCCAGGTCGTCGGCATCGCCGGCTGACACCGGATCGCCGGACGCTGGTCCGGCTCAGCGGACCCGGATCAGCGTCAGGCCGTCCCCCAGCGGCAGGATCATGCTGTCGAAGCGCTCGTCGGCTGCGACCCAGTCGTTGAACGCACGCAGCGCCACGCCGTTGGTGTCCTCGGGGTCGGCGTCGGGACGGGCCACCGACCCGCCCCACAGCGTGTTGTCGACGGCGATCACGCCGTTGGCCACCATGCGAGGGGCCAGCGCCTCGACGTAGGCCCGGTAGCCGTCCTTGTCGGCGTCGATGAACGCCAGACCGACGTGACGCTCGGTCGCCAGCGCGGATACGCCGTCGATCGCCGGCCCGATCGTGACCTCGATCCGGTCGGCGACGCCGGCGCGCTCCCAGAACGGCCGACCGATGCCGACCCACTCCTCGGACAGGTCGAACGCGAGGAGCTTGCCGCCCGGGGGCAGGGCCCGGGCGACGGCGAGGGCCGAGGTCCCGGTGAACGTACCGATCTCGACGGCCACCGTCGGCTGGAGCAACCCGGCGAGCCAGGCGAGGAGCGCCGCCGACTCGTGGGAGAGCTGCATGCCGGCGTAGCCGCCGGTGCGCTCGGCAGTGACGTGCGACAGCTCCGCCAGGATCGGGTCGTCGCCGATCGAGTGGCGCATCACGTAGTCCAGCAGGCCCCCGCCCAGCGGCGGCAGCTCGAAGTCGTCAGGCGTTCGGCTCATCGGGTGGGGGTCTCCGGCGTCGCGTGCGGACCGGCGCATCGGGGGCCTCCGCCCGGCACGCCGGCACCAGACTCCCACAGGCCGGCTCCACCGCCGACAACCTCGCGGCGCCGGGCCGAACCCACACCCGTCAGTCCCGTCAGTCCTGTCGGTCCTGCGGTGCCGGGGGCAGCGACAGGCCACAGTCCAACAGCGGCTGCAGCGCAGCGATGGCGTCGAGCGGCTGGAGCCCCGTGCTGATGCCCCGGGCGAGCTCGGCGGTGACGCAGGCCGCCGCGAGCGTCGTGCTGCTCCACCTGGCGATGCCCGACGGCGCCAGCTCCGGCGGGTAGGTGCTGAGGACGTGCTCGCCGACCGCCTGCACGGTCGAGAAGTCGTTCGAGAAGGACGACGGCGCGCCGTCGGCGTCGAGGGAGCCCACGGCGACCACCTGCGCGAGCTCCGCGGCGAGCGCTGCGGGGAGGCGCTCGGCGCCGGTGGCGTCGTCGCCCGCGGGCACCACGACGAGGCCGCCACGATCGATGAGGCGGTCGATGGCCGCCTCGATGCCGATGAGGCGCGGGCTCACGCTGGTCAACGGGTCACGTGGTCCGCCGACGCGGGCCCGGAAGCACGGGTAGGCGCCGAAGTCGAGCTGGACCACGGTCTGCTCCGGGAGATCGGCCAGCGCCTCGAGCACCGCGACCTCGTCGGTGATGGTGCGGGGCGGCCCGCCGTCGGGACCGATGTAGTCGGCGTCGAGGTCGTCGGGCGCGACGGAGATGATGCGGGCGTCGGGCGCGCGCAGGGCGATCGCCCCGGCGACCAGGGTCCCGTGCCCTGCGTCGGCGCCGACCATGACGTCCCCGGTCGCGCCGGCGACGACCGTCGGCAGGGTCCAGGCGTCCGGCGCCCAGCCCGTGTCGACCACCGCCACGGTGGTGCCACCACCGCCGGGCTCGGCCGGACGGAGGCCACCGTCGATCGCGTCGACCGGTTCGACGTCGCCGACGGCCCGCGGGCTCGTGCCGAGCGTCAGGACGTGGTTGGGGGTGACGGCCAGGCCGCGGGCCCGGGCGATCGCGGCGATGGCGTACGGATCGACCGCGGTGCCGTCCAGCCGGAGCAGCGCGACGGGGGTCCCCGGCGACGGGACCGACACGTCGACCTCGCCGACACCGAGCTCGGCGAGCACGTTGGTGACCGCCACCGTCGCCGCCACGACGTCGGCCGATGCGCTGGAGCCGACGAGGAGCTCGTCGGGGCGGTAGGCGCAGCTGTCACCGGGGCCGCCGGCCGGGTCGAGCTGGGCGACGACGACCCGCTCCCCCGCAACGACCTGCGGGGGTGGGGGTGCCTCGGGCGGGGCGGACGCGGCGGCGGGAACGGCCGGGGGCCGGGGCACCGCGCCGGCCGTCGCGGCCAGCGCGACCGTGGCCAGCACGGCCACCATCACGCCGGCCGGGCCTCGGGACCGTCGCATCGTCGGAATGGCTCTCCCCCTGTCTCGGCGATCGCCCGGGCGTCACCGGTTCGGTGGCCGGGTGCACCGGTCACGTGCGCCGCACCGGCGGCGGGCAGGACACCGGTGGGTGCGGTCTCGCCGCCGGCACGATCGGGCACCGTGGTGGTGCGGGCGGGGCCGCGGTGGCGACCCCACGGTTCTTCCGGGCCCCTGATGTACCACGCGACTGGTGATCGGCGCATCGGTGAGCAGCCCAAACGTCGCCTCATCAGAGGCCGAACCGACCGGCCCTCGACCGTCGGAGACCGCGACCCACGTTGTGGCCCCGAGCTGAGTGGGTAGGAGTGGAAGACGCACGTCAGGTCGCCGCAACCAACGAAGGAGACGGCATGAGCAACCGACGCCGCACCGACAACGGCGGAGCAGCGGCCACCACGGTGCCGACGCGACCGCTCCCCGACCAGCCCGGGCCGGGGATCGACGATCCCCCGGTCACCGAGCCGATCCCGACGCCGCCCGGGCCGGACGTCGAACCGATCACACCCGAGGAGCCACCTGACCGTCCGCCGCCGCGTCCCGAGCCCGCACCGGCGTGAGCCGGGCCGCGTCGGCGCCCGCCGACGAAGCACCGGGCGCCGGCGCGGCGAACGACGACGAGGACACGTCCGACCGCCAGCTGCGGCGGACGTTGCACCGGTCGGTCGAGGCCGGCGAGGAGCGCCTCGACCGGCCGACGGCCAACCTGATCGCCACCGGCGTGGTCGGGGGCCTCGACATCGGCGTCGGGGTCATGGCGCTGGTCGTCGTGAGCCGGCAGACCGGCAGTCACGTCCTCGGCTCACTGGCGTTCGGCATCGGCTTCATCGCGCTCACCCTCGCCCGCAGCGAGCTGTTCACCGAGAACTTCCTCCTCCCGGTCAGTGCGGTCGTTGCCCGACGGACGGGTTTCGGACGCCTCCTGCGCCTCTGGGTGGGGACGCTCGCCGCCAACTGGGCAGCGGGCTGGGTCTTCATGTACCTCCTCGTCGTCGGGCTCCCCGACGTCGAGCCGACCGTCATCGAGCTCGGGCGCCACTACCCGGAGATGGGCATCGGCGCCGAGGCGTTCGCGAGCGCACTGCTCGGCGGCGCGGTCATCACGCTCGTGACCTGGCTCGAGCGGGCGACCACCGACATCGAGGCGCGCCTCGTGGCCGCCGTGTCGGGCGGGTTCCTGCTCGCGCTGGGCCCCCTCAACCACTCCGTGGTCGGCGCCCTGGAGATGTTCGGTGCGCTCATCGTCGGCGCGCCGTTCGGCTACCTCGATGCACTCGGCGCCGCATCGTTCGCCGTGGTCGGCAACCTCGTCGGCGGCGTCGGACTGGTCACGGTCGTGCGGCTGATCCAGGTCGGTGCCGATGCCGTCGAGCAGGAATCGGCGGGCCGCCGGGGCTGAGCCCGGCAGCGGCCTGCGTGGCAGCACGACTACGATCGGTGTTCCCCCCCCACCTCGGATCGCGCTCCCCGGAGGGGCCGGGCGATGGATCGGCTGGAGGACGTACCCGTGCGGTGGTCGACGGTCGTCGAGCACAGTCAACGCGCGCTCGACGATGCGTCCCAGCGCCTGCGGGCCGCGCTGCCCGACGGCGTGGACGACCGCAGCGACGACATCACGCTCGTCGCCGAGGCGCTGCTCGAGAACGCGCTCCTCCACGGGGCGCCCCCGGTCCACCTGACGCTGCGGGAGGACGCCCGCCTGCTCGCCGTCGAGGTGAGCGACGGCAACAGCCGCCTGCCCCGCCTGCACCTCGCCCCGGTCGACGGCTACCGCCTGCGACGTGGTCTCACCGTCATCGAACGGCTTGCGGACAAGCTCGACATGCGCCTGCTCCCCAACGGGAAGGTCGTCCGCGCCGTCTTCGAGCGCCACCGACCCCCGGGAAGCGACGGCGAGACCGGAAAGGACTGAACGTCAATCACGCCCGGACGCGCCGACTTCGCCCGATCGGGCGACGGCAGCGGGCCCGCAAGGCACGAGACTCGATGGTGTGTCGATGATTGGCGAGTCGATCAGGTTCGTCGTGCAGCGGGCACTCGTGCCGTCGCTGCGCGACGCCGGGTACAACAACATCGTCACCACTGGTGGCGGGCTGAACACGATGTCGTGCGGTGCGTGACGGTGAGCTCGAGCACCGGCAACCAGGGCTGCCGGGGCACGTTCCGCATCGACGTCGGCATCCGCCGGGCCGACGAGCCGTGGATCCGCTCGTCCGCGTCGGCGCCTCCCCGGGTCGCGGACTGCCCCAACCGGTGGACCCTCACCGAGCTCGGCGGCGACATCGCCATACCCGACGGCTACGGCATCGACGGCCACACCGACCTCTTCGCGCTCGCCGAGGTCGTCCGTTGGCAGTGGGAGGCCGTCGGCCTGCCGTTCCTCGACTCGGCCGGCGACCGCGCCTTCCTCGACGCCTGGAGCCGCCGCGCCCGCTGACCCGGCGACGGTCCGGGAGGCCCGGGCGGGCTCAGATGGCCGCGTCGCGCACCGCGCCGCGCCGCTGGAACCAGTCACCGACCTGGTTGAGCGACAGGACGGTGGCGGACAGAGCGAGCGACGGCCACAGCACCTGGACGGCCGCGACGCTGACGTCGGGCCGGGCCTGGTTGATCATGTTGCCCCACGTGGGGGTGGGGAGCTGGACGCTGAGCGCCAGGAACGAGAGCGAGCCCTCGACCACGACGACGAACGCGGCCGCGACCATGGCGTAGGACAGCAGGGTCGGCAGCACGTTGGGGATGATCTCCCGGCGCAGGATCGTCCGTCGCTTGGTGCCGATGGCCAGCGCCGCGGTCACGAACTCCCGGTTGGAGATGGCCAGGCTGTTGGCCCGGGCGACGCGGGTGTAGGGCGGGATCGACAACACGCCGATGACCACGCTGATCAGGAGCAGGTCGCGTACCTCGAAGATCGAGACCAGCGCAAGCAGGAGCACCAGCGCGGGGAAGGCCAGGATCACGTCGACCGCCGCCATGACCACGTTCTCGGTGCGGCCGCGGACGAACCCGACGAGCGAGCCGAAGAAGCCGCCCACGACGATGCCGAACAGCGCGGACACCCCGGCCACGATGAGACTCACCCACGCGCCGTGCACGAGGCGGGCGAACGTGTCACGGGCGAGCGTGTCGGTCCCGAGCCAGTGGTCGGCCGACGACGGCTCGTAGGGATCGCCGGTACCGAACTCACCCGTCGACGCGTTGAAGTTGTTGGTCTGGAAGTTCGGGTCCTGCAGCGGCAGGGCACCGTCGAACACGAAGGTGTCGAGCTTCGCGTAGATCGCACCGAAGACGACGAGCAGCAGCCACACCGCGCTGATCTTGACCAGCAGCGGCATCTCCCGGAACACACGGACCGGACTCGTCCGACGCCTCGGCGTGCCCCTGCTGCCCGCGTCGGGCTGGACCGACGTCGAGATGCGGCCGACGCGGTCGCTCGGGAACTCGGGGAGGTCGGTGAGGGCCACGTCAGCTCCTCCTGATCCGGGGGTCGACAACGGTGTACAGCAGGTCGACGGCGGCGTTGATCACCACGTACACGGTGGCGACGAAGACCGTGATCCCCTGGATCATGAGGATGTCCCGCTGGTTGATGGCGTTGATCAGCCGGAACCCGAGGCCGGGGATGGCGAACAGGGTCTCGATGATGACGGTGCCGCCCAAGAGGGCGCCGAAGTTGATGCCGATGATCGTCATCAGGCTCAGCGAGCTCGGGCGCAGGGCGTGGCGCAGGAGGATGAACCGATCGTTCATGCCCTTGGCCTTCGCCGCGAGGATGTAGTTCTCCTGGAGCGTGGCCACCATGTCGGAGCGCACCAGCCGGGAGAAGATGGCCATCTGGGTGAGGGCCAGCGCCATGGCCGGCATGATCGCCGTGCTCAGGTTGTCGACGAGGCCCTTCTCGGTGAGGCGGTTCCAGTTCGACGCCGGGAACCACCCGAGCGTCACCGCGAACAGCCAGATGAAGAAGATGCCGGTCACGAAGTTGGGCACCGACAGGGCGAGCTGGACGCCGGCCGAACTGATGGTGTCCGGCCATCGCCCCTGTTTGTAGGCCCCGACCACCCCGATCGGCACCGCCAGCATCACGGCGATGATCACGGCCATGAACGCGAGCTGGGCCGTGACCGGGACCCGGTCAGAGATGGTCCCGGCCACGGTCTGGCCGCGGTTGATGTACGACTCGCCCAGGTCGCCCTGGACGGCGTTGCCGAGCCAGTCGACGTAGCGGACGAGGAACGGGTCGTTCAGGCCCAGGTCCTGGCGGAGCTGTTCCTCGACGTCGGGGTCGCGGACCCCTTGGCCGAGGATGGCGTCGACCGGGTCCCCGGGTAGGAGCGCGACCATCGAGAAGGTGAGGAACGTGACCACGAACAGCGTGGCCAACAGCCTCATCAGGCGGAGGAGGATCACCTTGCGCATGGACCGTCTCTCGTCTCGTACCCGGGAACCCTGATCGACGTCTCAGTGAGGGCTCAGCCCTGGTCCAGCCAGACCTCGGTCCAGCGGCCCTCGGCGCCGGGGAACCCGATGCCCAGGTCGCCGTTGGGCAGGTGCCAGCCGTTGACGCCCATGACCGACGGCTCGGTGGCGATCATCGTGGCGGTGTGGCCCGAGTACCAGACCGGCACCTGCTCGGCGAAGCGCAACATGATCGACTCGTACAGCGCGTAGCGCTCGTCGAAGTCGTCGGTGCGAACGGCCTCGACCGCGGCGCCGAACGACTCCGGGTCGAACCAGTTCGGGAAGTTGACCGGCGACACGACGCCTTCCAGACCGGCGGCCGCGGCGATCTCCTCGGTCGGCGGCGCCAGCAGCGGGTTGAGGACGATCGACGGGTCGTCGTCGGCGCCCCATCGCCAGCAGTGGGCGTGGTGCTGATCGCTGAGCGCGTTGTTGATGTGGGTCTGCTGGTCGAAGTTGGTCAGCTCGACGTTGACCAACCCGCTCTCGCTCCACACCTGCTCGACGACCTGCATGGCCGCGATGAGCGACGGGTCGGGCGGGCACGACAGCTCGACGTCGATCGGCTCGCCGGCGGCCTTGCCGTCGGTCCGGGCCGGGTCGTCGATGTACTCCTGGAGGGAGGCGACGCCGGCCTCGAAGTCGAAGGAGGGCCACGCCTCGGCCACGGTCTCGGAGTACCACGGGCTGTCGGGCGAGAACATCTGGGTTCCGGGCGCCGAGATCCCGGTGCCGCCCAGGGCCTCGATGACCTGCTCCTGGGAGTTGAGCTGCACGAGCCCGAGGCGGACCCGGACGTCGTCGAACGGCGGCACCAACACGTTGAACATGCCGCCGCCGACGTTGTTGCCCTGGAACTCGTGGAGCGTGATCTCCTGATCGGCGTCGCGGGCGTTGCGGATCGTGCCCTGGCGCAGGCTCTGCATGGCGTCGACGGTGCCGGACAGCAGCGCGTCCAGGCGGGTGCCCTCGTCGGGGATCGGCCGGAACGAGATCGAGTCGAGGTACGGCAGCGGGTCGCCCGCCTCGTTGGTGCGCCAGTAGTCGGGGTTGCGGACCACGACGGTCTCGTTGTCGAGGTCGCGGGACTCGATGGTGAACGGGCCGGTACCGATCGGCTCGGTGCTGTAGCCGTCGGGGTCGGCGGCCGCCGCCGCCGGCTCGAACACCATGCCGAGCGGGGCCCGGGACAGGAACGCCGGGAAGGCCGAGTTCGGCTGGCTCAGCGTGTAGGTGACCTCGAGGTCACCCGTGGCCTCGACCCCGGCGAGGTTGGCCGACGTGACCTGCCCGGAGGCGACGGCGCCCTCCTGCTGGAGCGGGAACATGTCGGCGATCGTCTGGGCGGTCAGCTCGACGCCGTTGTGGAACGTGATCCCCTCACGAAGGGTCAGCGTCCAGGTCGTGAAGTCCTCGTTCGGCTCGTAGGACTCGGCCAGGTACGGCTGGTACTGGCCGTCGACGTCCTGCTCCACGAGCTTGTCGTAGATCGTGACCATCATGTTGTAACAAGGCGAGGAGCAGGTGTCCTCCCACGGCCGCAGGCCCACGGCCTCGGCCTCGAGGCCGATGGCGATCTCGCCACCGGCGACGGCACCCTCGCTGCCCTCGTCGGTGACCTCGGAGTCCTCGTTGTCGAGCCCGTCGTCGTCACCCGACTCCTCGCCGGTGTCGTCCGTCGACTCCTCCTCGCCGGACTCGTCCCCGCTGGTCGTGTCGTCGTCATCGTCGCCGCACGCGGCCGCGACGAGCGCGAACGCGAACAGCAACGCCAGTAGCCGATACCAACCTCGACGCTTCATGGAGCGTGCTCCCCCCTTGCTGATGGTGTGACGGGCCGTGCCCGTCGACCGCTTCGTTGCTCGTGACCGCCCGAACCCGTCACCGCCGCCGGTGGCCGATCCCCATCGGCGCACCACCCCCCGGCGGGACGGACGCTCATCCTCCCGCCAGCGCCGCACCTCCCGCCGCGGACGGCGCATCCTCGACCTCGACCAGCGGGTGGTGGCAGGCGACGTGGTGGACCGCGTTGATCGGCCGCATCATCGGCTCCTCGGTCGCACACCGCTCGTCGGCCAACGGGCACCGGGTGCGGAATCGACAGCCCGACGGCGGGTTGACCGGCGACGGGAGCTCACCGCCCTCGATCATCGTGTCGTCGATCTCGACCAGCGGGTCCGGGGCGGGGCTCGCGCCGAGCAGGAGCTCGGTGTAGGGGTGCGCGGGCCGGGCGTAGAGCTCGTCGGACTCCGACACCTCGCACATCTTGCCCAGGTACATGACGGCGACCCGGTCGCTGATGTTCTTCACCACCGCGAGGTCGTGGGCGATGAAGACCAGCGTGAGCCCGTACTGGGCCTTGAGGTCCTCGAGGAGGTTGAGGATCTGCGCCTGGACGGACACGTCGAGCGCGGAGACCGGCTCGTCGCAGATGATCAGCTCCGGCTCGAGGACGAGCGCCCGGGCGATCGAGATGCGCTGGCACTGACCGCCCGAGAACTCGTGGGGCCGCTTGTGCCTCGCCGTGTCAGGGTCGATCCCGACCGCCTCGAGCATCGGCGCCACGATCTCCCACTGCTCGTCGCGGTTCTTCGGGCCCCACACGGCGAGCGGCTCGGCGACGATGTCGCCGATCTCGCGTCTCGGGTTGAGCGACGAGATCGGGTCCTGGAAGATCATCTGGATACCGGTCCGACTGGCCCGCAGGTCGTTGGACGACAGCGACGTGAGGTCGACCGACCCGAGCGCGACGCGTCCCGACGTCGGGGCGGGGAGCTGCAGGATCGCCCGCCCGGTCGTCGACTTCCCACAGCCGGACTCGCCGACGAGGCCCAGCGTCTCGCCGCGGGCGATGTCGAAGCTGATCCCGCTCACCGCGTGGACGACCCGCTTGCCCCCGGCGGGGAACTCGACCGTGAGGTCCTCGACCCGCAGGAGCACATCGGCGTCGTCGCGCAGGTGGGCGTTGCCGCTGCCGGCCATCAGGACGCCACCTCGGGATCGCCGAGCGCCCCGACGACGCCCTCGAGCGGTTCGTCGATCAGGTCCTCGGTCGCCGACGCCTTCCCGGCCGCGGCGAGCGTCTGAGGACGGCCCGCCTCGAGGTTGCGCCGGAACGCGTCCTGGGCGGCGTCGGTGCCGACCGGGAAGTGGCAGGCGAACACGTGACCGGGCTGGGGCGCCTCGGCGAGCCGGGGCTCCTCCTCGTGGCAGCGCACCTGGGCGTAGGGGCAGCGCGGGGCGAACGAGCATCCCGCGGGCGGGGCGATCAGGTCGGGTGGCCGACCGGCGATGGCCGAGAGCCTCGTGTGCTTGGGCTGGGTGACCTTCGGGATCGACCACAGCAGCGCCTGCGTGTACGGGTGGGCCATCGTCGAGAAGAGCGTGCGCGTCGGTGCCCGCTCGACGATGCGTCCCGCGTACATCACGGCGATCTCGTCGGTCCGGCCGGCGACGACGCCGAGGTCGTGGGTGACGAGCACCATCGCCATGTGCCGCTCCCGCTGCTGGAGCGCCAGGAGGTTGAGGATCTGGTGCTGCACGGTGACGTCGAGCGCGGTGGTCGGCTCGTCGGCGAAGAGCAGGTCGGGCCCACACGCCAGCGCGATGGCGATGCACACCCGTTGGCGCATGCCGCCCGACATCTGGTGCGGGTAGTTGTCGAAGCGGAGCTCGGGCTCGGGGATCCGCACCGAGCGCAGCAGCTCGATGGCCCGGCTCCGCGCATCCGCCTTGGACAGCCCGAGGTGGAAGCGCATGTGCTCGGTGAGCTGGCGGCCGATCTTCACGACGGGGTTCAGCGAGGTCATCGGGTCCTGGAAGACCATCGCCATCTCCTCGCCCCACAGCGCCCGCATCTCGCGGCCCGGCCGTCCGACGAGCTCACGCTCCTTGTATCGCACCGAGCCCGTCGTCCTGGCGTTGGACGCGACGTTGAGCCCCATGATCGAGCGGCTCAGCACCGTCTTGCCCGAGCCCGACTCACCGACGACGCCGAGCGTGCGGCCCCTCGCCAGCGTCAGCGACACCCCGTCGACCGCCTTCACCGAGCCCGCGGGCACGTCGAAGTGGGTGCGCAGGTCGTCGACGACCAGCAGGTCCGTACCCTCGCCCGTTGCGTCGGCCGCGCCGACGGCATCAACAGCAGCAGCCATCGACGACCGATCCCCCCGGATGGTTCCCCCGTCTGACCGGGGTGCCCCCACAGGCGTGCTCCCCAGTCGCTGACACATTGTGACCTGAGGCACATCGATTGTCGAACCGAGCCCGCGAGTCCAGCTCAACTGGCGATGGGCCAGTGCGCAGCGGACCGCCGGGACCACGATCGGATCGGTCGGAGGGGCACACCAGGGCGGGCGGTCATCGGCCGCGGCACTACCCTCGGCGCCGTGGGCACCAGCGAGGCGGCCGGACGCGCGATGTCGCGGCGGGAGCGCCAGGCGCAACGCACCCGGGCCGCCATCGTCTCGGCCGCACGGGAGCTGTTCGATGCCCGCGGCTACAACGAGACGACGATCGACGAGATCGCCGAGCGCGCCGGCGTGGCACCCCGGACCTTCTTCCGCTACTTCGAGGCGAAGGAGGCGCTGCTCTTCGCCGATCGGGACGCTGACGAGCAGGAGCTGCTGGCCGCCCTGGCGGCCCGACCCCACGACGAGCACCCTGCGAGGTCACTGGCCGCGGCGTTGCGCTCCCTCGCCCCGTCACTCACCGAGCGCGGCGACGACGTCGCCTGGGGCCTGCGCATGGTCACCGAGCACGAGGTGATCGGCGCCTACGAGCGGGCGGTCCTGCGGCCGCGCATGACCGACGCCGTGGCCGCGGTCGTCGCCGAGCGGCTCGGCGCCGACGACGCCGACCCCCGGCCCGAGCTGTGGACCCGCACCCTGCTCGGCTCGTTCGGCGCGGCGCTCCGCCAGGCCGTCGCCTGCGGCCGGCCCGAGGAGCTGACCGCCGCGTTCGACGCGCAGCTCCTCGCCGTGCGCGACGCACTCGACGAGGCGGCCGGGCCCGAGTGAACCGGGCCGGCCACGCGTGGCCGTCCGGCGCGGATCAGTCGAAGAGGGCCTTGGCCACCGAGGCGTGGCAGCCGAGGGTGCCGTCGACGACCTGGGTGACCCCGAGGTCGATGCCGACCGAGGCGACCGAGTAGGCCTCGTCGGCGGTGAGCCCGTAGCGCTCCTGGAGCAGCGCCAGCATCTGCTCGGCCGCCATGCGCATGGCGACGTCGAGGTCCTCGCCGAACCCGTGGGTGAACAGGTGGCTGCCGGTGTCGAGCAGCGGCGCCGCGACCTTCACGTCCCGCACCACGGACAGCCGGACCCGGGCGTTCAGCGACGCCTCGATGGCCGTGCCGCAGATCTCGCCGTCGCCCTGGGCGAAGTGCGGGTCGCCGACGAAGAACCGGGCGCCCTCGTGGAACACCGGGTAGTAGATCGACGCACCGGGACCGAACCGCCAGTTGTCTACGTTGCCGCCGAAGACGCCGGGCGGGATGCTGTTGACCCGCTCGGTGGTCTCCGGCGCCACACCGATGACCCCGAAGTGCGGGCGGACGGGGATCGCCACCGGCCGGCCGAACGGCTGGCGGGCATCGTCATCGGGCTCGGTCACGACGCCGGGCACGTCGTAGAGCTGGCGCGCGGTGAAGTCGAACCCGAACATCGGCCGGGCGACGGGGCCGAACCCGTCGGCCTCACCGACGACGGCGTCGGCGAGCTCGTAGATGGTGATGCGCTCCTTGCCGAACGTGTCGTAGAGGAGGCCCCAGTTGGCGGCGCAGTTCGAGCCGTACTTCAGGCGGGGCGCCATCTCGAGGATCTCGACGAGGAGCGTGTCGCCCGGCTGCGCTCCGACGACCTCGATCGGGCCGGTCATGATGTGCACACCCGGGGCGCGGTCGGCTTCGGGGATCCCGTCCCAGATGGCTCGGATGCCGTCGTCCATCAGCAGGTCGGGCGCGTCGCCCGAGTGGTGGGTGACCGCCTCGATCTCGACGACATCGCCGCTCTCGACGCTGAGGACGGTCGGCTGGCTGGCGTCGTAGTAGCCCCAGAAGCAGGTGTCGGGCGAGGCGGCGAGCTTGTGCGACGTCATGGTCAGACCATAAGACCAATCGTGTTTCCGGCTTGTTTCGAGCCGATGTCGGGTGAGGGAATCCGGCGGTTCACACCACGGGCCCGTGGTCAGCGACGACGGGCGGCGGGCTCGAGGCCCGGCGGGGTCCAGCCGCTGTCGGCCGGGTTCAGGTCTACACCCGGCGCGACGATCCCGTCGATGGCGTCGAGCACGTCGGCGTCGAGGCGCACGTCGGCTGCGGCGAGCAGGTCGTCGAGCTGGTCGCGCGTGCGGGGGCCGATCAGCGCCGCGGTGACCGCCGGGTGCTCGAGCACCCAGGCGAGCGCCAGGTGGGTGAGCGGGAGCCCGGCGTCGGCCGCCACCTTCGTCAGTGCGGCGACCGCGTTGTGCTTGTCGCGGTTCTCGCCGTCGAAGTGGTCGGGGTTGGTCGCCGCCCGACTGTCGGCCGGGGCGCCACCTCCCTGGTACTTGCCGGTGAGCCACCCGCCCGAGAGCGGGCTCCAGACGAGGACGCCGAGGTCGCGACGGGCGCACGTCGGGAGCACGGCCCGCTCGATGCCCCGGCAGAGGATCGAGTACGGCGGCTGCTCGGTGTGGGGGCCGCCGGCCCGCAGGCGCTCGGCCGTCCAGCACGTCTCGACCAGCTCCTCGGCGGGGAAGGTGCTGGTCCCCCAGTAGCGGATCTTGCCGGCACGGACGAGGTCGTCGAGCGCGCCGACCGTCTCGGCCAGGGGCACGGTCGGGTCGGGGCGGTGGACCTGGTAGAGGTCGATCCAGTCGGTCTGGAGGCGCCGGAGGCTGTCGTCGACCGCCTGGTTGATCCAGCGGCGGGAGTTGCCGCGCCGGTTGGGGGCCTCGCCCATCGGGTTGTGGAACTTCGTGGCCAGCACGACGTCGTCGCGCCGGCTCCGCAGCGCCTCACCGACGATCTCCTCGCTCTCACCGAACGCGTAGACGTCGGCGGTGTCGACGAGGTCGATGCCGGCGTCGAGCGCGGCGTGCACGATGGCGATGCAGTCGTTGCGGTCGGTGTTGCCCCAGGCCCCGAGCACCATCGTGCCGAGACCGAGGCGACCGACGCTGAGGCCGGTGCGGCCGAGGCGGTTGCGGATCATGTCAGGCCCTCTCGGTGGCGGTGTGGGCGGCCCACGGGATGCGGTCGAGCGAGAACGTCGCCCCCGGCGCCGAGGTCGTCGAGAAGTGGGGGAACCCGAGGCGGCCGACGGGGGCGAGACCGGCGCCGTCGATCCGGTAGTCGTCGGTGCAGATCTCCTCGTCGAGGGTGACGCACACGACCTCGGCGATGACCAGCTCGACCGCCGAGAAGACGTGGGCCTTGCCGCCCAGCGCCATCTTGTCGACCAGCGTGCACTCGAGGTGGGCCGGCGACTCGGCCAGCGACGGCGTCGCCACCTTCTGCGACGGGATCGTGGTCCACCCGGTGACGTCGAGCTCGCTCACCTCGGTGGGCATCTCCATCGCCGCGGTCTCGATGTGGTCGCGGATCCGGTCGGTGGTCACGTTGATCACCAGCTCGCCCGAGCGGGTGACATTGGTGAGCGTGTCCTTGGGTGAGCCGTCGGCCTCGCGGTGGCAGCCCATGGTGATCGCCACGAGCATCGGGTCGCCGGTGATCGGCATGAAGTAGCTGTAGGGCGCCACGTTCACGGTGCCGGCCTCGCCGAGCGTGGTGATCATGGCGATCGGGCGGGGCACGATCAGCTGGCTGAGCATGCCCTGGCAACGGGCGGCGGAGTGTTCGGTGGGGTCGAACACGATCACGGGATGGCCCTCCTGGCGGTGGGACGGCGTCGATTGGCTGACAGGACCGTTCGCCGGCCGATCTCGGCGACCACCGGCGGGAGTCGGTCGCTACCGGAGCCCTCGAACGAAGGGCTGGGCGAGCGCGGCGGGCTCACGGGTGCGGTGGGCGAACAGCAGCATCGTGAGCAGCGCGAGGACGTACGGCAGCACCGCCAGCAGCGACCCGTTGACCTCGTAGCCGAGGTTGGGCAGCGCGAGGCGCATGGCGTCGGCGGTGCCGAACACCAGGCAGCCGGCCAGCGTGCCCCGGAGCGTCCAGCCGCCGAAGATGACCGCGGCGATGGCGAGGAACCCCCGGCCGTTGGTCATGTTGGTCTGGAAGCTCCCGACCTGACCGAGGACGAAGTAGGCGCCGCCCAGGCCGCAGAGGATGCCGCACACGTACAGCGCCTCGCGCCGCCGCTTGTTCACGTCGAGGCCGGTCACGTCGGCGGCCTGCGGGTTCTCGCCCATCGACCGGACCTCGAGGCCCCACCGGGTGCGGAACATGGCGTACCAGGCGAGCGGCACGACCGCGTAGATCAGGTAGGCGGGCCACGCCTGGGCGAACAACGCCCGGCCCACACCGGGGATGTCGGACAGCACGGGGATCTCGACGACCGACGCCCGCCCCGGGCCCGGGCCGAGCTCGGCGTCGAGGAAGGCCGTGAGCCCGATGACCAGAACGTTGAGCGTGAGCCCGACGACGAACTGGTTGGCGGTCAGGCGGTGGCTGAGGTTGGCGTGGACCCACGCGACCGAGAAGCCGGCTGCCGCGCCCGAGACGACGCCGACCGTGGCGGAGTCGCCGAGCTGGTAGCCCATGATCGCCGCGAACGTGCCGGCGAGGAGCATGGCCTCGACGGAGATGTTGAGCGTGCCCGAGCGCTCCGCGATCCACTCGCCGACCGCGGCGAACGCCAGCAGGACGCCGAGGCGGAAGGCGCTCTCGTAGACCGTGGACGAGCTGAAGACGTCGGCCAGTGCTTCGAATGCGCCCATTCAGACCACCGATCTGGTTGCGGCCAGCAGGCGCCGGCGCTCACGCACGAACTGGATGGCCGGCGGCAGCAGCAGCGCCAGCACGAGGAGCGCCTGGACGACATCGGCGATCTGGCGGTCCACACCGGTGGCGGCGAGGAAGCCGGACCCGGTCCGCAGCGCGGCGAACACGACGGCCATCGGGATGGCGGCGATCGGGTTGCTCCGGGCCAGCAGCGCGACGAGGAGGCCCTCCCAGCCGACGTTGTTGGAGAAGCCCAGGGTCATCCGGTTGTCGGACACGCCACCGGTCAGCATCATCGACCCGGCGAGCCCGGCGAGGCCACCGGAGACCATCAGCGCCGCCGAGCCGACCCAGGCGGCGGACACGCCGTTGCGCTGCGCGGCCCGGGGGCTGCGACCCAGCATGTGGAGCCGGAACCCCCACACGGTTCGACCGAGCATGACCGCCGTCGCGCCGGCGACGACGAGCGCGATCAGCACGCTGGTGTCGAGCTCGTTGCCGAACAGCTCGAAGTTCTGCAGCCGCGTGTCGGGAGTGAGCTGGTCGCCCGAGTTGATCCGCCCGACCGCCTCGCCGCCCCGGAGGAGCCAGGGCTGGGTCAGCGCATACGTGACGAGGTTGGCGGCCACGAAGATCAGCAGGAGTGTGGTGATCACCTCCGGGACCTTGCGGGTGTAGCGAAGCCCGGCGGCGATCCCGGCCCACAGCGCCCCACCGATGATGCCGACCGCGGTGGCGACGACCAGCACGAGCCCGCCCGGGCCACCCAGACGGGTCGCGACGTAGCTCGTGGCCGCGGCGCCGATCAGCACCTGGCCCTCCTGGCCGATGTTGGTGAGACCGGCGCGTGACGAGATGATCGTGCCGATCGCCACCGCCAGGAGCGGGGCGGCCCGCAGGAGCGTGTGGCCCCACCGGCCCGGGGCCCGCAGGCTGCCGTCGAGGATCGCGGACAGGACGCTCGTGGCCGAGCCGCCCGTGGCGCTGACCAGGAGCGCCGACACCGCGAGCGCCGCAGCGATGCACGCGAGGTAGATGGCGAACGAGCTGAGGCTCGAGACCACTCGCTGCCGCGTGACCCATGAACGGGTCCGGGGGCGCAACAGCGCCGACGACGTCATTCCGTGGCTCCTCCCATCAGGATCCCCAGCCGTTCCATGTCCACGTCGGCACGTGCCATCTCACCGGCGATCCGACCCCGGTAGATGACCCCGACCCGGTCGGAGAGGGCGAGGATCTCCTCGATCTCCGTCGAGATCAGGAGCACGGCGACCCCGCTGTCGGCCGCGGCCCGCAGGCGGGCGCCCATGTACTCGATGGCCCCGACATCCAGGCCGTGGGTCGGCTGCGCGGCGACCAGGACCTTGGGCTCGCCGCTCAGCTCGCGGGCGAGCACCACCCGCTGCTGGTTGCCACCGGAGAGCGACCACATCGGCGCGTCGGGACCGTCGCAGTAGATGTCGAAGTCGGCGATGAGCTCGGCCGCACGGTCCCGCATCGCGTTGCGGCGCAGGAAGCCGCGCTCGGCACCGAGGTCGGGGCGGGTCAGGAACAGGTTGTCGGCCACCGACATGTCGAGCACGCAACCGGAGTCGTGGCGGTCCTCGGGGATGACGCCGACCCCGGCCGCGGCCATGGCGCCGGCGCGCCGGGTGGAGGTGGCCCGGCCGTCGACGGTGACGGTGCCCTCGTCCAGCGGGAGCAGGCTGGACATGAGGTCACCCAGTGGGCGTTGGCCGTTGCCCTCGACCCCGGCGATCCCGAAGATCTCCCCCGGGCGCACGTCGAGGTCCAGGCCGTCGAGCAGGACGCGCCCGTCGGCGCCCACCGCGCGAGCACCCCGGATGGACAGCATCGGGGCGACGTCGGTCGGCGTCGACACGTCGTCCGCGGCCGGCGTCGCCTCACCAGTCGACGTCGTCGCATCGTCCGCGGCCGGCGTCGCCTCGCCATCGGAGGCCTCCGCCTCCCCTTCGGCGTCGATGCCGTCGAGGCCGACGATGCCCAGGGCCGCGCTCTCGGACCGCAGCGAGACCTCACGGCCGACCATGGCCCGGGCGAGGACGGGCGCGCTCGCCTCGGCTGTGCGCATCCGCTCGACGACCGCGCCCCGCCGCATGATGGTGACCAGGTCGGTGGCGTGGAGGATCTCCTCGAGCTTGTGGCTCACGAGGGCCACCGCCCGCTGCTCCTCGCGCACCACGCGCCGCAGCACGGCGAACAGCTGCTCCGACTCCGCCGGGGTCAGCACCGAGGTCGGCTCGTCGAAGACGAGCACCCGGGGATCGCGGCGCAGGCACTTGATGATCTCGACCCGCTGGCGCAGCCCCGCGGAGAGGTCGCCGACGGTGGCGTCGGGGTCGACCTCGAGGCCGTAGCGCTCGCCGACCTCGACGACCTCGGCACGGGCTCGACCGCGGTCGAGGCGGCCCGAGTCGCCGAGGGCGATGTTCTCCCACACCATCAGCTGGTCGACCACGCTGAAGTGCTGGTGCACCATGCCGATGCCCAGCGCCGCCGCCGCCTGCGGATCGGTGATGTGGCACCGATCCCCGTGGACGTGGATCGAGCCCTCGTCCGGCATGACGAGGCCGATCATCACCTTCATCAGGGTGGACTTGCCCGCACCGTTCTCGCCGAGCACGCCGTGGATCTCGCCGCCACGGAGGGCGAGGTCCACGCCGTCGCACGCGACGATCGACCCGTATCGCTTGGTCACACCGCGCAGCTCGACGGCCGCCGGGGCGGCGGGTGCGTCGACCGCACCCGCCGCCGGGGCACTCTCGATGCTGACCGGTTGGTCAGCCTCCATACGCCTCACCGTTGATCTGGCCGAACAGGTCCGACAGCTCGCCGGCGGCGATCTGGTCGTACACCGCGTCCATCGCCTCCTGCTGCTCCGGCGTGGCGTCACAGATGACGGCGCCCGGCTCGGGGTCGACGCCGACGTGGAACACCTTCGTGGTGCCCTCGGTGAGCTCCCCGTTCACGATCTCCACGAACGCGGCCTCCATGTAGTCGCCGCCGTCGAACCCGACCGCGATCTGGTAGTCGAGCTCGGGGTCCTCGCACGCGTCCGACGTACCGGCGCTCATGGTGATGACCCCGGCCTCGTTCGCCGCCTGGACGACCGGCCGATGCGAGCCACCGAGGTACGGGTAGACGGCGCCGGTACCGCCGGCGACCGCCTGGGTCAGCGCCTCGGTCGCCGTTGCGACGTCGTTGAAGTCGCCGGCCGGCACGTAGTCGACGGTGAACGACTCGTCGACCGCCTGGAGCCCGGCCTCGAAGCCGAGGAGCGACGCGGTCTCGAACGGCAGGTTGCAGCAGCCGATGAACGTGGTGGCGGTCGCGTCGGTGTCCTGGAGCAGGAGCCCGGTGGCGTACCCGGCGGTGTAGGCGATCTCCGTGCCGTCGTCGACGGACTGGGCGTAGAACTCGCTCTCCTGGAAGCCGCTACCGCAGTTGCAGTACCAGAAGATGTCCGAGTACTGCTCGGCCAGCGCCGGCATCGGCTCGGCGATCTCGCTCGCGCCGACGATGATCATGTCGACGTTCTGCGCGGCCAGGTTCTCGAGCTCCGTTGCGGCGTCGGCGGTGGCGATCTCGTCGACCACGATCGGCTCGGGGAACCCGTTGTCCACGACGACCTTCTCGACGCCGTCGACCAGGGACTGGTAGTAGGCGCCGTCGTCGCGGGGCCCCGGCGTAGCGAAGCCGATCAGGACCTCGCCGTCACCGTTGATGTCGAGGTCGACGGGAGCGCCCGCCTCGACATCGCCCTCCGACTCGTCCTCGGTGTCGTCGGTCGACTCGTCCTCGGTGTCGTCGGTCGTCTCCTCGTCGGACTCGGCGGCGGTCGTCTCGGTCGACGATTCCGCGTCGGCGTCCTCGTCCGCCCCGCACGCCGCCGCGACGAGGGCGAGCAGTGCGAGAAGGGCCAACAAGAGGTGGCGGGTTCTGGTCATGTCGATCTCCTTGGTCGAGGCACGCGTTGCGCTCCTGTCCGCGGTCGCCGCCAACGAGTCGCTGGTCGCCCTGAGGCAAGGACTGATGGTCAGACCATTCGGATGGTAGTGCGCGTCCGGGACGTGCCGCAGTCGCCGATGTTTCAGGCGGATGAACTGAGGGGAGTACAAGGTCGGTCGGACGCAGAGCGCCGCCCGACGACCGCGGAGAGGAGAGCGTCGGGGCCGGCGTGGCCCCGCACGAGGACGTGCGACGGCACGCGAGCCCGGCTGGGCTCCCGACAACAACTCCACGGCATGGGCGGTCTCACGCGTCGAGGTGGGCGGCTGGCGCCGAACACCGTACCCATCGCAGTCGTTGCGCGCGGCATCGACCACGACGCGTCACGTTCAGTTCGCCGAACCGTTCGCCGACGGCGTGGACGGCGTCTCCATGGGGGGCCGGGAGCGCCGCGAACGGCGCTATCGGTGTTCAACGAGTGCCGTGTCGAACCATCGGGTCGATCACCACCTTCGCCATCAGTCGAGGAGCCCGCCACCGACCCGCCGCGCACTGCTCAGAAGATCGGACGATCGTCATGGTATCGCAACAATTGGGGACGGACACCCACTGAACACCCCCGAACGGACATCAGGCTGATCGAGACACCCCGACGCCCGCCACGCGGGGATGTCGGTTCGCAGCGGCCGCACCCCGGCCGGGCCGGTGGCGGGCCCGCGGCGGGTGCCCGCCACCGGCAGGGGCTCATGCGGGCACGTCGCCGCCGGAGCCGACCCGCAGGGTTCCTACTCGTCGGGGGTGTAGGCGTCTGCGCTGATCTGGCCGAGGAGGGCGTCGAACTCG
>JAXHUH010000134.1:0-16782 GCA_034211175.1 Actinomycetota bacterium
TCGGCGGGTTCGCCATCAAGGCAGCACTCGAGCGGGCGGGAGTCGCGCCCGACCAGGTCGACTACGTGCTCATGGGGCAGGTGCTCCAGGCCGGCGCCGGCCAGATCACCGCGCGCCAGGCCGCGGTCAACGCCGGCATCCCCATGACGGTGCCGGCCACCACGATCAACAAGGTCTGCCTGTCGGGCCTCAACAGCATCTACCTCGCCGACCAGATGGTGGCGGCGGGTGACGCGGACATCGTCGTCGCCGGCGGCATGGAGTCGATGACGAAGGCCCCCTACCTGCTGCCCGGCGCCCGCGCCGGCCTGCGCGCCGGGGACTCCACCGTCGTCGACTCGATGATGTACGACGGCCTGTTCTGCGCCTTCGACCAGTGCGCGATGGGTGCCGGCACCGAGAAGTACGCCGCCTCCGCCGGCCTCGAGCGGGGCCCCCAGGACGCGTTCTCGGCGCTCAGCCACGAGCGCGCCGCGGCCGCCATCAAGGACGGGGTCTTCGCCGAGGAGATCGTCCCGGTCGAGGTCCCCCAGCGCAAGGGCGACCCCGTCCTGGTCGAGACCGACGAGGGCGTGCGGCCCGGCACCGACGCCGAGTCCCTCGCCAAGCTGCGGCCGGCGTTCGACAAGGCCGGCAACATCACCGCCGGCAACGCCAGCCAGATCTCCGACGGCGCCTCGGCCGTCATCGTCATGTCGCAGGCCAAGGCCGCCGAGCTCGGCATCTCGCCGCTCGGCGAGGTCGTCGGCTACGGCCAGGTCGCCGGGCCGGACCCGTCGCTGCTGACCCAGCCGTCGCGGGCGATCATGACCGCCGCCGAGCGGGCCGGCGTCGCCGTCGGCGACATCGACCTGTACGAGATCAACGAGGCGTTCGCCGCGGTCGCGCTGGCATCGATGGCCGACCTGAACATCAGCGAGGACGTCGTCAACGTGCACGGCGGCGCCATCGCCCTCGGCCACCCGGTCGGCTGCTCGGGCAACCGCCTGGCCCTCACGCTCATGCTCGAGCTCCAGCGCCGCGGCGGCGGGCTCGGTGCCGCCGCCCTGTGCGGCGGCGGCGGCCAGGGCGACGCCCTGCTCGTGCGCGTCGCCGGCTGACGCCACGACCCACCCGTTCCACGGTGCCCCCGGTGCGCATGCGCCGGGGGCACCGTCGCGTCCGGTGCCGTAACGCCGGCGCAACGAATGGCGGGTTCGGCGCCCCCATGCGGGAGACGACACGAACATCCTGGTCCAGGCGGTACAGCCATGCCCGGGGTGATCAGCGTTCAGAAGGTGCCCGCAAGGGGTTGTGTCAGAGCCGAGAAGTTCGTAACGTGAACGCAACAACGACGGAGCGATCCGGAGTTGCCAACGGAGCGTCGTCTCCGGAGGGTTGGTCAACCGCCCGCGTCCAACCCGCCGGGGGCGACCTTCGTCGTTTTGCGGTGAGGGCTGCTCAGCGCACGTCGCGTCGCCCCTCGAGCGCCCGCCCCAGCGTCAGCTCGTCCGCGTACTCGAGATCACCACCGACCGGCAGACCGCTGGCGATCCTCGTCACCCGCACCTCGAGCGGCTTGAGCAGCTTCACCAGGTACATGGCCGTGGCCTCGCCCTCGATGTTCGGGTTCGTGCAGAGGATCACCTCGCCGATGTCCTCCTCGCCCAGCCGGGTCAGCAGCTCCCGCACCTTCAGCTGGTCCGGCCCGACACCCTCGAGGTGGTTGATGGCGCCGCCGAGCACGTGGTAGCGGCCCCGGTACTCCCCCGTCCGCTCCACCGCGACCAGGTCGCGGGGCTCCTCGACCACACACAGCACGCCGTCGTCACGCCGGGGATCGACGCAGATCCCGCACTCGGTGCCCTCGGCGATGTTGAAGCACCGCTCGCACACCGTCACCTTCGCCTTGGCGTCGGTGATGGCATCGGCGAGGCGGCGCGCGTCGAGCTCGTCCACCTTCAACAGGTGGAACGCGATGCGCTGCGCGGACTTCGGGCCGATCCCCGGGAGACGCCCCAGCTCGTCGATCAGGTCCTGGACGGGCCGGGCGTACGCGCTCACCCGCCGAGACCGCCCCCGCCCAGCATCTTGCCGAGCCCGCCGAGGTCCATCGAGCCGAGGTCCATCCCGCCCGCCGCCTGCTCCTGGAGCCCGCGCACCTTCGCCAGCGCGTCCTCGAGCGCCGCGACGACGAGGTCCTCGAGCATCTCGACGTCGTCCGGGTCGACCGCATCGGGCCGGATCGCCACGTTGCGGGCCTCCAGCCCACCGGTCAGCGTGACCTCGACCGCGCCCCCACCGGCGCTGCCCGTCACCTCGGTGGCGGCCGCCTCGGCCTGGGCCTCGGCCATCTGCTGCTGCATCTGCTGCGCGGTGTTCAGCAACGACCCGAAGTCGAAGCCTCCCGGACCGGGCTGCTGCTCATCGGTCATGTCGGAACCTCCGTCCGAAGACGCTCACCGACCCGCATCCGGATCGGGCCACGAACCTGTCCAGCCGGCACCACCGCCGAGACGGCGCGGCGACCGACTGATCTTCCCACCCCGGGCCGACGTCCGGGGGACGTCAGCCCTCCTCCTCGACGAGCTGCGCGCCGGGGAAGCCGGCCAGCAGCCGATCGATCGCCGAGCTCGACACATCGGTGGCGTCCTCCAGCTCGGCGATGTCGCCGACGTCCTCGTAGCCGCCGTCGGCCGGCTCCTCGGCCGCCGACGGCTCGGGTTGCCATCCCGGATCGTCCTCCCGGGGCGGCGGGGCCTCGTCGACGACGAGCGCCAGCGGGACCCGTCGCCCGAAGTGGGAGCCGAGAGCGGCCTCGACCTCCGAGCGCAGCTCCTCGCAGCGCCCCTTGTGCACCTCGTTGGGCAGCGCGTAGCGCGCCGCCCGCTCGTCGACCCCGACGAAGCGACCCTGGGCGAAACGTGCCTTCGCCTTCTTCGCCAGGCCCTCCAGCACCGCCGGCCAGGCGCCGACCAGCTCGTCGAGCCCCGGGATCCCCGACGCGTCGGACGGCGCCGAGCCGGCGCCGGCCGCCGAGCGCGGCTCCGATGCGGGGGCCGTCCCGGCCGCGGGCGCGGTGTCGGCCGAGGGTGCACCCCCCGCCGGCGTCGCCTCCTCGACCGGGGGATCCCCACGCCCGTCCGTCGATGGACCGGCGGCGGGGCGGCGCTCCGGCGGCCGCGACGGCGACGCGTCCTGCTGCGGCGGACCGGCCTGGCCGCGACCGGCGCGCGGCGCCCGTTCCTGCGGTGCCGCCGCACCCGCCTGACGTCGCTTCTCCTCCAGACGACGCCGGGCCGCGGCGGCGGGGCCCTCCTTCACCGGGGACGCCGCGGGAGCGGACGCGGCGGGAGACGCCGCCGGTCGGTCCGGCTCGGCCGGTGCCCGCTCGGGCGGAGCCTGGCGCTCCGGTCGCGACGGCGGACGCGTCGCCGGTTCATCCGCCGGCGGGCCCGACCGCGGCGATGCGTCCTCCGGGGGCGGGCCCGCGTCGCCATCGCCGTCCGCCGACGGGGCCGCCGCCGCGGGCGCGGGAGTGGACGGCGACGCGGTGCTCGACGCCGGGGACGTCGACCCGGCGTCGGCTCCGCCACCGGCCTGCGGCGGGAGCGGCGCTCCCGCCGACAGCGCCTGCTCGAGCCGTTCGATCCGCTCGAGGAGCGCCGCGGTGTCGGTGCTCAGCTCCGTGCGGGTCAGGCGGACCACGGCCACCTCGAGCGAGATGCGCGGGTCCGGGGCCTGACGCATGTCCAACAGCGCCTCACCCACGACCTCCAACGCCCGGGTGATCCCCGCCGCGCCGAGACCCGACGCCACCGCGGCGGCCCGCTCCCGCTCGACCGCCGGCAGGTGGTCCATCGCCGTGCCCATCGACGCCAGGAAGGCGTCCCGCAGCCGGCCGAGGAGCGCGTCGGCCAGCACCCGGGGCTCGCTGCCCGAGCCCACCGCGGTCGCCACCGCCGCCAGCGCCGCACCCGTGTCGCGGGCCACCAGCGCGTCGAGCAGGTCGTCGACCGGCTCGTCGCCCGCGGGGACACCGCCGACCGAGGCGACCTGCTCGAGAGCCGACAACGTGTCGCGGGCCGAGCCACCGCCCCTGCGCAGCGCCCACGCCACCCCGTCATCGCCGACGTCGAGCTGCGCGTCGTCGATCACCCAGCGGATGTGGGCCTCGAGATCGGCCGCGTCGATCAGCCCGAAGTACTGGCGCTGCGTGCGACTGCGGACCGTCGGGATGACCTTCTGCGGATCGGTCGTCGCCAACACGAAGGTCACGTGGTCCGGCGGCTCCTCG
The DNA here is from genome assembly GCA_034211175.1 of Actinomycetota bacterium. Taxonomy (GTDB): domain Bacteria; phylum Actinomycetota; class Acidimicrobiia; order Acidimicrobiales; family CAIXPF01; genus JAXHUH01. The sequence continues at coordinate 4,277 of JAXHUH010000134.1, forward strand.
AGGCCCTTCAGCAGGGCGTTCGACGCCGCCTGCGACAGCATGTGGACCTCGTCGAGGATGTACACCTTCGTGCGGCCCGGCGTACCCAGCGCCGCCTTCGACAGCAGGTCCCGGACGTCGTCCACGCCGTTGTTCGACGCCGCGTCCAGCTCGTGGAGATCGAACGACGTGCCCGCCTCGATCGCCACGCACGCCTCGCAGACCCCGCACGGATCGCCGTCCTGGAGATCGGTGCAGTTCAGCGCCTTCGCCAGGATGCGGGCGATCGACGTCTTGCCCGTCCCCCGCGGCCCGCTGAACAGGTACGCGTGGCTCGTACGCTCCTCGCGAACGGCGTTGCGCAGGGCGGCGACCACGTCCTTCTGGCCGACGACCTCACTGAACCGCTGGGGGCGGTAACGGCGGTAGAGCGACTGGTAGGCCATCGGCCCGACTGTACCGGTGGCGGCCGGAGCGCTCAGCCCGGCGGAGCAGGCCCGAACAGGTGGCCCGCCGGCCCCTCCCGGGACGCGAACGAGCCAGCCTTCGAAAGTGACGGCCAGGCTACCTGCGGCGCATCGCAGGCTCCGCTGAGAGCTGCTGCCTCCCGGCCCTGACTCGGTTCACGGGCTGCGATCGCACAGGACCCAGCCGCCACATTCCAAGACTGGCTCCCGAACAGACTAGCCTGTTGCGTCGGCAGTCGGCATCGCGCACGATGGCGACTCCCTTGGAGCGGTGCGAGAGCGGCCGAATCGGCACGCTTGGAAAGCGTGTGTGGCGCAAGTCACCGTGGGTTCGAATCCCACCCGCTCCGCGGCGCATTCCTTTGGTCGCCTCGGCCAGGGGCGGCTCCCCGGGGGCCCGCAATTGCCGTCCCTCCGGGGGCCGTTCAGGCGCCACGGAGGCTCGCCTCCGGGGTACACCGTCGAGCGGCGCGGCGGACTTCCGGGGCGCGGTGTTGTGGACGCCTCGGCCGGGGGCCTCGGCTCCCCGAGGCCCGGGCTCTCCATCCGCTCCGCTCGAGCCGTTCAGGCGCCAGGGAGGCTTCGCCTCCGTCGTACGCCGTCGAGCGGCGCGGCGGGGTTTCGAGGCGCCCTTTCTGGTCGCCTCGGCCAGGGGGCCGGCTTCCTCCTCGGTCCCGGGCTTGTCGTCCGTCCCCCCGGGGGGCGTTGCGTCAGGGGGCGTAGGGGGCGCAGGCGGTGGCGCGGGTGGTGTCGTCGTCTAGCTCGACGGTGCGTTGGGTGGGGGCGCGGAGGCGCCAGGTGTCGAACATGTCGTGCATCACCTCCGGCGTCGAGAGGTCCTCGTTGCTGACCTCGTAGGTGGTGACGCCGATGCTGATGCAGCTCTCGGCGTCGTCGCCGGTGAGGACGTACGAGCCACCGGCCCAGAAGAAGGCCGCCATCCAGTACGCCGTCCAGTCCTGCGAGTCGTCGTCGAGGCCGACCGGGGCTGTCGCGGCGAGCACGTCGTAGGCACCGAACGTGCCACTGCGGATGACCTCACCCGGCGGAGGTTCGACCTCGACGTCCGCCGCCTCGTCGATCGGAGCGACGTCCTCCTCGTCCCCGGTCTCGGCGACCATCACGTTCGCGGGCAGACCCTCGTCGAACAGCGTCCACGCCCCCGACAGGCCGCCGTTGTGACGAACGATGTCCTGGCCCCGGATCGGCGGCAGGAACGTCTCCCACACGAGCGGGACCGGCAGGTCGTGCTCGACAGCGAACGGTTGGCGACCATCGGCGGGGTCGACGGCGGCCGTCCGGGGATCGTCGACCATGGAGGCGGCGTCGGGGCTGACGCCGGTGCGGTCCTCCCAGGCGAACCGCATGTTGTGAGCGAACCCGCCGACGATCGCACGGACGAGGTGGTTGACCTCGTCGAGACCACCACCGGGTACGGCGCCGGGCCCGAGGACCAGGTCGGGGTCGGCGTCGAGCGCGTCGACGTCGATCTGCTGGTCGACGAGCGCCACGGCCAGCTCGGAGGCGAGATCCGCTCGGAGCAGGTCGAGATCGTGCGCCTCGACGTGCACGAGCACCACCTGATCGCTCCGCGAGTACGACGCCTCCCAGCTCGTCCCCACGACCGGGCCCGCTTCGCGGACCCGAGCGACGAGCTCCTCGGCTCCGAGCTCGCTGCCCGCCATCACCTGGTAGTAGCGGGCGGCAACGTCGACGTGCTCCTCCGCCGCAGCCAACTGCCGGTCGAGCAGCGCCGTCGAGGCATCCACGTACTCCTCGTCACCGAGCCCGACGAGGACGGGCGGATCGTCGAAGTCGCGCCCGGTCTCCGCCTCGACGAAGCGCACGACGTCGATGATCTCCCCCTCCGACAGCGGGAGCTCACCCTCGACGGCGTAGACGGGCTCACCGGTCTCGTCGGCGACCACGTCCACATCGTCGCCGGACACGATCGAGGGGGCCGGCTCACCGTCCGTGGAGCCCGGGCCATCACCGGTGGTGTCCGGCCCGGCGGACGACCCGGGCACGCTCGTCGCGTCACCACCGGCGGGGCCGGCTGCGGTGTCGTCGCCGTTCGAGCACGCACTGGCGAGGAGCCCGACCGCAGCGACCACCGCGACTGCGGACGCGGCCGCCCCGGTCGGGCGCCGCGCCGGGCGGCGGGTGCGGCGCACCATTGTCGTGTGGGGCTTCGTCTCGCGGGGCATGGTCGCCACGTCTCCGGGGGTCGACGGCTCGCACGCCACGCGGCCCACCTCGCCGTCCGCGTGTCGTGCGTCGTTCGCCAAGGAGACGCCGGACCGCGACGAAACGTGCACCGATCTTCGAAACCAGCAGTCAGAGTTCCGTCGCACCCGCCTCCAACCCGCGGAGACCGGGGCCAGACCACGGCTCGTGCGCCGCCGGCACGGGTGGTCAGGCGCGGGCCAACGCGGTCACTCGGCTGGGTTCGCCGGTGCACGTGAAGCGCCGGAACCGCCGCGCTGCGGGCCTGGCGGCGGCGCTACGACGTCGCCTCCGCGGCGAACGCCGAGCGGTCGGCCGGCAGCCGATCGGCGGCCATGCGGGCGCCGGCCTGCAGCAGGCGGACGGCCCGGGCGCGCACGATGCTCGGACGCTCGTCGTTGCGGTGCTGCACGAGCCGGGCCGCTCGCCCGAGGCGCTCGGCCGAACCCGCAGCGGCCGCGATGAGCGACTCGATCGCCTCGGCCTCGTCCGGTGGGTCGATCGCCAGCACCAGCGCCCTGGCGGCGACCCGGTCGGTCACCGTGACTGCCATCGTTCTTCGAGATCCATCGCCGTCCCCCTCCGGTCGATGACCGCGCCCCCACGCGGACCCCGAGATGTCTTGTTACCGAAGGGTAACATCGTGACGCACCGCGTGCACGTCCGCACGCAGCGGGTCGATGGTCGGCCGACTGGGTCTTGCGCAACCTGACGTGCGGGCGTAGCCTGACTGTGCACTCAGTCAGGCAGGTGAGCGATGGTCGAGCACGACGGCGATTCGAGGCAGCGGACGCTCGACGCCGCGGCGGAGCTGTTCGCCGAGCACGGGTTCCACGGCACGAAGGTCGGCCAGATCGCGGCGCGGGCCGGGGTCAGCCAGGCGCTCATCTACTACAACTTCTCGAGCAAGGCCGAGATCCTCGACGAGCTGCTGGCCACCTTCCGCACCGATCTCGCCGACGCCTTCGACCAGATCTACACGGCCCGCGACGACCGGACGCACTACGGCCGCTGGGAGCCGGACGAGATCCGGGCCGGCCTGCACTTCTTCGAGCGCAATCGCGCGGTGCTCACCACGCTCCTCGTCGAGTCCCTGAAGACGGGCGAGCGCCCCGGCGGGCTCGTGAAGCTCTGGGACGATCTCAACCGCGACGTCCGCGAGCGCCTCCTGGCCGAGCGCGGGTTCGAGCTGCACGAGGGCGGAGGTGAGCGCGACCTGGTCGACTTCTTCTTCGTCTTCGTCCCGGCGCTGCTGTACGCGGTCCTGGGCGAGGAGTGGCGGACGGTGCACGGCTACGAGGAGAAGGAGGTGGATCGAGACTTCGGGACCATCCTGAACGCCGTGTACAGGAGGTTCCTCGAGGCGACCTGACCCAACGGCGTCCCCGGCGGCACCGTCGGGCGCAATCCTGACTGTGCACTCAGTCAGGACTACGGCCGGCGGCCGCAGCGGGCGGCCCGACCGCAGGGCCGGCTCGGGACGCAGGAGAACACGCACGGGGCCGCCCGGAGCGGGCTCGGCCCACCGAAGCACAGAGAGGTGCTCGATGAAGACGCACATGGGACCGTTGGCACGCAGCGTGTCGATCGTGGGCGTGGGGGCCACGCCCCTGGGCAACGTGCTGAAGAGCGAGGAGCTCCTCGGCTTGACCGAGCGTGAGCTGTTCGCCTGGGCGGCCATGGACGCCATGGCCGATGCCGGCATCGAGGCGAAGGAGGTCGACGCGTACTTCCTGGGCCAGGTGTTCGACGAGTCCCACAGCGCACAGATCTCGATGTCGGGCCCGATGGGACGCTGGGCCGGCCTCGGCGAGAAGCCCGGGTTCAAGCACGAGACCGCGTGCGCCACCGCCATCTCGGGCCTGCGCCATGCCGCGCTCACGGTGGCGTCCGGCATCCACGACGTGGTGCTGTCGTGCAACGTCGACATCAACCGCTCGAAGGCCGAGCGTGGCTACCCGCCGCACCTGCGCACGCCGCTGACCTTCGACGACATCATCTTCGACGCCAACGCCCTCGGCACCGACCTCGCGTACTGGTACCCGGGTGGCGAGATCATCGCCTTCCTCGAGGGCGTGCTCATCGCCTACGGCAAGAAGTTCGGCTACTCGCTCAAGGAGCTCGGCTGGGCGCTCGACCACATCGCCCTCATGAGCCGCCACAACGCCCTGAACAACCCGCTCGCGCTGATGTGCACGCAGTCCTACGAGGACGAGGCGGCCGCCGCCGGCTACGACGACGTCTTCGAGTACCTCAACTCGGAGCACGTGCCCTCGATCGGTGCGGTCTCCCGGATGAGCCACCTGACATCGCTGAACGACGGGGCCTCGGCCGTGATCGTCTGCCCGACCGAGATGGCCCGCAGGCTCACCGACCATCCCGTCGAGGTCACCGGCCTCGGCATGTCGACGTCGGCCGGCCACTACCAGACCGGCTTCCCGATGAGCTTCGAGGTCGAGGCGTTCGAGCAGGCGTTCTCGATGGCCGGCATCACCGATGCCCACGCCCAGGTCGACTACATGGCCGTCCACGACTGCAACGCCCAGAACTACTTCACCGTCACCGAGACCGCGGGCTACTACCGGCCGGGCGAAGGCCTTCGCGCCGCCATCGAGGGACGCATGGCGCCGGACGGCGACAAGCCGGTGAACACCTCGGGCGGGCGGCTGAACATGGGCCACCCGATCGCCGGGGCGACGGGGTTCGAGATCGCCGAGGCGATCGGCCAGATGCGTGGCACCTGCGGGCCCCGCCAGATGCCGACCCGACCGGAGACCGCCGTCGTGCACGGGTACGGCGCCGGCTTCCACTCGACCGCCGTCGTCCTCCGGGCCCTCTGACGGACGGCGACACCATGATCACCACCTCAGGAAAGGCAGCAACGATGCTGGTCGAGCCCCATGTGAAGCGCTGGTACGACGACCTCGCCGAGGGTCGCTTCACCGGCAAGCGCTGCAACCGCTGCGGTGCCGTCGAGTTCCCGCCGGTGCCGGTCTGCAACGAGTGCTCCTCGACCGATCTCGAGTTCATCGAGGTCGACGGCACCGGCACGATGGTGTCGTTCTCGGTGATGAGGTTCCTCGACCCGATCCAGGCGCCCTACGGGCCTCGGATCATCGCCCAGGTCGACCTGCCCGGCGGCACCTCGTTCACCGCCCCGCTCGTCGGCTACGACATCGACCGGAGCGACGACCTCTACGAGTTGCTGCCGGCTCCGGTCACGATGACCACGATCGAGCGTGACCGCTACACCTTCGTCGGCTTCGAGCTGGCGGATCGCTGACCATCCCGCCAGGGCCCGCCACAACGCGGGCACCCGTCCCGGAGTGTGAGGATCCCCCCATCGACACCCGGGACGACGCGCGGCGACGGCCGGACGGACTCCGTCCGGCCGTCGTTCGCGAGCATGCGCGATCGCCGTCGACCGACCCGGTCGATATGCCGAAGCTCGGTATATGCTGAATCCGGGTTCGTGACACGGGAGGGCCAGTGGCACAGCTCAACGAACAGCGGTTCCTGATCCTGGCCGGGCTCGCCGGTGGGCCACGCCACGGGTACGGGCTCGTGGAGGAGATCGCGGAGCTGACGGACGGGCGGGTGCGGCCCCGGGCCGGTGCGCTCTACCACGCGCTCGATCGGCTCGGCGCCGCCGGGCTCGTGGTGGTCGATCGCGAGGAGGCGGTCGACGGGCGGCTCCGGCGCTACCACCGCCTCACCGACGACGGCCGACGCGTCCTCGCCGAGGAGGCCGAACGGCGCGCCGTCAGCGCTCGGCGGGCGCTCGAGCGGCTCGGGCTGGCGACGTGAGCTGGGGCCGCCTCGCCCGCGCCGTGGTCGGGGGCCTTCCGGCCGGCGAGCGCGACACCGGCAGGGAGATCCTCGGGCTGCTCGACGACGCCGACGAGAACGGTCGACCGCCGGGACCGCTGGACGTCGGCTCGGTGCTCTGGCTCGTCGTGCGGGTCCGGTCGCGTCGGGCGGTGCTCGCGGTGCTCGCCGGCGTTCCCGTCGCCGTTCCGATCGTGTTCGCCTACGTCCTCGTCTCGGCGTCGTTCGGGGCGTGGGACGTCATGGAGGAGGTGCCGTCCACCGAGCCGGCCGTGATCGCGGTCCGCTCCGCGCTCGGCTGGACGGCGTGGACGATCCTCCCGCTGGCGGCCTGGGCCGGCGCCGCGGCCATTCGCTGCTTCGAGGACCGCCGGCCGGTCCTGCCGGTCCTGCTCCTCGGGACCTCGATGGCGATCGCCCTCCTCGCGTCGCGCACGTCCCAGACCGCCGGGAGCCTCCGTCCGGGCGACGTCGACCACGTGCCGGCGCTCGCCGTCGCGCTGCTGGTGGCGAGCCACGCCGTCCCGCTGCTGTTCCTCGCGGTGGCGCGCCATCGCCGGGGCCGGAGCGTCGCCGCCTGACCGGCGGGCGATGCCTCGACCGGGCGTTCGGGCGGCCCGGAACGAGAAGGTGATCCGGCTTGGCTCGCCGCCCTCGGCGAACGCATCGGGGCGCAAGCCGGTGGCGGTCACCACGGCGAGCAGCTCCGAGAGCGGGAGGTGGGCGGGACTGGCCGGGCCAGCACGTCCGCCGGGTCGGGACCCCTCTCGGACGCGACACCGGGCCCCGCATCGGCGTTACGGGGCCCGGGTGTCACCGACTCGTTGTGATGCGGCGCTCAGCAGGGGCTGAGGCGGCCGTTCGTCTGCTGGTCGCTGTCGTAGTAGACGACGGGGCGACCGCCGGGGTCGATGTTGCAGCCGATGGCGTTGGGGCCCTGCACGGCAATCGCGCCGTACACCCAGCGGGTGATCACGTTGCCGCGAACCGTCACGTTGCGCGGGGCGCCGTGGGCGCCGGCGTAGACGTAGACCGAGTAGTAGCCACCGGCGATCAGGTTGTCGGCGATCAGGACGTTGCTGATCGGGCCGACGTCGGCCTTGATCATGATCCCCGACGTCTGGTCGGCGCGGTGCGACAGGCGGTTGTGGACCACGAGCACGTCGCTTCCACCGACCATCTGGAGCAGGTCCTGGTGGGCGTCGGAGCCCGGCGCGAGCGAGTGCACCCAGTTGTGCACGAACACGGTGCCGGAGGCGAGGAAGGCACCGTCGTCGAAGCCCCGGATCTCGACGTGGCGGGCCGTGTACGGCGTCGACGAGTAGATCCCGGAGCCGGCGTGGTTGCCGCCGCCGGCGCCGATCAGCTCGCTGTTCTCGATCAGCAGGCCGGTCGCGGTGCTCGTCTGGTGGACCGCCGACTGCGCGTTGCCGCAGATGATGCGGCTGTTGCGGATGACGACGTTCGAGGCGACGATCGTCAGGCAGCCCCGCAGCTCGAGCCCGTCGATGACCCGTCCGGGCTGGGTGATGGTGCGGTTGCCGGTGCGGACCAGCTTGATGCCCCCGGCCGGGACACCGGTGTTCGAGGCGTCGGGCCAGTGGGCCACGACGTCGGTTGCCGCCCGGTTGAGCCCGACAGCGGCGGTGGCCGTGCGGGCGACGGGGTTCGCGGCCGTGCCGATGGAGGCGCCGGCGGTGGGGACGATCGTGACCAGCGCGGCCAGGAGCGCGCCGAGGAGGACCAGGATGCGGTTGCGCAAGATGTCTCCGTGTTCGTTCGGGCGGATGGGCAGGGCCACGAACGGGTGAACTGCCGCCGGATCGCGCGACAACCGCAATCGGATGAGGATGCGAGATGTCGTCCGGACAGTCTCGCCCCGCCGTGACCTCCACGGCACGTCAGGATCCCGAATGGGGTTCGACCTGCGAAGTTGGACCTCGGGAGAGGTCCGGGCCAGGGTCTTCGCCGATCACCCGCCGGGGCACCGCCGTGCCGTGATGAAACACGTTCGACACGTTCGGGCCCGGGCTCCAGCGGTTCATGACGCGATCCCCAGGCGGGGTTGCCCAGGTCGCGGCGCAACGGTCCGCGGCGGGTCCGGGGCCGCCGGTCAGCGCCAGCCGCTCGTCGACACGTCGAGGAGCTGGGCGATCGAGGCATGCCAGCACGCCCGGTCGTGGCCCCCGCAGTACTCGGAGTAGTGAACGTCGTAGCCCTTGGCGGCCAGCACGTTGCGCAGCCGCCGCGTCGGGAGCAGCAGCGCCCACTCCTCGGTGCCGACCTCGATCGCGAACCGGACGTCGCGGCGCGCCGAGCGGGCGAGCCGGTGGGTGAGCCACTCGGCCGGTTCGCCACCGGCGGCGTTGGGCCACCAGAACGACCCCGACTGGGCGATGGCGTTGCCGATGCGGTCGGGTCGCCGCCACGCCGCGTAGGCCGCGGTGAGCCCGCCGAGGCTCTGGCCGGCGACGATCACCCGCGACGGCGCGGCCGGCCACGTCACACCGCTACCCGACGACGGGTCGGCCGACCACTCGGCGGCGATCCGGTCGAGGAGCTCGTCGGCCACGAAGTCGACGAACGCGTCGTTGCAGGTCAGGTCCCCGATGCGGCGCTCGTGGTCGACCGCGTCGACCACGAGCGTGCACAGGCGGGGCCCGCCGGCCGCGGCGAGACGATCGACGACGCCGAGCACGCCGGACTCCTCGCGCCAACGGTCGCCGTCGAGCATGACCAGCACGCCGTCGGGCGCCGTCGGCGGGCCCGGCGGAACGTGCACCCACACCCGGCGCTCCTCACCGAGCCGGGCGCTCGCCACCAGGTGCTCCGTCGGCGCGACGTCGGGCACGGGTGGCGGCAGCGGGGGCGCGTCGGGCATTGAGGCGACCGAGGTGGCGAGCAGCTGGCGACGGTTGTGCGGGTCGAGCCGCGAGGACGACGAGAGACGGGCCCACGACTCGAGGTCGTCGACGTCGACGGTCGACCCGGCGGCCCGCGCCCGCTCGACCTGGCGCCGCCAGTGATCGGACACGATCCCGGTGTCGGTCCCGCCGGCCCCTGGATCGCTGACGCCGAACCGGTACCCGGCCCGCCAGTCGGACGGCACCCGGAAGCTGCGCCACCACACGTCGGTGCTGTCGAGGCGCTCGAGCCGGGCCTCGGTGAGGGTCGACGGGTCGGTGTGCTTGTTCGCCATCACCACGACCTCGTCGTGGTCCCCGCCCCGCCACACGAAGGTGACGACCCGCTCGCCGTCGTGGGAGCCGGGCTCGACGAGCGGCGTGCCCGACACCTCGAGCTCGGACCAGAACCGCTCGACGGCGGCGACGCCGTCCCGGGCCCGTTCGGCGCGCAGGCGGGCGATCCTCGGGCTGTCGGCCACGACCGGCGCCGACGTCCGCGGCAGCTGGGGCGGCACGTCGGCCACGCCCCCGGTCGTGGGCGGCTCGTCGGACCGCTCGTCCGACCGCTGCCCGTCGGACCCGGTGACCGTGACCCGACCGGCGGGCCGGCGATCGGCGAGCGCGTCAGCCAGCATGGCCATCCAGCACACCCGGTCGTGACCACCGTCGAACTCGACGAGCTCCACCTGCCAACCGGCTGCGGTGAGGACGTCGGCGACGTGGCGGTTCGCCTCGAGCAGCATCCACTCCCGGCTCCCCACCTCGAGCCGGAACCGCACCTCGCCGGCGGGCCGGCGGGCGAGGTCGTCGACGAAGGCGAGGGTGGCCTCCCTCGGGTCGGCCAGCGACGCGAACGCGCCCGACTGGGAGACGACCCGGCCGAACCGACCGGGGTGGGTGACCGCGGCGTGGGTGGCGGCGAGGCCCCCGAGGCTCTGCCCGGCGATGATCGAGCGCTCGGGATCGGGGCAGACCGGCCACCGCTCGGCGAGCGCTGCCGGCAGGTCGACGGCCACGAGACGGGCGAAGTCGTCGACGGCACCGAGGTCGCGCCCCCGCTCCTCCGCCGTCCCGGAGGGAACGGTCACGACGAGCGAGGGACCGAGGTCGCCGCCGGCCCGCAGGTCGTCGACGATGGCACCCAGGCAGCCGAGCTCGTCCCACATCTCCGCGTCGAGCACCACGATCAGCCCGTACCCGCCCGTGGGCGGCTGCTCGGACGGTTCGAGCACGTGCACCGTACGCGCCCCGACCGGGCCCCGGCCGTCGAGGTGCACCGGCAACCACGACGCGGTCGGGGTCGCCGCCCGGTCGGGCAGGGCACCCGGGGCCCCCGCCAGCTCGACGACCGACCGCGGGCCGTCGGGACCACCGATCGGGGCCCGGCGGTTGTGGGGGTCGGGCCCGGCCCCGGCGACGAGGCGGCCCCGGTGGGCGACGTAGGCATCGATGCTGTCGCGGTGCGGGTCGAACGGCGGCAGGAGCACCGTGAGCGGGGCCAGCGTGTACGACCCGCGCCACCCGGGCGCCAGCCGATACGAGCGCGCCCAGATGTCGGTGCCGTCGACCCGCTGCAGCAGACCGTCGGCAGGACGCGACGGGTCGGTCACGCACAGGACGTCCGCGTACACGGCGGCGGGTGCGGGCTCACCGGCGGCCCGCCACAGGAAGGTGACCGCACGGCCGTCGGGATCCCCGGCGATCGGCTCGACGAGCGGCGTACCCGCCGCGACCGTCGCCTCCCACCACTGCTCGACCGCCGCCGCGTCGCCAGCCACCGCCGCCGCCCGCAGCGCGGCGAGCGCCGGGCTCTCGGCGGTGTCGGGCACCGGGGGTACCGGTCGCCGGGCGACGAGCGGAAGGCGGACCGGTGAAGGCGATGGTCTGGCGCTCACCTCGGAATGTTAGGGTCCCTTTGCCATAGCTGTACAACCGGCATTAGCTCATGGAGTTCCGATGTCACAACTGATCGCCGACGGGCCGCGCCCGCGGTCCCGGCGTGCGTCGCGCCATCTCTGGCTCGCCGTCGTCGCCGCCCTCGCACTGCTCGTCGCTGCGTGCGGCGACGATGACGACGACGCGTCGACCACGACGACCTCGGGCACCGAGGACACGACGACGACCACCCCCGAGGACGGGGACACGGACGAGGGGGACTCCGAGGAGGAGAGCAGCGCCGGGGGCGAGACGGTCGCCGTCGAGCACGCGCTCGGCACCACCGAGGTCAACCCCGACGAAATCGAGCGGATCACCTCGGCGAGCGTGACCCTGACCGGCCACATGCTCATCGTCGACGCACCGGTGGTGGCGTCGATGGCCTCCGGCCCGGGCGGGCCGCTGGCCGACGAGAACGGCTTCTTCAACCAGTACGCCGCCGTCGCCGTCGAGCGTGGCGTCGAGGCGATCCCCGGCCCCGAGGTCAACGTCGAGGCCATCGCGGCCACCGACCCCGACCTGATCATCGGCAGCGCCGTCGGCGGTGACGCCATCGACGAGAGCATCTACGACCAGCTCAGCCAGATCGCGCCGACGCTCGGGTTCGACTACTCGGCCACCTCGTGGCAGGACGCCACCACCGAGATCGCCACGATCCTCGGCCTCGAGGACGCGGCCGCCGCCGCGATCGGCGAGTTCGACGCCCTCGTCGCCGAGACGAGCGAGGCGATCACGGTCCCCGCCGAGCCGGCGTCGGCGATGGTGCTCAGCGAGGACGGCGCCAACGTCTTCACGCCCGAGTCGCCGCGGGGCCAGCTCCTCCAGAGCCTCGGCTTCATCATGGCGGAGCTCGACGAGGCCTCCGCGGCCGAGGTCGAGGGCGGCAACCGCAGCGACATCGTGCCCTACAGCCAGGAGAGCCTGGTCGCGTTCCTGCCCGGCAAGACCGTGTTCCTCGTCTTCGCCGACGACAGCCGCATCGAGGAGGCCGCGGCGACGCCGCTCGGCGAGACCGACCCGTTCACCGAGGGCCGGGTGTACGCCCTCGGCTTCGAGTCGTTCCGGCTCGACTACTACTCGGCGACGCTCGCCGTCGAGCGCATCGCCGCCGCGCTCGGGAGCTGATCGGAGCCGCCGGTGGGTGCGGCGTGCACCCACCGGCGGC
>JAXHUH010000135.1:0-29348 GCA_034211175.1 Actinomycetota bacterium
TGGATGCGAGTCATCTGGGCCTGCTGGCACACCAACCACGCCTACGACACCACCCGCCACCACGCCGAACAACGCCTCAACGAACAACACGCCGCATAAGGGGTTGACTCAAGGAACTCAGCCCGTCGCCGCGGCCTCGCCGAGGACGAGGTCGCGGACCTCGCGCTTGGGGATCTTGCCGGCCGCGTTGCGGGGCAGGGCCTCGGCGACCACGTACCAGTGCGCCGGGACCTTGAACGCGGCGAGCCGCTCGCGGCAGTGGGCCTCCAGGTCGGCCGGCTCCAGCGTCACCCCGGGCTTCGGGAGCACCGCGGCGCCGACCTCCTCACCGAGGCGGTCGTGGGGCACGCCGAACACCGACGCCTCGTACACACCGGGGTGCTCGTAGAGGGCGGCCTCGACCTCGGCGCAGTAGATGTTCTCCCCGCCCCGGATCACCACGTCCTTGAGGCGATCGACGATGAACACGAACCCGTCCTCGTCGATCCGGGCCACGTCGCCGGAGTGGAACCAGCCGCCGTCGGTGATGGCGGCCGCGGTGGCCTCGGGCTTGCCGAAGTACTCCTTGATCACGTTCGGCCCCCGGATCCACAGCTCGCCGGTCTCACCGACCGGGACCTCGTCGCCGAGCGGATCGACCACCTTCACGTCGATCACCGGCATGGCGAGGCCGACGCTGTCGGGCCGCTCCAGGTAGAACGCGCCGGCGTTGAGGGTGGTGACCGACGACGTCTCGGTGAGGCCGTAGCCGACGCTGGGCGCGGCGTTGGCGAAGTCGCGGTCCACCCGGCGCACCAGCTCCGGCGGTGCCGGCGCTCCCCCGCCGCCGACCGACGCCAGGCTCGACGTGTCGCGGGTCGTGAAGCTGGGCGACTCGACCAGCTCCCACGCCATCGTCGGGACGCCGGTGAATCCGGTGACCCGCTCGCGCTCGATCAGCTCGAGGGCCCGCTCCGCGTCCCAGCGGTACATCAGCACGATCTTGCCGCCGCCGGCGGTGATCGGCAGCAGGATCGAGTGGCACCCGGTGACGTGGAACAGCGGGACCGTCATGAGCATCGCCGCGTTCGGCCCGCTGCGGGCGGGAGCCGCGGCCGCCGCCTCGCCGGCCAGCTCCTTCGCACGGGCCTGGGCGGTGCCCCAGAACCCGACGTTCATGAGGTTGGTGAGGATGTTGCGGTGGGTGCCGACCGCACCCTTGGGATGGCCGGTCGTACCCGACGTGTAGAAGATCGTGGCGTCGTCGTCGAGGCCCACGTCGATCGCCGGCAGCCCTGTGGCACCGGCGCCAGCGGCCACGACCTCCGACCACGCCGTGATGCCCTCGGGCGCGGGACCGTCGAGGCGCACGCCGATCACGTCGAGGGGCTGGCCGGCCCGAACCGCGTCCAGGTGGGGCGCGATCCGCTCGAGTCGCTCACCGTCGCAGACGAGCACCCGGGCCCCGGAGTCGGTGAGGCCGTACTCCAGCTCGGAGCCGACCCACCACGAGTTGAGCGCCACGGCGACCCCGCCGACCGACGCCACCGCCCAGAAGGCGAGGATCCACTCCGGGTAGTTGCGGGCCGCGAGCGCCACCCGGTCCCCCGGGCGGACACCGAAGCGGTCGACGAGCTGGTCGGCGAGGGCAACGACCGTGGCGTGGGCGTCCGCATAGCTGATCCGCTCGTCCTCGTAGACGAGGTAGGTCGCGTCGCCGTGGGCCGCCGTTGCCTCCCACACCGCCCGCAGCGAGGCGGGCATCGCGGCGTAGGACCGCAAGGGCCGGCCGAACACCTCGACCTCTTCCATCTCGTAGTCCGCTCCCGGCGCCGTCAGCTCGGCGATCGCGGTGCGCAGGTGCTCCAGCACGGTTCCCCCCTCGGTCGTCGTTGCGGTTCGGCGGGTGGCGCCCCCTCGGCGCGTCACCCGCAGCGTCCTCCGCGCTCAGCCGGCGCGGGGGTGGGTGGCGTTGTGGTCGCGGATCGCCTTGAGGACGCCGCGGCCCGCCGCCTCCATCAGCTCGGTGTTGTCCCGCTTCAGGTTGGCCTCGGAGCGCTCCAGCGGCGCCAGCAGGCCCTGGACCCGGGGGATCACGTAGCGGGCGAACAGGTCGTAGCTGCGCAGCGTGCGCTCGTGGTCGGCCCAGTCGTGCATGAACCCGACGAGGGTGCCGAACCCGCCGGTCAGCTCCTGGAGCTTCGTGATCGCCTCGACCGCGTCGTCCGGGGTGCCGATGATGGCGCCGCCGCGGTCCGCCATGGCCCGCACGAAGCCTCGGGGGTCGCCGGTCACCGCCTCGGCCCCGGGCCGGGCGAGCACGCCGACGTTGTAGCCGTTGTGCCAGTGGACCAGGCCCTCGGCGACCTCGTCGATCGCCTGCTCGCGGGTCTCGGCGATGTGCCACGGCATCATCACCCGCCAGCGGTCGCGGGAGACGTCGCGGCCGCTCTCCGCCGCGTAGGTCTCGGCGAAGCCCCACTGGGTCGGCAGGGCGGCGAGGCCCTCCTCGCTGTAGGACGCCACCGAGATGACGCCGAGCCCGTAGGTGCCGGCCAGCTTCATGCCCGACGGGCTGATCGAGCTGGCCGCGACGAGCTCGATCCGCTCCTGGAGCGGGCGGATCTGGAGGAACGCCTCGTTCAGCTCGAACCAGTCGGTCTTCATGGTGATCGGCTCGTCGGCCGCGAGCAGGGCGAGGATCGCCTCGATCGCCTCGGCCTGGCGGTCGCGCAGCTGCTCGGTGGCGACGCCGTAGGTGCGGGCATCGGAGGGCAGCGCCCCCGGCCCGGTGCCGAGGATGGCCCGGCCCCGGCTTAGGTGGTCGAGCAGGGCGATGCGCCCGGCGACGTTGTAGGGGTGGTGGTACGGCAGCGAGACGACCCCGGTGCCGAGCATGATCCGTTGGGTGCGCTGGGCGGCGGCGGCGAGGAACACCTCGGGGTGGCCGATGGTCTCCCACCCGGCGGAGTGGTGCTCACCGACCCACACCTCGTCGTAGCCGAGGCGGTCGAAGTGCTCGCACAGCTGCAGGTCGCGCTCGAACTGCAGGGTCGGGTGCTCCCCCACCGGGTGATGTGGAGCGATGAACACCCCGAACCGCAGCCTCGTCATCGACCGTTGCTCCTCATCGACCCGTGCCCCCTTCGCGTCGACGGTGTCGGTCACCGTCGGGGGACGAACCTAACGAGTGGCCTCGTGTCGGGGCGAACCACCGGCCGGGGCGAGGCCACCGAGGCGGCCCCGCAGGCCGCCGGCGGCCGACTGGTCGCCGATGCGGGCGGCGAACACCGCCGGGGTGAGCGGCTTGGCGAAGTGGAACCCCTGGGCGAACCCGCAGCCGGCACGGCGGACCGCGACGAGCTCCGGCGGCCCCTCGACGCCCTCGGCGACGATGCGCAGCCCGAGCTGCGCGGCCAGCGCGGTGACGCCGCCGATGATGGCGCCGGCCTGGGCGCTGCCCCTGCCGGCGTCGCGCACGAACGACCGGTCGATCTTCACGACGTCGATCGCGAAGTCGCGCAGGTAGCTGAGCGACGAGTAGCCGGTGCCGAAGTCGTCGATGGCGATCCCGACGCCGAGGGCGCGCAGCGCGCCGAGGACCTCGCCGAGCTCCGGCGCGACGACGACCGACTCGGTGATCTCGAGCACGAGGCGCGCCGGGTCGATGCCGGTCGTGCACAACGCCCGCTCGACGACCGCGACCAGCCCGGGGTCGCGCAGCTGGACCGCGGAGACGTTCACGCTCAGCATCAGCTCGCCGTGGCGGTCCGAACCGGCGCTCCAGCGGGCCAGCTCCCGGGTCGCCTCCTCGAGGACCCACGCCCCGATCGGGACGATGAGCCCGGTCTGCTCGGCGACCTCGATGAAGTCGCCGGGTGAGCGCAGCCCGTCGACCGGGTGCTGCCAGCGGACGAGGGCCTCGGCGCCGATGATGCGCCCGTCGACGACCCGCACGATCGGCTGGTAGTAGACGCGCAGCTGGTCGTCGTCGACCGCCCGCGACAGGTCCTCGTGGAGGCGGAGGCGCCCGACGAGCTCGACGTGCATCGCCGGCGAGTAGCGCTCGACGTGGTCGCGGCCATGGGTCCGCGCCCAGGTCACGGCGAGGCCGGCCCGCCGCACCAGCTCGTCGGCCGAGCACCCCGGCTCGGAGACGCCGAACCCGACGCTGGCGGTCACGGACGCGCCGACCTGCTCGATGGGGTCGCGCAGGACGGCGACGACCCGTTCGGCGATCCGCTCCGCGGCCAGCGCGAGGTGCTCGTGATCGCCCGGCCCGGTGAGCACGAGCCCGAACTCGTCGCTCTCGAACCGGCCGACGAGCACGCCGTCACCGGCGACCGACGCGATGCGGGCCGCGGCCTCGTTCACGACGTCGTCGCCCGCCGGTCGGCCGTGGACGTCGATGAGGTCGCGGAAGTGGTCGAGGTCGACCACGATCAGCGCGACCGACGACCCCGCCGGGTCGTCGAGGGCCTCGGTGATGCTCCCCAGGAGGAAGCTGCCGCTGAGGAGGCCGGTGAGGGCGTCGTAGTGGGTCCGGTCGGCCAGCTCCCGCCGCAAGGTCTGGAGCGCGGTGAGGTCGCGCATCGTCAACACGATGCCCCACACCCCGGGCTCGTCGAGCAGGTTCTTGCCGACCGTCTCGACCTCCCGCCAGCCGCCGTCGCGGTTGCGGATCCGCACGTTGGTGCGGCGCTCGTCGGGGGTGTCCACGAGCTCGGCGAAGAAGTCCGCGGCGCGGCGGGCGTCCGACGGGTGGATCAGCTCCATCGAGGACAGACCGGTCAGCCCGCCGGGCTCGTGGCCGGCGAAGCGCTCCGTCGCCGGACTGGCCCAGCGGAACGTGCCGTTGCGGTCGACGACGGCGATGCCCTCGTTGAGGTTCTCGACCAGCGCCCGCTGGCGGGCCTCGCGCCGTTCGAGCTCGACCGTGCGCAACAGCACCCGCTGCTCGAGCTCGCGGCTGAGCACCGTGCTCTCGATCACGGCCAGCGTCTGGCGCACCACGACGGCGCCGCCGACCGCGGCGGTGATGGCCAGCGAGAGCGGCTCGAAGTCGTCGCGGCCCTCGAGCACGGCCAGCGGCACGAACCCGGCGAGCGCGGCGCACGGCACGACGACGTCCACCCAGCCACCGATTCGCACCGCCGGGCGCGACGGGTCGTCGATCTGGAGGCCCGCGACGATGAGGAGCGTGATCGCCGTGTGGAACGAGGCGGACACGAACCACGGCGACGGCGTCGTCCCCGACGTCGCGGACACCACGACGTAGGACGACGCGCCGGCGGCCACGACCGTCGCCACCGCGATGGCGACACAGCGCCGGGCGACGCTCGGCCGCCGGTAGCCGACGATCGCGGCGTACGCGCTGACCACGCCGAAGAGGGCGGGGCCGCCGACCGCCCACGAGAGGTCGCCGGAGCCGACCTCCTCGGTGGACGCCCACGGCTCGATGACGAGCTGCCACACCGCGAGCACGATGCAGCCCGCGACCGCGACCGAGTCGAACAGGCTGCGCCACAGCTCCGACAGGCTCGTCGGCCACGGCAGGATCAACAGGATGGCCACCCCGCCACACACCGAGGCGACGGCGAAGCCGACGAGGAGCACCACCGGCTGCTCGCCGTACGGCGTGTCCGCGAGGTCCGCGACGACCGTCGTCGTGTAGAGCATCGTCGTCACCGCGCCGGCGAGCGCGAGCAGCGTCCAGCCGATGCGCTCGCGCCGGGCCGCGTCGGGGCGTCGCAGCCAGCAGACCGTCGCCAGCAGCGCGCACGCCGCGGCGTGGGCCGCGGTCGCCGCGTCGGACGCCCCCGCAGCCAGGGGCAACCCGCCGGCCGCCGCGGTGAGCGCGACGAGGGCGAGGCCGCGCATCCCCGTCAGGCGCGCCAGCGCGCCCGCGGCGCCGGGATCGCCCGCGACGGCTGCGTGCATGTGATCGGATCGACCTCGACCGGCATCCGACTTGAGCGACAGTCCGGTGACCGCGGCCCGACCGCGTCGCACCGGCCGGGCGCGACCCGCTGCGACGCCCGGCCCGGCCATCTACGCTTGGCGGGACGCGCCGAGGGGTGCGCACGACACACGCGATCCCGAGGGGGGACCAGGGATGGGTGCGATCGAGACGATGGCCGACGTCATCCGGCACCAGGCCGCCGAACGACCGGACGCCGTGGCACTGGTCAGCGGCGACCGGTCGTGGACCTACGCCGAGATGGACGCCGAGTCGAGCCGGATCGCCCAGGCGCTGCTCGACGCCGGGGTCAGGCCACAGGAACGGGTGGCGTACCTCGACAAGAACGCACCCGAGTACTTCACGTACCTGTTCGGCGCGGCGAAGGTGAACGCGGTGACGGTCGCCGTCAACTGGCGCCTGGCCCCACCGGAGATGGCCCACATCCTCGAGGACTCGGGTGCCCGGGTGCTGCTCGTCGGCGAGGAGTTCCTCGACCACCTCGACAAGGGCGGGGTCGACGGCATCGAGCACGTCATCGTCCTCGGCTCCTCGGCCAGCCGCCCGACCTACGCCGAGTGGATCGAGGGCCGCGAGGCACTCGACCCGGCCGTCCCGTCGGCACCCGACGACGTCTGCTACCAGCTGTACACGTCGGGCACGACCGGGCTGCCGAAGGGCGTGCAGCTCACGAACTCGAACATGTTCCGGCTCATGCCGGCCGCGTCCGAGGAGTGGGGGTTCGGGCCCGACGCCGTGAACCTGGTCGCCATGCCGCTGTTCCACATCGCCGGCAGCGGCTGGGGCATCGTCGGGCTGTTCAACGGCGCCCGCACGATCCTGCTGCGCGACGTCGACCCGGCGGAGATCCTCCGGGTCATCCCCGCCCACGGCGTGACCGTGGCCCTGTTCGTGCCCGCGGTCCTGCAGTTCCTGCTCGCGATGCCGAACGTGGGTGACGTCGACTTCTCGACCCTGGAGATGATCGTCTACGGCGCGTCGCCGATCACCGAGTCGGTGCTGGTCGACTCGATCCGCACGTTCGACTGCGACTTCATCCAGGCGTACGGCCTCACCGAGACGACCGGCGGCGTGGTCATCCTCCGCCCCGAGGACCACGACCCGGGCGGCCCGAACGCCCACCTGCTGCGGGCCGCGGGCCGACCGTGGGGCGACGTCGAGCTGCGCATCGCCGAGCCAGAGACGATGCGCGAGCTGCCCGACGGCGAGGTCGGCGAGGTGCTCGTGCGCTCCGGCCAGATCATGAAGGGCTACTGGAACCTCGACGACGAGACGGCGAAGGTCATGACGCCCGACGGGTGGTTCCGCACCGGTGACGCCGGCTACCTGCGCGACGGCTACCTCTACATCCACGACCGGGTGAAGGACATGATCGTGTCGGGCGGGGAGAACATCTACCCCGCCGAGATCGAGAACGCCCTCATCCGCCATCCCGGCATCGCCGACCTCGCGGTGATCGGCGTGCCGGACGATCGCTGGGGCGAGACGCCGAAGGCGATGGTCGTGCGCACCGACCCCGACCTCGACCAGGCCGCCGTCATCGCGTTCGCCCGCGAGCACCTCGCCGGCTACAAGTGCCCGACGTCGGTCGAGTTCATCGACGCCATCCCCCGCAACGCGTCCGGCAAGATCCTCAAGACCGACCTGCGGGCCCCGTACTGGGAGGGTCGCGACCGCAAGGTGTGATCCGGGACGGGCGGCCGGGCGCGGTCGGTCGGGGTCCCGGCCGCCCCGCCGGCGCCCGGCCGTGCCTAGGGTTCGGCGATGGCAGACCCCCGCCCCCGCCTCGTGCTCGACTGCGACCCGGGCCACGACGACGCCCTCGCGCTGATGGTGGCCCACCGCTACGCCGAGGTGCTCGCCGTGACGACGGTCGCGGGCAACGCGACGCTCGAGGCGACCACGCGCAACGCCCTGGTCGTCGCCGACCTGATCGGGGCGGACGTCGGCGTCCACGCCGGCGCGTCCCGGCCGCTGCTCGCGCCGCCGCGCCACGCCGAGGCGGTCCACGGCCGCACGGGGATGGACGGTCCCGAGCCCCGGGACCCGCGGCGGGCGGCGGCCTCGTCCGACGCGGTGCGCGTGATCCTGAACGCCGGCGTCGCTCCCGCGGGCCCGACGGCCCCCAGCGACCACACCGACGGGCCGGCGCCGTGGCTCGTGGTCACCGGCCCGATGACCAACGTGGCGCTGGCCGTTCGCTCCGATCCGACCGTCGTCGAGCGCTACGCCGGGCTCGCGTTCATGGGCGGCGCCGCCCGGCTCGGCAACGTCACCCCGGTCGCCGAGTTCAACGCCTGGGCCGACCCCGAGGCCCTCGCCGTCGTGCTCGACGCCGGCTGGCGTCGCGTGGTGCAGTGCGGGCTCGACCTCACCCTCCAGCTCCTGCTGGACGAGGCCGACGTCGCACGGCTGCGCACGGCGGGCGGCGAGGTCGCGTCGTTCGCCGCAGACCTGCTGGCGTTCGCGCTCGACCGCCAGGAACGCCGTCTCGGGCGCCGCGCCGCCCCGGTCCACGACGCCTGCGCGGTCCTGGCGGTGACCCATCCGGAGCTGTTGGACGTCGTCGACCGCCGGGTCGAGGTCGAGCTCGCCGGGACCTTCACCCGGGGCATGACGGTGACCGACCTGCGCGCCGAGGGCGGTGAGCCGAACGTCGGCGTCGCCGAGGCCATCGACGTCGGGGGTGCCCGCGCCGTGCTGTTCGACGCGCTCGGCGCCGGCTGACGCGACCCCGGCGCAGGCCGGCCCGGCTCGGCCGGGTGCCGCCGGGTGGCCACGGACCGACGTCGGGGTGACACCGGGTAGAAGTCCGGCCGGACAACCGGCGAAGTCCTCTTCCCCGCCGTGCGGGAACGTGAGACGCTTGTCACGCGATCAATGGATGAGATGGGCGTCAGCGCCGTGAGAGATCCTGCCCGCGGGCGGGGTTGGTCCCGACGGCACGGGCGCCCACGGGCCGCGGTCCGCCGCGGTCCTCGACAGGTGCATGCACAGGTCGGACTTCCGACTGGAGGAACCATGGTCACCGCTACCGCCGTCGCGACCGAGATCGTCGTCCCGATCGACGACTCCTGGACCTCGCGCCGATCGCTCTCACCCGCCGTCGCGCTGGCCAAGCGCCTCGGTGTGCCCATCCGCCTCGCGACGGTCGTGCGACCCGGCAGCAGCGGCGGCTCGGTCGCCGACTACCTCGACTGGCTCATCGGTGAGCTGCGCGCCGCACACCCGGGCCTCGAGCTCGACGAGACCCGCCTCGAGGGCACGAACGTCGCCGACACGCTGCTCGACCGCATCCCGCAGACCGCCGTGCTCTGCGTCGCCACCGACCGCGCGTCGAACGAGCACCCCGACATGACCCACTCCGACGCACTGGCGATCGTCGCCCGGGCCACGCACCCGGTGCTCCTCGTCGGCGGCAGCGTGCGCTACGAGCCCCCGACCGGACGGACCGTCGCACCGTTCGACGGCAGCGAGGCATCCGCGGCGGCCGCCACCGCCGCGGCACCGTGGGCCCGGGCGCTCGGCGTCGACCTCGTCGTCTCCCAGGTCGTCACACCGGGCGACTGGGCGCGCTTCGAGGAGCGACGCGCGGCCGGCGAGCAGGGCGTCGAGAGCAAGGCCGTGCGCGAGCTGGCCGACGGCATCGGGGCCGGCTGGGAGATAGTGCACGCCGCCGACCACGGCAGCGGCACGTTGTCGCTGATCGAGACCGTCCGCGCCGGGCTCGTGGTCACCACCCCCGACCTCGACGGCGCGGGCGCCGACGGCCCGAGCAAGGCCGTCCTCGAGATCCTCCAGCACGCGCCGTGCCCGACGCTCCTGATCCCGACCACGACCTGACCCGACGATCGGCCGCGGCCGCCGGTGGGAACGCCCCGCCGGCGGCCGCGTCGCGTCAGGCGCCGAACGCCAGGGGCAGGCCCGGCTCCGGCCACGTCGCCTTCACGAGGCGGCCGGTGTAGGACAGCGTGATCCACGCCGTCCGGTGATCGGGCCCGCCGAAGCAGATGTTGGTCGTGACCGGGTCGCCGGTCGGCACGTGGCGGGTCGTGCCGTCGGGGGCGACGATCGTGATCCCCCCGTTGACGATGGTGGCGACGCAGACGTTGCCGGCGGCGTCGATGGCCAGCGAGTCGAGCATCTGATGGCCCGGCAGGCCCACGAGGCAGTGGCCCGAGCGCGGGGACGGGTCCGCCAGGCGGCCCGGCCCGGTCACGGTCCAGCTCCACACCCGGCCCGGGACCGTGTCGGCCACGTGCAGCGTGGTGCCGTCGGGTGAGAGCCCGATGCCGTTCGGGCTCTCGAGCGGCTGGATCATCTCGGTGATCGACGAGCCGTCGGGCTGCGCGTAGTAGACGCAGCCCCGGTCCTTGTCCCGGCCCCTCGACTTGCCGAGGTCGGTGAACCAGAACCCGCCGGTGGCGTCGAAGACGAGGTCGTTCGGGCCGTTGAGCGGGACGTCGCCGCAGTGGGTGTAGACCGTCTCCACCGCGCCGGTGCCGAGGTCGATCCGCTGGATCGACCCGCCGGTGTAGTCCGCCGGCTGGTCGCCGGGGATGAGGCCGCCGCCGGGGCCGTCGTGCCACTCGAAGCCGCCGTTGTTGCACACGTAGAGCGCCCCGTCGGGGCCGATGGCGGCGCCGTTGGGCCCGCCGCCGGTCTCGGCGACCACGAGCGTGGTGCCGTCGGGCGCGACGCGGCTCACGCGTCCCGCTGCGATCTCGACCACGATCACCGAGCCGTCGGCCATGGCGACGGGTCCCTCCGGGAAGCGGAGCCCCGCTGCCACCTCCTCGAGCTCGATCGCGACCTCGGTGGTCAGCTCGGTCGTCATGTCTCGTTCCTCCCCGTCGGCCGTCGCCGTGCCGTCACGTGCCAGGGCCGTCAGTTGGTGAGGACGACCGTCGCGGTGCCCGGCGTGGTGCGCTTGCCGCCGGCGTCCTCGGTCCACACCTCGAGGTCGACGAGCTTGCGGTCGCCCTCGGTGCGCTTGGCCGTCACCGTGCCCTTGCACGTGAAGGTGGCGCCGCGCATGTCCATGCCCCGGTACTGGCAGGCGATGCGCTGGACCCAGCCGCCGTGGTCGAGCCAGTTCGAGACGAGCTCGCCCAGCGCGGCGTACTTCATGCGGCCGTGCACGATGTTGTCGCCGATCTGGGCGACCTGGGGGAAGTCCGGATCGAAGTGCAGCGGGTTGAAGTCGCCCGATCCGGCGGCGTACTTGACCAGTTGGCTCCGGTCGGGCGCCTTGACCAGCTCGGGGAGGTCGTCCCCCACGTTCACGTCGGCATAGGTCGGCATCGTCGTTCCTCGTGGTGCGCGTGTGGTCGGGTGGTGTGCACGGTCGTGCGGTGGGGCGGGCCCGGGATCGGTGCCGGCCCCCTCGAGCCGTCGATCAGTGGAAGGTCGATCAGTAGAAGATCGCCTGGGCCCGCTGACGGGCGACGACCGCGCCGGAACCGTCCCGGTAGGTCGTCTCCTGGGTCGTCACCAACATCACGCCCAACGATCCGGAGGTCTTGGTCTCCAGCTCCGCGAGCTTCGTCGTGGCGGTGAGCGTCTCGCCCGCGTGGAGCGGACGTTCGTAGATGGTCTCGGTGCCCCCGTCGAGCAGGCCCGGCAGGCCGTGGTTGAGCGACGGGCCGCCGCCGGCGGGGCCGGAGAACGTGTCGCTCGACTCGCCGGGGATGAACACGGGTGTGCCCAGGTAGCAGGGCGGCGCCGGCAGCGACGGGTGGCCCGCCTTCTCCGCGGCGGCGGTGTCGAAGTAGGCGCGGTCCGTGTAGCCGACACCACGGGCGAACGCGCGCACCGACGTGGTCGTCAGCTCGTAGGTCCACGGCTCGGACTCGACACCGATCAGCGAACGCATCTCGTCGGTGATCTCGAAGGACTCGGCCATGGGCGGGACCCTAGCCCCGGTGGGCACCGAGGTGTCCAATGTCACGTCGCGGAACGGCGTTCTCACAGCCACGGCGCACGCACCGGGGACCTGCACCCGCCGGGGGGACGATGGTCCTGTCCAGCCTTGGCGCTTTCGGTGGCCATCGCTCAGGCCGCTCGCCCCCGACGCCGATCAGCGCACATGGGCCAGGGGCGAGGCGGCGGCAACCGACGCGGACCCGACGCGGTCGCCGCCGCGACGCCGGGGCGCGCCATGCCACCGACCGGCTCGCGACGGCCATCGGGTCGGTCCGTGCGGCTCGTGCGCGACGTGATGGCGGTGATCACCGAGGTCGACGACCACGTCAGCGACCTCCTCGGCTGGCGGGCCGACGAGCTGGTCGGCACGCGCACGCAGGTGCACCCCGACGACGAGCTCGTCGCGTCGCGCGCCTGGGTCGAGTTCGTCGCCGCGCTCGGCGCGGAGCGCTGGTGGCGGGGCCGCTACCGGTGCGCCGACGGCACGTGGCGATGGGTCGAGACCCGCAACGTCAACCAGCTCGACATCGACGGTACCGGCCGCCTCGTCACCGACCTGTGGCCCATCGACGAGGACGAGGCCGCGTCCCACGAGCTCGTGCAGTTCCACGACCAGCTGCTCCGCCGGCTCACCGACGCCATCCCGGTGGGCCTGTTCCAGTTCGACCACCTGGGCCGGATCGTGTTCGTCAACGATCGCCTCCAGGCGTGGCTGCGCGAGCCGGCACCGACCACGTTGGCCGACATCGGCGCCGAGCTGGCCGGCGCCGACCGGGTCGTGTTCGTCTCCCACGCCGCCTCGGTGCTCGACGGCGACGCGCTCGACGACGAGGAGGTGCGACTGCTCGCCCGCAAGCGCGTGTGCACCCTCGCCATGCGGCCGTTGACCGACAGCACCGGCCGGGTGAGCGGCGGGGTCGGGTGCCTGTCCGACGTCACCGAGCGGGTCCGCCTGCGCGACGAGCTCGAACGACGGGCGACGACCGACGCGCTCACCGGCACGTCCAACCGGGCGGCGTGCTTCGCCGCCCTCCAGCGTTGGCTCGACGACGGGCACCACGTCACGGTGGCGTTCGTCGACCTCGACGACTTCAAGAGCGTCAACGACCGCCACGGTCACGCCGCCGGTGACGACGCCCTCGTCGCGCTCGCCGCGCGGCTGCGCGGCGTGTGCCGCGACGACGACCTCGTCGGCCGCCTCGGCGGGGACGAGTTCGTCGTGGCCAGCCGACGCGCCGGCGACGACCGGGGCGGACGCACGACGGACGGTACGGGCGGAGGGGCCACCCGCCCGGGTGCCGCCGGGCTCGCGACCCGGATCACCGAGGCGCTGGTCGAACCGGTCGCCGTGGCCGGCGTGCGGCTCCACCTGGGTGCCAGCGTCGGCATCGCCGACGGCGACGGCAGGACCGACACCGCCGACACGCTGATCGACCGGGCCGACTCCTCCATGTACAGCCGCAAGCGCAGCCCGCACCGGGCCCGGACGGCCGAGCCGGTCGCCCGCGACCGCGACATCGTCGCCTGAGCCCGCCGGATCACCCGGTCGGCCGCCGGGCTCCACACGGCATCGACCATCGGTCGGGCTCCTCCCCCACCGGCCTCTCCCACTGGCGCTCGGGTCAGCCCCCGAGGTTGGCCATCACGTGCTTGATGCGCGTGTAGTCCTCGAGGCCGTACATCGACAGGTCCTTGCCGTAGCCGGTGTGCTTGAAGCCGCCGTGGGGCATCTCGGAGACGAACGGGATGTGGGTGTTGATCCACACGCAGCCGAAGTCGAGGTCCCGGGACAGGCGCATGGCCCGGCCGTGGTCGCGGGTCCACACGCTCGCCGCCAGGCCATAGCGGACGTCGTTCGCGAGTCGGACGGCCTCGTCCTCCCCGTCGAAGGGCTGCACCGTGATCACCGGCCCGAAGATCTCGTCCTGCACGATCGTGTCCTGCTGGCGGACCCCGGCGACGACGGTCGGCTCGAAGAAGTAGCCGGCCGTGCCCACCCGCCTGCCGCCGGTCACGATCTCGGCGTGATCGGGCACGGTGTCCACGAGGTCGGTCACGCGCTGGAGCTGGGTCGCGTTGTTCAGCGGCCCGTAGTCGACGTCGGGATCGTCCGGCGCACCGGTGCGCGTCGCCTGCGCCACCTTCGCCAGGGCCGCGACGAAGTCGTCGTGGACGGGCGCGGCGACGAGCACGCGGGCCGCAGCGGTGCAGTCCTGGCCGGCGTTGAAGTACCCGGCCTCGGCGATCGTCTCCGCGGCGGCGACGACATCGGTGTCGGCGAACACGACCACCGGGGCGTTGCCGCCCAGCTCGAGGTGGACCCGCTTGACGTCGGTCGCCGCGGACGCCGCCACCTCCATCCCCGCCCGGACCGAACCGGTGATCGCCACCATCTGCGGCACGGGGTGGGCGACCAGGCCGCGCCCGACGCCCCGGTCGCCGCAGACGACGTTGAGGACGCCGGCCGGGAGGAACTCCTGGCACAGCTGGGCGAACATCGTCGACGTCGCGGGCGTCGTGTCGCTCGGCTTGAGCACGACCGTGTTGCCGGCGGCGAGCGCGGGCGCGACCTTCCACGCCATCATCGCCAGCGGGTAGTTCCACGGCGTGACCTGGCCGATCACCCCGATCGGCTCCCGGCGGACCCAGGACGTGTGGTCGGCCGCGTACTCCCCCGCCGAGCGGCCCTCGAGGAGCCGGCAGGCCCCGGCGAAGAAGCGGAGGTGGTCGATCGTCGGGGGGAGCTCGTCGGTGCGGGTCAGGTGCAGCGGCTTGCCGGTGTCGCGGGACTCGGCCACCACGAACTCCTCGATCCGCTCCTCGAGCGCGTCCGCGATGGCCAGGAGCGCGCCGGACCGCTCCTGGGGCGTCGTGCGCCGCCACGACGTGAACGCCCGCCCGGCCGCGGCGTAGGCGCGGTCGAGGTCGGCCTCACCCGACAACGGCGCCTCGGCGTAGACGGCGCCCGTGACCGGGTCCTCGATCTCGTAGGTCGCGCCGTCCGCGGCGGCGCTCGGCGCGCCGTCGATGACGTTGGCGAACGGTGTGCGTTCCATGGCTGCTCCCGATCGGGTTCGTGTCGACGCTGCGTCGACATCGGTGGGCGAGGGGACGGGTGGAGGTCTCGTCGTGCGCGCCTGACAGGGGGTCGGTGCCGGCGCCGGTCGGTCAGGAGTCGAACCCGAGGCCGAGCCGGTCGAGCGCGCGCAGCCACCGGTTCCGGCGGCCGGTGTCGTCGTGGCGGGCGAGCGACCACCGGGTCAGCCCGATGCCGAGCGACGCCAGCGGCTCCGGAGGGAACGGCGGCGGTGGCCGGCGGACCATCGTCAGCCCGGTGCGCTCGGTGTCCTCACCGGAGAGGAGGTCGAGCACGACGTCCGCCGCGAAGCGGGTCGTCGCCACGCCGAGACCGGTGAAGCCCAGGGCGTAGGCGGCGCGGCCCGACAGCGCGGTGCCGTAGAACGCGCAGAAGCTCGTCGAGGTGTCGATCGCGCCGGCCCAGCGGTGGGTGAACCGGAGGTCGCGCAGCTGGGGGAACGTCTCGGCGAAGTGCTCGGCCAGCAGCTCGAACGTCTCGGGGCGGTCCTCGTGGCGGGCATCGATCGAGCGGCCGTAGTGGTAGATGGCGTCGAAGCCGCCCCACAGGATCCGCCGGTCCGGCGTGATCCGCGAGTAGTGGAACCGGTTGCCCAGGTCCCCCAGGTTGACCCCCGGGTCCCAGTTCGTCGACGCCAGCTGCGCCTCGCTCAGCGGCTCGGTGGCGAGGACGTGGTCGTAGACGGGCACCGTCGACAGCCGGAGGCGGCGCAACGGGTTGCGGAAGACGTTGGTCCCCAGCGCCACGTGGCGCGCCCGGATCGTCGCGGAGGTCGTGACCGCCTCGACCCCGCCGCCGGCGCGCTCCAGCGAGACGAGCCGGCTGGCCTCCGCGATCCGCGCGCCGCCCTGCTCCGCGGCGGCCGCCAGTCCCCACGCCAACCGGGCCGGGTCCAACACCGCGGACGGCTCGTCGTCCACGCGCCCCGCCAGGAACGTGGGCGAGTCGATGTGACGGCGGACCGCGTCGGCGTCGAGGAACCCGGGGGCGTGCGGTTCGAGCTCGTCGACCTCGTGCGGGCGGGTCGCCACCGCGAGGCCCGGTCCCCGCACGAACCCGCAGTCGATCCCGTAGCGGTCGATCGTGGCTGCGAGGTCCTCCCAGTTCCGGTTGCCGAGCGCCTCGATCGCGTCGAACTCGTCGGGCCAGCGCGCCCGACCGTTCTCGGCGCCGTGGGTGAGGCTGGCGACGCAGATGCCGCCGTTGCGCCCGGACGCGTGCTCGGCGATGCGATCGGCCTCGATCACCAGCACCGAGCGGCCCGGATCGCGCTCGACGGCCCGCAGTGCGGTCCACAGGCCGGTGAAGCCGCCGCCGACCACGAGGAGGTCGACCTCGATCGGGCCGCGCACGGGCTCGCGCATCGCGGGTCGATCCGGGTTGTCCAACCACAGCGGCCGGAGCACCGAGCCGGCCAGCGCGGCCTGCGCCCAACCGGCGGGGACGGGCGACGCATCGACGCTCACGACACCGACCCCGACGAGGCCCGGCGGTACACGTCGTTGCCACCGACCCAGGTCGATCGCACGGCGACGTCCGCAATCTCCCGCCCGGACAGGGCGGTGATGTCCGCCTCGAGCACGCAGACATCGGCGCGCTCGCCCGGTTCGAGCCGTCCCGCGTCGTGGTCACCGGCCTGGACGGCGACCCCGCTCGTGTAGGCCGCGAGCGCGTCGGCGATCGCCACCCGCTCGTCGGGGATCCACCCGTCGACCGGCTCGCCGGCGGGGGTCTGCCGGGTGACGGCGACGGCGAGGCCCCGCAGCGGCGAGATCGACGTCACCGGCCAGTCCGAACCGAAGCTGATCCGGGCCCCGGTGCGGCGTATCGACTCGATCGGGTACTGCAGCATCGAGCGCTCCGGGCCCAGGCGGGGAATGGTGAGCTCGACCATCCCGGGGTCGAGGCACGCCCACAGGGGCTCGAAGTTGGCGATCACCCCGAGCCGGGCGAACCGGGGGCGGTCCCCGGGATCGACGAGCTGGGTGTGGGCGATCACCGGCCGCCGCGGCCGGACGCCGTTGCGGGTGATTGCGTGCTCGATCGCGTCGAGCGCCATGCGGATGCCGCCGTCGCCGATCGCGTGGACGTGGATCTCGAAGCCGGCGGCATCGAACGCGGTGGCGGCCTCGGCGAGCTCGGCGGCATCCCAGTTCGGCAGCCCGCAGTCGTGCACGTGATCGTGGTACGGCTCGAGCAGGTAGCCGGTCCGTCCCTCGATGACGCCGTCGGCGAAGAACTTGACCGTGTTGGTCGTCACCCACGGCGCGAGCTCGGGGTCGGCCGCGAACCGGTCGCGCTCGGCGACGAGCGTCGGCACACGGGTGCGCCAGCGCCCCGGTTCGAGGCGGGTGGCGAGGTCGAAGCGGCACGTGAGCGCTCCGGCGCGCGCCGCTGCCTCGTAGGCGGCGACCTCCTCGGGCCCAACCGCGGCGTCGAGCGCCCACACGATGCCGTTGCGGGCGAGCGCGCGTTGGCCCGTTGCGAGCCCGGCGAGGTGCTCGTCGAGGCCGACGTCCGGCAGCATCGCCTCGATGAGCGCGAGCGCGCCCCACTCGAACAGCGCTCCGGTGGGGGTGCCGTCGCCGTAGCGGCGGACCGCACCGAGCGCGGGATCGGGGGCGTCGGCGTCGAGCCCGGCCGCGGCCAGGGCCGCGCTGTTGACCCAGCAGGTGTGGTGGTCGTCGGAGAACAGCGCCACGGGCCGATCGCCGGTGACACGGTCGAGCACCCGGGCCTCCGGGCCCTCGGGACCGAACAGCGCCAGGCTGAAGTTGCTGCCCCGCACCCAGCCGTTGCCCGGGTGCGCCGCCAGCCAGTCGGCCACGGCGGCGAGGACCGCGTCGATGCTGGCAACGTCGGCGAGGTCGAGCCCGTTGCGCTCCCGGCCGCCGCTGAGCGGGTGGGCGTGGCCGTCGCGGAACGCGGGGAGCGCGAGGCCACCCTCGAGGTCCTCCACGGTCCAGCCCGACGCGAGGTCGAGTGCGTCCGCACCGGTGGCGACGACCCGTCCGGCGGACACGGCCAGCGCGTGGGTCGTGGTCCGGCCGGTCCAGACCGTGCCGTTGGTGAAGAGCGTGCCCTGGCTCACCGACGTCATCGCCGCCCCCGCGTCACGAGGCGCGCCGCTGCGGCGCGGCTGGTCAGGCCGGCTCCGTGAACGCCTCCCAGATGCCGAGCACCGACTCGTCGAGCAGGCTCAGTCCGTGGCCGAGGTCGTCGGGCACGCCGTCGGGGTCCGCCCGGTACCGCAGCATGAAGCCCTCGATGAGCGCACTGATCGTGCTCGCCAGATGGGCGGCGGTGAGCGGGGCACGCATGCGTCGACCACCGACGCGCACCAACAGCTCGTAGAACCCGATGATGCGCCGGTCGAAGTCCTCGTACGACGACGCCAGCGCCTCGCGGACCGCCGCGTTGTCGGCCACCGTGTAGGCGAGCAGCGACACGTAGGTGACCGGCTCGTCCCTGGTCGCCAGGAAGTCGTGGAAGGCGGAGCGCCGCAGGGCCTCCTCGGCCGAGGCGCCCTCGGCGACGAGCTTCATCCCGAACGGCAGGCTCTCGTCCCCGCCAGGGAACGACGCCAGCCCGATCACGTGGAGCAGCAGGTCGGTCTGGAACGCGGGCTGGTTCGGCCAGATCTGGTAGAGCGACCCGGTCGTGATCGGGCGACCGCCCTCGCCCGACTCCTCCGCGGACAGCTCGGTCGCACGTTCTGCGACGTCGGTCAGGCGGATGTGGGCCATCATCGCGCTCACCGACTCGTCGGGCACCGCCCGCGCGTAGTCGAACGCCAGCTCCGCGCCCGCCGTGAGCATCAGCCGACGCGTCTCGTCGGCCGAGCGCCGCCGGCGCCGGGACGCGGAGCCGGACGTCGAACGAGCCGACGCGTCGGGAGCGCTGCGGGACGACGCGCTCGATCGGGAACGGTTCGCGGCCACTGGACGAAAGCCTACCCATCGGGGAACAGCCTCGCACGAACTCCGGGGACACGCCATTGTTTCCAAAGAACTTCTACGATACGTTCACGCCGTGACAGCTGTCTTCGATGTCCTGACCTGCCGCGGCCACCCGCGAGAGCTCGGCCGCCAGCACGGTGAGGGCGCCCGTGCCCTCGTCCACGAGCACCTCGGGCGCGTGCGCGAGCGGCTCGCCGAGCTGAGCCCCGCACTCGACCCGATCGCCGCGGCGCTCGAGTACCGCCGCCCGGTCCTCGACACCGCCCCCGAGCTCGACGACGAGATCCTCGGCATCGCCGACGGGGCCGGGATCTCCCCCGGCGAGGCCTACCTGCTCCAGGTCCGCGCCGAGGTCGCGACCACGGCGTGGCGGGCGCTCGCCGCGCGCCGGGCGGCGGGTGGCGACGACGGCGCCGCGGCCGGGGACGGGGACGGGGCCGAGTGCACGACCTTCGCGATCGGCCCGGAGCGCACCGCGGGGCTCGGGCCGATCGCCGGCGGCAACTCCGACCTACCGTCCATGTACCACCGCCTGATGGTCGGGCTGCGCCTGCGGCCGGTGAGCGGGCCGCCGATCCTCATGGCCACGCCGGCGGGCCAGATCTCCTACGTGGGGATGAACGGCGAGGGCCTGGCGCTGTTCGCCAACTCCGTCCAGTGCGACGGCTGGCGCCGCGGCTTCCCCCGCTACCTCCTGAGCCGCCTCGCGCTCCGCCACTCGACCGTCGATGACGCACTGGGCGCGCTCGCCGGCGTCGACCGGGCCGCGTCGCGCAACATCCTCCTCGCCGACCGGACCGGCCGCCACGCCACCCTCGAGACGACCCCCGAGCTGGCACCGGTGGTGGAGGGCGAGGACCACCTCCTCGTCCACGCCAACCACTTCGAGTCACCGCAGGGCCGGGAGATCGAGACCGCGTGGCCCGAGTGGATGGCCGACTCCCGACAGCGGGGCGACCGCCTGCGCCAGCTGCTCGATCGGGACCCGATCTCGATCGACGACGTGCAACGGGCGCTCGCCGACCGCCACGGCCTGCCCTACGCGCTCTCGAGGGAGCCGAACGAGGACGGCACGAACACGATGACGGTCGTCTCCAACGTCGCCCGCCCCGACGCGGGCGCGATCGCGGTCGCCGCCGGACCCCCCCACCGCACCCCGTACCACGAGCTCCACGTGGAGGCACCGTGACCACGATCGACCCGACACCGCCGACATCGACACCACCGACGAAACGACCGATCCCGTACTACGGCTGGGGCCGGACGCCGATGATCGCCTGCCAGGCCGATCAGCGCTTCTCGTACTGCCTCTACGTGCCCGAGGACTACGACGCCGACGGCGACCGGTGGTACCGGGTCATCGTCGCGGTCCACGGGACCGAGCGCGGCGTGCAGTACTACCGCGACGCCTTCGCCGGCCTCGCCACCGAGACCGGTTGCATCGTCCTCGCACCGCTGTTCCCGGTGAGCATCGTCTTCGACGGCGAGCTCGACGCGTACAAGTTCATCGACCTGGGCGGGATCCGCTTCGACCACGTCCTGCTCTCGATGGTCGACGAGGTCGCCGACCACTACCGCATCGACGGCCGTCGCCTCCTGATGTACGGGTTCTCCGGCGGCGGGCACTTCACCCACCGCTTCCTCTACCTCCACCCCGAACGACTCGAGGCGGCCTCGATCGGGGCGCCGGGCATCGTCACCCTGCTCGACGACCGCTTCGACTACTGGGCGGGCGTGCGCAACGTGCCGGAGCGATTCGGCGTCCCACTCGACCTCGACGCGATGCGGGCCGTCTCGGTCCAGACCGTCATCGGCGGCGACGACACCCAGACCTGGGAGATCGCCATGTCGCCGGACGACGACTGGTGGGTGGACGGCGCCCAGCACCAGGGCGAGACCCGGCTCGACCGCATCGCCGCGCTGGCCGACAGCCTGGCCCGCCACGGCATCGAGGTCGAGCGCCGGATCGTCCCGGGCATCGACCACGACGACGTGGAGCTGGTGCCGGTCGTGCGGGAGTTCTTCCGGTCGGCGCTGAACGCCACGCCGGGCGAACAGCACACGAACGACCGTTGAACCGAGGGCATACCTTGAATCCGTAGAACTTCCATGATTAGGGTAGGACAACTACCGATGCGTGGATGGAAGACGCAGCGCAACGCCGGTGATGGCGGAGCGTTCCTGAGCCGCCCGGCCGCCAGAGGGGTTCACCACCCGATCGAGGAGACCTCGGCATGACCCGAAGCACGCCGCCCGCCGCACCGCCCGGAGGTCGACGTCGTCGGCGTCTCCTCGCCGCCCTCCTCACCTTCTTCGTGGTGCTCGCAGCGGCCTGCGGGTCCGACGACGACAGCGCCGACGAGTCGGCGCAGGACCCGGCGGACGCCACGACGTCCACCCTCGCCACCGACGACGGCGGTGCTCCCACGAACGGGGGCACCGCCGTCGTCGCGCTGGTCCAGGAACCCGGCTCGTTCAACCTGTTCCACTCGAAGCAGAGCGGCGCCTTCCTGAACGCGCTCGCCATCGAGCCGCTGTTCGGGCTCGGCGCCGACGGCACCTACGAGCCGTACCTCGCCGCCGAGGTGCCGACGATGGAGAACGGCGGCATCTCGCCCGACGGCCTCACGGTGACCTACCGCCTGCGCGAGGGCATCACCTGGAGCGACGGCGAGCCGTTCACCGCCCACGACATGGTCTTCACCTGGGAGGCGACCCTCGACGAGGGCAGCCGGTTCGAGCCGCACCCGGCGTTCTGGTCGGTCGAGTCGCTCGAGGCCACCGACGACCTCACCGCGGTCGCGACCATGTACGAGCCGACGCCGGGCTACCTGGCCATGTGGCGCGACGTCCTGCCCGCCCACCTCCACGAGGACACGGCCGTCACCAGCGACGACCCCGACGCCGAGATGCCCCTCGGGACCGGCCCGTTCGTCTTCGACTCGTGGCAGCGGGGCGACACGGTCACGCTCGTCCGCAACGAGAACTACTGGCGGGACCCGGAGCTGCCCCGCCTCGACGGCATCAGCCTCAAGGTCACGCCCGACCACCAGACGGCGATGGCGTCGTTCATCGACGGCGAGTACGACGCCGTCTACTTCATCACCAGCGGCGATCTCGCCCCGTTGCAGGACGCCGCCGAGTCCGGCGCACCGATCGTGGTCGAGCCGTCGGAGCGGGTCGGCGCCGTCGAGTGGCTGTGGCTCAACCAGACCGCCGGCGAGGACCCGTCGGTCCCGCACCCGGTGCTGTCCGACCTGGCGATCCGCGAGGCGATCGACCTCGGGATCGATCGCGAGCTGATCATCGACAGCGTGCTCGACGGCAACGCGTCGGTCGTCGGCAACTCACTGCTCTACCTCGGGCAGTACACGTACGACGTCGAGCCCAACGGCTACGACCCCGACGCCGCGGCCGCCGTGCTCGACGAGGCCGGGTGGGAGATGGGCCCCGACGGCGTGCGGGTCCGCGACGGCGTCGAGGCCAGGCTCCGGTTCACGACCGTCAGCGGGGACCAGGTCCGCGAGCTCTACCAGCAGATCATCCAGCAGAACCTGGCCGACATCGGCATCGCCGTCGACATCGAGAACGCGCCGAGCGACCTCCTCTTCGCCGGCTACACCGACGGCGGGATGATCGCGAGCGGCGACTTCGACATCGCCATGAGCCGCGAGGGCGAGATCGCCGACCCGACCGACTTCGCCTACATCGACCTGTTCACCTGCAGCTGGATCGCCAGCCCCGACAACCCCGAGGGCTGGGCCTACACCCGCTGGTGCAACGAGGAGTTCGACGCCCACGTCGCCACGGCCGCCTCGACGCTCGACCCGGCGGTGCGCGGTCCGGAGTACGAGGCCGCGGTGGAGATCTTCGCGGAGGCCAAGCCGGCGCTCGCCGTCTACGCATCCGGCCTGGGTGACGCATGGAACGACCGGCTGGCCGGCGTCTCCAACGACGGCTTCGACGGCATGTGGAGCCCCGGCGCCGCAGCCGACTGGTACCTGGCCGGTTGAGCGCCACACCGGACGGCCCGGCGCACGACGACAGGACCCCCGACGACCAGACCTGCGACGACCAGGCACCCGGCGACCTGACACCCGGCGACCGGTCTCCCGGCGAGACGGTCCGGGCCTGAGGCATGGCCCGTTACGTCGTGCGCCGGATCGCCCAGGCGATCCCCCTCCTGTTGGGCATCAGCATCGTCGTGTTCCTGCTGATGCAGATGACACCCGGCGGCCCGTTCTCGCGGTCCGAGGGTGGCCGGGTGACGCCCGAGCAGACCGCGCGGCTGCGCGGCCGGTACGGGCTCGACGACCCCATCGCCGTCCAGTACCTGCGGTGGCTGCGCGGTGTGTTCACGGGCGACTGGGGCGACAGCTACTCGACCGGTCGCCCCGTGCTCACCGAGATCCTCGACCGCGCCGGCACGACCCTCCTGCTGGGCGGCCTCGCGCTGGTCCTCACCCTGGCCGTCGCCATCCCGATCGGGGTGAGGGCCGCCCGTCGCCCGGACGGGTGGTTCGATCGCAGCTCGTCGTTCGGGACGGCGCTCGGCTTCGCCACACCGGGCTTCTGGCTCGCGCTGATGCTGCTGTACCTCTTCAGCTACCAGCTCGACTGGCTCCCCTCGAGCGGCCTGCGCGATCTGCGTGAGGACCACAGCGGCCTCGCCGCGCTGGGCGACCGGATCGCCCACCTGGTCCTGCCGGTCATCGTGCTCGCCGCGACCTCGACCGCCGGGTTCACGCGGTACGTCCGGTCCTCGATGCGCCAGTCGCTCTCGACCGACTTCGTGCGGACCGCACGGGGCGCCGGTCTGCCCGAGCGCAAGGTCGTCTACCGGTACGCACTGCGCGACGCGTCGGTGCCCCTGACGACGGTCGGTCTGCTCCTGGTGCCCGAGCTGCTCCTCGGATCGGCCGTCATCGAGATGATCTTCGGCCTCCCCGGCCTCGGGCGACTGTTCATCGACTCGACCCAGCTGCGCGACTACCCCGTGCTGTTGGGCCTGCTCATGATCTCGTCGGGCGCCGTGGTCGTCGCCAACATGGCCGCCGACATCTCCTACAACGTCCTCGATCCGCGGATCAGACATGTCTGACACCTCGTACCGATCGCCCGACGGACGCAGCCAGGAGGGACGACACGGCCCCGACGTCGGTGCCGGCCCCGATGTCGACGTCGCGCAGGAGCGCCCGCATCCCGCGGTCGGCGCCGTCGCCGGTTCGGCCGGGGACCTGGCCGCCCGCCACCTCCACGGCGAGATCGACCCCGACCCCGATGCCACCCCGTCCCGGGCCGGTGCGTGGGCCCGGCTGCGCCGACATCGACCGGCCGTCGTCGCGGCCGGGTTCCTGGCCGTGCTGGCGCTCGCGGTCATCGTCGTGCCCCTGCTCCTCGGTGACGACCGCGCCCGCATCGACCCGGCCGTCCGGGACCAGGCCCCGAGCTGGTCCTACCCGATGGGGACCGACGAGCTCGGGCGCGACCAGCTGCTGCGCATCCTCGAGGGCGGCCAGCTCACGTTGTCGGTCGCGGCGTCCGCGGTGGCCGCCAGCATGGTCGTCGGCGTCCTCGCCGGGCTCGTCGCCGGCTACGTCGGCGGGTTCGTCGGTTCGACGATCATGCGCGTCGCCGACGTCTTCTACTCACTGCCGGGGCTGTTCGTCGTGATCCTGCTGGTCACGCTGCTCGGCGCCGGCTTCTGGACCGTCGTGATCGCCATCGGGATCTTCGGGTGGATGAGCACCGCCCGGCTCGTGCGGGCGAGCACGCTGTCGATCAAGGAGCGCGACTACATCACGGCGGCACGCGCCGGCGGCATCGGCGAGCTGCGCATCGCGGTCCGTCACGTGCTCCCCAACACCGCGGGGCCGGTCATCGTCACCGCCACCCTCGGCGTCGCCATCGCCATCATCGTCGAGAGCACGCTGTCGTTCCTCGGTCTCGGCTTCTCCCCGCCCCGCGCCACCTGGGGCGGCATGCTCGAGAAGGCCCAGACGGCGGTGCTGATCGATGGGCACTGGTGGCTCGGCCTCTTCCCCGGCCTGATGATCCTCTCCACCGTCCTCGCGGTGAGCACCATCGGTGACGCACTCGACGACACCCTCGGCGAGGGGGTGCGCACATGAGCGCCCGGGCGCGGCCGCCGGTGCCCGTACCGACGACGGGCGCGACCCGATGAGCGACCTGGTCGTGCGCGACCTGTCGGTCGCCATCCCGACGCCGGGCGGCACCGTCCACGCGGTGACCGGGGTCTCGTTCGGGCTGGCCGGGGGCGAGACGCTCGGCATCGTCGGCGAGAGCGGCTCCGGCAAGTCGATGACCGCGGCGGCGATCACCGGCCTCACCCCGCCGCATGCCGCCGTCACCGGCAGCATCACGATCGACGACACCGAGCTCGTCGGGCCCACGACGGACTGGTCGCGGGTCCGCGGTCGCAGGGTGGCGATCGTCCACCAGGACCCGATGACGGCGCTGCACCCCGCCTACACCGTCGGCCGCCAGATCGGCGAGGTCGTCCGCCACCACACCGGCGGGTCGCGCGCCGCCGCCCGACGGCGGGCGGTCGAGCTGGCCGCCGCCGTCGAGCTCGACGACCCGGAGGCCCACGTCGACCGCTACCCCCACCAGCTCTCCGGCGGGCAGCGCCAACGGGTGCTCATCGCGCTGGCGCTGGCCAGCGAGCCCGAGATCCTCATCGCCGACGAACCGACCACCGCGCTCGACGTGTCCGTCCAGGCCCAGATCGCCCGGCTGCTCCTCGAGCTGCGGCGCGAGCGGGACATGTCGATGATCTGGATCACCCACGACCTCGCGCTCCTGGCCGGGCTCGTCGACCGGGTCGTCGTCATGTACGGCGGCACCATCGTCGAACACGCGGACGCCGGTGCCCTCTACGGCTCGCCCGAGCACCCCTACACCCGGGCGCTGCTCGCCGCGCTCCCCCACACCGCGGCGCGCCGCCAGCCGCTGCCGGCGATCGGCGGGCGCCCGACGGTCAACCACGCACCCGTGACCTCGTGCCCCTTCGCCCCGCGCTGTCGGGACCGGGTCGAGGTCTGCGGCGACGTCCTGCCGCCGCTCGTCACGGTCGGCGCCACCCACGAGGCGGCGTGCGTCCACGTCCGGCCCGCCGTCGAACCGGATCGGGACACCGCGGCGACCGACGGGAGCACCCGATGACGACCACCCCCCTCATCGACGTGGCGAACCTCACCGTCGTGCACCGGGGCCGCGACGGGCGCCGCAACGTCGTCGCGGTCGACGACGCCACCTTCACCGTGCGCGCCGGCGAGATCGTCGGCGTCGTCGGCGAGAGCGGCTCGGGCAAGTCGACCCTGGCCCGGACCCTCGTCGGGCTCCACGTCCCGACCGACGGCACGGTGCGCGTGAACGAGGTCGACCTCGGGGCCCTGCGCGGGCGGGCACGCCGCGAGCTGCGCCGACGGGTCCAGATGGTGTTCCAGGACCCGCTGTCGTCGCTCAATCCCCGGCTGACCGCCGGCGCCGCGGTCTCCGAGCCCCTCCGGGCGATGGGCATGGCCCGGCACGAGCGGCGCGCCCGGGTCGACGAGCTGTTCGAGCTGGTCGGACTGTCGCCGGCGATGACGAGCCGGCGACCCGGCGCGCTCTCCGGCGGTCAGTGCCAGCGGGTCGGCATCGCCCGGGCGCTGGCGACCGGTCCCGACGTCCTCGTCGCCGACGAGGCGGTCTCGGCCCTCGACGTCTCCGTCCAGGCACAGATCATCAACCTGCTCCTCGATCTGAACCGGCGCCTCGGGCTGACGATCGTGTTCGTGTCGCACGACATCTCGATCGTGCGCCACCTGTGCGACCGGGTGCTCGTCCTCTACGCGGGCCGGATCTCCGAGTCCGGCGAGGCCGGCGACGTCTTCGACGATCCGCTCCACCCGTACACGACGATGCTCGTCTCCTCGATCCCGGTGCCCGACCCGGGCCGGCGCATCGACGGGCCCGCCTCCTCGGGGCGGGCCGCCACCGCGAGCGCGGGCCCCGGCCCCGTCGACCTCACGACCGGCTGCGCCTACCGGCCCCGCTGCGATCGGGCGGACGACCCCTGCCACGACGAGCGGCCCGGGCTGCGGGTCCTCGGGCAGGGCCGCGGCGTCGCCTGCCACCACGCGGCCCGCAACGAGGAGCAGCCGTCGTGACCACCACGCGATCCGCCGCCCGGCGCGCCGACGTCGTCGTGGTCGGCGCCGAGTGGGTGTCGCCCCGCCATCTCGGGCTCCTCGACGAGCTCGGGCGCCACGGGATCGGGCTCGACCCGCCGGACACCCGCCGGGTGCGGTGGCGCCTCGCCGGCGACGCGGCCGCCGCATCGCCCGAGCGCATCGGCGACGCCGTGCGCACCTTCTTCCCCCGGGTCCGGGTGCTCGGCTCGTTCACCCACGACTGGCTGGCCGACGAGCGCTTCGCCGGCACCTGGACCGCGATCGCACCGGGCGAGTGGGCCACGTACCGGCGCGCCCCGCTCGTGCACGGGCGGCTCGCCTTCGCCGGCGGCGACCTGTCACCCCGCTGGCGCGGCTGGATCGAGGGCGCCGTGCGCTCCGGCCGCGAGACCGCGGCGCGCCTCACCGCACCACCCGCCTGACCCGGACCCGCCGACCGCACGACCCCACCCGCGGCCGGCGACGGCCACACCCGACCCACACCGGCGCTGCCGTGCCCCCGTCCGCCGCGCACCGTCCCGACCCCCGACACCACCCGAACACGACTGATGCGTCAGTCGCGGCGCCGCCGACACGGCGGCACGAAGGAGTTGAGCTTGATGGCTCTCGCAACCGACCGCGAGACGACCAGGACGATCGACGACCTCATCGCCGAGGAGGAGGAGACCTTCCGGCGCCGACAGCGGACCTCGGCCGAGATGACCGAACGGGCCGCACGATCGCTCGCCGGGGGGGGCGACGTCCAGCTGGCAGATCGCCCGCCCCGGCGCGGTGTGGATCAACCACGGCGCCGGTTCGCGGATGTGGGACGTCGACGGGATGGACTACGTCGACCTCCACGGCGGGTACGG
Source organism: Actinomycetota bacterium (assembly GCA_034211175.1). GTDB lineage: Bacteria > Actinomycetota > Acidimicrobiia > Acidimicrobiales > CAIXPF01 > JAXHUH01. The sequence continues at coordinate 27,990 of JAXHUH010000135.1, forward strand.
CGCGATGGCCGCCGGCCACGCCCACCCCGCGGTCGTCGAGGCCGTCGAGCGCCGCGTCCGCAACGGCACCCACTTCGCCCAGCCGACACCGGACGCCATCGACGTCGCCGAGGCGTTGGCCGAGCGGTTCGGGCTGCCGCAGTGGCGGTTCAACAACTCGGGCACCGAGGCCACGATGGACGCGGTCCACCTCATGCGGGCCATCACGGGCCGTGACCTCGTCGTGAAGGTCGAGGGCTCCTATCACGGCCACCACGACGCCCTCATGGTGAGCTACGGCAACGGGCTCGACGAGCTCGGCCCCCGCGACCATCCGGCCTCGCCGCTCGCGGGATCGGGCATCCCCAGGGTCATGGCCGACAACGTCGTCGTCGTGCCGTTCAACGACCTCGACGTGCTCGCCGCGGTGCTCGACGAGCATCGGGGCCGGGTGGCCGGGATGATCATGGAGCCGATGATGATGAACGTCGGCATCGTCGTGCCCGACGAGGGCTACCTCGAGGGCGTTCGCGACCTGACCCGCGAGCACGGCGCACTCCTGGCCTTCGACGAGGTGAAGACCGGCCTGACCGTGCACCGCGGTGGCGCCACCGGCCTGTTGGGCGTGCGCCCCGACATCGTCTGCCTCGCCAAGTCGCTGGGCGGCGGCGTGCCGTGCGGAGCGATCGGCGGCACCGACGAGGTGATGGCGGCCATCGCGGACGGCCGCTACTCGCAGGTCGGCACGTTCAACGGGAACCCGCTGACGATGGCGGCGGCCCGGGCGGTGCTCACCGAGGTGCTCACCGACGACGCCTACGAGCACTTCGACCGGCTCGGCGCGAAGGTGGCGGCGACCGCCCGGGATGTCCTCGACCGCGCCGGCGTCGCGGTCATCGTGCGCCAGTACGGGGCGAAGGGCTGCCTCGTGTTCAGCGACACCCCGGTGCGCGACTACCGCGAGTTCCTCTCGATTCACGACGAGCTGAGCCACGCCCACTGGCTGATCCAGCACAACCGGGGCGTGTTCCTCCCGCCGTGGGGCAAGAGCGAGCAGTGGACGATGTCGGTCCAACACGACGAGGCCGACATGGCCCGCTTCACCGACAACATCGCGGCGTTCGCGCATGCCATCGACGGCCTCGACGAGCGCGTCTCGCGCGAACCGTTCGCCCTGGACTGACCTCCCGGCACCGCGAGCCTCTCGCCCGCGGACGGCTTGCGGACCCCTTCCTCCCCTGCTCGGCGCGGCCGACCGACCCGACCCGGAGCAACGGCGCCCGGGTCGGGCCCGGCCCGCCGGGCTGCGTCCCGCGCCGTCGAGCGGCAACCCCACGACGACCTGCCCCCGACGACCGGCCACCCGACACAGCCCATTTG
>JAXHUH010000136.1:0-2064 GCA_034211175.1 Actinomycetota bacterium
ACCTTCGGGCGGCGCGGTGGTCGTCGTCGCGCCGGCGGCCGGGGGCGCCGTTGTCGGCGGGGTGGCCGGCGGTGCGGTCGTCGGGGTCGGCGTGGCCGCGGGGGTCGAGGTGCGTCGACGCGACGAGCTGGCGGACCAGCCCGGCGACTCGTCTCGCACCGTGCGACCCCGGCGGGTGTCGCCGGGCTCGGCGAACTCCACCACCGGCAGCGGCTCGTGATAGGCGTCGTTGAACGCGCCCCACAGCGTCGCCGGGTACGAGCCGCCGGTCACCCGGATGCCGCCGACGTTGGACATCGACACCCGGCCCTCGGGGGCGCCCATCCACACCGCGGTCGACAGGTGCGGGGTGAAGCCGACGAACCAGGCGTCGGCGAAGTCCTGCGCCGTTCCGGTCTTGCCCGCGGCGACGTGGCCGTTCGAGAGGCGGGCCCGGGTGCCGGTGCCACCGACGACGTTGCCGGCGAGCACGTCGGTGACGGTGCGGGCGGTCTGGGTCGACATGGCCCGCCGATCCGACGAGGTGCGCTGGAACAGGATGTTGCCGGAGGCGTCCTCGACCCGCTCGATGAGGTACGGCTCTCGGTAGATGCCGTCCGCGGCGATCGACGCATAGGCCGCCGCCATCTCGAGCGGTGAGACCTCGATCGAGCCGAGCGGCATCGAGAGGATCGACGCGTCGAGGTTGGCGGTGAGGCCCATCTTGCGGGCCTGGGTGACGACCTTGTCGAGGCCGACGGCCTGGCCGAGCCGCACGAACGCACAGTTCGACGACCGCTGGGTCTGGCTCTCGAGCGACGAGAACCCTCCGCGGCTGTTGGCGAAGTTGTTGACCACGTACGGGTCGGGCTCACCGCCCGGGTTGTCGAACCGGCACGGCCCGGAGCCGGAGATGCGGTCGTCTGCCACCATCCCGTTCTCCAGCGCGGTGGTGAGCACGAACGTCTTGAACGACGATCCCGGCTGCCGGAGGCCCTGGGTGGCGAGGTTGTACTGGTACTCGTCGAACCCGGGCCCGCCGACCATCATCCGCACCGCGCCCGTGGCCGGTTCGACGCCGACCATCGCGGAGGTGAACCCCTCCTCGTTCTCGGGGACAACCGTGTCACGGGCGGCGAGCGCCTGGTTCTGGGCGCTCGGGTCGAACGTCGTGTAGACGCGCAGCCCGCCACGGAACACCGAGTCGAAGCGCTGCTGGGCCGTGGCCCCGAGCCGGGTGTCGTCGAGGAGCTCCTGCTTGACCTCCTCGACGAAGTAGTCGTTCGGCGGGGGCAGCACGACCTGGCGGGCATCGGGCAACGCCGAGGCGTCGTACTCCTCGTGCTGCGCCTCGGTGATGAGGCCGAGCTCCAGGAGCCGGTCGAGGACGACGAGGCGCCGCTCCTGGGCCCGCTCGGCGTTGCGGGTCGGGTCGTAGCCGTTCGGGTTGCGGATGAGGCTGGCGAGCAGCGCCGACTCGCCCCAGCCGATCTCGGTGACGTCCTTGCCGAAGTACAGCTCCGATGCGGCCTGCACGCCGTAGGCGCCGCCGCCGAAGTACACGGTGTTCAGGTACTGCTCGAGGATCTCGTTCTTGGACAGCTGGTCCTCGAGGCGGACCGCGAGCACCGCCTCCTCCCACTTGCGGTCGAGGTCCTGCTCCGGGGTGAGCATCGTCAGCTTCACGAGCTGCTGGGTGATCGTCGAGCCGCCCTGCTCGATGGCGCCGGCGCCAACGTTGGTGACGAGCGCCCGCATGAGGCCGCGGACGTCGACGCCCGGGTGCGAGTAGAACCGCTCGTCCTCCATCGCCAGGATCGTGCGGACCAGCTCGTCGGGGATCGTCTCGAGCGGCACCGGGGCACGGTTCTCCTCGGCGTGGAGGGTCGCGAGCACGGCGCCGTCGCGGTCGTACACCAACGAGCGCACGTCGAACGCGTCGAGGTCGAGCTCGCCGCCGTCGTCGGCCTCCGCGGCATCGGCGGCAACACCCGCCGAGCGGCCCAGCCCCCAGGCCGCGCCGGCAAGGACCGCCCCGCCGAAACCGACGACGAGGAGGAACAGGGCGAGGCGGCTGAGGAGCCC
>JAXHUH010000137.1:0-68427 GCA_034211175.1 Actinomycetota bacterium
GACCGGCCTGCGGTCGCGCGGGTCGACAGATCCGGTTGAAGCCAGACAGCGTCGACAGTCAGTCGCAGAGTCAGACCCAGCGACCGCAGGCCAGGCACTCCCCATTCTCACTGTCAGTCGGGGGTCGGGGCGGGGCGCAGGTCGAGGTAGGCGCGGATCGAGCGCAGGGTCTCCGCGATGAAGACGGCGTCGTCGTGGTCGGCCAGGAGCGCGCCCGGCTGGTGGGCGTCGAGCCGGGCATCGAGGACCGCGGCGGTCTGGGCGACCACGTAGTCGATGGCCAGGAGCGGGTCGGGGTGGCCGATCTCGCCGACCCGGGCCCGCAGCAGGTCGCCGACGCCGTCGGCGAGCAGGCGGCGCTGCTTGTCGAGCATCGCCCGCACCTCCGGGTCGCGCAGGGCCAGCACCGCCTCCGCCCGACGCAGGCCGGGACGGGTGCGGCCGACGTCGAGCGCGAACTCCAGGTAGCCGCGCAGGATGTCCTCGATGCCGCCGTGCTGCCATCGCTCGGGGGCGACCGCGGCCCGCGTGGTCGCCTCGAACTCGTTGGAGACGCGCTCCAACATGGCGTACACGAGCGTCTGGCGGTCGGTGAAGTGGTGGTAGAACGCGCCGACCGAGCTGGACGCCTCGGAGACGATCGCGGCCACGGACACGTCGTCGATGTGCTCGGTGTCGAGCAGCCGCTCGAGGGCGTCGAGCAGCCGGAACTGGGTGCGTCGGCCGCGGTCCTGCGGGGCGGGGCGCACCCATTCGAGATCCGCGATCCACGGATTGTCCCGATGGGTCCCCGCCACGACGGTCACCGTAGCCGGAAGCGGATCGACCTGTGCCCCGTGGCACTGGTGAGGCCAATACGACAGCACATCTTAGGCATGCTATACATCACACGTAATGCTTATCGATTCTCTTGGCAACAGACGGCGGCGGTCCGTGAGGCTGGGGCTCTCGTTCGTCGCCCTCTCGTTGGCCGCCGCGTCGTGCGGTGAGGGCTCCGACGACGGCGACGCCGAGCGGGCTGCCGCACCGTCCACCACCGCGACCTCCGAGGTCGTCAGCACGACGACCGCCGCACCGACGACCACGGCCGAGACGGTTCCCGAGGAATCGGAACCGGTGAACGTCGACGCGTTCGAGCAGCGCGTCGTCCTGTTCGGCGCGGAGGAGCTGCTCGCCGACGCGCTCGCGCTCGGCGTCGAACCGGTCGCCAGCTCGTCCACACTCGGCGCGGAGACGGGAGAGGGCTTCACCGGCATCCCCGACTACGTCACGACCGATGTCGAGGTCCTCTCCCACCCGTACGTCAACTTCGAGCAACTGGCCGCGCTGGAGCCCGACATCATCGTGGGCATCGCGCCGATCATCGACGGCCACGGGCCCGAGCTGTTCGAGGAGATCGCGGACACCTGGGTCGTTCCCCATGACGTGACGCCCGAGCAGCAGGTCCGACTCCTGGGTGAGGCCTTCGGTCGCTCGGAACGAGCGGAGGAGCTGGTCGCCGAGCTCGAGGCCGCCGCGACTGATGCGGCCGGCGCGGCCGGTGACTGCGACGTGTCGATCGCGACCATCTACGCGGGTCCCGAGATCGCCGTGTTCGTCGGGGGCTCGTGGCCGATCCCCTGGGCCGTGCAGACGGTCGGCTGCGAACTGGTGCCGACGCCGGCCGAGGTGTCGCCGGACGACGTCGGACGCGCCACGATCTCGCTCGAGACGCTCGGCCTGTTGTCGGCGCCGGACATCGTCCTCATGCACATCGCATGGGGCGATGAGATCGGAGCCCTCGAGGAGGTCACCGGCACCGACGTCTGGCAGGCGCTTCCCGCGGTGCAGACCGGGAACGTCCACCTGTTCGACCGCATCGGCTTTCGCGGCATCGAGGGGCGCATACGTGCCCTGGACGAGATGATCGAGCTGTTCGGCGAGAGCTGAGCACCGGGCTCGTCGCCGGGACGGGGCACGGGCGCGCTCCGACCGGCCCCGCCGATGGCCACGGCCGGTCGGAACGCCGCCGCGAACCCCTGATCAGCGCAGTCGGAAGCGGATGGGGACGCGCTTGTGGCCGCCGACGAAGGTGGCCTGGGTCGTGGCCGGCTCGCCGGCCAGCTCCAGCGACTCGAGCTCGGGCACCAGGCGGCCGAACAGCGACCGCAGCTCCATGCGGGCGAGCTGGGCGCCGAGGCAGAAGTGCACGCCGTAGCCGAACGCGATGTGGCGGTCCGCGTTGGGCCGGGTGATGTCGAACCGCAGCGGCTCGGTGAACACCTCGGGGTCGAGGTTGGCCGCCAGGTAGGAGAGATAGACCCAGTCGCCCTCGGCGACGTCGACGTCACCGATGCGCAGGTCGTTCTGCGCGGTGCGCATGAAGTGGCGCACCGGGGAGGTCCAGCGGATCATCTCGTCGACCGCGTTGGCCAGCAGCGACGGGTCCTCCTGGAGCAGCCGCAGCTGGTCGGGGTGCTCGGCCAGGGCCCGCATCCCGCCGGCCATCGCCGCCGCGGTCGTGTCGTGGCCGGCGGTGGCGATGATCACGTAGTAGCTGAGCTTGTCGAGGTCGGGGATCGGCTCGCCGTCGATCGTCCCGTTGGCGATCAGGGTGGCCAGGTCGTCGGTCGGGGTCGCCATGCGGTCGGCGGTGAGCGCGGTGAAGTACTGGTAGAAGTCGAGGATCACCTCGCCGGCGCGCTCGGGCGTCATCTCCTCGCGGCGCAGGTCCGGGTCCTCGGCGCCGAACAGCTCCTGGGTGAGCTGGAGCATGCGGCCGTAGTCGTCCTCGGGCAGCCCGAGGATGGCCAGGATGACCTGGAGCGGGTACTGGATGGCGACGTCGCGGTAGAAGTCGAGCTCGCCGCCCGACGCCCGCATCGTGTCGAGCGCCCGCTCGCTCAGCTCGTCGAGGCGCGGCGCCAACGACCGCACGCTCGCCGGCTTGAACCAGTCGTTGGTCATCTTCCGGTAGGCGCCGTGGTCGGGGGCGTCCATGTGGATCAGCGTGCGCATCTCGACGCCGCCACCGGCCTCGCCGACCGCGAGGATGTCGTTGTGGGTCAGCACCGGCAGCGGGCCGTTGGTCAGCTCGGTCGGGCGGCGCTCGGCGCTCATGACCTCGTCGTGGCCGATCACGGCCCAGAACGGCCGGAACCCGGGCTGCTCGATGCGGTGCACGGGCCCCGCTGCGTGGAGCTCCAGCGCCTCACGCCGCCAGTCGTCGAGATCGGCGAAGCGCTTCGCCTCCGTGAACAGCGTCGTCGCCGCGGTCTTCGTGGTCACCGTTCCCCCCAAGGTCCAGAATCAGAATTCTGGTTCGATATCATAGGGGCTGTGACCGTCGACACGCACAGCGGGCGCGCCCGGCGGACGGCGCAGCAGCCGTCGACGGCTCAGCAGGCGACGATGTAGGTGGTCCACTGGCCACCGGCATGGGGCTCGGCGACGAACTCGATCGCCTCGATGCCCGGGCCGCCGATCAGCCCACCGGTGTCCGAGGTCCACTCGATGGGCGGCAGCTCGGTGATCACACCACCACCACGGCTGTCGCAGCCCCGATTGGCCAGGTTCACGTAGTCGATCGTCAGCAGCAGCTCCGCGGTCGCCTGCGAGCCGGGGCCCGGCAGGTCGAACGCCGGCGTCGACGCGGCGAGCGCCTCGGCCGCGGCGAGGTCGTCGGCGAACCGCTCGGCCGCGGCGTGGCCGTTGGCGAGGGCCGAGAGCGGGTCCCGGTCGAACGAGATCTCGCCGGCGTTGGCGAAGTCCTGCATCGCCGCGCGCCGCGACGCGAGGTCGCTGTAGACGAGGATCGCCGCCGCCATCAGGTCGTCGGGCATGCCGGCCGGCAGCGTCGCCGCGACGGCGTCGACGTCGGCCGCCCGCACGTGGTTCGCGGCCTCCTCGGTCGCGACGTCCCAGGGCGGGCCGCTGGCGTTGATGGCCCGGGCGGCGGCTCGCAACTCGGCGTCGACCGCCGCCGCGCCGGCGAAGAACGGCTCGAGCTGCTCGGCCGCGGTCGGGCCCGTCGGGGCCACGGTGGTCGCGGGCACGCTCGGCGTCGTGGGCACACCCGTGGTGTCCGGCGTCGACGGCGCGGTGGTGGCCGGTGCCTCCGTCGTCGACGGCGCGGCCGAGGTGGTCGTCGCCGCGACGACGGAGCCGTCGTCGGCCGGGTCGTCGCGGGCGAGCATCGCCAGCCCGAGCGCGATGAACGCGCCGACGATCGGGATGACGATCACCATCACCAGCGCTGTGGGGTCACGCCTCCCGTCGCGGCGATCGTCGTCGTTCGGCGGGAGCGTCTCACGGTCGATCGTGTCGCTCCTCATGGCGCCAACGTCCGCCCGTTGTTGACCGCGCGCCAGAGCCGAAGGTCGGATCTCACGGCGCCACACGCCAGTCCCCCGCCCTCACGGCGCGACCGGGCGACGGACGCCACCGTCGTACCCCGGCATCGCCGCCGAGGGGACCGTCGACACCCGGCCCCGGGACCTTGGCCCCTTGGGAAACGACACCCGGGGTGCCGAACCTGGAAGCCCCCGTCGAGCTGGAGGCACCCGTGAAGACCGTGATCGTCGGTGGCGTGGCCGGAGGCATGTCGGCCGCGACCCGCCTCCGTCGTCTCGACCCCCACGCCGAGATCGTCGTGCTGGAGCGCTCCGGCCACGTCTCCTACGCCAACTGCGGCCTGCCGTACCACCTCGGCGGCGTGATCGAGGACCGGGCGACGTTGCTGCTCCAGACGCCCGAGAGCCTCCGCGCCCGGTTCGGGCTCGACGTCCGCACCCGCCACGAGGTCGTCGCCATCGACCCCGCCGCCCACACCGTCACCGTGGTCGACCTCGACGCCGGCGAGGAGCGGACCGAGAGCTACGACCACCTCGTCCTCTCCCCCGGCGCGGCGCCGTTCGTGCCGCCGGTGCCCGGCGCGGCGCGCGCCCACACGCTGCGCAACGTCGAGGACCTCGACCACCTCGTCGCCGCGGCCGGGCCCGACACCCGTCGTGCGGTCGTCGCCGGCGGTGGCTTCATCGGCCTCGAGACCGCCGAGAACCTCCACCGGATCGGCATCGACGTCACACTCGTCGAGCTCGCCGACCAGGTCCTGGCCCCGCTCGACGCCGAGATGGCCGCCCTCGTCCACGACGAGCTCGCACGCAACGGCATCGACCTCCGCCTCGGCGCCGGTGTCGCGGAGGTGCACCCGGATCGGGTCGGGCTGAGCGACGGGACCGAGGTGGCGGCCGACCTCGTCGTGTTCGCCATCGGGGTCCGTCCGGAGACCTCACTCGCCCGTCTCGCCGGCCTCGAGGTCGGCCCACGCGGTGGGATCGTGGTCGACGACGACCTCCGCACGAGCGCGCCGGGCGTCTACGCCGTCGGCGACGCGGTCGAGAAGGCCGACCCGCTCGACGGCGGAGCGGCGCTCGTCCCGCTGGCCAACGTCGCGAACCGCCAGGGCCGGCGCGTCGCCGACGTGATCGCCGGCCGCCCGGGACGGGCCCGGGGCGCGCAGAGCACGGCCATCCTGTCGGTGTTCGATCTCACCGTCGCCTGCACCGGGTGGAGCGAACGTCGGGCGACGGCCTCCGGTCGTGCGGTCGCCGCGATCCACACCCACCCAGCATCCCACGCCGGCTACTACCCCGGCGCCGACGCCATGGCGCTCAAGCTGGTCGTCGACCGGGGCACCGGCGCGATCCTCGGCGCCCAGGGCGTCGGTCGCTCCGGGGTGGACAAGCGGATCGACGTGATCGCCACGGCCATGGCCGGCGGGGTCGACGCCGCCGCGCTCGCCGACCTGGAGCTGGCCTACGCGCCCGCGTACGGCTCGGCGAAGGACCCGGTCAACCAGCTCGGCTACGTCGCCGAGGGCCGCCTCGACGGCACGGCGCCCGCCATCGGCTGGGACGAGCTCGGCGACACCCTCACCGCCGGCGCCTCGCTGGTCGACGTGCGGACGGCCGTGGAGCACGACGATGGCCACATCCCGGGGTCGATCAACGTGCCGGTCGACGAGCTGCGCCACCGGCTCGACGAGATCCCGCCCGGACCGCTCGTGGTCTACTGCGCAGGCGGCCAGCGGGCCCACACCGCCGCGACCTACCTGGCGGGCATCGGGCGCGACGTCGTCAACCTCGACGGCGGCTGGGCGACGTGGCGCACCAGTCCGGCCTGCCGGCACGCGGCCGACCGGCCGGTCGCCACGACGTAGGTCCCGGCCGACCGACGACGCCGCGCCGACCACGACGCCGCACCAGACACGACGCCGGGCTCCTCAGACCGGGGTGTCGCCGCGCGGCCCCGGTGGCGCCGCGACGGAGCCGATCCCCGCGCCGGCACCGGTGACGGCGGCGACCCGGCCCCGGAGGTGCCTCAGGGGCCCCGGGGGGGTCGTGCCGTCAGGCCGAGGGGGCGGCGTCGGTCAGCTCGTGGGGCGCCGACCACGAGTGGAGCGTCTGCACGTAGTTGGACCGCTCGAACGCGGCGGCGTCACCCGAGGTCGCCGCGGTGGCGCTGCCCCGCAGCTGGGCGACCGACTCGTACTCGTGGGCCGTGAGCCACGCCACCAGCTCGGACTCGACCGTTCGGAGGTGGGCGGGGCCGTGACGGAGGACCGCCGAGGTCAACATCGCGACGTCGGCGCCGGCCATCAGGGCCTTCACGACGTCGGTGCCGGTGTGGACGCCGGTGGTCGCGGCGATCGAGACGTCCCACCCGAGCTGGGGCCGCAGGATGGCGATCCACCGCAGCGGCAGCCGCAGCTCCCACGGGGTCGACAGCTCGACCCGGTTGACGACCTCGAAGCTCTCGAGGTCGAGGTCGGGCTGGTAGAAGCGGTTGAACAGCACCAGGCCGTCGGCGCCCGAGTCGGTGGCCCGGCGGGCGAAGTGGGCCATCGCCGAGTAGTAGGGGCTGAGCTTCACCGCCAGCGGGATCGACAGCTCGCGCCGCACCGACTCGATGATCTCCAGGTCGGCCCGCTCCATGTCGGCCGCGTCGCGGGAGGGGTCGGCGGCCACGTGGTAGAGGTTCAGCTCGAGTGCGTCGGCCCCGGCGGACTCGATGCGGCGGGCGTGGTGCACCCACCCGCCGGCGCTCGTCGCGTTGAGGCTGGCGATGATCGGCACCGCCGACTGCGCCTTCAGCTCACCGATCCGGCTCAGGTAGCGGTCGGCCACGGTGTCGAGGCTGTCGACGCCGGGGAAGTAGTCGAGCGCCTCGGCGAAGTGCTCGGAACCGGCCTCGAGCGCCCGGTTCAGCTCGACCTCCTCGTGGAGGATCTCCTCCTCGAACAGCGACGGCATCACGATCGCCGAAGCGGCGCCCTCCTCGACCTGGCGGGCGGTGGCGGGCTCGCCGTTGAGCGGCGAGGCGGAGGCCACGATCGGCGAGCGCAGCTCGAGGCCCAGGTAGCGGGTGCTGAGGTCGACCATCACTTGCTCCCCTCGCCGTAGCGGTAGCCCGCGTCGTTGTCGACGTCCTCGTCGAGGTCCCGGTCGGTGCGCCGCCCCGTCGGCACCGAGCGGTGCATCTCGGCGAGCTGCTCGTAGTAGTGCCACCGCTCGTCGACATCGGCCTGGAGCACGGCGGACAGCTCGCGGGCCCTCGACGGATCGGTCCGCCGGAGGATGGCGTAGCGGGCCTCGGTCGACACGAAGTCGGCGACCGGGATCGTCGGCTTCTTCGAGTCGAGGCGGAACGGCTGAGCGTCGTCCTCGCTCGGCTGGAACCGGTAGAGCGGCCAGTACCCGCTCTTCACCGCGTCCTTCTGATGGCTCATCGACTTCGACATGTCGATGCCGTGGGCGATGCAGGTGCTGTAGGCGATCACGAGCGACGGGCCGGGCCAGGCGTCGGCCTCGAGCAGCGCCTTGGTGGTCTGCAGCTCGTTGGCCCCCATCGAGACCTGGGCGACGTAGACGTTGCCGTAGGCCCGGGCGATGGCGCCGAGGTCCTTCTTGCCCACGCTCTTGCCGGCGGCGGCGAACTTGGCGACCGCACCGCGCTGGGTGGCCTTCGACGCCTGGCCGCCGGTGTTGGAGTACACCTCGGTGTCGAGCACGAGGATGTTGACGTTGCGCCCGGTCGACAGGACGTGGTCGACGCCGCCGAAGCCGATGTCGTAGGCCCAGCCGTCGCCGCCGATCAACCACACGCCCTGACGGCACAGGCTGGGGGCGATGGCGGCGAGGCGCGCGGCGTCGGCCGCGTGCTCCCCGCCGACCGAACCGAGCCGCTCGCGCAGCACGCCGACCAGCCGGCGCTGCTCGCGGATCTGCGGCTCGTCGTCCTGGGGGTTGTTGGTCAGCCCGTCGACGAGGTCGTCGCCGAGCGCCGGGCGGAGCCGACGCACGAGCTCGAGGGCGAAGCGGTGCTGGGCGTCGAGGCCGAGGCGCATCCCGAGCCCGAACTCGGCGTTGTCCTCGAACAGCGAGTTGTTCCACGCCGGACCGCGCCCCTCGGCGTTGGTCGTCCACGGTGTGGTCGGCAGGTTGCCGCCGTAGATCGACGAGCAGCCGGTGGCGTTGGCCACGATCATCCGATCGCCGAACAGCTGGGACACGAGCTTCAGGTACGGCGTCTCGCCGCAACCCGAGCACGCGCCGGAGAACTCGAACAGCGGCTCCAGCACCTGGGAGCCCTTGACCGTGCCGTGGGGCAGGAGGTCGCGGTCGAGGTGGGGGATGGTGAGGAAGTGGTCCCACCGCCACCGCTCGGTCTCCTGGTGCTCCAGGAGCGCCTCCATGTTGATCGCCTTGTGGCCGATCTCGGTCTTGCTCTTCGCCGGGCAGACGTCGACGCACACGCCGCAGCCGGTGCAGTCGTCGGGCGCGACCTGGATGGTGAGGTGGTGGTCGGGCAGGTCCTTCGACCGGAACGCCTTGGTGAGGAACCCCTCCGGCGAGGCGGCCGCGGTGTCGGCGTCGAACACCTTCATGCGGATCGTGCCGTGGGGGCAGACGATGGCGCACTTGCCGCAGTCGATGCACACGTCCGGGTCCCAGATCGGGATCTCCTTGGCGATCGTGCGCTTCTCGTACTTCGTGGTGCCGGTCGGGAAGGTCCCGTCGGGCGGAAGTGCGCTGACCGGCAGCAGGTCCCCCTCGCCCGCCATCAGCCGGGCCGTGATCCGCTGGACGAAGTCGGGGGCGTCGTCGGGGATCGTCGTGCCGATGCGGCGGTCGCTCGTGACCCCGGCCGGCACCTCGACCCGGTGGAGGTGGGCGAGCGCCGAGTCGATGGCGGCGAAGTTGCGCTCGACGACCTCCCGGCCGCGGCGCGCGTAGGTCGACTCGACCGCGGCCTTGATCTTCTCGATCGCCTCGGCGGGCGGCAGCACCCCGGCGAGCTGGAAGAAGCACGGCTGCATGACCGTGTTGATCCGGTTGCCCATCCCCGCCTCGCGGGCGACCGCGTAGGCGTCGATCACCCACAGCGTGATGTCACGCTCGACGATGGTGCGCTGGACGGCCTCGGGCAGGCGGTCCCACACCTTGTCCGGCGGGAACGGCGAGTTGAGCAGGAACGCGGCGCCGTGGCGGGCGTGGTCGAGGACCGGGAGCTTCTCCAGCAGGCCGAACTGGTGGCAGGCCACGAAGTCGGCGTCGTCGACCAGGTAGGTCGAGCGGATCGGCTCCGGCCCGAACCGCAGGTGGGACACGGTGACCGAGCCCGACTTCTTCGAGTCGTAGACGAAGTAGCCCTGGGAGAACAGGTCGGTGTGCTCACCGATGATCTTCACCGAGCTCTTGTTGGCGCCGACCGTGCCGTCGGAGCCGAGCCCGAAGAACATCGCCTGGACCTCGCCGGCGGGGCGGGGGTGGGTGAAGCCGTGGTCGATCGGCAGGCTCAGGTTGGTGACGTCGTCGTAGATGCCGACGGTGAAGTGGCGCTTGGGCCGCTCCGCGGCGAGCTCGTCGAAGACCGGCTTGAGCATCGACGGCGTGACCTCCTTGGAGGACAGGCCGTAGCGGCCGCCGATCACCCGGGGCCGCTGCGCGAACGGGGCGGCGCCGGCGTCGTGGGCCTCGTCGAGCGCGCCGAGCACCGACAGGTAGAGCGGCTCGCCGACCGCGCCCGGCTCCTTCGTGCGGTCGAGCACCGCGATCGAACGGACGGTCGGCGGCAGCGCCGAGATCAGCGCGTCGGACGGGAACGGCTGGAACAGGCGGACCTGGACCATGCCGACGTGCTCGCCGGCGGCGTTGAGGTCCTCGACCGTCTCCTCGAGCGCTCCGGCGGCCGATCCCATCACGACCACGACGCGGTCGGCGTCGGGGGCGCCGTGGTAGTCGACCATCCCGTAGCGCCGACCGGTGCGGGCGGCGACCTCGTCGAGCACCTCGGCGACGATCCCGGGCACCGCGTCGTGGAACGGGTTGGCGGCCTCCCGTGCCTGGAAGAACACGTCGGGGTTCTGGGCGGTGCCCCGCAGCACAGGGGCGTCGGGGGTCATGGCCCGGCCCCGGAACGCGACGATGTCGTCGTCGCGGATCAACGCCGCGATGTCGTCGTCGGACAACGTCGCGATCTTGTCGACCTCGTGCGACGTGCGGAACCCGTCGAAGAAGTGGAGGAACGGGATCCGCGATCGCAGCGTCGCCGCGTGGGACACGAGCGCGAGGTCCTGCGCCTCCTGGACCGAGCCCGCGGCGAGCATCGCCCAGCCGGTGCTGCGGGCCGCCATCACGTCGCTGTGGTCACCGAAGATCGACAGGGCGTGGGTGGCGACCGATCGGGCCGCCACGTGGATCACCGCCGGGGTCAGCTCGCCGGCGATCTTGAACATGTTGGGCAGCATCAGCAGCAGGCCCTGCGACGCGGTGAACGTCGTGGCCAGCGCGCTCTTCTGGAGGGCGCCGTGGAGGGCTCCGGCGGCGCCGGCCTCCGACTGCATCTCGATGATGTCGGGGACGAGGCCCCACAGGTTCGGTCGCCCGGCGGCGGCCCAGTCGTCGTTGTGCTCGCCCATCGGCGACGCGGGCGTGATCGGGTAGAGGGCGACGACCTCGCTCACCGCGTACGCGACGCGCGCTGCGGCCTCGTTCCCGTCCACGCACTTCCAGTGCTGATCCACGTGGTGAACCCCCGGCATCGACTGCGCACCGAACGTAGCGGTCCTGCAGCGGGGCGTGCAGCGGCTCGCGAAGAGTTCACGCGTCGATCACCGTTGCGGGGCACCGGCGAGCCGGCACTGCCCGCCCAGCGGGCGGTCGGGCCCGACCGATCACCGGCCCGACCTGGTCAGCCGTGGTCGGTCGGGATCAGTCGAGGTGGGGCCGGGGCAGCCGGGCACCGAGCCCGTCGAGCAGCGACGTGAGCCCGAGGTCGAACACCTCGTCACGGTCGGCGCCGTCCGCCACCTCACCGTCCGTCGGTGCGCAACCGATCACGAACCGGCACAGCACCAGGTGGCCGTGGCCGGCGAGCTCGGGCCGTGCGCCGGCGTCGCGGAGCAGGCCGACCCCGTGCTCCCGCCATGCGGTGGCGTTGGGGCCACCGAGTGGGTCGTCGGCGAGGAGCGGCACCACCGCCGGGTGGTCGCCGAGGACCCGGCGCAGCTCGCGGGCGTGGGACTCGGCCCCCTGGCGCCAACCGACGACGGCGTGATCGAGGCGCACCTCGCCGAGCACGTGATCGACGACCTCGGCCACCACCTCGTCGCGCCGGCCGACGTCGCGGTACAGCGAGCGCGCCGTGGTGCCGAGGGCGGCGGCCAGGCGGCGCATGCTGAGCGCGTCGGGACCGCCGTCGTCGAGCAGGTGCAGCGCCGCGGCGGGGACCGCCGGATCACGAGCCGCGTCCTCGAGCCGGGCCCGCCACCACTCGGCGGTCCCGGGCGTCACCGGTGGGCCCCGTCGCCGGCGCGGCTCCCGTCCCACCGACACGTTGCTCGCGCGCTCGTGCTCATGGTCGGTTCGATCGTCGCACATCCCGCCGTGCCGGTCGCCGCCCGCCGACGTGAACCGCGACACCCCCGAACATCCCTCGAGACCGGCCCGCGAGCGCGCCCGGGCGCCGACCCCGGTGCCATGCTGAGGGGCATGGGGAGCGTCCCTGGCGACCACGGCGAGCGCGACCCGGCGCTCGCCGCCCTCGATGCCCTCACCGGCGGGGACCGCGACCACGTCGCGCACGTGGCCACGCTGCTCGAACCGGTCCGCTACCCCGACGGCACCGTGCTGGTCCACCAGGGGGACGCACCCGAGCGCTTCGCGGTGATCGTCGATGGCCGCGTGCGGATCCGCCGGGAGGAGGACGGCGCCGCCCGGGACCTCGGCGAGGCGGGCCCGGGCTCGGTCATCGGCGAGATCGCCATGCTCCGCGGCACGCCGCGGGCCGCCACGGCGACCGCCGTCGGCGACGTGACGGCGCTCGTCGGCGGGATGGAGGCGTTCGAGGCGCTCTTCGCCATCCCCGACGCCGCGGCGAAGCTGACCACGATCGCCACCAGTCGGCTCGCGGCCAACGCCCGGCCCGTGGAGGCCCGCACCCCGCGGGGCCGGCCGGTGCGCCTCCGCCCGCTGCTGGCGAGCGACCGCGACGATCTCGCCGCCGCCATCTCGACGGCGTCGGAACGCACGCTGCGGATGCGGTTCTTCACCGCCGGCAAGCTGCCCCCGGCGGTGATCGACTACCTGGTCGACCTCGACTTCGTCCACCGCTTCGCGTGGGTCGCCGCCGACGAGGGCGAGAACGGCGCCGGCATCAGCCGCTACGTGCGCACGAAGGACGGCCCGTCGGCGGAGTTCGCCGTCGCCGTCGGTGACGACCACCAGCGCCAGGGGATCGGGGCGACGCTCCTCGGCGCCATCGCCGCGGCCGCCGAGGCCGCCGGCATCGACACGTTCACCGGCGACGTGCTCACCGACAACCGCCCGATGGTGGCGTTGCTCAACCGGCTCGATGCCCGGTGGGCGTTGGCCGAGCCCGGTGTCAACACCGCAACGGTCGCGGTCGCGGCAATGCGCTCGTTGATCGACGACGACCTCGCCGCCCAGCTCGCCGACGTCGCCCGCGACATCCGCTCCGCGGCCCACGCCCCCCACATCGACACGTCCGACCCCGGCGGGTGACGCGGTTCCTCCCGCAGGCCCGGGCGAGGCGGGTTCAGGCGAGGCGGGCGAGGGTGGGGGCGAGGTCGCCGCGGCCGGTGACCACGACCTCGTCGAGCTCGAGCCAGTCGGCCATCAGGCGCAGCTCCTCGAGCAGCTCACCGGCGACCTCGTGGTGGTCGACACCGGGCTCGGCCCACGCGGCCTGCACGAGCAGCGACCCGGCGGACCGGTCGGCCTTGAGGTCGACGCGGCCGACCAGGTCCTCGCCGAGGAGGAACGGGAGCACGTAGTAGCCGTACTGCCGCTTCGCCGCCGGTGTGTAGATCTCGATGCGGTAGTGGAAGTCGAACAGCCGCAGCGCCCGGTCACGGAACCAGACGACCGGGTCGAACGGGCTGAGCAGCGCCCGCGTGTCGATCCGGCGGGTCCGGGTCGCGTCGGGATGGGCGTACGCCTCGCGGTCCCACCCCCGGACCCGCAGGGGCACCAGCCGCTCCTCCTCGACCAGCTCGGCGAGCGCGGCCCTGCACTTCGTCGGGGTCATCCGGTGGTAGTCGGCCAGGTCGGTGAGCGTGCCGACGCCGTGGTGGTGCGCGGCGAGCACGAGCAGCTCCTTGCGGGCCTCGTGCTCGGGCAGCGTCGGGCGGGCCAGCGCCTCGGCCGGGATCATCCGCTCGGGCAGGTCGTAGAGGCGGGCGAAGTCGCGGGGCCGGCGGCGGGCCGCGACCCGGCCCTGGAAGAACAGCGCCTCCAGGGCGATCTTGCCGTCGTCGAGGTCCCACCAGGTGCCCTTCGGTCCGACCCTGGCCTTCAGGTCACCGGCCGTGAGCGGACCCTCGGCGGCGACCCGCTCGTAGACCTCCTCGATGTAGCCGTCGAGCTGCTCGACCCGGCGCCGGAACCCGGGCCACCGATAGGTGTCGGTCATCCGCCAGCGGTGGAGGTGGTGGTGGGCGGAGGGCACGAGGCTGGCCTCGTGGACCCAGTACTCGAACAGCTCGCCGTCGGCGACGGCGTCGTCGATCAGGGTCCTCGGGTGGGGCCCGAGGCGGGCGAACAGCGGCAGCTCCTGGCTGCGGACGAGCACGTTGACCGAGTCGATCTGGATCAGGCCCATCCGGTCGAGCACGCGACGCAGGTGGCGGCGGTCGACCCGTCCGGTGGGCCGACGGTCGGCGAAGCCCTGGGCGGCGAGCGCGAGCCGCTTGGCCCGGTCGTTGGAGATCTCGGCGACACCCGATGCCGTCATCGACGTGGGCCCGGTGCTCGGTCGGCGCAAACTCGGTGGATCGTCCCGCGGATGGCGGTGAAGCTAGCGCGACGATCACCCCGCGACGATCCGGGGCCGGACCCCTCCGAGGAGCTGCTGATGAGCGTTGTCGTCGACGAGCAGGGCCGCCCGGAACCACCGGTCGCGGCCGACGAGACCACCAGCCTCCTCGGCTACCTCGACTACCAGCGGGCCACGCTCGCGTGGAAGTGCGACGGCGTCGACGCCGACGGGCTGCGAGCGACGACCGCGGCGTCGACGATGACCCTCGGCGGGCTGCTCAAGCACCTGGCGTTCGTCGAGGACTACTGGTTCTCCTACGTCCTCCACGACCACCAGCCGGGCCCGCCGTGGGACACAGCCGACTGGGACGCCGACCCCGACTGGGACTGGAGTTCGGCCGTCGACGACACCCCCGAGCAGCTCCACGCCCTGTGGGACGAGGCGGTGGCCCGGTCGCGCACGCTGACCGCCGAGGCGCTGGCCGACGGCGGCCCCGACCGCCTCGCCGCCCGTTCCTGGCCCGACGGACGCGCCCCGTGCCTGCGGTGGATCCTGCTCCACATGATCGAGGAGTACGCCCGACACAACGGCCACGCCGACCTGCTGCGGGAGTCGGTCGACGGCGGCGCCATCGGCGAGTAGCCCGGCGCGGCCGCCACGTTCTGGCCAACGGATCGTGCCATCGGTGGCACGATTCAGGGGCCGGTTCGGGGCGGGCGAGGTCCCGCGAGGGCGACGGTCGCGGCCTCGCCGGCGTGTTCGGTGACCCGGCGGTCGAGCTCGTCGAGGTCGATGCCGAGCTCGGCGGCCATCCGCTCGCGGAGCAGCGCGTAGCCGTACCCGGCGGCGACCCGGTAGGCGTGCATCGCCTCCACGTCGAGATCGGCCCGCAGCTCACCCCGTTCCTGGCGGCGGGTGATGTCGGCGAGGGCGGTCTCGTGGAGCGGCAGGATCCGGACCTTCTCGTCGCGGTCGAGCACGAGCGCGACGACCAGCTCGATCGCCGGGGCCTGGTGGACCACCGCCCGGATGTGGCCCTTCGCCCGCTCGACCCACGAGGCCTGCGGTGACGCCAGCATCTCGTCGAACCGCTCGCGCACGTCGCGCCGCAGCGCGGCCCGCAGCAGGTCCCGCCGGGAGCCGAAGTAGTGGTAGACGAGCCCGCGGTTCACACCGGCCTCGTCGGCCACCTCCCGCAGGTTGATCCCGGCGAGCACCCCGTTGCGCCGGAGAAGGCGGAGGGCGGCGTCCTCGAGCGCCGCCTCGGTACGGGCCCGGTCCCACGTCGCCCCGCTCCTCGCGCCGTTCCCGCCCCCGGCCCGGCCACCGCTCGCCCGACGTTCACCCAATGCGTGCCTCTCCCGACGTTCACCCGAAGCGGCGCGCCCCGATGCGCGCCCCGTTGGCTGCGATCGTGCCACGGGCCCGATCACCGGCCGGGCCCGGCCGCCTCCCGGTACGCGTCACGCAGAACCCGCTTCTTCAGCTTCCCCGACGCCTCACGGGGCAGGGCATCGTGCACGTCGATCGAGCGGGGGCACTTGTAGCGGGCGATCCGCTCCGCGCACCAGGCGATGAGCTCGTCGGGATCGGTCTCGGCGCCCGGGGCGAGCTCGACCGCCGCCTTCACCTGCTCGCCCCACTCGGGGTCGGGGACGCCGAACACGGCGCAGTCGGCCACCGCCGGGTGCTGGCTGAGGATCGCCTCGGTCTCCGACGGGTAGATGTTCACCCCGCCCGAGATGATCATGTCGATCTTGCGGTCGGCCAGGTACACGAAGCCGTCGTCGTCGAGCCACCCGACGTCGCCGACGGTGAACCGGCCGTCGTCGAGGCGGATCGAGCGGGACTTCTCCTCGTCGCCCTCGTAGGTCGGCGGGCCCTCGGGCCGGCGGAACCAGAGCGTGCCGACCTCCCCGGTCGGCACCTCGTCATGGTCGTCGTCGAGCACGCTGATCTCGATCCACGGGGCCGGACGGCCGACGGTGCCCGGATGGGCGAGCCACTCCTCGCTCGTGGCGATGAGCGGCCCGGTGCCCTCGCTGGAACCGAAGTACTCGGTCACGATCGGGCCGAGCCAGTCGATCGCCGCCCGCTTCACCCACGCCGGGCACGGCGCCGCCCCGTGCCACACACCCTCGAGGCTCGACAGGTCGTGGCGGGCCCGCACCTCGTCGGGGAGGCGGAGGAGACGGATGAGCTGGGTCGGCACGAGGTGGATCGACGTCACCCGATGGGCCTCGATCAGCCGCAGCGTCTCCTCCGCGTCGAACCGGGGGACCTGGACCTGGTGCTGGCCGAGGGCGACGCAGAACAGGGCCATGCCCTGCGGGGTCGCGTGGTAGAGCGGGCACACCCCGAGGTGGACGCCGCCGCGGGTCATCCGCCACGCCTCGCCGACCCGGGCGTAGGTCGCCATGACCTGGTCGAGCCCCGTGACGTGATCGGAGCGGCGGACGCCCTTCTGGCGGCCGGTGGTGCCCGACGTGTAGGTCAGCACGCCGCCGGCGTGGGTGTTCTCGGGCTCGTGGTCGGGTGCGTCGGCCAACAACGCCGCGAACTCGTCGCCCAGGACGACCACGTGCTCGACACCGGCCTCCTCGGCTGCGGCGCGGCCCACGTCGGCGTGCTCGGGGCCGACGAGCAGGAGCCGGGCCTTCGAGTCGGCGAGCACGTAGGCGACCTCGCCGGCGGTCAGGTGCCAGTTGATCGGGACGTGGCGGGTGCCGCCTCGCAGGTTGCCGACCAGAGCCTGGACCCACTCGGTGCGGTTGAGCGACATGACCGCGACCCGGTCGTCGTCATCGAGGCCGAGGCGACGCACCGCGTTGGCGTAGCGGCGGGCCGACGCCTCCAGCTGCGACCAGGTGAGTGTGCCCGTCGCCGATGTGATCGCCGGACCGTCCGGATCCGACGCAGCCAGCGGCACGAACGGCCCCGAGCGCCCGTCCCCCGTCGATGCAGCCCCCGTGCGCACCAGCGCGCTCCCCTCGTTCGCCGACGGTGCCCCCGCCGGCGAACTTAGCACTGTGCTAAGACTGGCTCCGGCGCATCGGAGCAGGGCGCCGGACCGCGATCGGGGGGATCGATGACCACCGGCACCACGGGCACCACCGGTTCGACGACGCACGACGTGGGCACGCCGCTGGTGCGGGTCGTCTCCCACGGCGGTTGGGGCGAGCTCGTGCTGGCCAACCCGGACCGACGCAACGCCCTGGTCCCCGAGATCGCCGCCGGCCTGGCCGACGGACTCGAACGGCTCGAGGTCGACGGGTGCGCCGCGCTGGTCATCCGGGGCGAGGGCGCGACGTTCTGCGCCGGCCTCGACCTGGCGATGGTCGCCGAGGGTGTGCCGCCGGCGATGCGGGAGCAGTGGGCCGACCTCCACCGTCGCCTCTACCGCACCGGGATCGTGACGATCGCCGCACTCGAGGGCTGGGCGGTGAACGCCGGCGCCGCGCTGGCGCTCGCGTGCGACCTGCTCGTCGCCGGGCGAGGGCCCGGCTGCGCATCGCCGAGGTGGCAATGGGGATGCGGGCACCGATGAACGTGGCCTGGCTGCGGTTGCGCACCTCGGAGTCGGTGGCCGCGGGCCTGCTGCTCACCGGCCAGGACGCCGACGGCGCCGAGCTGGCCCGGCTGGGGTTGGCCACCGAGGTCGTCGACGACGCCGGCGTGGTCGAGCGGGCGCACGAGCTGGCGCGCACGAGCTGGCGGCGCGGATCGCCGAGATGCCCGACGGTGCGCCGGCACGGATGAAGCGCGACCTGCGGGCCGCCACGCTCGGCGCGCCGGGCGCGTTCTTCGAGCACGAGGGGGAGGGCCAATGACCACCACCGACACCACCGACACACCCGACACGACCGATGCACCCGACACGACCGATGCACCCGACACGACCGATGCACCCGACACGGCAGCGCGAGCCCGCGTCCGCGACTTCTTCGAACGGACGGTGCCCGAGGTGCTCGCCCCGGTGGTCGGCACCGTGAACCGGGCCCGGGCCTACCGGGCGGCGCTGTACGACGCCGGCCTCGCCGGGCTGGGCTACCCCGAGGCGTTCGGCGGCCACGGCGACGACCCCGAGCTGATGGAGGCGTGGCGCGTCGGGTCGGCCGGCCGCGTGCCCCGGGAGGACTCGGTGTTCGGGATCGGGGTCGGCATGGCGCTGCCGACGATCCGCGAGCACGCCACCGACGAGCTGCGCGAACGGTTCCTGCGCCCGGGGCTGCGGGGCGAGGAGATCTGGTGCCAGCTCTACAGCGAGCCCGAGGCCGGCAGCGACCTGGCCTCGCTGCGGACCCGGGCGGTGCGCGACGGCGACGAGTGGGTGGTCGACGGCCAGAAGGTGTGGTCGTCGGGTGCGCACCACGCCCAGCTCGGGATCCTGCTGGCCCGCACCGACCCGGAGGCGCCGAAGCACCGGGGCATCACGATGCTCGTGCTGCCGATGGAGCAGTCGGGGGTGACGGTTCGGCCGCTCGTGCAGATGACGGGCGAGGCCGAGTTCAACGAGGTGTTCTTCACCGGTGCCCGCCTGCCCGCGACCTGGGTGATCGGCGAGGTCAACGGCGGCTGGGCCATGGCCAAGGCGCTGCTGGCCCACGAGCGGGTGGCGACCGGGACGGCCTCGGTCGGCGCAACCGGCGGGGAGCGGGGCAAGACGGGTCGCACGCCGCTCCCGTTCCGCCAGCTCGCCGAGCTGGCCGCGTGGGCCGGGCGAGCCGACGACCCGATCGTTCGCCAGGAGCTGGCGTCGGTGTACACGGGCGAGCGGGTCATGGGCTGGCTCGGCC
This sequence comes from Actinomycetota bacterium, assembly GCA_034211175.1. Classification (GTDB taxonomy): domain Bacteria; phylum Actinomycetota; class Acidimicrobiia; order Acidimicrobiales; family CAIXPF01; genus JAXHUH01. The sequence goes on from JAXHUH010000137.1 coordinate 19,116, forward strand.
AGCGCCGCGTCCACCCGTCGATCGGCAAGCTGTGGCGGACGAAGCAGGGCCGTGCCGCCGCCGAGGTCGCCGCCCGTCTCGGCATCGGCGCCGCCGCCTGGGTCCCCGGCGACCGCGACGCCGACTACTGGAACCACCACGTCCTCAACTGCCGGGCGATGTCGATCGGCGGCGGCACCGACGAGGTCCAGCGCAACACCCTCGGCGAGCGCGCCCTCGGCCTCCCCCGCGAACCCCACCCCGGCAGCTGACCCCGGCGGCACCGGACCGCGCGCCCGCCACACCCGGTTCCGGCACCCACCACCCGGTTCCGGCACCCACCACCCGGTTCTGGTCCCCACAGAGTGCCACCGGTGGCACTCTGTGGGGACCAGAACGAGGTCATGCAGGGGGGAACCGGTGACGACGAGCTCGATCGTGGCGCGCAACACCGCGCCCGAGTCCCGCAACCCGATCCACACCGACGCGGCCCGGGCCCACGGGTTCCGGGGCGGGATCGTGCCCGGGGTGACGATGGTGGCCTACCTGATGCGGGACCCGATCGAGCGCTGGGGACCCGACTGGCTCGGCTCCGGCGAGATCGACGTGCGCTTCCGCCAACCGGTCTACGACGGCGAGGAGGCCGTGGTGGTCGCCGAGGAGCCGCCGGGCTCGGGAGGCGACGTGCTCGACCTGCGACTCGAGGTCGCTGGCCGCGGCGACCTGCGTCGAGGGCCGGGCGCTGCGGCACCGGACGCTGGCGACGCCGATCGCCGAGTGGTTCCCACCGGGAGCGGCACCGGCGGTGCTGCCCCCGGTGTCGGCCGAGGGACTGCGCGAGGCCGGGGCGCTCCCGTCGATGGTGATCGACACGTCACCCCCCGCCGTCGAGCACTGGCTCGCCGAGCACGGCGAGGACGACGGCCGCTTCACCGAGATGCTCCACCCGGCGATGCTGTCGCGGGCCTCGGCCGTGATCCTGCCGACCCGGTTCACGTTCGACGGCCCACGGATCCACCGCGGCCTGCGCAGCGCGTTCCACGCCACCCGCCCCGTCGGCACGCCGCTCACCGCCCGGGGCCGGGTCACGCGGGTGTGGGACCACAACGGCCACGGCTACGTGAGCTCCGAACTCGTGGTCGTCGACGACAACACCCACGACGTCGTCGTCCACCTCCACAGCGAGTCGATCCACCGCCTCCGCGTCTGAGCCGTCGTTCCGGCCGGGGCGAGGGTGACGGGCCCGACCCCAGGGTCAGAGCAGGCCGAGCCGGCGGGCGCGGTGGATGGCTTCGCGGCGGTCGGTGACGCCGAGCTTGCGGTAGAGGCCGCGGGTGTGGGTCTTCACGGTGTTGATCGAGACGTAGAGCTCGGCGGCGATCTCCCGCTGCGACAGGCCCGAGGGCAGGTACCGCAGGACGGCGAGCTCCCGGTCGGTCGGCTCCTCGACCAGCTCGGGCACCGGGTCGGGTGCCGAGGCGGAGGCGACCCGATGGCGGGCCTCGATCCGGGCGAGGTCGGCGCCGACGGAGCCCGGGTCCCGACAGCCGGCGACGACCCGACGCGCCTCGACGAGGTGGTCGGGCCCGTCGGGCTCGCCGGCGGCGCACAGCACCTCACCGGCGCAGGTGTGGGCGTAGGCGAGGAACAGGTTGTCGGGTGAGCGGGCGGCCAGCTCGGCACCCCGGCGCACCAGACCGGCGGCCCACTCCGGGTCATCGCTGACCCGACCGAGCGCGCTCATGGCGAGGCAGGCCAGCGGGGCGTCCTCGTGGGCGACCTCGACGGCGAGCGCGATCGACTGCTCGGCCAGTCGGGTGGCACGGCCGCGGTCGCCGAGCTCGACCGCGGCCATGGCACCGAACACCGGGGTCACGACCGCGACGTAGTGGTCGGGTTCGCGCTCGGCCAGCGCCGCGGCCTCGGCCAGTGGGCCGGCGGCCCGAGCGGGGTCGCCGCCGAGCACGAAGGCCCCGCCGACCATCATCGCCAGGCGGGCGGTGCGGGTGTGGTCGCCCCGGTCGTGCACCGTGCGGGCGATCGTCAGCCCGGTGGCGACGTCACCCGAGGTGAGCGAGGCCGTGATGGCGAGCGGCGCGACCTCGGGGTGGGCGGCGTCGCCGTCGGCCAGCTCGATCGCCCGCAGCAGCCAGCGGGCACCGTCGTCCCACGAACCCTGGGACAGGGCCAACCACCCGGCGAGCGCGGCGCAGCCGACGTTGTGGTCGGCGGCCTCGCCGACCGCACCCAGGTAGCGGACCAGCGTCGTGAACTGGCCGGCGTTGAGCAACGTCGTCGCCTGCGAGGCGAGCAGCGCCGCGGCCCGGGCGCGGTCGCCGGCGGCGAGGGTGTGGTCGATGGCGTCGACCGCACGGCCGGTCGACTCGAACCAGTCGGCCGCCCGCAGGTGCAGGCCGTCGAGCTCACCGGTGATCACCCGCCCGGCCTCGGCCCGCAGGACGTCGCGGAGCAGGTGGTGGTAGCGGAACCAGGTGCCGCTGCCGTCGAGCCCGATGACCAGCTGGTTGACACCTGCGAGCCGGTGGAGCCAGGCGGCGCCGTCGGTCGTCCCGCACACGGCGTCGACCAGCGGGCCGGCCAGACGGTCGAGGATCGCCGTGCGCAGCATCCGGTGTCGGTCGTCGTCGTCGAGTGCGTCGAGGAGCTCGTCGGTCAGGTACTCGGCGACGAGCCGGTCGCCGTTCTCGAACCCGGCGAATCCGCCGCCGGCGCCGAGCGACAACCCGGCGAGGACCAGACCGGCGGCCCATCCCTCGGTCCGGGCGACGAGCCGTTCGACCTCGGCGTCGTCGATGCCGGCGGTGCCGTTCACGGTTGCACCGCTACCCGGCGCGTCGTTGCCGGCCACGCCCACGAGCGCGGCGGCGTCGGCGCCCTCGAAGCGGAGGTCGCGGGCCCGGATGTCGACGAGCTCGCGCCGCACCCGCAGGCGGCCGAGGCGGAACGGCGGGTCGAGGCGGGTCGCGACGACCACGAGCACGTGGGGCGGGGCCAGCTCGAGGAACCGCTCGAACCCCTCGTGGACCACCGGCGCATCGATCAGGTGGTAGTCGTCGACGACGAGCGTGATCGCGCCGGCGTGGGCATCGAGCGCGTTGACCAACCGGGGCACGACGACGGCGGCGTCACCACCGGAGGCGCGGACCGCCGGCAGGACCCGGTCGGCGACACCGGCGACGACGCGGTCGAGGGCCAGGGTCACGTACGCCCAGAACCGGGCGGGATCGGCGTCGGCGTCCTCGACCTGGAACCAGGCGACCGAACCGTCCGGGCGCCCCGCCGCCCACGACCCCACCAGCGTGGACTTGCCCGCACCTGCCGGGGCGCTGACGAGCACGAGCCGGGTCCGCCCGTCGGTGGCGGCGTCGAGTGCGTCGACGAGCGGGGCGCGGCGCACCAGCCCACGGGGCAGGACCGGCGGGCGGAGCTTCGTCGCCGCCAGCTCCTCCGCGGGGTCCGCCTGATCCACCGCACCAGCGTAGGGACCCCGTCTCACCCGGGTGAGATCGGGTGAGGGGCGAGGACGACCCACCCGGTCGGGGCGCATCGTCGGGGGCGTGGACGAACCGACCACCTACCACATCGTGATCCGGGGCCGGGCCGGCGCCCGTGTCCTCCACCCGTTCGTCGACGACTTCGTCGTTGCGGCGACCCCGGCGGGCGACACCAGCGTGACCGGCCCGGTCACCGACGCCGCCCACCTCCACGGCCTGCTCGTCCACCTCACCTCCCTCGACGCGGAGGTCGTGAGCGCCAACCCCGTCACCGACCCGGAGAGGAACCTCCCGTCATGAGCACCACCTCCCCCATCCGACACGACACCGCTGCGTCACCCGCCCACCCACCGGCGCCCGAGTCGGGCCGTCTCGGCTCCCTGACCCGCATCGGCGGCATCGCCGCACTCGTCGAGGCCGCGACCTTCGTCGTCGGCATCGCCCTGTTCGCCACGGTGCTCAGCGACTACGCCACCGGCGACCCGACCCCGGCCGAGTCGGTGTCGTTCGTCGTGGACAACCAGGGTGCGCTCTACGCCTGGTACCTGATCACGCTGATCGTGTTCGGCATCGCCCTCGTACCCCTCGCGCTCGCCCTCCACCGCCGCATCCGCGACGCCGGCGGCCTGGCCCAGACGGCGACCGCGTTCGGGGTCATCTGGTCGGGCCTGATCCTGGCCACCGGCATGATCGACAACATCGGCCTCGGCGTCGTCTCCGACCTGGCCGACACCGACCCGACCCAGGCGGAGGCCGTGTGGTCGTCGCTCGATGCGATCACCAACGGCCTCGGCGGCGGCAACGAGCTGGCCGGCGGCATCTGGGTCCTGCTCGTGAGCGTGGCCGCCCTGCAGACCCGGGCACTCCCCCGCAGCCTCAATGTGCTCGGCATCGTGAGCGCCGCCGCCGGCCTGGTCACGGTCGTCCCCGGTCTCGAGGACGTCGGCCTGATCTTCGGCCTGGGCCTCATCGTCTGGTTCACCTGGCTCGGCGCCGTCCTCGTCCGCAGCGAGCGCTGATCCGCAACGCGCAACCCTCGCTGCCCCCGGTCCCCGGCCACTCACGGCCGGGGACCGGGCCACGCATCGTGCGCGTCGCCTGCGAGCTCGTGTCTGCCCAGGTCACCGGAGCGATCCGGCGCGGCCGCAGGGCATCGGGACTAGCGTGCAGCCGGTCGGAGGAGGTCGGATGCTGCTCGTTGCTCCAAGCGATTCCGAGGGCGCGGATCGCGATCGGTCGGTGCAGCCATGAGCGACCAGCCCGGCTTCCGGCCCATGGTCTTCGTCGCCATGCCGTTCGGCAAGAAGACCGCTCCATCCGGTCTCGTCGACATCGACTTCGACGCCATCTACAATGAGGCGCTCCGCCCGGCGGTGGCCGACCTCGCCGTCGAGATGATCCGTGCCGACGAGGAGCGGACCGGCGGGTTCATCCACCAGTCGATGTACGAGCGGCTCCTCCTCGCAGAGGTCGTGATCGCCGACCTGACACTGGCCAACCCCAACGTGTTCTACGAGCTGGGGATCCGCCACGCCGCGCGACCGAGGTCGACGATCCTCATCTCGGCCGAGGTGTCCCAGCTTCCCTTCGACGTGGAGCCGTTGCGAGCGTTGTCCTACGAGCTGACCGACGGCCGGCTCGACCCCGAGGCCGCGACGCGGCTCCGCAACGACGTGCATGAACGCGTCGAGCTCGCACTCAGTGAGAAGGCCCCGGACAGTCCGCTGTTCCAGCTGATCAACGACTACCCGGGCATCGACCTGCCCCACGACGTCACCGAGACGTTCAGAGACCGGGCCCGCAAGGGGAACCGACTCCACGAGGAACTGCGAGAGCTTCGTCGCAGCGCCGACAAGGAGCTGGCACTACGGCGCGTGCGTGAGATCGAAGACGCCGCGATGCGAGCGGCGCCGGCCGCCACCGAGCTGCTCGTCGATCTGCTCCTGACCTACCGCGACCTGTCCGGCTACGACGACATGGTGCGCTGCGTCGGCAAGCTGCCCGCCCCGGCGCAGGACCAGACGACGATTCGCGAACAGCTCGCCTTCGCTCTCAACCGGCGAAACGGGCAGGGTGATCGCGACCGCGCCCAACGTGTCCTCGAGGAGGTGATCGAAGAACACGGGCCCTCGGCCGAGACCTACGGTCTCCTCGGACGTATCCACAAGGACCGCTTCGAGGCCGCCGTCGAGTCCGGCGATGAGGAAGCCGCCGATGTCCACCTCGACGAGGCGATCGAGGCGTACACCAACGGCTTCGAGGCCGACCCGCGGGACTACTACCCCGGCGTCAACGCGCTGACGCTGCTGATCCGCAAGGGCACGCCCGAATCGCTCGCGCAGGCGAACGAGCTGGTGCCCGTCGTCCGCTTCGCCGTCGGGCGCCGGGGCGCGTCGGGTTCGTCCGACTACTGGGACGTCGCCACGGCGCTCGAACTGGCGGTCATCGCCCGCGATGAGCGGACCGCGACCCGTGCCGCCGTCAAGATGGCAGGCCTCGACGCACGGGACTGGATGTACGAGACGACGATCCGGAACCTGGGCTTCATCCGCGAGGCGTACGAGGACGACGACCCCGCCAGCTGGATGGCCGCCATCGAGCAACGCCTGCGCAACGCGATGGACGACCCGCCCGAACCAACCGGGTGAACCTCAGGCGTCCTCGAAGAGCTCGGGTGGGAAGCCGCCGCGGCTGAGTGGGCCCCAACGGGTGGGCTCGATCAGGATCATGCACTTGCCCTGGTCGGCCATGGCCTGGCGGTACTCGTCCCAGTCGGGGTGCTCACCGGAGATGCAGCGGAAGTACTCGACGAACGCGTCGGACGCCTCGGGCATGTCGAGCACCCGGGCCTGTCCGTCGATCTGCACCCACGAGTCGTTGAACTTGTCGCCCAGCACGAGCACGGAGACGTTCGGGTCACGGCGGGCGTTCGCCGCCTTCGCCCGCTGCGGGTAGGTCGACACGGCGAGCACACCGTCGGCGGTCATGCCCCCGGTGACCAGGCTCAGCTGCGGGCGGCCGTCGCGCCGGGTCGTGGCGAGCACCCAGTGGTTCTTCCCGGCCAGGTGGGCGGCGAGCTCGTCGCGATCGAGCGGCTCGTCGCCCGCCATGTGCTGGGCGCGGGGGTCATCTCGGGGGATCTTCTTCACGGCCTCGCCTCCTCGGTGGACCCCGCCACGCTCGCGCAACCGCGAGCCGTGCGCCGCCACGGGTTGGCGCGAACCGGCGCGACGCAACGAGATTGGGCCCGTGCCGGGCGCCGCCGCCCGGCACGCGTCGAAGGGGGACACCATGAGGGCGCTGCAGTACCGCAAGGTCGGCACCGAGCCGGAGATCGTCGAGGTCGAGACACCGGAGCCGGGGCCTGGCGAGGTACGCCTGAAGGTCACCGCCGCCGGCGCGTGCCACTCCGACAGCTACCTGATGGACCTGACCGAGGAGCAGTTCTACCTGCCGCTGCCCCTGACGCTGGGCCACGAGGGTGCCGGTGTCGTCGACGCGCTCGGCGACGGGGTCAAGGGCCTGGAGATCGGCGAGCCGGTCGTCGTCTACGGCTCGTGGGGTTGCGGCCGCTGCCACCCGTGCGCCGAGGGCAAGGAGAACTACTGCCGCCGAGCGGCCGAGCTCGGCATCGCCCCGCCCGGCCTCGGTGCGCCCGGCTCCATGGCCGAGTACGTGATCGTCGACGACGCCCGCCACCTCGTGCCCCTCGGCGACCTCGACCCGGTGGCCAACGTCGCGCTCACCGACGCCGGGCTCACCCCGTACCACGCCATCAAGGGGTCGCTGCCCAAGCTGGTTGCCGGGTCGACGGCGGTGGTGATCGGCGTCGGCGGGCTCGGCCACGTCGGTGTGCAGCTCCTGCGGGCGCTCACCCCGGCGACCGTGATCGCCATGGACGTGAGCGAGGACAAGCTGGCCCTGGCCCGCGACGTCGGCGCCCACCACGTGATGGCGTCCGACGGCGAGGCCGCGGGCCGGGTGCGGGAGCTGACCGGCGGGCGGGGCGCCACGGCCGTGTTCGACTTCGTCGCCGTCCAGGCAACGCTCGACGCCGGCCACGCCATGATCGCGGTCGAGGGCGACCAGGTCCTCGTCGGCGTCGGCGGCGGCGTGCTGCCGAGCGGCATGCTCGGCGCCCCCTACGACTCGACCGTCCGGGCGCCGTACTGGGGCTCGCGCTCGGAGCTGATGGAGGTGCTCGACCTCGCCCGAGCCGGGCTGGTCACCGTCGAGACCGAGGTGTTCTCCCTCGACGAGGCCCCCGAGGCGTACCGCCGGCTCCACGCCGGCACCCTGCGCGGCCGGGCGATCGTCGTGCCGTAAACACCTCCGGCGGCCACCACGCCGATTCCGCGGCAATCGCCCGCAGAGGGTGATGCCGGTTCGCCACAACGGGTCGACCATCACCGTGGTCGACCATGGCTGAGCCTCGCTCGCCGGCCACGCCGGACGAGCTGCGTTCAGCTGTCGCGTTGGAGGAGGGCTGCGTGATCAGGGATCTCGACACTGCGGAGGCCGGCAGGATCGCCGAGGAGGCGTACATCTACGCCTTCCCCATGCTCATGGGGTACCGGTTCGCGTTCGCGACGTTCCTGATGCCGTCGCTGCCCAGCTTCAAGACACCGCTGAACGTGATCTCCGGCGAACCGGTGACGCTCGATCACCGGTTCCGTGACGTGATCACCCCGAACGCGGACACGCCGTACTCGATGGCCGGTCTCGACCTGCGGGCCGAGCCGCTCGTGCTCGACGTGCCGGCGGTGCCCGACCGCTACTACGTGATGCAGTTCGTCGACCTCTACGGGATGAACCCGCACTACGTCGGATCACGGGCGACCGGTTCCGAGGCGGGGTCGTACCTGCTGGTCGGGCCCGGCCACGTCGGTGAGCTTCCCGGCGGCTTCGACGGCGTGTTGCGCTTCGAGACCGACCTCGTGTTCATCATCGGGCGGACCCAGCTGTTCGGCCCCGACGACGTCGACGCCCTGGCGCCGATCATGGCGGCCTACCGGCTCGAGCCGCTGTCCGCCCGCCTCGGCCGTGACCCGGAGACGGCGAAGCCGTTCGACTGGCCGACCTGGGACGACACCGCGTCCCGCGACGAGCGGTTCATCGGCTACGTGAACCGTCTGCTCGAGTGGTGCCAGCCGCCGCACCCGAGCGAGGTCGCGATGTTCGACCGGTTCGCGACCGCCGGGATCGGCGCCGGCATCCCGTTCGACGCCGACGCCCTCCCCGAGGGCCACCGCGCCGCGCTGCGTTCCGGCGTCGAGCGGGCCCGGGCCCGGATCGCCGAGCGCGCCGGCTCGCTCGGCGAGGTGATCAACGGGTGGTCGGCGGTCGAGGCGCTGGGCAGCCGGACGTTCTTCGGCGGCGACCAGCTGCTGCGGGCGGCCGGCGCCATGGCCGGCTGGGGCGGCAACGACAAGATCGAGGCGTTCTACCCGATGGCCAGGGTCGACGGCGCCGGCGAACCGCTGTCGGGCGACCGCCGCTACCGCCTCCGCTTGGCGACCCCGCCGCCGGCGCGGGCGTTCTGGTCGGTCACGATGTACGACACGTCCTACGACGGCGTCGCCGGCTACCTGGTCGACAACCCGATCGACCGGTACCTCGTCAGCTCGACGACGACGGGGCTGGTCCACGACGACGACGGCTCGCTGACCATCCACATCCAGCGCGACGAGCCCGACACGGCCGAGGGCCGGGCCAACTGGCTCCCCGCGCCCGACGGCCCGATGTACCTGGTCATGCGGATCTACTGGCCCGAGCCCGCAGCGCTCGACGGCACGTGGCAGCCGCCGCCGATCGAGCGCGTCTGAGCGACCGCGCCACAACGACCGAGGCCGGTGGTGGCGCGCCCCGACGTCGGGATCAGCTGACGCGGGACGGGATCAGCTGACCCGGGACGGGATCAACCGAGGATGACGGTGCCGTCGAGGTAGCCGGGCTCGAGCAGCTCGACACCGGGGTGGTCGACCTCGAGCTGCTTGCGGATCGGGGCGACGTCGGTGTCGACCGAGAAGCCGGGCAGCCAGTCGTCGTGGTGGCCGAGCACGACCCGACGGGGTTCGAGCAGGCCGACCTGGCGGCTCACGAACTCGGCCAGGGTGCCCTGGATCGGTTCGCCGTCGATGTTGCCCCGACCCGCGGCGGCGAGGATCGCCACGTCGGGGCGGAGGCGTTCGAGGATGCCGGTCCAGTGGCCGCTCGTGTCCTGGAACAGGACGGTGCCGTCGGGCGTCTCGAACAGGTAGACGAGCGCGCCGCCGTCACCCCGGTGGCTGTGCCCGGCCATCGACGCGCCCATGTGCTCGATGGCCGCGGGGTCGAGCTCGGTCGACAGGTAGCCCGTCAGCTCGGCGAAGCGCTCCCGCTGCTGGTGCCACGTGACGCCGAGGTCACCGAGGCACACCTCGTCGGGCTGGCCCATCCCGGCGTGGGACCAGACGCACGAGTGCTGGCTCGGGTACACGTGGACCTTCACGTCGTTGCCGAGGTCGATGGTCTCGCCGCCGGCCACCCAGACGAGCTGCTCCTCGGGGACGCCGGCCTCAGCCATGAGCCGGATCGACTCGTAGTTGCCGATGATCGTGGCGCCGGTGGCGGGCGCGATGCGCTCGGCCCCGTAGAGGTGGTCGAAGTGGGCGTGGCCAACGACGATCCAGTCGCACGCGGTCACATCCTCGGCCCGTTTGTTGGGCCCGGCGGCGTTGGCCGCCCGGTCGACGTAGGCGTCGAGCAGGATGTCGAGCCCTGCGGTGCGCATGGCGAACGTGGCGCACCCGTACCAGTCCAGCGTGGTGGTCACGCCGCGTTCCTACCACCACGGCGCCCTCGGTGCCCCCGAAACCCACGCCCCGCCCCCAACCCACCACCCAACCTCGAACTGACGGGGAAAACGACGGCGCGCAGAGCAGAGAACCACGCCAGTTCGGGGTTCAGGGGGTGCTCGCGAGGGTGTCGACGACGTCGAGGAGGGCGGTGTCGGTGCCGACGTTGCCGGCGAAGACCACGTAGGGCATCCCGACCGCGGCCTCGTCGGCGACGACCGGGCGCAGCACCGAGATGATCCCCCGGCCCATCTGGCCGACGACCTCGGCGCGGCGGATGCCGAGGGCCGAGACGGCGACGTCGTGGGACGTGATCCCACCCTTGGCCACCACCCACGCCGGCGCGGCCCCGGCGACCACCTCGCCCGTCACCTCGGTGACCGCCCGCGACACCGTGCGGGCGATGGCCAGGCTGTCGTCGGCATCGGCCCCGGTCGCCACGGTGCGGCTGGTGGTGATCACGACCTCGGTGCCGGCAAGGGCGTCCCGGCAGCGGCGGGCGAGGTCGGCGACATGGTCGTCACGAGTCGCGGCATCGAGCACCCGGGCCACGTCGAGCTCGAGGTGCTCCACCGGCCGGCCGTCGAGCAGCGCCCGCACCTGGCGGGTCGTGCCGCTGACGTGGGAACCCACCACGACCAGCCCGTGGTCGGACCGGCCGTCGGGACGCCACAGGTCGGTGGGGCCGAGCGGCTCGATCGGGTCGGTCCCGGCGAGGGCGCGAACGAACGACGGCGCCGCCCGGGTGAGGAGCCGGGCGCCGCGGGCGGCGGCCTCGACCATGGCGAGGGCCACGACGTCGTAGTCGGCATCGTGCTCGGCGTTGACCACGACGAACCGCCCGTCACGCAGCCCGGCCAGGATGGCCGCGACCCGGTCGACGCCGCCGAGTCGGATGTCGTCGAGCGAGACCGAGGCGACGTCGTCGGCCCGGACCCGCCCGCCGCTCTTCTCCGCGAGGAACTCCCGCAGGTTCGACGACCGGAACCCGAAGGTGGCGTCCCGGGCGTACTCGGTCTCGGCCGCGGGCACGTCCCGACCGTCGAGGCGGACCCGGTGGACGTCGTCGACGGTCGTCCGCCCGGCGTCGAAGAACGCGGGCGCGAACACCACGCCGTCGTAGCCGGCACCGTGGACCCGCCGATGGGCCCGGTCGAGGGCGTCGACCTCGGCGATGACGTGGCCCCGCAGCGTCGAGTCCCCCCGGCTGACCAGGTCCGGTCGACGGCCGCGGTCGGCGGCGAGCGTGTGGAGCTGGTCGGCGACCCGCTCGTTCACCGCGACGGCGTCGGCCTCGGTGAGGCTGCGGGTGTTGGTGAGCACGAAGCACGCGCCGACGTCACGACCCAGCGCGGCCTCGTACTCGGCCGGCTCGAACACGGTGACCAGGTCGAGGCCGTGGACCGACTGCGACCCGGTCGGGTCGTCGTCGAGCGCGACGAGCCACGCCCCGCTCGCACGGCGGGCGTCGCGGACCCGGGCACGGATCGATGCGGCGTCGACCAAGGGTTCCTCCGGCGGAACTGCGGGACCGGGCGCGATGGGCGGGACCGTCAGACTCTGTCAGGTCACGCCGCGATGTGCGCCCGCTCGGGCGTTCTGGACCCCTCAGAATGCCACCGGTGGCATTCTGAGGGGTCCGGAACGGGAGGAGGGAGCGGCGATGCACGTGGTGATCACCGGGGGTGCCGGGTTCCTCGGCGGCGAGCTCGCCCGACGGCTCCTCGACGGTGGCGCCGGCGACGACCTCGGGGTGGAGCGGCTGACCGTCGTCGACCTGGTGGCGCCGGCGGAGGACATCGCCGACGACCCCCGGGTCGAGGTGCGGACCGGCGACCTCACCGCCGTGGTCGACGGGCTCGGCCCGGCCGACGTGGTCGTCCACCTCGCCGCGGTCGTCAGCTCGGCCGCCGAGGCCGACTTCGACCTCGGCATGGCGGTCAACGTCGACGCCACCCGACAGCTCCTCGACCGGTGCCGGGCCTGGCCGGCGCCGCCGGTGTTCGTGCTCGCCAGCTCGGTCGCGGTGTTCGGCCGCCAGGCGCCCGACGCCCCGGCCATCACCGAGACGACGATGCCGCTGCCCGAGTCGAGCTACGGGACCGAGAAGCTGATCGCCGAGCAGCTCGTCGGTGAGTACAGCCGGCGGGGGTTCGTTCGGGGCAGGGTCCTGCGGCTGATGACCGTGGCGGTGCGGCCCGGGCGGCCGAACGCGGCGGCGTCGAGCTTCGTGTCCGGCATCGTCCGCGAGCCGCTCGCGGGCCAGCCGGCGACCTGCCCGGTCCCGCCGGACACGCCCCTGGCGATCGGCTCACCCCGCATGACGGTCGACGGGCTGGTCGCGGCGCTGGTGTGCGACGACGAGCGGTGGGCCGGGCGCCGGGCGCTCAACCTCCCGGCGGTCACGACCACCCCGGCCGAGATGGTGGCGACGATGGACCGCCTCGCCGGCGGCGAACCAAGCCGCCTGATCACGTGGGAGCCCGACCCGGCCGTCGCGGCGATCGTCGCGTCGTGGCCCGGCCGCTTCGACGACACCGCCGCACGCACCCTGGGGCTGAGCGCGGACGGCGGCATCGACGCCCTGATCGCCGAGCACCTCGACCGGCTCGGGCCCCGCGCCCACTGAGGCTCCTGGTCACCCGCGCCGGAGGGGCCGCCCACCGACAGAAGCTTGACTTCAAGTGAACTTCAGGGCGTAGACGGGGAGCATGCGACAGATCTACGACGACCTCTGGGAGACCGCCGAGCTCCGCGTGCCGGGCGGACCCGCGACCCACGCCTACCTGTGGACACCACCGTCGGCTGCCAACGTCCTGTTCTACAACCTGGGCAGCGCCGACGACCTCGATGCGCTCGAACGCGCCGGTGGCGTCGATCACCAGTACCTCAGCCACCAGGACGAGATCTCGCCGATGTTGACGGTCCTCGCCGACCGGTTCGGGACGATCCTCCACTCGTCGGCCGCCGAACAGCACCTCGTCGCTCGGCAACGTGTGCCGGACGAGGTGTTCGACACCCGTCACGTCGACGACCTCGGGATCGAGGTGATCCCGACACCGGGCCACACACCCGGGAGCACGTGCTTCATCGTCAACGGGGCGTCGGGCAGGCACCTCTTCACCGGCGACACGATCGTGCATGGCGCCGACGGCCAGTGGTTCGCCGGCTACTTCCCCGGCTTCAGCGACCTCGACGACCTCGTCGTCACCCTCGAACTGCTGGCGGGGCTCGAGCCCGACGTGGTCGTGTCGAGCGCGTTCACCGGAACCCGCGGTGTGCACCGCCCGGACCGTCCTTGGGCGGACTGCGTCGCCGAGGCGACCGAGCGACTGTCCGTCGAGCACGGCGCAGCGGCGACCTGACCTACCGGAGCGGCGCCCGACCTCCGAGCGGGCGGCGATCGCAAGCGTCGCCGCCGTTGCCCTCGTCCTGCACCGGCGGCGGCATCGACACCGTCATCACCGGGGCCGCACCGGGCTAGACAGTGGTGATGGACACTGCCGCCGCACGAGCCTGGCCCGAGCTGCCGTCGTCGGAGTGGTTCGACACGCTCGAGACCGTCCACCTGTGGACCCAGATCATCGGCAAGACCCGGATGGTGAGCTCACCGTGGCTCAACCACTCCTGGAGCGTGACGCTCTACCCGTCGGCACGCGGGCTGACCACGTCGCTGGTGCCCTACGGCGCCGAGGGCTTCGAGTGGGAGCTCGATCTCTGCGGCCATCGCGCCGGGCTGACCACGACGACGGGCGAGCATCGACAGATCGAGCTCCGCCCGATGAGCGTCGCCGAGTTCCACGGCGCCGTGCTCGACGCGATGGCCGACGTCGGGATGCCGGTGTCGATCCGCCCGATGCCGAACGAGATCGCCGACGCCATCCCGTTCCCCGACGACCACGTGCACAACACCTACGTGCCCGAGCACATCCACGCGCTGTGGCGTGCGCTCCTCCAGGTGAATCGGGTGTTCACCCGGTTCCGCGCCGGCTACTGGGGCAAGGCCAGCCCGGTCCACTTCTTCTGGGGCTCGTTCGACCTGGCCGTGACCCGGTTCTCCGGACGGACCGCACCCCCGCACGGCGGCGGGATGCCGAACTTCCCCGACGACGTCGCCCGCGAGGCGTACTCCCACGAGGTCACGAGCGCCGGGTTCTGGCCGGGCAACCGCGACGCACCGACGCCGATCTTCTACGCCTACGCGTACCCGACGCCCGACGGGTTCGCGGACGCCACCGTGGCGCCGGCGGAGGCGTTCTGGCTCGACGCGCTCGGCGAGTTCGCGCTCCCCTACGACGCCGTGGCCAACGCCGAGGACCCGGACCGGGTGCTCACCGAGTTCCTGGAGACGACCCACGCCGCGGCCGCCGACCTCCTCGACTGGGACCGCGACGCCCTGGAGTGCGACGACCCGCACGGCCCGGACTGGTGGCACCAGCGCTCAGCGAGGTGACCGCCGTGGGCCGCCCGGCGCCGGGCGGCCCACCTCACCCGGCGGTGAGCAGGGCCGGGTAGCGGTCGACGAGGTCGTCCCACAGGGCGGCGGGAGCGGCGAAGCGGTCGAAGCGGTAGAGGTCGCCGATGGCGAGGACCTGGTCGAGCGCCTTCGCCGCCGGTTCGATCCACACGCGGGTCTCGGTTCGGGGGTGGTGCGCCAACGGGAGGTGCGCGCGGTCGAGGATGCCGGCCTCCTCACTCGCCGCGATCTGGCGGCCGCAGCGACACGGGTTGGCCGGGTCGACGAGCCCGCAGCGGTTGTCGATCACGGTGCGCAGCGTGCGCCGGGCCCGCGACACCCGCTGGCGGAACGCGGCCCGCGAGCAGTCGAGCACCTCGGCGCCCTCGACGTCGGTGAGCCCGAGCACGTCGGCGAGCAGGTAGGCGGCCCGCTGGGGGCGGGGGATGCACAGCAGCATCCCGTAGGTGCAGCTGATCCGCACCTCGTCGCACAGCAGCCGGTACTCGGCCTCGTCCAGCGTGGGGTCGACGTCGCCGATGCCGGCGTCGAGGAACGCCGCGAACTGCTCGGGCCCCTGCACCGACGCCTCGACGGTGCGCTTCCTCGTCCGCAGGAGGCTGCGGGTGGCGACCGTGTACGCCCAGGTCGTGAACTTCGAGCGGCCCTCAAAGCTGCCGAGGTGGGTGACGATCCGGATCAGGATCTCCTGGCACGCGTCCTGGGCGTCGTGGGGGTCGCCGAGGAAGCGGAGCGCGAGGCGGTACATCGGCGACTGGAGCTCGCGGACGAGCTCGGCGAGCGCGTCACGGTCGCCGTCCGCGGCCCGCCGGGCGAGGGCGTCGACCGACGAGTCGACGCCCTCGGCCCCGAACGAACCGTCGCTCACCGCGACGGCACCGCCGCGGCGACGACGACCGCGCCACGGCCGATGGGCGTCGCGTCCTCGAACAGCGCGTGCATCCGTCCGAGGGCGTCGAACTCCGATGCCCTGGTCATGAGCCGCTCCTCACCGTCGGCGGCCGACCACCGGAGCACGTCGAGCCAGTCACCGTTGCCGAGGTCGACGAGGTCGGCCCCGATCAGCTCCGGGCACAGCCGCATCGCCTCGGCGATCGCGTCGGGCCGGACGGCCAGCAACTCGTCGACGACCTCGCTGCGCACCGTCGCCTTCCACACCTGCACGTACTCCGACATCGCGGGTCTCCCCTTCTCGTTGCGGGCACGGATCTCGTGTCCCGGAAGAGTGAGAGACCTCGACGGTGCTCAGTGTGACAGGCCGGGCGTGACGAGCCGGCCGGATCGGAGCAGGCGCCGCTCAGCCGGCGTTCGCCGCGGCCGGCGTGCGCGTCACCGAACGGGACCCTTTCCCCGGCCCCGACGAGCGAGCCGTGCTGTGGGCCGTCATCCAGTCGAGGATCCCGGGGACGCACAGCTTGGCGGCCGAGCGGCCCACGAACAGGCCGACGTGGCCGGCGGGCACCCGCAGCTCGGACTTGTCGGCCGAGCCGACGAGGTCGAGGAGCGGCTCGCTGGTGGCGACCGGCGCGATCGTGTCCTTCTCGCCGACGACCGACAGGAACGGCACCGTGATCGACCCCGGATCGACGGGCCGGCCCCCGAGCCGCAACGTCCCGTCGAGGATCGGGTTGCCGTCCGCGAACATCGTCGCCAGCTGGCGGGCCGCCGCACCGGGGAAGCGGATGTGGTCGCTCGCCCAGCTCGTCATCACCTGGTGGGCGAGCACGTAGTCGTCGTCGTCCAGCTTCTGCCAGAACCGCACGTAGGACATCAGCTCGGCCATCGGGTCGAGGGTGACGAACGCGGTCCGCATCGTCTCGGCCGGCACGTTGCCGGTCTCGTCGAACAAGCCGAGACCGATCCGGCGGGGCCGGAGCTGCTCGGGGCCCCGCTCCGGCGCGATCGGCGTGTCCAGCACGACGAGGTTGGCCACCGGCATCGCCGGGTTGGCGGCGAGCGACAGGAACGACAGGAACCCGCCGAAGCAGTACCCGAACATCGTGACCGTCTCGGCGCCGGCGTCGGCCGTCGTGGCGGCCACCGCCCAGGGCAGGTACTCGTCGCAGTAGGTCTCGAGCGTGTTCTGGGAGTCGGCGGGGCCGGGCTCGGACCAATCGAGCAGGTAGACGTCGAAGCCCGCACCGCAGAACCGCTCGATCAGGCTGTTGCCGGGCTGGAGGTCGAACACCGTCGGCCGGGTGACGAGGCTCATCACCAGCAGCAGCGGCGGGCCGAGCCGCTCGGCGTCGGCGAGCCCGTCCGGCGGCTCGTAGCGGTAGAGGCGCACCTTGTCGCGGCGGGCGACGAGGTGGCGGGGGCTCTGGCCGAGCTCGGGCTGGCCGAGGCCGAGCAGGTAGCGGGCGCCGTTGCGGGCCCGCCGCCGCTCGGCGTCGAGCCGACCGGTGATGGCGCCGACGATGCCGGTGTCCGCGCTCATCGGCCCGACCTCCCGTTGGTCTCCGCGGCGTGGCCGGCGTCCTCCAGGCGCTTGGTCAGGTCCCGCACCTGGCGCTCCAGCTCACCGATCTCCCGGCGCAGCACCGCGATGTCGCTGCCGGCGGGCAGGTTCCAGAAGTGGAGCAGCCGCCGGCTGCGCGCCTCGACCTGGCGGGCGAGCTGGCGCTGCGCGGCGGTACCGAGCTCCACGGCGTCCGCGAAGGCGTCGCTCGCGGTCAGCTGCTGGAGCGCGGGCCCCATCCGTGCGGCCACACCCTCGACGATGCGCACGGCGGCGCGCCCCGGTGTCGGGACATCGGCCACGACTTCCCCCTCACGTCGTCCCCGTTGTCACCACCGAGGGTAGATCGTCCCCGGCGGCCGCGCCCGGGGTCTGCGTCCCCCGGCGCAGGCCGAACATGAGCGAAGATGCCCGGGGCCGCGCGCCACGAGGCGCGATCGCGACGGCACACCACGGGGACACGAACGAGAGGGGGCACCGGGGACCATGGCCCGAGCGGAGCGGCAGCAGCCGCTACCGGAGTGGATCGGCCGGGTCGGCCAGGTCAGCTGGGCGTTCCTCGGGTTCGTCGGCGCGATCGCGGTGCTGGTCCTGGTCGTCGGGGCGCTGCGCGACCTGGTCGTGCCGCTCGTGCTCGCCGGGTTCCTCGCCACCGTGTTCGCCCCCACCGTCGACCGCCTCGAGCGACGCCGGGTGCCGCGGGCGTTCGGCGCGCTGCTCGTGATCGCTCTCATCTTCGGGGTGCTGGCGGTCACGGCCACGATCGTGGTCATCGGGGTCGTCGGCCGCTCCGACGAGCTGACCCTGTGGTTCGACGAGGCCCAGGACCAGCTCACCGACGTGTCGGAGCGCTGGAACCTCGAGGACCTGGTCGACGACCTGCGGTCCGGTTCCGACGACGCCGGCCCGACGGCCGCCGGCGGCATCGGCGAGCGGGTTGGCACGGTCGTGGGGTCGGCCGCATCGGTTGCCTCCGGCATCGTGCTGGGGACCGTCCTGCTCTACTACCTGCTCAAGGACGGCGCCCGGCTCGTCCGCCAGGCCGCGGCCCGCCGCACGCCCGAGGCGTCGGCCCAGAACAACCGCATCATCGGCCAGGCCGCCGGGAGCATCCGGGCCTACGTGCGGGGCCGGACGATCCTGGCGCTCGTCCAGGGCATCGCCGTGGCGTTGATGCTGTGGGTGATGGGGGTGCCGCTCGCCGGTTCGGTCGGCGTCGTCAACCTCATCGGCGCCTACATCCCCTACCTCGGGGCGTTCGTCGGCGGGGCGTTCGCGGTGCTCATGGGCCTGGCCGGTGGCGGCACGTCGGCGGCGATCGCTGCACTCGCGGTGGTGCTGTTCGTCAACCTGGTGCTGGAGAACCTGCTCGAGCCCCGGCTGGTGGGATCGTCGCTCGCGCTCCACCCGATGGTCGTGCTGCTGGCGACGGT
Organism: Actinomycetota bacterium; assembly: GCA_034211175.1. Taxonomy (GTDB): domain Bacteria; phylum Actinomycetota; class Acidimicrobiia; order Acidimicrobiales; family CAIXPF01; genus JAXHUH01. Next base: position 37,814 of record JAXHUH010000137.1, read on the forward strand.
CGGCGGCGGGGTCCTCGTCGGCATCGTCGGGCTCGTCCTCGCCGCCCCGCTGGTCTCGATCGGCCTGAACCTGTTCCGGGAGCTGCGCGACTCCGGGTTCTTCGGCTCGGCCGCGCCCGGCCGGTCCGGCGATGCGACCACCGGCGATGCGACCACCGACGATGCGAACACCGACGATGCGAACACCGACGACACGAGCACCGGCTCGGGCACCGACGACGAGACCACCGGCTCGGGCACCACCGGCTCGGACGCCGCCGAGCGCTGACCCGCTCCGGGAACGGTCAGCTCGTCCAGGGGTCGCGCCAACCACCGTGGTCGGCCACGAGCGCATCCGCGGCCGGCGGCCCCCACGTGCCCGGCGCGTAACCCTGCACCGGGGGTGCGTCGTCGAGCAGGGGCTGCATGATCCGCCACATCTCCTCGACGCCGTCCTGGTGGGAGAAGCGGGTGCTGGTTCCGCCGGTCATCGCCGCGTGGAGGAGCACCTCGTAGGGCGTCGGGCCCTCGCCGCCCTCGTCGGCGAACTGCATGCCCATGGTGATCGGCGCCGGCGCCGCGGCGTCGGCGTCGGCGCGGTGGGCTTCGAGGTGGAGCTGCACGCCGGTGCGGGGATCGAGGCGGATGACGAGCTGGTTGGCGTCGGCGCCGTGGCGTCGCAGCGCTCGGAACGCGAGGTCGGGCGGCTGGCGGAACACGAGGCGCAGCTCGGTCTGGGTGACGGGGAGGCGCTTGCCGGCCCGGATGAAGAACGGCACCCCCGACCACCGCCAGTTGTCGACGTCGAGGCGGAGCGCGGCGAACGTCTCGGTCGTCGAGTCCGCGGCGACGCCGTCGATCGCCCGGTAGCCCTCGTACTGGCCGCGCACGTAGTTCGCCGGCTCGGCGGTGGCGACCGCCCGGAACGCGGCGATGAGGCCCCGGCCGAGGTCGTCGGGCCCGCTGCCCGACGGCGGCTCCATCACCGTCGCCGCGACCACCTGCATGAGGTGGTTGACGACGACGTCGCGCAGGGCGCCGACCGGGTCGTAGAAGTGGCCGCGGGTCTCGACCCCGAAGTCCTCGGCCATCGTGATGTGGACCGAGTCGACGTAGTTCCGGTTCCACAGCGGTTCGAGCATCGTGTTGGCGAACCGGAGGTAGACGATCTCCTCGAGGCCCATCTTCCCGAGGTAGTGGTCGATGCGCAGCAGCTGTGACTCGTGCACGTAGCGGTGGAGCTCGGCCGCGAGCGCCCGGGCCGAGGCGAGGTCGTGGCCGAACGGCTTCTCGACCACGATGCGGGCCCCGTCGGTCAGCCCCGCCCCCGCCAACCCGCGGACCACGGTGGCGAACAGGAACGGCGGGACTTCGAGGTAGAACACCGGCGAGCGGGCACCGGCGATCGCGGTCGCCAGCCGGTCGAACACCCCGGGATCGCCGAAGTCGCCGGCGACGTAGGAGAGCCGCGCCGCGAACCGGGCGAACACGTCCTCGTCTAGGTCCTCGCCGGTCGCGACGATCGAGTCGCGTGCCCGTTGCACGAGCTGCTCGACCGTCCAGTCGTCGACGGCGACACCGACGATCGGGCAGTCGAGGAGGCCGCGGCACTCGAGGCGGTAGAGGGACCGGAACGTCATCACCCGGGCGAGGTCGCCGGTGATGCCGAAGACCACGAGCACGTCGCAGCGCACCGCGGCGGCCCCGGCGCCCGGTTCGACCGCGGCGTGCGAGGCGGCGCCCGGCCCGCCGGCGCGGGGTCCGGTCACCGGGAGACGCTCGCTCATGCGGGCTCGCCGGCCGTGCTCAGAGCGGTGCGACCTCGTCGCCGTGGACCGTGAGCGCGTAGATCACGAGCAGGTCGACGACCATCACGGTGATCGACCACGCCGGGTACGCGGACAGGAACGTCATCTGGGCCAGCGCGTTGAGCCCGGCACCGGCGATGCCGAGGACGCGGGCCCACAGCCGGCCGCCGAGGATGCCGTAGCCGACGACGAGCTGCACGCCGCCGAACAGGAGGTACATCGTGCCGACCGCGTTCGAGTTGAACCGGATGAGCTGCTCGGGCGTCAGCACGATCCAGTCGTCGCCCGCGATCAGCGCCAACCCGTACAGGAGGTTGGCTGCCGCGGCGAGGAACGTCACGGTCGCCGCGAACAGCAGCCAGCCGGACGTGCGAGGCCGGGTCGGCGCGTAGACCGTGGGAGCAGGGTCGTGGTCGGCGGTGGGGTGGGTGGCGGTCGTCGTCACCGGTCGGTCCTTCCTCAGACGGGAACGGGAGCGGCGAACGGGGCGAGCGCGGAGGACAGCTCACGGCGGGCCGCCACGACCGAGTCCGTTGCCGCGTGCATCAGCGAGTCCTGCCCGGACGTGTGCGGCTTCGTCCGGAAGCCGACGTAGGTCTCGAGCGACGAGCGGAGCGAGCTGACCGCCCTCCCCAGTGCCGTCAACTGCGGGGCGAGGCGCGCGTCGGTGGCGGCCATCGCGGAGATGTCGGCCTCGGTGCCGAGGATGCGTTGGCGAACCTGTGGCCACGTCGACGCCAGCTGCTCGACGTCGGTCACGCCGACGAGCTCGAGGCTGGCGTGGTCGTGGATCCACCGGCAGTTGCCGACGATCGAGTCGAGGCGGGTGCGCCGGTCGGTCTCGGTCCGGGCCTGGCGTTGCCCGTGGCGGGCGGACGCGTTGGCGACGAGGGCCACGATCGCCACCACGCCGACCGCGATGAGCGCGAGGAGGATCCAGTCCTCGGCGTCGAGCCCGTCCTGCTCGGCGTTGTCGGGGTCGTCGGGGACGGGCTGGGCCGGCTCGGGTGCGGGCGCCGCGGTGGTCGCGGGGGCCGACGTCGTCGCGGGCGACGCGGTCGTCGCCGGGGCGTCGCCGCCACCGTCCCCTCCGTCGTCCCCACCGCCTCCCGGGAGCGTGATCGACGGGAGCGCGATGCCGCCGCCACCATCACCGTCGATCGGTTCGTTGGCGCAGCCGCCGAGCGCCAACAGCACCCCCACCAGCACCGCGGCGAGCGCCGCCGACCGCGTCCCTGTCCACACCGATCTCACGATCCCCCTCCCGTCCCGGGCTCCGGCCCCGGATGTCGTCGTCCGCCTCACTCGCCGGCGACCTGCATGGCCGCGAGCGCCGTCGCGGTCTCCTCGAACGCGGCGTCCGTCGCCGCGGACGCCTCCTCCAGCGCGGCGGCCTCGACCAGGCCGGCCGCCACGAGCGCCTCGACGGCGTCCGTCGCCGCGGCGTCGGCGACCAGCCCGGCGGCGATGAGCGCACCGACCGCCTCCGCGGCGGCCGCGGCGCGGATCTGCTCCGCGGCCTCGATCGTCGCCAGGGCGTCGAGGACGGCGGCGCCACGGATGGCGTCGGCGATCTCGATCGCCGCCTCCGCCTCGGCCATCGCCTCGAGCTCGGCGCCCATCAACGTCACCGCCTCCGGGGTCAGGAACCCCTGGGCGATCGGGGTGCCCCCGGCGAGCCGGATGGCGTCGCGCAGCTCGGCGGCCCAGACGTGCTCGACGAGGACCACCCCGAGCAGGTCACCGGTGTCGAGGCCCGTCGCGGCGTCGATCACGTCGGCCGGGCCCATACCCGCGATGGTTCCGGCGTCGAGGTCGATGACGTCCGGCGCCGCCGTCGCGTCCGCGGCGCTCCGCAGCAGTGCGGCGACGGCCGAGCCGAACGCCGGGGCGCCGTCGGTGTCGGCGCCGCCCTCGTCGAGCTCGGCGAGCGTGACCGGTTCCAGTCGGCCACCGCCGCCCGTACGGAGGAACTGGAGGTCGAGCACGCGGATCACCCCACGCGCCGACAGCCGCTCCAGCTCGTCGAGGACGAGGCCCTCGAAGGTCGCGTCGGCGCCGAAGCGGACGGCGACCACCTGGACGGGCCCGAGACCGGCCAATCCCATGGACGTCTCCCCTTCGGTCGTCATCGGCCCTGGTGGGCCATCGTGTCGATCACGGCGACGATCGCGAGGAGCAGTGCGTCGTCCTGTCCGGGCGCGGTCTCCACGCCGTAGGTGTCGCGCACCCGCAGCCAGCGCTTCGAGACGGTGGCGACCGTGGCACCGCCCTGCTCGATCCGGTACTCGTGCTGGAGGATGTTGCCGACGGCGCGCATGTCGTTGCCGCCGGGCACGTCGATCCGCCAACGGTCCCGCAGCGGCGTGATCAGCGCGTTGTGGACCTTCGCCGCGGCACCGCCGCCGGCTCGTTCGATCGTCATCGAGTCCCGCACCCGCAGGACGCGCTCCTGGATCTTGTAGAGCTCGCGGCCGGAGGAGTCCTCGAACTTCAGGGTGGAGCGGAGGCGGAGCGCCTTGCCGTCGACCTTGAACACACGCCGGCCCTGGTCGTCCTCGATCCAGAAGTCGTCCCCGATGGCCAGGAGGCGTTGGCGCATGCGGTACCGACCGCCGGCCGCGCCCGCAGGTGCCCCCCTCCGGCCGGGCGCCGGTGCGGCCATCGCCGGGCGCCGCATCGCCGCTCCGGTCGCCGCGCCCGCCACGGCACCGGCCGCGACCGCGCGGCGTCGTCGGGCCTGTCGTGCTCTGCGCATCGGCCGTCTCTCCCCTGTCGGCTCGTGGACGTCGGTCGCGGCGGCGTCGCCACGGCGCCGACGCCTCACCGGCCCGCTCGGCGTCGTGGCGGGACCGGCTCGCGCCCAACTCAAGTCGTCGGGCAGGTCCGCGGCCATCACCCGAGGAGGATGATCCTGGCCTCCGACCTGCGCTCCTGCGGTGGCCACGCACGCGGGCGACCGCCCGGCGCGGGTGACGTGGAGCCCCGGCGCGACCACCTACTCGCAGTCGGTGTCGAGCGCGGCGAGGAGATCGCTGCCGGCGCTGCGGACGCCCTCGACGGCGTCGACCACGCCGCTGCGGTTCTCCTGACCGATGCCGGAGTCGCCGAGCTCGGCGACCGCCGAGCGCAGATCGTCGAGCGCGGACCGGAGGGCGTCGGCCTCGTCGCCGACGACCTCACCGCCTGCCTCGCGCACCTCGGCGAGCTGCTCGGAGACGCCGTCGACGTCCTCGCGCACGCTGTCGGCGCCGTCGGCCACCAGGTCGGCGTTCGCGAGCTCGTCGAGCTCCTCGCGCAGGTCCGCCCGCTCGTCGCAGTACGCCGCCTCGGCGTCGGCAGCGTCGTCGTCATCGCTGCACCCGGCCACGAGCCCGACGGCGAGCGATGTTGCGAGCAGCGTGCGACCGGCGATCCGGCGATACCGGACAGACCGGGCGTGATCTCGATGGTTCGGTGTCATCGTCAGCTCCTTCAGTCGGCGAAGACCGTGGACCAGTCCCGGGCCATGCTCACGACGACCCAGCCTTCGCGCCGTCCGATGTCGGTGATCGACGCCGACTCGGCGAACGTCGCGGCCTTGCTCTGGTACGCGTACTCCCGCTCGGCGTCGTCGTGGTCCACGAGGATCGCCAGCCCCGGATGGCTGCCGGCGCAGGCCCACTCGAGCATCTCGCGGTCCCCGGCGGAGTTGCCGGCGGCGAGGACCGGTCTCCGCCCGAGCTGGGTCTGGATGTTGGCGATCTTCGCCGGACCCTCGTTCGCCTCGCCGAGGACGGAGGCGGTGCGTCTGGCCACCGGCGGGCCGTCCGCGGCGTTGCGCCCGACCTCGTAGCCGATGAGGGTCCCGACGACGAGCTCCGCCGGCACGCCGTAGAGCTCCTCGCTGACGGCGCGGACGAACTCGGTCCCACCGCCGGTGACGATCCCGACGGTCACGTCGTGGCGGCGCAGCTCGTCGATCAGCTCGAGCATCGGCTGGTAGACGAGGCCGCTGACGGGGCGGCTGAACCTCGGGTGCTTCCAGCGGCCGACGAACTCCTCGATCTGCGCGGCGAACTCCTCGGGGGTCTGGCCCTCGAAGAGGCCGGCGAGCGCCAGGGCGATGCGGACCAGGCCGACACCGGCGATCTCTTCGGGGTCGCCGCCGAGGAGGGCGGCGAGCTCGGGGCGCTCGGCGATCTCCGGGTCCTGCTCGCGTCGGCGCACCAGGACGTCGACGAAGAAGGCGAGCTGGACGTACTCGGGCTTCTCGCACCAGAGCGTGCCGTCGTTGTCGAAGTAGGCGATGCGCTCGGCGACGGGGATCTCGTCGATCCGGTCGAGGTGGTCGACGATGGCGTCGCGGACCGGGCCGGGTCGCCACGAGGGCAAGCGCTCGTCGGTCATCTCGGGTCCTCCTGTCCCGGCCGGTCGGCATGTGCGTCGTCCGCGGCGCCGACGGACGCGCCGTCGGCGGTCCACGCGCAGCGGAAGCCGACGTGGCCCATGCCGGTGTCGATCATCTGGGGGCGTCGGGCCGCCGGCCGGTAGCGGAGGCAGTACGTGTCGGCGCACAGGTGCGAGCCGCCCTTGACGACCTTGCGGGGCACCCGGAACTGCGGTTGCGCCGGGTCGAGGCTGGTCTCGCGGTCGCCACCGCGGGGGTTCTCGGGGACGCAGCACGGCGACGCTGCGTCGTCGGGGTGGCGGTCGCTCCACCAGTCGTCGGTCCACTCCCAGGCGTTGCCGGCCATGTCGAACAGCCCGTAGCCGTTGGCCGGGAACGACCCGACCGGGGCGGTGTGCTCGAAGCCGGACTCGCCGGTCGAGCGCCACGGGAAGTCGGGCCCGTCCCAGGTGTTGGCCATGATCCGCCCGTCGGGCCGGGCCTCGTCGCCCCAGGTGAAGGCGGCGCCGTCGAGGCCGCCGCGGGCCGCGTGCTCCCACTCGGCCTCGGTCGGCAGTCGGGCGCCGACCCAGTCGGCGTAGGCGGCGGCGTCCTCGTGGGCGAGGTGGACGACGGGATGGTCGAGCCGGTCGTCGATGCCGCTGCCCGGCCCCTCGGGACGGTGCCAGCACGCACCCGGGGTCCACGTCCACCACTGGGCGAGGTGGCGCAGGTCGACCGGGCCCGGCGTCGGGGTGAAGACGAGTGAGCCGGCCACGAGGTTCTCCGGCGGGGCGCTGGGGAAGTCGGCGGGGTCGAGCGGACGCTCGGCGACGGTCACGTACCCGGTGGCGTCGACGAACGCCCGGTACTGCCGGTTGGTGACCTGGTACCGGTCGATGCCGTAGGGCCCGACCCGAACCCGGTGGGTGGGGGCCTCCTCGGAGTAGTGGTCGTTCGAGCCCATGGTGAACTCGCCGCCGTCGAGCCACACGACGTCGTGGACGGGACGCCGCACGGCGGCGCCGGCGCCGGCGTCGGCGTCGGCGTCGGCGTCGGCAGCGATCGTCGGCGGGGACGCGGTCACGTCCTGCACGGCTACGACGGCCGACGCGTCGACGACCACGAGATCGTGGAGCCACAGCCGCTCGACGAGCCGGCGGGCCGCCGGGCCGAGCTCGGCGATGGTCCGCTCGCCGTCGATGGCCCGGAACGTCTTCAGCTCCCGGCGGCCGACGAACAGGACCAGGTCGGTGGCGGGGTGGGCCCGGTTCAACAGTGCGGCTGCCGCGCCCGCGGGCAGGCGCTCGCGCTCGGTGACGGCGACCGCGGTCGACACGGGGATCGGCACCCACGCGTCGGCGCCGGGGCCGGTCCAGTCGAGCCGGCCCGAGCGGTCGTCGTCGGCGGCGAAGGTGATGACCGTGTGGGTGGTCAGGGTGCCCCGGAACAGCTCGACCGCGGCGTGCTGCTCGGGCGGTGGCAGCTCGGCGATGCGGGCGCCGTGGGGTGTCTCGGTCAGCGAACCGCACGTCGGCAGGTACGGGGCCTGCTGCGCCCACCGGCCGAACCGCAGCCCGGCGCCGTCGAGCAGGTCCACCAGCTCGGGGACCGTGTAGGAGCGCTCGCGGGGGTTCAACAGGGCGTCGGCCAGTGCGTCGTCGTCCGCGAAGTCGCGGGCCTCCCGGAGGAGCCGGCCGAGCGGATGGCCCTGCGGGAGCTCGCGCAGGGTGGCCACCAGGTCGTCGAGATCGGCACGCGAGGTCGTGACCCCGAGGCGCCGGCAGTACTCGCGCAGGAGCTCGACGCCGGCCCGGCCGTAGCGGCCGTAGACCATGAGCGTGAGCGCGCCGGCCGGTGCCAGCACCGAGGCCAGCGCGGCCAATCCCCCGGCGGGGTCCGCGAGGTGGTGGAGCACGCCGGTGCACACGATGTGGTCGAAGCGCTCGCCGAGCTCACCGACCCGCTCGATCGGCAGGCGGCGGACCTCGAGGCGATCGAGCCCGTGGCGCTGCGCGAGTCGGCGGGTGTGGTCGATGCTCGTCTCGCTGACGTCGATCCCGACCACTCGTGCGCCCGGGTTGCGCATCGCGTGGCGCGCCGCCTGGGAGGTCCCGCAGCCGGCGACGAGGATCGACGAGACGTCCTCGGGCCGGCGTTCGGGCCAGATCAGGTGGTGCGCCTCCCGGCGGGGACCGGCGCTCCCGGCCCGCCGGGCGAGGGCGTCGAGGTCCGCGACGGGCGGCGGGTAGGGATGGCGCTCGTAGAACGCCGCGATCGGGTCGTCGGCGCCGCGGTCCACAGCGGCGACCCCGGTCATCGCGTGTGATGGCGGGGGCGCGACCACGGCCTCATGCGCTCGGGACGCCCGCCTGGAGCTTGGCGAGGACCTGCTCGACGTTGAACGACGCCGGCGCCTGCCGAGCGGGGAACTCGGCGAGCGACTGGATCATCCGGGCCACGTACGCCTGGGCCGGGATCAGCAGGAAGGCGTGCTCCAGCAGCCAGTCGTAGTAGGTGTTCGACGTGATGTCGGCCCGTTCGTACGGATCGGTGCGGAGGTTGAAGATCTTCGGGATCCGCAACTCGGTGAACGGCTCGGACCAGACCTGCATCGTGCCCGCGGCGCGCTGCTCGAGGAACACGATCTTCCAGTTGTCGAAGCGCAACGCGGTCAGGTCGCCGTCGTCGGAGACGTAGAAGAAGTGGCGGCGGGGGCTCTCGGCCGCCTCGCCGGTGAGGTAGGCCAGCTGGTCGTGGCCGTCGAGGTGGACCTTGTAGGTGGTGCCGTGCAGGTCGGTGCCGTCGCGCAGCTGCGGCGTGATGTCCTCGTTGCCGGCCGCGGCGAGCAGTGTCGGGAACCAGTCGCTGTGGCTGACGATCCCGTTGAGCACCGTCCCCGCGGGGATGCGGCCGGGCCAGCGGACCATCGCCGGGACCCGGTAGGCGCCCTCCCAGTTCGTGTTCTTCTCACCCCGGAAGGGCGTCATCCCCGCATCGGGCCAGCTGTTCATGTGGGGCCCGTTGTCGGTGGAGTACATCACGATCGTGTTGTCCGCGATGCCGAGATCGTCGAGCAGGTTCAGCAGATCGCCGACGATGTCGTCGTGGTAGCACATCGTGTCGTGGTACTCGGACTGCCACCGCCCGGCGCGGCCCACGTCCTCGGGCCGGGTGTGGGTGCGGAAGTGCATGTGGGTCGAGTTGAACCACACGAAGAACGGGGTGTCGGCCTCGTGCTGGCGGCGGATGAAGTCCGCGGCGGCATCGCGGAACTCCTCGTCGCAGGTCTCCATGCGCTTCTTGGTCAGCGGGCCGGTGTCCTCGATCTTCTGGTCACCGCCCGACAGCGCCCATGACCGGATGACACCGCGGGGGCCGAAGCGCTCGCGGAAGTCGGGGAACTCCTCCGGCGTCGGGTAGTCGGCGTGCTCGGGCTCCTCCTCGGCGTTGAGGTGGTAGAGGTTGCCGAAGAACTCGTCGAACCCGTGGGCCGTGGGAAGGAACTCGTCGCGGTCGCCGAAGTGGTTCTTGCCGAACTGGCCGGTGGCGTAGCCCTGCGCCTTGAGCGCGGTGGCGATCGTCGGGTCCTCGGCCTGCAGGCCGATGGGTGCACCGGGCATGCCGACCTTGGAGAGGCCGGTGCGATACGGGTTCTGGCCCGTGATGAACGCGGCGCGGCCCGCGGTGCAGCTCTGCTCGCCGTAGTAGTCGGTGAAGCGCACACCCTCGGTGGCGATCCGGTCGATGTTCGGGGTCCGGTACCCCATCAACCCGTCGCTGTAGCAGCTCAGGTTGGAGATCCCGATGTCGTCGCCCCAGATGACGAGGATGTTCGGCTGCTCCGGCATGTCGAGCTCCCCCTGCGGTGTCGTGGCTCGCGGGCCTGCCGGGCCGGTGGCACGCCGCGGTCGGCGCGACACGACGAACGGCCGCGGTCGGTCCCGAGACAGTGTTCGTCGCGACGCCGTGGTGTCGTCACCCCGCCGGGGTGATGGCGACGTGCGGGTCCGGGCGGAACGGGCCCGCGCCGTGCTCAGCCGGCCGCGCGGGCTTCGTGCGATCCGGGCTCGGTGGCCCCGTCCGGCGACGGCCGCCACAGGGGACAGCCGAGCACGGCGTTGGCGAGGTCGCCGGCGGGATCGCCCCGTTCGAACAGCGGCAGGTAGCCGCCGCGGGGCCCCGACCGGCCCGAGCGGCGCCGGACGGCGTCGACGATCACTGCGCCGAGGAGCTTGAACAGGATCACGACCATGAGCCCGGTCAGGAAGCCGCTGGTCGACTCGCCGACGAGCACGGCGGCGCCGAGCGCTCCGAGTGCACCGAGTGCGACGGCGGCGACGAACCACGCGAGGGCCGCCGATCCCAACCGTCGGCCGGTGGCCCGCACCAGGGCCGGAACGGTGATCAGCGCCGCGGTGAGCGTCACGAGAACACCTGCGGCGGCGCCGGCGAGCACGGTCTCCTGCCACGAGGTCACACCGCCGAGGGTAACGAACCGTGCCGAACCGCACGGATCCCAGCGCCCGTTCTCCTCGACCGGCCGCCACGGGCCGCGGCGGGTACGGTCACCGCGGTGGCGAAGGCGCCGGCGATCGAGATCGAGGTGGGCGGACGCACCGTCCGGGTGTCGAACCCCGACCGCGTCTACTTCCCGGAGACCGGGGCGACGAAGCTCGACCTGGTCGAGTACTACCTGGCGGTCGGGCCCGGCATCGTCAACGCGCTGCGCGACCGACCGTGCATGCTCCACCGCTTCCCGAAGGGCCTCAGCGGCGACAAGGTCCACCAGAAACGGGTGCCGAACGGGGCGCCGCCGTGGCTACGGACCGTGCGGCTCCACTTCCCCCGCTACGGCCAGCACGCCGACGAGCTGTGCGTGGCCGAGCTGGCGGAGGTGATCTGGGCCGTCCAGATGTCGACGGTCGAGTTCCACCCGTGGAACTCGCGACGGGCCGACACCGAGAGGCCCGACGAGTGGCGCATCGACCTCGACCCGATGCCCGACTGCCCGTTCGAGCGGGTCCGTCGGGTCGCCCACGTCGCCCGGGAGGTGCTCGACGAGCTCGGCGCGGTCGGCTGGCCGAAGACGTCCGGCGGCCGTGGGCTCCACGTCTACGTGCGGATCGAGCCCGACCACGGCTTCGGCGACGTCCGCCGCGCCGCCCTCGCGTTCGCCCGGGAGGTCGAGCGCCGGGCCCCCGATCTGGTCACGACCGCGTGGTGGCGCAAGGACCGGGACCCGGCGGCGCTGTTCGTGGACTACAACCAGAACGCGCGCGACCACACGATGGCCGCCGCCTACTCGGTGCGGGGCACCCCGCGGGCGACCGTCTCGACCCCGATCACCTGGGACGAGATCGACACCGCGGAGCCGGACGACCTCACGATGGCCACGGTGCCCGCCCGGTTCGCCGAGCTCGGTGACCTCCACGCCGGCATCGACGACGCGGTCTTCGTCATCGACGAGCTCCTCGAGTGGGCGGCGCGCGACGAGCGCGACGGCGAGCACGTGCCCGACGACCCCGACGATCGGGCCCCGGACGGCACCGGCCCCGGCGGTCGCGACCCGGGCGCCCCGCTCGCCTGACCGGCCGTACCCACCTGCGGGTCCGTTCCTGAACCGTGGGTGCGCGTCCGTGGGGAATCCGTGCCTCGCCGGCCCGGCCGGGCCGCGGCCGCCGGCACCATGCGATCGATGGAAGCTCGCGGGCACGGCGCCGACAGGAGGCCACGGATGAGCATGGTGGACGTGCACGACGTGCTCCTCGTGGAGGACGACGATCTCGATGCGGAGCTGATCGGGCTCAGCCTGCGACGTTCGCCGCTCGCCAGCGCCCGCATCCGGCGGGCCCGGTCCCTCGCCGCCGCCCGCGACTCGCTCGCCGAGCGCCCCACCGACGTCGTGCTCCTCGATCTCGGGCTCCCCGACACCGAGGGCACCGGTGCCGTCGATGCCATCGGCCGGGTCGCGGGGAACGCCGCCGTGGTCGTCGTGACCGGCAGCGGCGACGATGCCACTGCGCTCACGTGCCTGGCCGCCGGCGCCGACGACTTCCTGCCCAAGGCCGACGTGCTCTCCGAGCTCGGCGGCCGCAGCATCGCCCGAGCGGTCACCCACAGCGCGGCGCGCGCCTTCGCCCGCTCGGCCCGGCTGTCCGCGGCCTCGGGCGAGATGACCCTCACGAACCCCGACGACCAGGCCGCGCTCGCCCACGCCATCGAGCTCTACGACGAGTTGTTCGACGCGGTGGACGTCGACGGGCGGGTCGACCGCACCCGGGTGCGCCCCGTGGCGTCCCATCTCGTGTCCGACCTGCGTCGGTGGGGCTGGGGCACCCGCCACGTGGTCGACCTCCACCTGCGGGTGTGCGCCGCCCATCGAGCCACCGACGGGGACACGGCGACGGAGATGTTCGCCCGCACCCGTCCGCTGGTGCTGCTCCTGCTGGGCGAGCTGCTCGAGAGCTACCGAGCGACCGCCGCAGAGCCCGCCGAGCCCGCCGAACCCGCCGACTGAGGAGCTGATCGACGACCACCGTGTGACGCGGTGGTTGATCCACGCAACGTGGCCGCACGATGGCGGGTTGCGTCGGTAACGTCGCCTCGTGCGCATCGTCGGGGTGGCCGGGAGCGGGCGTGGGCTCGGTGCCCACGACCACCTCTGCTGGATCTACGACCACGCGGACGAGCTCTTCACGACCGCGGTGGAGTTCCTCGCCGACGGCGTCGCGCAGGGCCAGCGGGTCGGCTATCTCGGCCACCTCGGCCGGGAGCGGATGACCGCCGAGCTGGGCCGCCTCACCGCCGACCATCCCGGCGATCGCCCGGCCTTCGCGCAGGACCTGTCCGACTGGTATCGATCGGACGGGATCATCAGCCCGGGCGACCAGATCGACACGTACGCGGTGGCGATGGCCGACGCCATCCGGAGCGGCTACACCGGCCTCCGCGTCGTTGCGGACTGCACCGACCTCGTTGGCACGAGTGCCGGGCGCGAGGCCTTCGCCCGCTACGAGCACCTGATCGACCGTCGGATGACCTCCACGCCGTTGTCGGGGATGTGCGCCTATGACCGGGCGACGCTCGGCGAGCGCGCGGCGGACGAGCTGGCGTGCCTCCACCCGGTGTCCAACCGGCCCGACACGTTCGGCGTGTTCGCGATCGACCAGGAAACGGTCGGACTGCGGGGCGAGCTCGACGGTGCGGTTCGTCCCCAGCTCGTGCGGGCCCTCACCCGGGTGAGCTTCCCCCACGGCACCGTCGTCGTCGACGCCACCGAGGCCAGGTTCCTCGACCAGCACGCGCTCGGCGCACTCGCCGGCGTCGCGCGCCACCGGGGCCGGCCGGTGGTCCTGCGGACGTCGTCCCCCGCGCACGTACGGCTCACCCGGATCCTCGGGATCACCGACCTCGTCCGGGTCGAGCTCGTCGCGTGAGGAGCAGCGCAGGAGCGGGCCACGCCGGGTACGTCCACGAGCACGCCATCTACGACACCGACGACGAGCTCGTCGACATCGTCGTCCCGTTCCTCCGCGACGGCATCGCCGCCGGGGAGCCGACGATCGTCGGGGGCAGCGCACGCACCGTCCGCCTCATCCGCCGGGCGGTGGGCGACCTCGCCGTGCAGTTCGTCCCCCGCGGTGACCCGCGAGAACGGCGGCCGGGGCCGACGCTTCGCGCCTACCACTCGATCTTCACCGACCTGGTCGCAGCCGGGGCGACACGCGTCCGTGTGGTCGGCGACGTGCCCCACCCCGGCGTCGGGGCCGACTGGCACGGCTGGTTCCGCCACGAGGCCGCGGCGAACGTCGCCTTCGCGCCGTTGCCCGTGTGGGGCATCTGCCACTACGACACGCGCATCACACCCGCCGCCGTGCTCGACGACGTGCGCTGCACGCATCCGTTCGCCGCCGACCGCACCGGCGGCCACAACCCCGAGCCCGGGTTCGTCGAACCGGGAGCGTTCGTCGCCGGCCACCCCCTGCGCCGGGCACCGTCGCTGCGGGCGAGCGACCCGGACCACGAGCTGGAGGACCCGTCCCCGGCGGAGCTGCGCGCCGCCGTCCGTCGAATGGCCGACGATGTGCTGGCACGCGGGGCGATCGACGATCTGCCGCTGGCCGCGACCGAGATCCTCGCGAACGCGCTCGAGCACGGGCGGTCGCCGACGGTCGCACGGCTCTGGGTCGGTAGCAACGACGTCGTCGTCGGCGTCGCCGACGCAGGACCGGGCCCGTCCGACCCGCTCGCCGGGCTCGTGCCACCGCCGCCCGGGAGGCCCGGCGGTCGGGGGCTGTGGATCGCCCACCAGCTCTGCACCGACGTGCGGTTCACCGACCGTCCGGGGTTCGAGGTCCAGCTCCGCATGAGCGCCAACGGGCTCCCCATCGGCGGCTGAGACCTGGGGGCCCGCCTCACCCGGTCAGGTCGGTGAGCGGCGCGACGACGTCGGCCTCGTCGCCGAGCCCCTCGAACGCACGGGCGACGAGATCGGCCACGGTCGTTCCCGCGAGCTCGGCGCGCACCACATCGGCCACACGCCGGTCGACGTCGACCAGCGTCGCCTGGATGCCCCGCCCGACCGGGCACGCCGGGTTGGGCCCGTGGAGGCCGAGCACCGGGTCGTCGCCCTGGAGCAGCGACCACACCTCGGCGAGCGGCACCTGCGCCGCGTCGCGGCCGAGGCTCCAGCCCCCGCCCGCGCCCGGGCGCGACGCGACGAGACCGGCGGCCCGCAGCGGCCCGAGCACCTTGCGGATGTGCACGGCCGTCACCGCGGTGCTGGCCGCCAGCTCCTCGGAGCTCACCGGCCGGTCCCGCTCCGCGGCGAGGTAGGTGAGGACGTGGACCGCCACGGCGAACCGGGTGTTGGTCGATCGCGGCACCTCCCCATCGTGCCACCGACCCCTTGCCAACTGCAATCGACGCGAATACGGTTTCATTCGTCATCGACGTGATTGCGGTTGTCCGGCTGCCCTTCGGCAAGCGGCGACGCAGCCCGAGCCCCCGAGGAGCACGCCATGTCCATTGCCGTCACCGGAGCATCCGGCCAGCTCGGCCGCCTCGTCGCCGTCGGCCTGCTCGACGCCGTCGACCCCTCCGAGGTCGTGCTGCTCACCCGCTCGCCCGACGCACTGGCCGATCTGGCCGAGCGGGGCGCGACCGTGCGCCACGCCGACTTCGACGACCCCGACGGCCTCGTCGACGCCTTCGCCGGTGTCGAGAGGATGCTGCTCATCTCCACCGACATGGTGGGCTCGCGGCTCGACGGGCACCGCGCCGCCATCGCCGCCGCGGCGAAGGCCGGCGTCACCCACGTCGCCTACACGTCGATCTCGCGCCCGGATCCGGCGAACCCCGCGGGCGTCGTTCCCGACCACGCCGCCACCGAGGAGGCGCTGCGCGACAGCGGCGTCGCATGGACGATGCTGCGCAACAACCTCTACGCCGACATGCAGCCCCAGACGATCGGCCAGGCGGCCGAGTCTGGTTCGTTCGTCACGAACACGGGCGACGGCGCCACGGCGTACGTCACCCGGGCCGACTGCGCCGCGGCCGCAGTGGCCGTCCTCACCGGCAGCGGCCACGAGAACAAGGCGTACGAGATCTCCGGCCCCGAGGCCCTCACCGCCACCGACGTCGCCGCGCTGGCGTCGGAGATCGCCGGTCGGCCCGTCGAGGTCGTGCTCGTCGACGACGAGGCCTACATCCAGGGCATGGTCGACTCCGGGCTGCCGAGGCCGATCGCCGGGCTGCTGGCGTCGTTCGGCACCGCCACCCGCGAGGGTTGGACGGGCGAGGTCAGCGACACGGTCGAGACGCTCACCGGCCGGGCACCGACCCCGCTGCGCGACGTCGTTCTCGGCTGAGACCAACGCGAGAAGCCGCTCGCCGGGCCCGATCCGACGAACGCGTTCCGGTGCCGGGCGTGCCGGCGACCGCGCCGCCCGGGGTCAGGGCCGCGTCGCCACGGACCGCAGCGCCGAAGCTCGGGGTCGCGGCCAGGGCCACGATGTCGGTCGGCAGCTCGACGCCGTCGGCCTCCAGTGCCGCCTTGGCCGCGACGATGGCCCGGGCGAGGACCGTGAGCGCCTCGCCCTCGTGGGGGCCGGTCCACAACCGGGCCTCGATGTTCACGGTCGACGCGCCGAGCTCGGTCACGATCGCTTCGGGCGCGGGCTCGTCGGCCACACCGGCGAGCCCGCCGAGCGCGTCGACGATCGTGTCGCACGCCCCGTCGGCGTCGTTCTCGTACGCGATCCCGACGACGAACGTCATCCGGCGCTGCGGGTAGTGGGTCTGGACCCGGATCACGCTCTTGTAGACGTCGCGGTTCGGGATGACCACGAGCTGGCCGTCGAAGGTCCGCATCCGGGTCTCGCGGATCGTGATCGCCTCGACGGTCCCGGTGCGGTCCTTCACCTCGATCTGGTCGCCGGAGCGGAACGGCTGGCGGAACAGCAGGAGGACGCCGGCCAGCGTGTTCTCGAGGATGTCCTGGAAGGCGAACCCGACGGCGACCGAGAAGAACCCGAGGCCGGCCAGGAGATCGACCGGCTGGACCGACGGGAACGTCACCGCGATGGCGACGAGGACCGTCACCGCGAAGAAGGTCCACCCGGCCAGCTTGCTCATCACGAGCGCGAAGCTCGGCGTCTCCCGGCGCAGCAACGCACGGTGGGCCACCCAGCGCAGGACCCGCGACAGCGCCCAGCCGACGGCGATGATCACGAGCGCGACGCCGAGCCGGGGGAGCGCGCTCAGCACCGAGTCGATCAGGTCACGGGCGGACCCGGAGATCTCCTCCGTGGTGTCGTCGAGATCCTCACCAGCTGCCACGTTCCACCACGCTCCGTTCCTCGGGCGCGCCCGACGCCCGGCCGCGGACCCCTTACCCGGCTCCCGGCCCGGTGTCACCTCCCGCCCTCGCGGATCCGCCGACGACCGAGCGGCTCGCCGGTGCCGTTCGCCGACGACCGGGGCGGCGAGCTCGCCGGCGCGGCCACCGTCGTCGGTTCCCGCCTCTCGCTCGGTGGCACGTGAGCGCTGCGTGCACGAGACTGCCCCGCCATGGCCGACGTCGACGTGATGTTGTTCGGCCCGACCGGTGTGACCGGCCGGGAGGTCGCCCGCCACCTCGCCCGCCGGGCATCGGCACTCGGGCTCACCTGGGGTGTCGCCGGACGCGACCGCGAACGGGTGGCCGCCGCGCTCGACGAGCTCGCCCTCGAGGGCGGCCCCGACCTCGTGATGACGGCCGACGCCGGCGACCCGGCGTCGGTCGCGGCGATGGTCGACGCCGCCTCGGTGGTGGCGAACCTCGTCGGCCCCTACGCGCGCCACGGCGAGACGATCTACGCGGCGTGCGCCCGCACCGGGACCGACCAGCTCGACCTCACCGGTGAGATGCCGTGGGTCCGGTCGATGCTCGACCGCTACCACGAGGCGGCCGTCGCGTCCGGGGCTCGCATCGTCCCGACCGCCGGGTTCGAGAGCCTGCCCTACGACCTCGCGGCGCTGCTGGCGGCCACGACGTTGCACGAGCGGACGGGCGACCCGGTCGTCGCGGTCGACGCCTCGATGTCGACGGCGACGACGAGCCGGGTGACGTCGCTCACCGACGCGGTCTCCGGTGGCACGTACCAGAGCATCGTCACCGTCCTCGGCGAGTCGGGCGGTGCGTCGATGACCGACCCCCACCTGCTGGACCCGGGCGCGGCCGCACGGTCCGGGGTCCTCGACCTCGTGCCCCGCCGCCATCCGGCGACCGGCGAGTGGCTCGGGCCGATGGCGCCGTGGCCGTGGATCAACCCGGTGGTCGTGCACCGCAGCGCCGCCCTGCTGCGCGACGCGGGCGAGAAGCTGTTCGCCGAGGACTTCCGCTACCGCGACGGCGCAGAGGTCGGGCCGCCCGTGCCGGGACCCGGCCGTCCGGTCGCCGCGGCGACGATGGCGGGCGCGACCGCGGCGATGGGCCTGCTCGGACGCCTCCCGCAACGACCGAGGCGGGCGTTGGCCGGCTGGATGGGACGGATCGGCCCGCAGGCGGGCAGCGGCCCGAGGCCCGAGGACCTCGACGCGTGGAGCTACCGGATCACCGCGCGGGCGGCGACCGCCGCGGGTGAGGTCGTCGACGTGGTCGTCGAGGCCGACGGCCATCCCGGCTACAAGTCGACCGCCCGCATGATCGGTGAGGCGGCACTGGCCCTCGCCGACGGCTCGCCGGTGCCCGACCGCCGGGGGTTCCTGACCCCGGCCACCGCGCTCGGCACCACGTCGATCGAGCGCATGGCCGAGGCCGGTCTCCGCTTCACGGTCGGCCCCTGACGGGACGGCCCGACAGGACGGCGGCCTGACAGGACGGTCCGGCGAAGTTCTCCCGGGCACCGGCGCGGACCGTCAGCCGCCGTCGCCCAGGCACACGACCCGATCGGCCCGGGCGAGCGCCGCGGGACGGTTGGACGCGGCGAGCACCGTGAACCCGGCGGCGGACAACCGCCCCCACACCGCCAGTTCGGTGTCGACGTCGAGCGCCGAGGTCAGGTCGTCGAGGACGAGCAGCTCGGGTCGGTGGGCCATGGCCCGCGCGCCGGCGGCCCGCTGCGCCTGCCCGCCGCTGAGCCGCACCCCTCGGGCGCCGACGAGGGTGTCGAGCCCGTCCGGCAGGTCGGCGACGTCGTCGTCGAACGCGGCGAGTCCGATGCCGGCGAGCACGTCGGCCTCGTCGAGGTCGTGACCGAGGCGGAGGTTGTCGCCGAGCGGCTCGGCGAACAGGCGGGGCACCTGGGCGACGTAGGCGCACTGGGGCGGCACGAAGAAGGCCGCCCGATCGGTGATCTCGCGACCGTTCCAGCGAACCGACCCGGCGTCGATCGCACCGAGGCCGATCACCGCCCGCAACAACGACGACTTGCCGGCGCCGACCGGCCCGCGCACGACGACGAGCTCGCCTCGTTCGACGACGAGGTCGACGTCGACGAGGCGCCGAGCGGCCGACGTGAGGCCCACGACCTCGAGCCGTTGGAGCCGCGACCTCGGCGGCCGCACCGGTGGCGGGGCCGCCGGTCCGCCGAGCACGGGCATCGGGCGATCGGCCACCAGCGGGTCGTCCGACGCGCCGGACGTCGGGCCGC
The DNA here is from genome assembly GCA_034211175.1 of Actinomycetota bacterium. Lineage (GTDB taxonomy): Bacteria > Actinomycetota > Acidimicrobiia > Acidimicrobiales > CAIXPF01 > JAXHUH01. Next base: position 57,106 of record JAXHUH010000137.1, read on the forward strand.
CGTCGGACGCCCGACCGACCAGCGCGTCCAGCCGGGCCTCGGAGACCTCGAAGCGTCGGCGGCCGGCGACGATGCCGCCGATCCGCATCGGCAGCGCGGTCATCAGGACGAGGTAGGAGAAGAACAGCGTCACGTCGCCCGCGGTCAGCGGCCCGCGGGCGGCGACCACGAGCGCGATCCCGATGAGCACGTCGGCCAGCGTCGTGTTCAGGCTCCGGAGGAAGCCGTGCCACACCCCGTCGCGCACCGATGCCCGGGACCGCGTGGCGTTGAGCTGGTCGAGGCGGCGCAGCACGGCGTCCTGCGCACCCATGACCTTCACGGTGAGCGACGCCTCGAACGCCGCGGCCAGGAACCCGCTCACCTCACTGGCGGCGGCCCGGGCGACGGCGCGTCGGTGGCGGGCCACGGTGGCGATCGACCGGTTCGCCAGGCCCAACGCCAGGAGCGGCGCGATGCCGACGAACGCGGCCAACGGGTCGATGCGGACCAGGAGCACCCCGGCGGCGGCGCCGAACGCCACCGCGCCGACGAGATCGATCCAGTTGTCGAGGAGGAAGATCATGTCCATCGGGTCGTCGCGCAGGCGGACGAGCGCATCGCCGACCGCCACGTTCCTCGATGCCGCACGCGGCCCGCCGCTCGCCAACTGGGCGTCGAGCACGTTCGAGCGGATGAGCGCCTTCGACGCCTCGAAGCCCTTCGTGTACACGGGATGGACGACGGCGATGCCCCAGGCGATCGCGAGCTCGGCGGCGGCGAGCACCACCACCAGCGCCGCGGCGCGCCCGGTGGCACGGTGGTGCTGGTACTCGTCGAGGATCGCGGCGATCAGCCATCCCGGCACGACCGGTGCCGCGAAGTACACGAGCCATCCGGCGCTGCCGAGCCAGAACGGCCACGCCCGGAAGTTGGCGGCGTGCACGGTGCGCCGCTCGCGATGCAGGGGTCGCCGGTCGGGCCCGGACCGGCTCGATCGACGCGCCCGCCGGCCGCCCCCACGATCGACGGTGGCGCCCGGCGACGTCATGCGAGCTCCTCGATGCCACGCCCGCCGGCGGACGCACCGACGGAGCGCAACCGCGCGTAGCGGGAGCCGGGGTCGTCTGCCAGGACCGCCCTGGGCCCGTGCTCGACGAGCGCGCCGCGTTCGAGCACGGCGATGTCGTCGCAGATGTCGAGCGTCTCCAATCGGTGGGCGATGATGACCGCGGTCCGCCCCTCGACCAGGCGTCCGAGGGCGGCGGAGATGGCGGCACTGGTCTCGGGGTCGACGCGTGACGTCGCCTCGTCGAGCACGATCACGTCGGGATCGCGCAGCAGCGCCCGGGCGACGGCGAGCAACTGGGCCTGCCCCGCGGACAAGCCGACCGACGACGCCCGGCCATCGCCGCGGGTGCCGCTCCGACCGTCGGGCGACAGCGCGGTGTCGAGCCCGTCCGCCAGCCCGTCGTGCCAACCGCCGAGCCCGGCCCGGCGCAGCGCGTCGACGACGAGCCGGTCGTCGACGTCGTCGAACATGGCGACGTTGTCCCGCACGGTGTCGGGGAACAGCTGCACGTCCTGGGGGATCGCCCCGACCCGCCGGCGAAGGTCACGGTCGTCGAGCGCGCCGACGTCGACGCCCCCGATGAGGAGGCGGCCGCTCGTGACCGACACGAGCCGGAGCACCAGACGGGCGACGGTGGTCTTGCCCGACCCGGTCCGCCCGACGAGGCCCAGCACACGCCCGGCCCCCAGGTGGAGGTCGAGCGGACGGAGTGCGGCCACCCCGTCGACGGCGTCGTCGTCGACGAGTGTCGCCGCCTCGAACCGCACGTCGAGCGGGCCCGTCGGGAGCTGCCCGGTCCCGGAGACGACCCGGCGCCGCTCCTCGACGAGCTCGATGACGCGGCGTGCCGATCCGGCGACGCCCTGGCTCTCCTGGAGCTGCCAGGTGAGGGTCTGGACCGGCACCTGGACGATCCGCACCATCTGGAGCGCGAGGACGACCCCCGCCACGTCGACCCAACCGACACCGAGAGCGAGACCACCGACGGCGAGGACCGCGACCGCCGTCATCGCCACGACCGACTTGATCGACGCCTGGGCCCCCATCGCCGCCCGCACCCGGATGGCGGCGGCATCGACGAGCCGCGCGGCGAGGTCGGCGAAGCGACGCACGCCGTGGGCCCCGGCCCCCAGCGCGGCCACGTCCTCCGCGCCGGCGAGGTACTGCTCGGCGACCGAGCTCATCTCGGCATCGACCCGCCGCTCCGCCAGGACCGCCTCCGCCGACACGTCCCGCACCTGCCAGATCGTCCAGCCCAGGGCGCCGTAGCCGATGGCCAGGACCGGGGCGAGCCGGGGTTCGACGACGGCGAGCACGACCACGCTGGTGAGCGCGAGGAGCCCGATGGCCACGACCCGGGACACCACCCCGGCGAGGAACGTCGTCAGCGCGGTGACGTCGCCGTCGGCGCGGGTGAGCAGCTCGCCGGGTGTGCGATCGCGGTGGAAGGCGAGGTCGGCCTCGAGCACGTGCGAGGCGAGCTCGTGGCGCAGGCCGTCGGTGATGCGCCACGCGAGCACGGACGACCGCCACAGCACGGCGAGGCTCACCCCGGCCGCGGCGAGCCCGGTTCCCGCGTAGCCGAGGCCGATCGGCGCGACCTCGCCGAGGGACGCGCCGTCGACGACACGGTCGACGAACGCGGCGATGAGCAGGGAGCCGATGATCGGCAGCGCGGTGGCGACGGCGAGCAGGACGCCGTAGCCGGCGAAGGCCCGCCGGTGCGGCCGGACCAGCGATGCGACGAACCGCCAGTGGGACCCGGTCACCCGTCCGACGGTACCGATGCCGCGGTCGCGGCTCCGGCGGATTTCAGTCCCTCGACGGGACCGCCGGGAGGTCGCCGCCGACGGCGGGCAGCGTGAACGTGAACGTCGCCCCGGCGCCCGGTGCGGATTCGACCGTGATCTCCCCGCCATGGCGATGGACCACGGCGCGGGCGATGGCGAGCCCGAGGCCGGTCCCGACGACCTCGCCACCCTGCGTGGCCCGGTTGAACGCCTCGAAGATGCGTTCCTGGTCCGCCGGATCGATGCCCACACCGTTGTCGGACACCGAGATGCGCCAGCATCGACCGCGTCGCGACGCCGTGATCGCAACGATCGGGGCGTCGGGACCGTGGTGGGTGAGGGCGTTGCCGACGAGGTTCAGCACGAGCTGCACGAGTTGACCGTGGTCGCCGAGGACGATCGGGAGGCCCTCGCCACGGACCTCGGCGCCCAGCTCCCGGATCGTCGCGTCGTGGAGCTCGACGACCTCGTCGACGACGGTCGTGAGGTCGACGGATGCGAAGCCGGTCGGGTCGCCCTCGTCGGCCTTCGCCAGCGTGAGCAGGGCGGACGTGAGGGCCTGCATGTGCCTGGTCGCCGAGATGATCCGCCGGAGCCAACCGTCGGCCGGCGGCTCCAGGAGATCGGCGTCCTCGATCATCTGCGCGAAACCCATGATCGACCGCAACGGGGCCTGGAGGTCGTGCGAGGCGATGCTGGCGAACTCGCGCAGCTGACGGTTGGTGCGCTCCAGCTCGTCGACCGCTCGCTGCAGCGCCTCCTCGCGCCGCCGGGCGCCCACGTCGTTGAGCGCCACGACGGCGAGCCGCCGCGTGTCGAGCGCGACCGGGCGCGTGGTCAGCTCGATCGGGATCGCCAGACCGTCCGACCCGCGGACGTCGACGGTGCACGACGCGTCGTCGAGCTGGACGGGTGCCGGCCCGTTCCCGGTCGGCCAGGCACTCGGGGACGGGGGCTCGGCGACGAGCTCGGCGATGGAGCGGCCGACGAGGTCGGCGCGCTCGTAGCCGAGCAGCCTGCACGAGTCCGGGCTGGCGTGGACGACGGCTCCGTTGTCGACCACGAGCGAGGGGCAGGGCACGGTGTCCACGGCGGCGACCAGGTCTCCGATCGTGGTGACCGGCGTCGCCGGACGATCGGACCGTTCATCGGGTTGCATCAACCGTGCTCCGGGGGGCCGCCGCGTCAGGGGTCGCAGGGGACGGACGACGTGCCCTTGCACTTGATCCCCTCTTCGGGCGGTCACCTCGCCCCGACGCACCGACAGCGCAGGGTCCGGGTCCTGCCTGCACGGACTGCCACCGGGGGCAGTCCGTGCAGGCAGGAACGGGTGGACCCGGCCTAGGCGAGGGGCGGGGGCGGGGGGCCGAGCACGGCGATGTCGAACTGCGCACACACGGCGGCGACGTGCTCGGGGTCGATGTCCTCCGGCTCCGGCTGGACCGCGTCGTCCGCCGGGCGCCCGAGCGTGGCCACGAACCGCTCGAACTGCGACGGCGTGGAGACCTGGAACACCCGGGCCTCGTCGCTGAGGACCTGGAACTGGTGCGGCAGGCCCCGGGGCAGCCAGACGACCGCACCGGTGCGATGGACCGCCTCGTCCTCGCCGCAGGCGAACCAGACCTCGCCATCGGCGACGTAGAACAGCTCGTCCTCGACGTCGTGGCGGTGGAGCGGCGGGCCGAACCCCTTCGGCGCCACGAACTCCATCGCGGTCAGCTTGCCGTCGGTGTGCTCGGCCGTGACCTTCGCGGTGAACAGGTGGTTGAGGAAGTGGAAGTGATCACCCTCGTCGCGGGCGACCAGCCGTGGTGTCTGCGTGCTCATGCGGAGAGCTTCCGAACCAACCTTTCGAAAGCCTTCAGACGCGGCACCCCCGGGCGGGCGCCGGCTACGGGCCGAGCAGTGCCTCGAACGACTCGGGCGCGACGCCGAGCTCGGCGAGCGCGGCGCGATAGCGCTCGTAGGCGGTCAGGGCAGCCGCCCGCTCGCCCTGGGCGGCCAGGCTGCGGACCCTGGCCCGGTGCGCCTTGTCGAGGTGGGGATCGACATCGAGCGCGCGGTCGGCGAGGGCGAGCCGCTCGGCGGGCTCGCCGGCGCCGTCGAGGAGGCGCGCCGCCGAGGTCACGAACGCGTGGCGGCACTCGTTGCGGGTCGCGGCCGTCCAGTCCTCGTAGGCGTCCTCGGGCAGGAACGCACCGTCGTAGAGGGCGACAACAGTCGCGTCGTCGCCGGCGGACCGGGCGTCGCGCAGCGCGGCGAGGTCGAGCCGCACCTCGGACGGGTCGAGCCGGACGGCGTCGCGGTCGGCCTCGATGCCCCGCCCGAGGACGCGTCGGACGATCGACAGCACCACCGACAACCGGGCACCGAGGCGCTCGGGCTCGGGGTCCTCGGGCCACAGCAGCTCGATGAGCTCGTCGCGGGGCACCGCCTGCCCGGAGGCGACGACCAGGCGCTTGCACAGCTGGCGGGCCCGGCGCGACCCCCACTCGCGCACCGGCACCTCGACACCGTCGCGCTCGACGGCGAAGCGGCCGAGCGTGGTGATGGCGGTCTCGTTCGTCGCCGGGGTGTCCGGCGACCCGGGCCCGGGCGAGCCGGCGGTGGCAGCACCGGATCGCTCGGGCGCGGCCCGCACCCCGGTCGTGGTGCCGGTGACCCACCGCTCGATCTCGTCCATCCACGGGTCGATGTCGCCGGCGAAGCTCCAGTGGTCGCCACCCTCGAACGTGACGAGCCGGGCGCCGTCGATGCCGGCGGCCAGCTCCTCGGCGTTCTCGAGCGGCACGGCCCGGTCACCGGTGTGGTGCAGCACCAGGGTCGGCACGTCGATGTCGTCCAGGAGCGGGCGCACGTCGGCCAGCGCGTTCATGGCCAGCAGATCACGCAGGGCACTGGGTGACGCGGCCTGGCGCTCGTAGCGCGGCCACCACGCCCGGAAGCGCTCGACCTCGAGCAGCGACGGCCCGAAGATCTCCATCGTGATCGACGCCTCGGTCCCCCACCCGGCGACGAACAGGTCCCACATCGCCCGCCGCGACCCGTCATCGGTCGAGGGGAGCTCGGGGGCGAGGCAGGCGGCGGTCGAGTCGAGGACCAGGGAGCACACACGCTCGGGGTAGGTCGCGGCGAACAGCACGGCCATCGGGCCGCCGTCGGACACCCCGTAGAGGTGGGCGCGGTCGAAGCCGGCGGCGTCGAGCACAAGCCGCATGTCGTCGATCCGCTCGTCGAGGTCGGCGACGCCGTCGGCCGGGTCGGACGCCCCGGTGCCCCGCTTGTCGAAGTGGGCGTAGCGACAGAAGCTCCCGAACCGCCGCAGCATCCCCGCGATCTCGGGGCTCTCCCACGCCAGCTCGATGTTCTGGGCCAGCGGCGGGACGGCGAGGACGGCCTCGGCTCCCTCGCCCCACGCCTGGTAGGCGATGCGGACGTCGTCGCCGGCGAAGCGGACCGGCGGGATCACGGTCGGGATCGGGTGACGGGCACGGCGGGGTTCAGTCCAGCACGGCGCCACCCCGGTCCGCACGCCCTACGCCGCACGCCGAGAGGACACGACCGATCCCCGGCGGCCACGATCGGGGCCCGGGGACCGCACCGGCGGTCCGAGCACGTCGTCCGACGAGGAGCCCGTCATGACCATCGAGACCACCACCGCGCTGCTGCTGGCCGACTCCGGCCTCCATGTCGCCGGCGCGGCCGGGGCCACCGGGGAGGACGCGGCCCGGGACCGCGCCGCCATGGTCGGGGGCGCCGCCGCCTACCTGGCGCTCGCCGTCGCCTGCGCCAAGGGCAGTGGACGCGCCGAGCTGCTCGCGACCGCGGTGCCCGCGATGGGCATCGCCGGCCTCCTCGCCACCTGGGGCCAGAGCACGGTGCCGTCCACCATCCGCGCGGCGATCGTGGCCGTCGACGTCGGACTGGTCGCCCGGGGTCTCGCCGCCCGCCGGTCCGCGCCGAGCGATTCCTGATGGCGGCCGGCGACGCGCTCGACTGACGCTCCGGGCGCCACCCCAGGCGTCGATGGTCAGCAGGTCGTCGCCGAGGTGGACCTCCACGACCTCGACGGGCCCACGCGGGGCGGGGTCGGGGATCGGGCCGCCGGGCCGAGAAGCGTGACGGAGATGCCATCAACAGGCATGTCGCGAGGATTTGGTCGAGCGCTCGTTCAGGGACCTAGCGTCGGAGGGATGACGGGGGACGAGCACTACGGGAACGTCGACGACGAGCTGGGGTTCGATCCCGACGAGCTGCGGGAGAAGTACCGGGCGGAGCGGGACAAGCGGCTCCGTGAGGACGCGGCCGACCAGTACATCGAGATCTCCGGGAAGTTCGCGCACTACGCCGAGGAGGACCCGTACGCGGACCCGTCGTTCTCGCGGCAGCCGAGCACCGACGAGATCGACGTCGCCATCATCGGCGGCGGGTTCAGCGGCCTCCTCGCCGCGGCCCGGCTCACCGAGCAGGGCGTGACCACGTTCCGGATCATCGAGGCCGGCGCCGACTTCGGGGGCACCTGGTACTGGAACCGCTACCCGGGCGCCCAGTGCGACACCGAGTCGTACTGCTACCTGCCGCTCCTCGAGGAGCTCGGGTACATGCCGAAGGAGAAGTACTCCTACGTCACCGAGATCTTCGAGCACTCCCAGCGCACCGGCGAGCACTACGGGCTCTACGAGCGGACCTGGTTCCAGACACGGGTGCGGTCGCTCGACTGGGACGACGAGCTCGAGCGCTGGCGCATCAGCACCAACCGCGACGACGACATCAAGGCCCGGTTCGTCGTCATGGCCCTCGGCACCGCGACCAGGGCCAAGCTGCCCGGCATCCCGGGGATCGACGAGTTCGAGGGCCACTCGTTCCACACCAACAGGTGGGACTACGACTACACCGGCGGCGACACGACCGGCGGCATGACGAAGCTGGCCGACAAGCGGGTCGCGATCATCGGCACCGGCGCGACGGCCATCCAGTGCGTCCCCCGGGTCGCGCAGCACGCGGAGCACCTCTACGTCTTCCAGCGCACGCCGTCGTCGGTCGACTGGCGGCGCAACAAGCCGACCGACCCCGAGTGGTGGCAGGGCCTGCGACCGGGCTGGCAGCGCGAGCGCCGCGAGAACTTCAACGCCCTCGCCACCGGCCAGCCGGTCGAGGTCGACCTCGTCGACGACGGCTGGACCGACATCTTCCGCAACGTCGTGACCGCCCCCAAGGGCGAGAACAAGCCCCGCACCCGCGAGGAGCGGAACCGGGTCGTCGAGCTCGCCGACTTCCGGAAGATGAACCAGATCCGCCAGCGGGTCGACGACACGGTCACCGACCCGGACACGGCCGAGTCGCTGAAGCCGTACTACCGCCAGATGTGCAAGCGGCCGACGTTCAACGACGAGTTCCTGGCCTGCTTCAACCAGGACAACGTGACCCTGGTCGACGTGAGCGAGGCCAAGGGGGTCGAGCGGATCACCCCGACCGGCGTGGTCGCCAACGGCACCGAGTACGAGGTCGACTGCATCGTCTACGCCACCGGCTTCGAGATCTCGGGCGACTTCCGGCGACGGCTCGGGATCGAGATCAACGGGCGCGACGGCCTGTCGCTGTTCGACCACTGGGGCGACGGCCTGCAGACGCTCCACGGGTTCACCACCCGGGGCTTCCCGAACTGGTTCTACATCGGGGTCTCGCAGAACGCGTTCAGCGTGAACATGACCTCGATGTTCGACGACCAGGCCCGCCACATCGCCTACGTGATCGCGCAGACCCGCCGCCGGGGCGCGACCACGGTCGAGCCGACCCAGGAGGCGCAGGACGCCTGGGTCGAGCTGCTCAACGGCTTCCACGTCGGCGGCCTGGGCTTCCTCGAGTCGTGCACGCCCGGCTACTACAACAACGAGGGCTCACCCCGGGCCGGCAGCGCGTTCTTCGGGGCGTTCACGCCCGGCGTCAACGCGTTCAACAAGCTCCTCCAGGACTGGCGCGACGCCGGTGACATGGACGGCTTGGAGCTGCACGGCTCGGCACAGCCCGTCGCGAACGGCTGACGCCGTGCTCGCCGAGCCCCTCGCGGGCCTCGTGGCGTTCGTGACCGGCGGGGCCCGGGGCATCGGGCGGGCGATCGCACTGGGGTTGGCCGACGCCGGCGCCGACGTGGCGGTCGCCGACCTCCACCTCGAACCGTTCACCGGCGAGCGCTACTACCGCCTGCGCCAGCGGGTGTCGGGCGACGACGAGGCCACGCCGACGGCCGACGCGATCGCGGCGAGCGGGCGCCGGTCGATGGCGTTGCCGCTCGACGTGGCCGACGCCGAGGCGGTGGCCGACGCCGTCGAGCGGTGCGGTGCCGAGCTGGGGCCGCCCGACATCGTGGTCAACAACGCCGGCATCGTGAACAACATCGCCCTCATCGCCGAGATGACCGCCGAGCAGTGGGACCACGAGCTGCGGGTCAACCTGTCGGGCATGTTCCACACCGTCCGGGCCACCGCACCGGCGATGGCCGAGCGTGGCTTCGGGCGAGTGGTCAACCTGTCGTCGGTGGCGGCGCTGACCCCGGGGCTCGGCCAGCCCGCCTACGCGGCCTCGAAGGCCGGCGTGATCGGCTTCACCCGGGCCACGGCCCAGGAGTTCGGCCCCGGCGGGGTGACGGCCAACGCCATCCTCCCCGGCCTGATCGCCACCCCGCTGGTCCGGTCGATGCCGGCGCCGATGCGGGACCGCTACGTCGCCCGGACGCCGATCCGCCGCCTCGGCGAGCCCGACGACATCGCCAACCTCGCGGTGTTCCTGGCGTCGCCGGCGACGAGCTACCTCACCGGCTGCGCCATCCCGGTCGACGGCGGCCTCACCCACGCCGCACGCGACGGCCTCGACGGCTCCACCTGAGACCCCGACACCGAACTGGCGACCACCACGACCATCACGTGGCCGGAGTGGTAGCCAGAACGGTTCTGAGCAGCGAGCCGTTGGCGCCTGCGGGCACCGGACGGCGCACTCAGCTGCGGGGTGCGGCGCCGAAGCGGGAGCGGTAGGCGTGCTCGACGGCGGCGAGGTCGGCGGGTGGGAGGTCGGCGGCGGCGCAGCCCTCGACCGTGAGCCAGGCCTGTTCACGCAGTGGCGCAGCCCGGTCGGACAAGCCGGCCGCCTCGACCGACTCGACCAGCAGCGAGAGCGCCTCCAGGAGATAGATGCACACGGCCGGCTGGGTCGCGGCGGCCCGGCGGACCTCGTCGAACGCCAGCGCGACCAGGTCGGCATGGGTGGGCTGGTGGACGAGCACGACGCGCCCGTAGCCCTCGGCCGTGCGGACGAACGGCGGCGGCTCCCGCCGGAGGAGCTCGGCGAGGACGGCCGAGCTGTGGAAGATGGCGTCCTGGGCCGTGGTCGGGTCGTTGATGCCGGGCGACAGCGCCTTCAGGGCGACGTCGGCCAGCTGGCGCAGGCCGAACGACACGTCCTGCTGCATGGTGCGGGTCTGGCCGACCGACACCGCGGCCCGGATGTCGGCATCGAGGGTGTCGTCGTCGACCGTGCCGTCCTCGCCCGGGAGGACCGACAGTCGGCACAGCGGCGTCGAGCGCATCGCGTAGCGACCCGGGTAGGCGTCCACCCACATGGTCTGGCCCTCCGGAACGCAGCACACCAGCGCGTCGATGTCGAGCTGCTGCACCCACCCGTTGCCGTCGAAGCGCACGGTGTGGGCGGGACGTTCGGGAGCCGGGGGCGCCGGCGGCACCGGCTCCGCATCGCCGCTGTCGGTCCACTCGGCCCGGACGCGACCGATCGCCTCGTGCTGGACGCCGTCGAGGATCCGGCTGACGTCCATCGAGTGGGCGCTGTGGTCGATGAAGGCGACGATCGCCAGGATCGTGGCGATGCCGAGGACGACGGCGAGGGCCACGGAGACGTTCGGGATCACCGGCTCCCCGCCGTCCTCCAGCGGTGACCGGACCGCCCGCAGGACGAGCAGGCAGTAGGCGAAGTTCCCGAGGACGAGCGCCATGATGCGCTTGTTGAACGGGTCGCGGAAGAGCGTGTGGACGACCCGGGGCGAGTACTGGCTCGACGCCTGCTGGATGATCAGCAGCGACACCGAGAAGGCGATGCCGGCGAAGGTGATCGTGGCGCCGGCGACGGTGCCGAGGATGGCGCGGGAGCTGTCGACCGTCGACGCGAAGCCGAACGGCAGGTCCAGTGCGTTCTCGTCGATGTGGCGGTCGATGCCGATCACGACGGCGGCGACGACCATCGCCGCGAACACGGCGATGGTCGGCACGAGGAACAGGCTCGATCGGAACCACTCGACGAGCCGCTGGAACCGCAACCACATGTGTCTCGACCTCCCCGAAGTGGTCGTCGGTCAACCCCCTTACCTTCCTGGTGGGCCTTGAGCGATGCTCTTGGTCTGGGAAGTCCGGCGGTGCCGGTATGGCTCACTGCCCCCTGTCGAGGTCATGGCCTGGGGGGTGTTGCCGCCGGTGCTGT
>JAXHUH010000138.1:0-38825 GCA_034211175.1 Actinomycetota bacterium
GCGCCGGCGTCGGTGGCGGTGGGGATGAGGTAGCAGAGGGTGGCGATGATGGCGATCGCGGCGGCGAGGGCGGTGCGCTGCACGATGGCGGCGGGGGTGGTGCTGAGGGGAAGGGTGGTGGCGTTCATCGGTGTGCTCCCGGATCGACGACAACTGCTCTCCGTGATGGGCCACACACTGACGGTCGTGTTTCTGGACGCTATGGATGGGTGCTCAGGTGTCCATCAAGAAACCCTCAACAAACCCCCCCCGGCTCAGCCCGTCCCCCAGCGGCCGGTGACCCGGCCGTTCATGTCGAACTCACATGTTCGGGCGCGAACGTGCGGGTCGTGCCCTCGTGTCGCCGCTCACGCCGCGCCCCGCTGTGACCGATGCAACAGAATCCTGCACCATCTGCAGCATTGCACCCTGTGCAACGTTCGCTATCGTCGCTCCCCGTGCCCATCGAACGTCCCGGACGTCGGGAGCGCCGCAAGCAGGAGACGAGGCGAGCGCTCATCCATGCCGCGTTGCGCCTGGCCACCGAGCGGGGCGTCGACGGGGTCACCGTGGAGATGATCACCGACGCCGCCGACGTCTCGCCCCGGACGTTCTTCAACTACTTCTCCTCGAAGGACGAAGCCCTGGTGTGCCTGGTCGAGTCCGACGGGTTGCTGGCGACTCTCGAGGCGCACGAGGTGTCCGGCGACCCGTTCGTGGCGCTGCGTGCGGTCGTGCGGGAGCATGCGGCCGCGGTCATGGACGACGCCGCCGAGTGGCGGATGCGCCTCGCGCTCATCCGCTCCCACCCCGACCTGAAGGCCCGCTTCGCCGCCACGCTCGAGCCGCTCGAGCAGGGGATGATCGAGGTGGTGGCCCGACGGTGGGGCTTCGACGCCGAGCGGGACGTCTACCCGTCCCTGGTGTGCGTCGCCGCGCTCGCCGCCGGGCGGATCGCCCTGCGCCTCTGGCTCGAGACGGGCGGCGAGCGAGCGGTGACGGCGCTCGTGGACGAGGCGTTCGACCTCATCGCCGCCGGGATCCCGCCGCCCGATCGGCTCCCGGCGGACCCGTCCGCAGGCCCCTCGGCCATCGCCTCGTGACGTCGTTCGTGACGCGGCGGCCGGGTCGCCGGCCGAACACCTGACCACCCCCGAAGAACCCCCACCCCCGAGAGGAAACCCGACCGTGCTCAGCAGACTTGGCCGATGGTGTCACGACCGTCGCGGCATCGTCCTCATCGCCTGGCTGGCGGTGCTGCTCGTCGTCGGCGGACTCACCGGTTCGGCCGGCAGCAACTTCAGCTCCGAGTTCTCCCTCCCCGACGTCGAGAGCTCGCGGGGGCTCGACACCCTCGACCAGCACTTCGGCGGGCAGGGCGCCGGGCTGAGCGGCAACATCGTCTACCGCGCCTCGCAGGGTGTGACCGACGAGCAGGTCGCCGCCGAGATGTCGGCGTTCTTCGACGAGGTCGCCGCCTTCGAGTCGACGACCGTGGTGAGCCCCTACGCCGAGCAGGGTGTGCGCCAGATCAGCGAGACCGGCGAGATCGCCTACGCGTCGGTCGAGATGCCCCGTGACTTCTCGATCTCGGACGCCCAGGAGGTGGCCGAGGAGATCAAGGACGCCGCGCCGCAGATCGACGGCGTCGAGATCGAGTACGGCGGCGACATCTTCGCCGAGTTCGAGCCGCCGGAGTCGGAGATCCTCGGCCTGGCGTTCGCCATCGTCATCCTCATCGTGTCGTTCGGCTCGGTGCTGGCGATGGGCCTGCCGATCGGCACCGCCATCGCCGGCATCGGCGTCGGCTCCGCACTGGTCACGCTGCTCTCCCACGCCGTCGAGATGCCCGACTTCACCACCACGCTGGCGGTGATGATCGGCCTCGGCGTCGGCATCGACTACGCGCTGTTCATCGTCACCCGCTACCGCGAGGGCCTGGCCGCGGGCATGGCCTCGAACGCGGCCGCCGGCGTGGCCATCAACACGGCCGGCCGGGCTGTTCTCTTCGCCGGGACCACCGTCGTCATCTCGCTGCTCGGGATGATCCTCATGGGCGTCGAGTTCACCTCCGGCCTCGGCATCGGCGCCGCCATCACCGTCGCGGTGACGATGGTGGCGTCGGTGACCCTGCTCCCCGCGCTGCTCGGCTTCGCCCAGCACCGGGTCGAGCTGACCCGTTGGCGGGGGCTCGTCGCCGCCGGCCTCGTCGCCCTGTCGCTCGTGTTCTTCGGGCTGAGCGTCGGCCAGGCCGCCGTCCTCGTCGCGCTGTCGCTCGCCGCGGTCGTGCTCGTCGCCGGCACGTTCTTCGGGCCGCTCAAGGCCGAGGTGCCGAAGCGGGCGGAGAAGCCGGTCGAGCGCACGCTGCCGTACCGGTGGAGTCGGCTCATCCAGCGCTACCCGTGGCCGTCGGCCATCATCGGCGTCGTCGTGCTCCTCGCGCTCGCCGCGCCGGTCCTCGGACTGCGCCTCGGCTTCTCCGATGCCGGGAACTACCCGGAGGACACCACGACCCGGCAGGCCTACGACATGCTCGCCGAGGGGTTCGGCCCCGGCTTCAACGGCCCCCTGCTCATCACCGCCGAGCTGCCGTTCCGCTACGACCTGGCCCAGCTCGAGGCCGTGACCGGCGCGCTCAACACCACCGACGGCGTCCAGTTCGCGACCCCGGCGGCGCTGAGCGACCCGAACTCGCCGCAGGCGGCGCTGTGGACCGTCTTCCCGACGACGTCGCCCCAGGACGCGGCCACCGCCGAGCTCGTCAACGAGCTGCGCGACTAGGTGCTCCCGTCGTTCTTCGCCGACACCGACGTGAGCACGGCCATCACCGGCCAGGTCGCCATCGGCGTCGACTCCTCCGAGTTCCTCTCGGCCCGGATGCCGCTGTTCTTCGGGGTCGTGCTCGCCCTGTCGTTCCTGCTGCTGATGGCGGTCTTCCGCTCGGTGCTCGTGCCGCTGAAGGCCGTGATCATGAACCTGATCTCGATCGGCGCCGCCTACGGCTTCGTCGTGATCATCTTCCAGTGGGGTTGGGGCGCCGAGCTGCTCGGTGTCGGCAAGGAAGGGCCCATCGAGCCGTTCGTGCCGATGATGATGTTCGCCATCGTCTTCGGGCTCTCGATGGACTACGAGGTCTTCCTGCTCTCCCGGGTGAAGGAGGAGTACGACGGCCACCGTGACAACGGTCGTGCCGTCGCCGACGGCCTCGCCGCCACCGCCCGGGTGATCACCGCCGCCGCGGCGATCATGGTGTTCGTGTTCGGCAGCTTCGTCCTCGAGACCGACCGCATCATCAAGCTGTTCGGCATCGGCCTGGCCAGCGCGATCGCGCTCGACGCCACCATCGTTCGGATGCTGCTGGTGCCGGCCACGATGGAGCTGCTCGGCGACCTCAACTGGTGGCTGCCGAAGTGGTTGGACCGCCTCCTGCCCAAGATCGACGTCGAGGGCACCCACTCGGGTGACGACGCCGAGGGCGATCGGCCCGACACCGACGAGCGGCTGCACGCCGGCGTCTGAGCGGGCCCACCCGGGTTCGACATCAGCGAGGAGCGGTGGTGTCGTAGTGCTCGATGGGGTGCGACCGTTCGCGCCCCATCGGGCCAGCCGTCGAGCCGGGGAGATCGCACGTTGGGACCTACGTCAGCCTCCGCCTCGCCGTCGGCCGCCGGAGGGGCGGAGCCGCGCCCCGGCGCGGAGGATGCCGTCGTCGTCACCCGGGGCCTGACCAAGACCTACCCGGGCGGCATCGAGGCGGTGTGCGACCTCGACCTGGAGATCCACCGGGGCGAGGTGTTCGGGCTGCTCGGGCCCAACGGTGCCGGCAAGAGCACGACCGCCGGCATGCTCACCACCCGGGTCGTCCCGACCGCCGGCCGGGCCGAGGTCGCCGGGGCCGACGTCGTCGCCGAACCGGCCCGGGTGAAGCAGATCATCGGGGTCGTGCCCCAGACCAACACGCTCGACCGGGCGCTCGACGTTCGCGAGAACCTCTACTGGCACGGTCGCTACTTCGGCTGGTCCGCCCGGGCGGCGCGGCGCCGCAGCGACGAGCTGCTGGCCCGCTTCCGGCTCGAGCGCTTCGCCAACGCGCCGGTGCTCGCCCTGTCCGGCGGCATGGCCCAGCGGCTGATGGTGGCCCGGGCAGTGTTCCACGAGCCCGACATCCTCTTCCTCGACGAGCCGACCTCGGGCCTCGACCCGCAGAGCCGCCTGGCGCTGTGGGAGCTGCTGCGTGAGCAGCACGACGCGGGCCGGACCATCCTCCTCACCACGCACTACATGGAGGAGGCCGACGCCCTGTGCGACCGGGTGGCGATCATCGACCACGGTCGCCTCCTGGCGCTCGACACGCCCGCCCGGCTCAAGGCGGGCGTGTCGGCCGACACGATCGTGACCGTGCGCAGCGACGGTCCACCCGAGCGGCTCGCCGACGCCCTGACGGGCTCGGTCGCAGGCCTCGATCGGGCCGAGGTGAGCGGTGAGGACGTCCGGCTGTCGGTCCGGGGCGCCGACGGCGTCGTGCCCGCGGTCGTCGCGGCCGCCGATTCGGCCGGGTTGACCATCACCGACCTGACCTCGGCACCACCCACCCTCGAGACCGTGTTCATCGAGCTGACCGGCACGGAGCTGCGCGAACGATGACCGACCAACGTGACGTGGCCGCCTCCGCCACCGACGGCGCCGGGGTCGTGACCGACCCCGAGGAGGCACCGGAGGCGCCGGCCGACGGCGCCGACGGCCCCCCGGTGGCGTCGGGTGACGAGGGGCCCGGCATCCGCAGCTCCCGGCGGGCGTCGCTCGAGGCATTCCGGGCGTTGCTGCTGCGCGACCTCTACGTGCTGCGCAAGGACCTCAAGCAGTTCCTGCCCCGCACGATCATGCAGCCGGTGCTGCTGATGTTCGTGTTCACCTACGTGTTCCCGAAGATCGGCCAGGGCCCGGTCGCCGACGCCGGGGAGCAGTTCTCCACGGTGCTCGTCGCCGGCGTGGTCGCCCTGTCGATGCTGTTCCAGGGGATCCAGGCGGTGGCGCTGACCCTGGTCAACGAGTTCGGCACGACCAAGGAGATCGAGGACCGGGTCCTCGCCCCGATCCCCGTCGCCTGGGTCGCCGTGCAGAAGGTGGCGACGGGCGCGCTCAACGCCTTGTTCGCGGCGGCGATCGTCTTCCCGGTCGCCGCCGTGGTGCCGGCGACCGACGTGCGCCTCGACGTGTCGTGGCCCGTGCTCGTCACCCTGTTGCCGCTGGCCGCGGTGATGTCGGCCGCGCTGGGGCTCACGTTCGGCACGTTCTTCGAGCCCCGCCAGGTGTCGATCCTGTTCGGGATCATCATCCTGCCGATCACGTTCCTCGGCGGCATCTACTACCCGTGGACCGCGCTCGACCCGATCGAGATCGCCGGCGTGCCGTGGCTGAAGATCCTGGTGCTGGCCAACCCGCTGCTCTACGTGTGCGAGGGCCTGCGGGCCGCCCTGACGTCGGTCGACCACATGTCGCTGGTCGCCGTCTATCCCGCACTCGTCGGGTTCACGGCGCTGTTCCTGTGGCGCGGCATCGCCGGGTTCCGCCGGCGGGTGCTCACCTGAGGCGTCAGCCGCGCTGGCGGGCGAGCAGGTCGCGGATCTCCCGCAGGAGCACGGCCTCGTCGGTCGGCGTCGGCTCCTCCTCGGGCTTGCCCTGACCGTGGAGCCGCCGGGCCTGGAGCGTGTCGTACGCCTTCACCATGAAGAACACGGCGGTGAGGATGATGACGAAGTTGATCACGTCGGTGATGAACGCCCCGACGAACACGTCGCCCTCGCCGACGCCGAACGTCACGCTGCGGAAGTTCGACTCGCCGAAGACGGCGCCGATGAACGCCATCACGATGTTGTTCACGAAGCTCTGAACGATCAGGGCGACCTGGGCGGCGACGATGAACGCGACCGCCATCTCGATGAGGTTGCCCCGGAGGATGAACTTCTTCAGCTCGGAAAGCAGGTTCACGTTCTCGATCCCTGGTCAGGTGACGCTCTCGGGCGGAACCCTACGGCCGGTCACGAGCCGCGCGGCACATCCATCGGGCCCGGCGACCGACGTCACGCGCCCGACGATGGTTGACCCAGGTGGGGGAGGGGTACGGGATCCGGCGGGCGCTCCGCCGGGGCGCACACCGAGAACGAGGGAGTGCGTGATGTTGAGTTTCCTGATCTACCTGTTCATCATCGGCATCATCGCCGGGTTCGCCGCCCGGCTGCTGGTGCCCGGCAAGGACCCGATGAGCTTCTGGGGCACCGTGGCCCTCGGCGTCGTCGGCTCGTTCGTCGGCGGGTTCCTCGGCTGGGCGCTGTTCGGCGAGGACCTGGCCGAGGGCGCGCTGCAGGCCTCGGGCATCATCGGCTCGGTCATCGGCGCCATCATCGTCCTGCTCATCTATCGGGCGGTCGGTGGCCGCTCGAAGATCCGCCTCTGACGAACCCCACGACGAACCGGGTCCCGGACCCGGTGTCGGAGCGCCTCGCCGGCTGATCCGCGGGCGCTCTGACCAGGAACAACACAAGGTCCCGCACCGCGACGAGGGTGGGTGGCACACATGCCGCCCACCCTCGTTCGCGTCCCGGCGGAGGTCGGTGCCGCCGGACCGACTTGCCTTACTTTGGTAAAGAGATAAAGTAACGGCATGGCAGGGGTCACAGGGGCTTCCACCGGCACCCGCAGCGGGGCCGGAACCGGTTCGTCGGCCGACACCCAGGTGGCGCGCCGCCGCGGCGCCCACAAGGCGAACCCGGGTGATGCCCGTCGGGTCAACCGCGGGCTCCTGCTCGCCGCGCTGCACCGCGAGGGCCAGCTGTCCCGGGCCGAGCTGGCCCGCCTCAGCGGCCTCACCCCGGCGTCGGTGTCCAACGTGATGCGCGAGCTGCTCGACGAGGGGATCGTCGCCGAGCTCGGCCAGGTGGCCGGCGCCATCGGCAAGCCGGCCACCCTCGTCGGCATCGACCCCGGCGGCCGGGACCTGCTGTGCGTCGACCTGAGCGATCGCGACGAGCTGCGGGCCGCGGTCGTCGATCTCAGCGGCGCGGTCCGGGCCCGGCGCAGTCGCCCCCGCAACGGCGCCACCGGCGAGGCCGCGGTCGCGCTCACCGCGGAGCTGGTCGAGGAGATCGCCGGCGTGTCCGACCGCACCGTCCTCGGCCTCGGCGTCGGCACACCCGGCCTCGTCGACGACGACGGCGTGGTGCGCAACGCCGCCCACCTCGGCTGGGAGGAGACGGCGCTCGCCGAGCGGCTGGCATCGGCGACGAACGTGGCGATCCACGTCGAGAACGACGCCAACGCCGCCGCCGCCGGTGAGCTCGCCTTCGGCGACGGCGACCACCGCGACCTGCTGTTCGTCCGGGTCAACGAGGGCCTCGGTGCCGGCCTGGTGCTCGATGGCGAGCCCCACCGCGGCCCCGGCTTCGCCGCCGGCGAGATCGGCCACGTCGTCATCGACCCCGACGGTCGGCCGTGCCCGTGCGGACGGACCGGCTGCCTCGAGACGATCATCTCCGCGCCGGCGTTGGCCGAGTCGATCGCCGGTCTCGGCCCCGACGAGGCCCGGGCCACGCTCGCCGACGCAGCCGGCCGCCTCGGCGCCGCACTCGCCCTGGTCACCTCGGCCCTCGACGTCGGCGACGTCGTCGTGTCCGGCCCCGAGTCGTTGCTCGACGACCACTTCTGCGAGGCCGCCCAGGACGCGGTGCGCGCCCGGGTGCTGCCGTCGCTCGCCGAGCACGTCCACATCCGCCGCGGTGCCCACGGGGACGACGCCGTCCTCATCGGCGCCGCCGCCATCGTCGCCGCCCGCGAGCTCGGCATCCGATGAGCCCGGGCCACGAGAACCGGGGAGTGGCAGCCGCCGGCTCCCCGCAAACCCCACACGGGAGGGAGGCACAATGAGGATCCCCAAGCTCCTCACCGTCCTGCTGGTGCTCGGCCTCGTCGCCGCGGCATGCGGTGGAGACGACGACGACACGGCCAGCGACACGACCGTCGCCGGCAGCGACACCACGGCGACCGCCGACGGTGACGAGGCCAGCGGTGACGAGGGCGACGAAGGTGGCGACGGCGAGACCATCCGCCTGTGGCTCAACGGCGGCGACACGCCCGACGAGGTCGTCGACTACGCCATCGAGGAGTTCAACGCCCTCCACCCCGACGTCGAGGTCGCGTTCGAGCGCCAGCAGTGGACCGGCATCGTCGAGAAGCTCACGACCAGCCTGTCCTCGAGCGACAGCCCCGACGTCATCGAGCTGGGCAACACCCAGGCCCAGACCTTCGAGGCCGCCGGTGCGCTGATGGACCTGACCGACCGGCGCGAGGAGCTGGGCGGCGACGACTTCCTCCAGAGCCTCGCCGAGGCCGGCACCTACGAGGGCAGCTTCTACGCCGCCCCGTACTACGCCGGCGCCCGGGTGATCATCTACCGCAAGGACCTGTTCGAGGCCGCCGGCATCGAGGTCCCGACGACGCTCGACGAGCTCGTCGAGGCCGGTGTCGCCCTCAAGGAGGCCAACGCCGACGTCGCCAACTTCTCCGGCATCTACCTGCCGGGCCGCAACTGGCACGGCGTGCTCCCGCTGATCTGGGCCCACGGCGGCGACATCGCCACCCAGGACGGCGACACCTGGACCGGCGAGCTGTCGAGCCCCGAGTCGGTCGAGGGCCTCGAGATGTTCAAGACCATCTTCGACGACGCCAACGCCGCCCCCGCCGACGCCGATGACTCCACCGACTACATCGCCTTCTGCAACGGCGAGGTCGGGATGATGCCGGCGCCCGGGTGGAAGCCCGGCCAGATCATCAACGAGGAGGACGGCTGCCCCGACATGGAGGAGAACATCGGTGTCTTCGCCATGCCCGGCCTCACCGCCGACGAGACCGCCCCGGTGTTCCTCGGCGGCTCCAACCTGGCCGTCTCGGCCAACAGCGAGCACCCGGACCTGGCGTTCGACCTGCTCGCCATCATGACCAGCCCCGAGTACCAGTCGATGATGGCCGAGGCCGGCCTGATCCCGGCCCGCCTGTCGGTCCTCGACCAGGTCGGCGGCAGCGAGGCGGCCGAGGCCCAGGCCATCGCCGCCCAGAACAGCCGGTTCGTGCCGACCAGTGAGAACTGGGCCGCCGTCGAGGCCGGCAACGTCCTCCAGGACATGCTCACGACGATCGCCCAGACCGGCGACATCGCCGGGGCGTCGGCCACGGCCGACGAGGCGATCGAGGGCTACCTGAACGGCTGACCCCGGGACCTCCCCGGCCGGCGGGCCGGGTGGGACCGCCCCCGTAGGTCCCACCCGGCCCGGTCGGCACCCCGTCGCGGCCCGACCCGCACGAACCTCTCGGAGAGAACCATGGCCACTGCAGTCGACGACCGGCCGGTGACCGAGCCGGCCGCGTCGGCGCCGACCCCGAAGCGACGGCCCCGCCGCCGGGGACGGGCGTTCCCGTACCTGCTGCTGGCGCCGACGCTGACGGTGCTCGGCTTCATGCTGGGCTACCCGCTCTACCGCCTGGGCGTGTTCTCGCTCCAGGAGTACGGCCTGCCCCAGGTGTTCGGCCAGCCCGCCCCCTGGGTCGGCCTCGACAACTACCGGCGGGTCCTCGGCGACTCGTACTTCTGGACCGTGCTGTGGCGCACGCTGGCGTTCTGCTTCGTCAACGTGGCCCTGACGATGGTGCTCGGCGTCGCCCTCGCTCTGCTGATGGCGGCCCTCGGACGGCCGCTGCGCCTGATGGTGTCGGCGTCGCTGATCCTGGCGTGGGCGATGCCGCCGCTGTCGGCCACGGTCGTGTGGCAGTGGATCTTCGACACCCAGTACGGGCTCGTGAACTGGCTGCTCGACACGCCCGGCCATGCCTGGCTGGCCGACCAGCTGACCTTCTACCTGGTCGCCACGATCATCGTCGTGTGGATGGGCGTGCCGTTCGTGGCCATCACCACCTACGCCGGGCTGACCCAGATCCCCGACTCGCTCCACGAGGCCGCCGCCATCGACGGCGCCTCGGGCCGCCAGCGGCTCACCAGCCTGACGCTGCCGATGCTCAAGCCCATCCTGTTGGTGCTCACCTCGCTGTCGGTGCTGTGGGACTTCCGGGTGTTCACCCAGATCTACGTCCTGCAGAAGGCGGGCGGCATCAGCCGGGACACGAACCTGCTCGGCGTCTACGCCTACAACGTCTCGATCGGCGAGAGCCGCTTCGACGTCGGCGCCGCAGTGGCGATCGTGATGGTGCTGATCTCCGTCGGCCTCAGCCTGCTGTACCTGCGGGGCCTCATCGCCCAGGAGGGTGAGCTGTGAACACCCGGTACCGGAGCCGCCCGGCCCGCCTGGCCCTCAACGCCGCCGGCATCGTCGTGACCGCGGTCGCGCTGTTCCCCGTCTACTGGATGGTCCTGACCTCGACGAAGCGCGGGGTCGACATCCAGAGCCGCGACCCGTCGTTCCTGCCCATCGGCGGCACCCTCGAGAACTACCGCAAGGTGTTCGAGCGCGACTTCTTCTGGACCGCGGCCCGCAACAGCCTGATCGTCACGGTGATCGTCGTGCTCGCCGCGCTCGCCATCGCGTTCCTCGCCGCCGTCGCCGTGTCCCGGTTCCGCTTCCGGGGCCGCACCTCGTTCCTCGTCATGATCCTGATGGTCCAGATGGTTCCGGCCGAGGCGCTGATCATCTCGTTGTTCCGGGTGCTCGACGGCTGGCAGCTGATCAACACGATCATCGGGCTCGTGCTCACCTACCTCGTCTTCGTGCTCCCGTTCACCGTGTGGACGCTGCGCGGCTTCGTCGCCGGGGTGCCGGTCGAGCTCGAGGAGGCGGCCATGGTCGACGGTGCATCGCGCCTGCGGGCGTTCCTCACGATCACCTTCCCGCTGGTCGCGCCCGGCCTCGTCGCCACCGGTGTGTTCGCGTTCATCCAGGCGTGGAACGAGTTCGTGTTCGCGCTCGTGATCATGAACCGGCCCGAGAACCAGACGCTGCCGGTGTGGCTCCAGGCGTTCAACGAGGGCGCGCGTGGCACAGACTGGGGTGGTGTGATGGCCGGGTCCACGCTCATCTCGATCCCGGTGATCGTGTTCTTCCTGATCGCGCAGAAGCGCATGGCCTCCGGCCTCACCGCCGGCGCCGTGAAAGGCTGAGATGGCAACCAAGAACCCCAGCGGTGTCGGCCACCAGCACGTCGGGGTCGACATCGGGGGTACGAGCACGCGCGTCGCCGTCTTCGACGAGCGGCTGGTGCCCCTCGGCTGGACCGTCGACGAGACCCGGCCGGCGAGCCTCGTCGACCACGTCGCCGAGCTCGTGCACCGGACCCACGACGACCTCGGCCCGAAGGCCCGACCGATCGCGTCGGTCGGCGTCGGCGTCCCCGGTCGGGTCGACGCGGCCCACGGCACGGTGGCCGACGCCGTGAACCTCGGCCTGGCCGGCGAGGGGCTCGACCTCGGCGGCGGCCTCGCCGAGCGCCTCGGTGTCCCGGTCACGGTCGAGAACGACGTCAACGCCGCGGCGCTCGGGGTGTGCCACCGGATGGGCCTCGGCGCCGGCCCCGGTGTCGGAGCCGGCGGACGGACCGTGGCCCTGCTGAGCGTGGGCACGGGCGTGGCCGCCGGGCTCGTGATCGACGGGCGCGTCCACCGCGGCCCGACCGGCCTGGCCGGCGAGATCGGCCACATCCCCTTCGACCCGTCGGGCCCGCGATGTGCGTGCGGCCAGAAGGGCTGCCTGGAGGCCGTTGCGTCGGGAGCCGCGCTCCAGCGGGCCTGGCCCGGCGACGGTGTCGATACGCCGGTGGCGTCGCTCCTGGCCGCCGCCGGTCGCGGCGACGAGACCGCGACCCGCGTCTGGTGCGACGCCCTCGACGCGCTCGCGTGGGCCGTCGAGCTGCTCGTGCTCACCGTCGACGCCGAGGTCGTCGTGCTCGGCGGCGGCGTGAGCGAGGCCGGTGCGCCGCTGCTCGACGGCGTGCGCGACGCACTCGCGACCCGGGCCCGCACCAGCCGGTTCCTCGCCACCGTCGCGGTGGCCGAGCGGGTGCGGCTGGCGCCGGGCGACGTCGCCCTCGGCTGCCTCGGCGCCGTGCTCGCCGGCGGCGTCACACCACGGGGCACGACGTCATGAGCGGCCCGCTCGTCGTGCGCAGCGGTGCGGTCGTCACCGTCGACGGTGAGGAGCCCGCGGACGTCGTCGTCGAGGACGGGCTGATCGCGGCGCTGCGCCCGCCCGGGTCGGTGGCCACCGGGGGCACACGGGTGCTCGACGCCGAGGGCGGCTACGTAGCTCCGGGCTTCATCGACGTCCAGGTCAACGGCGCCCACGGCCACGACCTCACCGCGTCACCCGAACGCGTCGTCGACGTGGCGGCCGCGCTGGTCCGCTACGGCGTGACCGCGTTCTGCCCGACGATCATCACCTCGCCACCGGAGACCGTGGCCCGGGCGATGGCCGCGGTCGCCGCGCTGGGCGCCGACCCGCTCGGACCGGTCCCGGCCGGGGGAGGGGCGCGGGTCCTCGGTCTCCACGTCGAGGGCCCGATGCTCTCGCCGGACCATCCCGGCACCCACCCGCGCCGCCACCTCCGCCCGCCCGATCCCACCCTCGTCGAGGGGTGGTCGCCGTCGGCCGGGGTTCGCCTCGTCACCCTCGCCCCCGAGCTCGACGGCGCGCTCGACGTCGTCGACCGGCTCGTCCAACGCGGCGTCGTCGTCTCCGCCGGCCACACCGGCGCGACCGCGGCCCAGCTCGAGGAGGCGGCCGATCGCGGCGTGCGCATGGTGACCCACCTGTTCAACGCCATGACCCCGCTGCACCACCGCGAGCCGGGTGTGCCCGGCGCGGCGCTGGTCGACGACCGCCTGGTCGCCGGGGTGATCGCCGACGGGATCCACGTCGACCCCCGGGTCGTGCGCCTCCTGTGGCGGGCCAAGGGCCCGGCCGGCGTCGTCGCCGTCACCGACACGACCGCCGCGCTGGGCGCCCCGCCGGGAGCACTGCGGATCGGCGACGTCGAGCTCACCGTCGGCCCCGACGGCGTGCGCAACCACCGCGGCCAGCTCGCGGGCAGCGACCTCTCGCTCGACCGCGCCGTCAGGAACCTGCGGACCTGGACCGGCTGCTCGGTGGCCGACGCCATCCGCACCGTCACCGCCAACCCGGCCGACCTCCTCGGCCTCCCGACCGGCCGCATCGCCGTCGGCGCCCCCGCCGACCTCGTCGTCCTCGACCCCGACCTGCACGTCGTCGAGACGATCGTCGCCGGGGTCCGCCAACCCGCACCCACCAGCACCGGAGCGTGACCGCATGGAAGTCGTGATCGTCCCCGACGCCGAGGCGCTCGGCTCGCTCGTCGCCGACGCCATCGCCGGCCTCGTCGCCCGCCGCCCCGCTGCCGTGGTCGGCCTCGCCACCGGCAGCTCGCCGCTGCCCGTGTACCGAGACCTCATCGCCCGCCACCGGCGCGACGAGCTGAGCTTCGCCGAGTGCTCGATGGTGCTGCTCGACGAGTACGTGGGCCTGGCGCCCGACCACCCCGAGTCCTACCGGGCGTTCATCCGCCGGGAGCTGATCGACCACGTCGACCTCCCCGACGAGCGCCTCCACGGCCCGGCGACCGAGAAGCCCGACCTGGCCGCGGTGTGCGAGCGCTACGACCAGCTGCTCGCCGACCTCGGCGGCGTCGACCTCCAGCTGCTCGGCATCGGCAGCGACGGCCACATCGGGTTCAACGAGCCCGGCTCGTCACTGGCGTCGCGCACCCGGATGAAGACGCTGACCTCGCGCACCCGCGAGGACAACGCCCGGTTCTTCGACTCGATCGACGAGGTGCCCCGCCACGTCGTCACCCAGGGCCTCGGCACCATCCTCGACGCCCGCCACGCGATCCTCGTCGCCGCCGGCGAGGCGAAGGCGGCGCCGATCGCCGCGATGGTCGAGGGCCCGGTCGCGGCCCGCTGCCCGGCCTCGGTCCTCCAGTTCCACCCCCACGCGACGGTCGTCGTCGACGAGGCCGCGGCGTCGGCGCTGGAGCTGGGCGGCTACTACCGGGAGACCTACGCCCACAAGCCGACCTGGCAGGGGCTGTGAGCGGTACCGGCCCGGCTCAGGCCGGCTGGACGTCGCGGGGGCCGATGACGACGGTCGTCGCCCACGCGAACGCCAGGTTGTGGCCGGCGGCGTCGACCAGCGCGGCCTCCGACCAGATGCGGCGGCGCTCGGCACCGGTCCAGCGGGCGACGATCTGGTGTTGCTCACCGGCCACCGGGAGCCGCTCGATGCGCACGGCGAGCTCGCCGGTCAACGCGGCGATCCCGGGTGGGAGGTCGCGGTACGCCGCCGAGATGGCCGGGCAGTCGAGCGCGGCCCACACCATCCACGGTGCGACGCCGCCGTCCGGCTCCGTCGGTTCGGGTACCCACGGCGCGGCGCAGTACCCCGAGCGCGGGTCCCGACCGGCGTGGAGCCCGAGCGAGTCGGGCCGGGCCTCGGTCGACCCGCACGCGAAGCAGGTGTTGTACGCCGGATCGGCCATGTCGTCGTGGCGCGACGCCCAGTCGGCGGCCGCCGCGGCGAGCCCGTCGGCGTCGACGAACGGGAACGGCTCGATCTCCCGTTCGCCCAGCTCGCGCACCAGCGCGACCGCGGTGTCGTCGCGGTCGACGATCTCGACCCCGCCGTCGGTCGGTCGGGTTCGCAGGTCGGCGTCGAGCGGCGGCGGTGCCACCAGCCGCACGGACGCGGCGAGCGGTGTGCCCACCATCTCCGCGAAGCGGCCCGCGGCCACACCCCCGTGGGCCGAATCTGCCGGCCCGTTGTACCGGGCGTCGATGCGCACTCCCCGTCCCCCCGTCGTCGTCGCACCGGCCGCCGGACGGGCGGCCGCAGCGCCCGCAGACCTTGCCAGGTGCGGGCAGGCCGGCGCCCGTCGGGCCGGTCCGGTCACATGAGCGCCACCACGGAGACGGTGCGCCTGGAGACCGTGTTCGACCGCACCGCCGGGCCCGACGCCGCCATCGCCCGGCTGACGCTGGTCAACGACACCAACCGCCGGATCGGGCCGTTCGAGCTGGCCCTGACCAGCATCGTGCCGCTGGTCCCGGGCGAGGGGAGCGGGGTCCGGGTCGTCGAGCGCGTGTCGGTGTACCACGTCGTCGCCGGTGACCCGGCGTTCGTGCTGGAGCCGGGCGCGGCCCTCGAGCTCGGCCCGTTCACGGCCGGGTTCCCGGTGCGCCACGCCAACGACGGACCCTCGGCCGCGTACCTGGTCGACCTGGCCGGGAACGTCCTCGCCGAGGACGTCCCCCGGGCGCAGCGTCGCGTGCTCACCGAGGTCGAGGTCGCCCCGTGCGCCACGACGCCCGAGCCCGGCCCGGCGCCCGTGGCCCCTCCGGCGCGCCCACCCGACGGGCCGTTGGTGCTGCCGTGGCCCGACCGGGTCGAGGTGGCCGGCGAGAGCCCGGTGCGGCGATGGGCGCTCGCCGGTCCCGACGGGTTCTGCGAACCGGAGTGGACGGCGGTTCGCGACCTGGTCGCGCGGCTGTTCCCCGGTGAGGACGAGCGGCTCCTGGCCGCGGCCGGGGAGTCGGCCGACGATCGGGCGGGCGTCGTCACCGTCGTCCGGGCACCGGCCGGGACCATGGCCGAGGCGGCCTCGCGCCTGCGCTTCGACGGCGACGCGGTCGAGGTGACGGTCGCAGCCGCCGCCGGGCTGCGCGCCGCGCTCGTGACCCTGGCCCAGCTCGTCCGGGCCGCCGACCTCGTCGGGGGCCCGGGACGGGTGCCGACCAGCGGCGTCATCGAGGACGCACCCCGCTACGAGTGGCGCGGCCTCCACCTCGACGTGGCCCGGTCGTTCCGCACCGCCGACGAGGTCGCCCGCGTCATCGACCTCGCGGCCTGGCGCAAGCTGAACCGCCTCCACCTCCACCTGACCGACGACGAGGGCTGGCGCCTGCCGGTGCTCGGCTACCCGGCGCTCACCGACATCGGTGCGTGGCGAGGCCACGGCCGGGCGGTCCCCCCGCTCCTCGGCTCGGGGCCCGAACCGACCGGCGGCTCCTACACCGCCGCCGACATCGCGGGCTGGCGCCGCCGCGCCGACGCGCTCGGCGTGGTGATGGTGCCGGAGATCGACCTGCCCGGCCACGGCTTCGCCGCGCTCGCCGCCGTCCCCGACCTCCGTGACCCCGACGACGCCGGCGGCTACCGCAGCGTGCAGGGCTTCACCACCAACGTGCTCAACCCCGGCGTCGACGCGACCTGGCCGTTCCTGCGGGCCGCGCTCGGTGCGGTGGCCGACCTGTTCGACCCGCCCTGGATCCACGTGGGCGGCGACGAGGTCCCCGCCGGTGCCTGGGACGGCTCACCGGCCGCCGGGCGGTGGGCGGTCGAGCACGGGGTGAGCGGCACGGACGGCATCGCCGCCGCGTTCATGGCCGGGGTGGTCGACCTCGTCCGCACCGACCTCGGCCGCGAGGTGGGGGTGTGGGAGGAGGCGGCGGCCTCGGGCGCGCTGGGTCCCGGCGAGGGCTACGTCGTCCCGTGGCAGTCCTCGAAGGAGTGCCGGGACCTCCTGGCCGCGGGCCACACGGTCGTGGCCGCGCCGGCGGAGCGCTGCTACCTCGACCAGGTCAGCGACGACCACTGGACCACACCGGGGTTGAGCTGGGCGGGTGCCGTGCCGCTCGAGGCCGCCCACACCTTCGACCCGGCGGAGCTGGCGGCCGTCGGAGGTGTCGGGTCGGTGCTCGGGCTGCAGGCGTGCCTGTGGTCGGAGGTGACGCCGACCGCCGAACGGGTCGACGATCAGCTGGTCGGACGTCTCGACGCACTGGCGGAGCGGGCGTGGAGCCCACCCGGCGCCGGCGACCTCGACCGGGTTGCCACGCTGGCCTCGATCGCCCCCCGCCTCGCCCGAACTGGTCTACCGGCATGACCGTCGACGAGCTGGTCGTGCCCGGGCAGGTGTAGACCAGTACCGCCCCGAAACGGAACTGGTCTACCGTTCCGACGCCAGGGGCGCACATCGGTAGACCAGTTCGGGACGTTCCGGACGGTGGGGTCGGGTCAGCGGGTGGCGGTCACTCGCTCAGCTCGTCGAGCTCCTGCTCGACCTCGTCGCCGAGCTCACCGAGCTCCTCGCCGACGCCCTCGACGCCTTCCTCGATCTCGTTCTCGACGTTCTCGACACCCTCGTCGATCTGCTCGAGCTCCTCGTCGGCGCCCGCGCCGTCGCCGTCCTCGTCGCTGCACGCGGCGGCGCCCATGACGAGCATGCCGGTCAATGCTGCTGCGGCCAGCCGGTTTCGAGTACGCACGATGCCCTCCTCCATGAAAAGGTCTCCGGGACAGTTCCCCCCGGTCGTCGGGGCCAAACCCCACCCGGCCCCGGCCGGCGTCGCCCGAGAAAGGAACGGCGTGCTCGAACTCATCGGGCTCGAGAAGCGCTACCGCGACGTCGTGGCACTGTCGGGCATGTCGTGGCGTGCCGTGCGGGGGCGGATGCTCGGGTTCCTCGGGCCGAACGGGGCCGGCAAGACCACGTCGATGCGGGCGGTGTTCGGGCTCGTCGACCTCGATGGCGGCGAGGTGCGCTGGGACGAGCAGCCCATCGGGCCCGGCCAGTGGGCCCGCTTCGGCTACATGCCCGAGCAGCGGGGCCTGTACCCGCGCATGGCGGTCGGCGAGCAGGTGAGCTACTTCGGCGAGCTCCACGGGATGGAGCGCGCCGACGCCCGCCGGGCCGCGGAGGACCTGCTCGGCCAGCTCGGCCTCGCCGACCGGTCCGGTGATCGCTTGCGCGACCTGTCCCACGGCAACCAGCAGCGGGTCCAGCTCGCCGCGGCCCTCGTCCACGACCCCGAGTGCCTGGTGCTCGACGAGCCGTTCTCCGGGCTCGACCCGATCGGTGTCGACGCGATGTCGGCGACGTTGCGGGAACGGGCCGAGCACGGGTGCGCCGTCGTGTTCTCGAGCCACCAGCTCGACCTCGTCGAGTCGCTGTGCGACGACGTCGCCGTCGTCCACCGGGGCCGCTCCGTCCTCGCCGGACCGCTCGCCTCGGTGCGCCGCGAGGTCGCCGAGCGGCGCGTGGAGATCGAGCTCGCGTCCCACGAGCGCTGGGACCTGCCAGACGGCGCCCGCGACGTCGAGTGGCGGGGCGGTCGGGCCCGGTTCACCGTTGCGTCGACCGCGGACGTCTCCACCTACATCGACGCCGCCCGCCGCAACGGTGAGGTCGTGCACTTCGAGTTCGCGGCGCCGTCGCTGTCGGAGATCTTCCGGATGGCGGTCGACGAGCCGGGTGAGGGCGCATGATCGACGGACCCCTCAGCGATCGCCGCGCCGTCCAGCTGGTGGCCCGCCGCGAGATCCTCGACCGGCTCCGCCAGCGGGCGTTCATCGTCAGCTTCCTGCTCATGCTCGGCGCGGTCCTCGCCGTGGTCATCGTGCCCGCCGCGGTCGGCCGGGAGACCGGCCCGACCCGCTACGAGATCGGTGTGGTCGACGACGACCCGTCCGCGGTGGCCGACGCCCTGAGCGGCTCGGCCGAGCTCCTGGCCGTCGAGATCACCACGCCGGTGTTCCCCGACCGCGACGCCGCCATCGCCGCGGTGGACGGCGAGGAGATCGACGCCGTCCTCGTCGAGCGGGACGAGCTGGTCAGCGACGGGACGCCGCCCGACGTGGTGCTCTCGGCCGTCGATGCCGCCCGGTCCCGGCTGATCGTCGTCACGCGGCTCGCCGATGCCGGGCTGGGTGAGGGCGCGGTGGCCGCTGCGCTCGCGCCGGTCGAGCCCGTGGAGGTGCTCGACGCCAACACCGGTGGCGGCGGTGGCGGTGACGACGACGGCTCCGACGCCGACGCGTTCATCGGCCTCGCCGCCGGCTTCCTGCTGTTCTTCGCGGTGACGACGACCTCGAACGTGATCCTCACCGGGACGATGGAGGAGAAGTCGTCCCGGGTGGTCGAGGTCCTCCTCGGGACGCTGCGCCCCCGGCATCTGCTGGCGGGGAAGCTGATCGGCCTCGGCCTGTTGGGCCTCGCCCAGGTCGTGATCATCGTGGCCGCGGCGCTCGCCACCGCGGTCGGGCTCGATCAGCTCGACGTGCCCGACCTGCCGGTCGCCGTGTCCCTGTGGGGCGTCGTGTTCTTCCTCGCCGGGTTCACGCTCTACGCCGTCGTCTATGCGGTGGTCGGCGCGATGTCGCACAGCCCCGAGGACGCCCAGTCGTCGGCCGCGCCGGTCGTGTTCATGCTCGTCGGCGGCTGGGTGGCGACCGCTGCGGTGGTGTTGCCGAACCCCGACGGCGCCGTCGCCCGTCTGATCTCGGTGTTCCCGCCGATCGCCCCGATCGCCATGCCGGCCCGCATGGGGGTGACCGACGTCGGGCCGGG
This sequence comes from Actinomycetota bacterium, assembly GCA_034211175.1. GTDB lineage: Bacteria > Actinomycetota > Acidimicrobiia > Acidimicrobiales > CAIXPF01 > JAXHUH01. The sequence goes on from JAXHUH010000138.1 coordinate 19,393, forward strand.
CGACATCGGCCTCGCGCTCGCGCTGCTGGCCGCAACGATCTGGCTGGGGGTCCGCCTCGGTGGGCGGCTGTACCAGGTGGCGATCCTGTCGAGCGGTCCCCTCGACTGGGGAGATCTCTGGCGGCGCGCCCGCCATTGAGCGGTTGGTCCGCCACGGTGGCCGACACCCACGATCGCGACCGTCCTCAACGCGTGGCGCGATCGGCGTCCTGATGCGCCGCGACCGCCTGACCTGGGGTCGAGCGGGCGCGGACCACCTCTCGTCGAACATACTTGCGTCACACACAGCGCCGCCGGAATCACCTATTGTGATTGCTGTTCAGTCAGGAGGCTGCACATGACGCGGGCGACACGAGACGGCAGGGGTGCCCGGCGCCCGAGAGGAGGCCCGCGCATGTGGAAGGTGGAGAACTGCTCGCGCTGGTACGTGCGCGTCGGCGCCGCCGACGGGGCGGACCCCGACGACGTACGCGACGGCGACGGGAGCGGGGGTGACGAGCGAGCCGCCGTTGTGGCCCGTCCGGACGACGAGCTGGTGCTCGCGCCGCTCGAGGCACGGCTGCTCGGCGTCGACCCGGCGAGTGCGTTCCCGATCGGCTCGCTGCTGCGCCGTCACGTGCTGGCCGTGCAGCCGCTGCGCAGCATCCGCCAGCGCGAGTCGTGGTGGGAGTGGCTGCCCGCCGCGGCCGTCGGCGCGCTCGCGGTCTACGTCGTGGGCGCGATGGCGGTCGGTGAGCTCCTGTGGTCGGCCCCGGCGTTCGTGGTCGGCTCGCTCGCCGCCGCGGCGGTCGTGCTCGCCGGCGTCGTCGTCGGCAACCGGACCGCGCAGGCCGAGGAGGACGCGCTCGTCGCTCCCGCAGACGACGGTGCGATGACCGAGACGATCGCGGACCGGGCGGCGGTCGGCTCGGGGCTGCGCCGCCTCACCGGCCGGACGCTTGCCGTCGCCGCCGTGACGCTGGTCGCGGCCGCGGTCGGTGCCGCCCTCTACTACGGCACCGACCTGCGTGATGTCGCCACGTTCGGCGCGTCCGGGGTCGAGCTGACCGACGACCCCGCCGGCCGCGAGCTCGTCGGGCGGCTGGTGCAGCTCGTCTTCGTCGTCGTGCTCACGCTCCTGCCCGCGCTGGCGCTGGGCTTCGACGGGCGCCGGTCGGTCACCGAGGACCACCGACTGCGGGAGGTGTTCCGGCTGCGGCCCGACCTCGCGACCCGCGCCGAGGTCGAGGCGGCGTACGGCCCGCTCGTCGCCGGCGTCTCGGCCCGCAACTGGGTGCTGCCGGTCGCGGCGACGACGGCGATCGCCGGGCTCGGATGGACGCTGGTGATGGTGGCGACCGAGATCGGGTCGTCCGGTGCGCTGCTGGAGCTGGTCTCCGAGGACGCCACGCTCCTCACCTACGCGTTCGTCGGCGGCTACCTCGGCGTGCTCCGCTCGGTCATCGGCGCGTCGATGAGCGGCAGCCTCCGCCCGCAGGTGTACGTGCTCGGCGCCTACCGGTTCGTGTGGACCCTCGTGGCCGCCGCACTCGTCGAGGCCGCACCGCTCGGGATCGACACGTCGGCCGGGATCGTCGTCGTCGCCGCCTTCGTGGTGGCGTTCGCGCCGACCTCGGTGTGGCGCACGATCGTCGGGATCGGATCGATGGCGATGCGGTCGACCGGTGGGCTCGCCCGGGTCGTCGGCGTGCCGTCGCGGCCGCTCGAGGAGCTCGACGGCCTCGGTCCGGCCGACCGGGCACGGCTCGCGGCGGCCGGGGTGCGCGACGTCGACGGCCTCGTCTCGGCCGACGCCGTCGCGCTGTCGGTGACGACCGGGATCGAGGTCGGGCAGCTGCTGCGGTGGACCGACGAGGCGCTGCTGGTCACCAACCTCCCCGAGCTCGATCGCCTGGGTGACGGCTCGACGATGGCCGACGTGCGGTCGCGGCTGGCCGCGATCGGCGTGCGGCGGGCGACCGAGCTGCTGGAGCTGGCCGAGGAGCTCGACGGTGAGGACGTCGCCGTCCGCAACGGCGTGGTCGAGATCTTCGCCGCCGCCTCCGAGGACGACGACGCCCTCGCCTCGTTCCGGTTCCGCCGGCTGCTGTCCGCACTGGCGGAGGACCCGGCGGTGGCGTCGCTGCGCCAGTGGCGGGCCGGCACCTCGTCGCTGGGCGAGGACATGGACCCGGTGCGGTCCGCGTCGGAGCGTCCGTACCTCGACACCGACGGCATCCACACCTCGACCGGTCTCGTCGTCGACCTGCGGCCCGAGAGTGGCGAGCGCGGCTCGCCGCACCCGTCGATGATGGAGCGCCTCGCCACGGCCCGGGCCGAGAAGGCGAGCGCCGCCGTCGCCCGCGAGCGGGCCGAGACCGGGCGCGCCGCGGAGCCGACCTCCGAGGGGAGCGCCGCCCCGATGGCCGAGCCGTCGTCGCTGCCCCGGCGGCGGCCCCGCACCAACGGGGTGAGCGCCAGCGACGATTGACCGTCCCCCGCCCGACGCGGGCGGGGGTGCGCGCTGAACGCGAACGAGGCGCCGGCCACAGTGGCCGGCGCCTCGTTCGCGTCATCGGTCCCCTTTGCGCTCCCCGGGGAGAGAGGGGAGGGGAGCGTCAGGTGCGCAGGGAGGTGCGCTTGCGGGTACCGATGTGTCGGACGAACCCGCGCACCAGGATGAAGAAGTGCACCATGAGGCCGAGGATGATGATGCCCGAGGCCACCCGCACAGCGACCGGGTTGACGTCCGCTGTGGAGGCGACACCGTCGTCGCCGCCGGGTGAGAGGCCCATCGTCAGCTCGACTGGCTCGCCGTCAGAGCTCGCTGCTTCGGTGGTCGCTTCGGCGGTCGATTCGATCCCGGTCTGACGTCCGAGGTCCGAGCGGGCCGCGAGGCCCACCATCAAGACCGCGACGGCCGCCACGACCACCATGATCCCAGCAGCCCGCCGCCACTGGAGGTGGCTGGTGCGTTCCGCCGAAGCTCGCATTGTTTCCCACCGTTCCTTCGCCCGCCGCCATTTCCCGCACCATCAACTGTAAAGGGATGGGCGGGTGTTCGCAACGCGAATGTAATCAGATGACGCGGCGACCGCGTTGTTGTCACCGGGCTGCCATCTCGACCAGGGCGATCGTCGCCACCCGCCGTTCGATCGCCGCCGATCGGCGCCGGGACACCCGACGTGGCCGTCGGACGTCGCGGTCGCCTCAGGCCGGCGAGGCCGTCCGGACGGCGGCGCGGACGGCGTCGAGCACCGCGGACGCGCCGCGGGTCGTCATGAGGATCGTGTAGTGGTTCGTGTCCTCGACCGTGCGGAGGCGGAAGCCCGGGTGGTCGCCGACCAACGACTCGGCCGCGGCCAGCGGCACGAGCGGGGCGTCGGGGTCGTCGAACATGCCCCGCGGCGCCCGCACCAGCCACGTCGGGCAGCGGAGTCGACCCAGCGCGGTGCGCGGGCCCGGCCCGACGAGCAGGTCGCGCCCGTCGGCGCGCACCGGTTCGGACGCGACCCGGGAGCGGCCCGTGGCCGGGTCGAGGTCGTGGGCCACGTAGCGCTCGAGCAGTCGCTCGTCGTCGGCGTCGAGCCCGGAGAACGCCGGGTGCTGGCGCCAGAACGCCAGGTAGGCGTCGAGGTCGTCGTAGGTCTCCGACAGGCGGGCGATCGCCGGGCCCAGCGTCGCGTCGAGCACCGCGTCGACATCGGCGCCCTCGGGCACCGGCAGCGGGAAACCGCCGTCGACGAGCACCGCGGCGCCGACCCGCTCGGGGTGGGTCGCCGCGGCCTGGGCGACGACGTAGGCGCCCATCGAGTGGCCGACGAACGTCGCGTCGTGGAGGCCGTGGTGGTCGAGGACGGCGAACAGGTCCTGCACGTGGGCGTCGATGCCGAACGGCGCCGGCAGGCCCGCGGAGAGGCCCCGGCCCCGAAGGTCGGGCGCGAGGAGCGTGAGCTCGTCGCCGGCGAGCTCGGCGACCCGGAGCCAACCCAGCGCCGAGGCGGTGATGCCGTGGGCGGCGACGACGACGGGCACGTCCGAGCTGCCGACCGGCGGCCCGGCCCGACCGACGGCGAGGTCACCGCCCCGCACCGGCACCGATTCGAACGTGAGCTCCACCGCTCGTCCCCCTGATCGTGGTCGACGTTCCTGGGGAGCTTGGCACATCGGTCGTCGCTCACCGAGGTGGCACATCTACCATCGCTTGCGATGACCGAGGCCGTCGCATCGATCCCCCCGCAGTACCCCGCCCGGTGGGAGGCCGACGTGGCCCTCGCCGACGGCGCGACCGTCCGGGTCCGCCCGATCCGGCCCGACGACCGGGAGCGCCTGCTGCGCTTCCACAGCCGCCAGTCCGACCAGTCGATCTACTACCGGTTCTTCTCCGCCCGCCGGCACCTGCCCGACAACGAGGTCGACCGGCTCGTCACCGTCGACTACCGGGACCGCATGGCGTTCATCGCCCTGCTCGGCGACGAGATGATCGGCGTCGCCCGCTACGACCAGTGGCGCGACCCGGGCGAGGCCGAGGTCGCCTTCTTCACCGACGACGAGCACCACGGGCGGGGCCTCGCCACCCTGCTGCTGGAGTACCTGGCCGTCGCCGGCCGCGAGAACGGGTTCCACACGTTCACCGCCGTCGTGCTGCCCGAGAACCGGCGGATGATCAACGTCTTCCGCCAGGCCGGCTTCCAGGTCACCACCGGCTTCGCCGACGGGCTCGTCGAGGTGAAGCTCGGGCTCGAGCCGACCGACGAGGGCGAGGCCCGCATCGCGGACCGCGCCCGGCGGGCCGAGGCCCGCTCCGTCGAGCGGATCCTCAACCCGTCGTCGGTCGCCATCATCGGCGCCAGCCGCAACCAGGGCTCGATCGGCCACGAGGTGTTCTGCCGCGTCCTCGACGGCGACTTCCAGGGCCCCGCCTACCCGGTCAACGTCGAGGCCGACCACGTGCGCAGCGTCCGGGCGTTCCGCACGATCCTCGACGTCCCCGGCGACGTCGACACCGCCATCATCGCCGTGCCCGCCCCCGAGGTCGTCGACGTCGTCAAGGCGTGCGCGCTCAAGCGGGTCCGCGGCCTCATCGTGCTGTCCGCCGGCTTCGCGGAGACCGGCCCCGAGGGAGCCGCGCTCGAGCGCCAGCTCGTCGAGACCGCCCGGCTCAACGGCATGCGCCTGATCGGGCCGAACTGCCTCGGCGTGGCCAACACCGACCCCGACGTGCGGATGCACGCCGTGCTGGGTCGCCTCGCCCCGCTGCCCGGCCGGGTGGCGCTGTCGACCCAGTCGGGAACGCTCGGCCTCGCCGTGCTCGACCACACGAGGGCCATCGGCCTCGGGATGAGCGCGTTCGTCGCCATGGGCAACAAGTCCGACGTCAGCGGCAACGACCTCATCCAGTACTGGGAGGAGGACGAGGGGACCTCGGTCATCCTCCTCCACCTGGAGAGCTTCGGGAACCCGCGCAAGTTCCACCGCATCGCCCGGCGGGTGTCGCGCCGCAAGCCGATCGTCGCAGTGAAGACCGAGGCCGACGTCCGCTCGGGCGGTGTGTGGGCCGCCGGCGCCACCACCGGCGCGCTGCTGGCCCAGGCCGGGGTCATCCGGGTCGACACCGTCGAGGAGCTCTTCGACGTCGCCCAGGTCCTCGTCGACCAGCCGCCGCCGTCGGGCAACGGCGTCGCCATCGTGACCAACAGCGGTGGCGCCGCGTCACTCGCCGCCGAGGCGTGCCGGGGAGCGGGGCTGCAGCTCGTCGAGCTCGGCGACGAGGCGTCGGGCGAGCTGCTCGGCCAGCTGCCGCTCGGCGCCCGGGTCACCACCTCGGTCGACCTGACCTACGGCGCCACCCCCGACCACTACCGGGTCGCCCTCGACGCCCTCCTGGCCCATCCCGACACCAACGCGGTGATGGTGTTCCACGCACCACCGATGCCCGACGGCCTCGAGGAGGTCGCCGGCGTGATCTCCGAGATGGCCGACAAGCACCCGGACATCCCGTTCGTCGCTACCCAGCTCGGCGTCCAGACCCCGTCCATCGGGCGGGTGCCGGTCTTCCGCTTCCCGGAGCGGGCGGCCCGGGCGCTCGGGCGGGCCGCGGCGTACGGCGCGTGGCGCTCCGAGCCCGAGGGCACACTCCCCGATGTGGACCCCGACCGCCTCGCCGTCGCCCGGGAGCTGGTGGCGGCCCGGCTGGCCGCCTCACCGGGCGGGATGACGCTGGACGAGGAGGACGTGGTCTCGCTGCTCGAGGCGGTGGGCCTCCAGCCGATCGCCCGGGGACTCGCCCGCTCGGCCGACGAGGCGGTGGAGATCGCCGAGTCGATCGGCTGGCCGGTCGTGGTGAAGGCCAAGGGCCGGGGGCGCTTCGCGAAGTCGGAGGAGACCGGCCTGGCGCTCGACCTCCACGGCGCCGACGAGCTGCGGGCCAGCTGGGACCGGATGGTGGCGTCGCTCGGTGACCGCATGGGTGAGGCGCTCGTCCAGAAGATGGGCCGCGTCGGCTTCGACGTCCGGGTCGCCGTCCACCAGGACCCGACCTACGGGTCGGTCGTCGGGCTGGGTCGGGGTGGTTCCAGCGCCGGCGGGGGTGATGCGCTGACGGTCGGGATCGTCCCGCTGTCCGATCTCGAGGCCCGGCGCCTCGTCGAGCGCTCGCCGCTCCACGATGCGCTCACCGACGATGCCCAGGCCCTTCGCATCGACGCGGTCGAGGACCTCCTCGCCCGGGTGGCCGCGTTGGCCGACGCCATCCCCGAGCTGGCCGAGCTCGGCCTCGACCCGGTGCTCGTGTCCGAGACCGCGGTCGCCATCACCGACGTGAGTGCCCGGATCGCCCCCTGGGTCGTCGACCACGGGCCCGCCGTCCGCCGCCTCGGCGCCTGACGCGGCGCGACACGAGCACGCACCGGTCGGAGTGGCGGCCGAGGTAGCGCTCGGCTGGTCAGACGCGGGGTTCGCGGGGAAGGCCGAGGTAGCGCTCGCCGAGGATGTTGCGCAGGATCGAGGTCGTGCCGCCCATGATCGTGTAGGCGGGGGCGTAGCAGAGGCCGCGGGCGACCCGGTCCCACACCATGGCGTGGGGGCCGGCGACCTTCCCGGCGAGCTCGGCGACCTCGATCTCGAACTCGGTGCACAGGGTCTTGGTGAGCGCCGACCAGCCCTTCGGCGCCTGGCCGAGCACCTCGCGCAGCACGAGGTGGCGGCCGATCCGGTAGATCGTCTCGGCGCGGGCGAACGCCTGGCGCAGGTTCGGGTCGGACGTGTCTGCTGAAGCCAGTGCGTCCTCGTACAGCGCCCGGTTGGACACGAGCCGGTCGATGCCGCCGCGCTCGTGCTCCATCTGGCGCATCACCTGGCGGAAGCTGCCGTTGAGCTCGCCGACCAGGTTGGACGCCGGCACCCGCACGTCGTTGAACCACACCTGGCAGAAGTGGCGGTTGCCGGTCATGTCGACGATCGGCTCGACGACCACACCCGGGGAGTGGAGGTCGACGAGCAGGTCCGACAGGCCCTCGTGGGGCTTCGCCTCGGGGTCGGTGCGGGCGATCAGGTACATCCAGTCGGCGTCGGCGCCGCCGGAGGTCCACACCTTCTGGCCGTTGACCACGAACTCGTCGCCGTCGCGCTCGGCCCGGGTGCGGATCGAGGCGACGTCGCTGCCGGCGTCGGGCTCGCTCATCCCGATGCTCCACATCGACGTGCCGGCGATGATGTCGGGCAGGAACTGGCGGCGCTGCTCGTCGGTGCCGAACTGGAGGAGGCTCGGGCCGATCTGGCGGTCGGCGAACCAGGAGCTGGCAACGGGAGCGCCGACCGAGATGAGCGCCTCGTAGACGACGAAGCGCTCCAGCGCGCTGCGGCCGCCACCGCCGTACTCGACGGGCCAGGTCATGCCGATCCAGTTGCGGGCGGCCAGCTCGCGGGAGAACTCGGGGTCGTTGCCGACGAGCCACGAGTCCTCGCGGATGGCCCGGCCGGCCGCGGCCTTGCGCCCGACCTCGAGGGCCTCCCGGCGCAGCTCCTCGATCTCCGTCGGCAGGGCGAAGTCCATGCCCCGGAACCTAGGTCAGGGCCGCTCCCGGAGGCAGATCCGGAGCTCGCGCAGCCGGGCGAGCGCGTCGACCCGGCCAACTCCCTGCAACGCTGGGCCCCGTTCCGGACAGGTGCGGGGTGTGGGGACGCGACGAACGCCGGGGAACCTGCGATGACGGCACGGGGTGAGCCGACGGGCGAGGCCCCGCTCATCGCGCGTGAGGGTCCCGAGGCGCGGGGAACCGGAGGCGACGCGTCGCGGTTCCGAGCGCTGTACGCCGACCACGGTCGCGCGGTGCTGGCCTATGCCCTGCGCAGGACCGGGCCGGAGGACGCCGCCGACATCGTCGCCGAGACGATGCTGGTGGCGTGGCGCCGCCTCGATGTCGTGCCGACCGACGGCGGGGAGCGGCTGTGGCTGTTCGGCGTGGCCCGTCGCGTGCTCGCCAACCAACGACGCGGGGCGCGCCGCCGCAGCGACCTCGCGGCCGAGCTGCGGCAGCGGGTTCGACAGGCGACAACCCCGGGGCACGAGAACGCCGTTGCCGAATCGGCACTGGTCGAGCGGGCGCTCGCGACGCTGGACGAGGAGGACCGCGAGCTCGTCCTGCTGACCGCCTGGGAGGGGTTGCGCCCCGGAGAGGCTGCCGTGGTGCTCGGGCTCCGACCGTCCACCGCCCGGAGCCGCCTCCATCGGGCCCGGAAGCGGCTGCAGCGCCGCCTCGACGTCGCGGCGCCGGCGGAGTCCACCGACGATCCCGCGACGGGAGGATCCCGATGACCGACATCGACGATCGGCTGCGGTCGGTCGACCGGTTCGACGCGTCGACGGTCGGGTCGTACGACCTCGCGGGCGCCGAGGACGAGCTGGTGGAGGCGATCATCGCCGGAGCCGCCGACGAGGAGCAGGGGTTCGCCGGCGCGGACGGCGGGCGTGTGGCCGGCAGGCCCACCGGGCGCGGGCGCGGCCGACGGACCGTGGCCGGGGGATTGCTCGCCGGTGCCGCGCTCGCCGGTGGCGTGGCGGCCGCCGCGGGCTTCGGGGTGCTCGACGGCCCCGTGCGCGACGCGCTCGACGAATGCGTGGTCGCGGACGACGCCGTTCTGGTGGCCAGCGACACCGATGCCGACGGCTCGAGCGTGGAGCTGTGGATCGTCGACTCGGAGGACGAGTATGCCGAGGCGGTGCTCGAGCGCGGGCCGGATGGCGAGCTCGGCGGTGGCTCGATCGGCTGCAGCGGGCCGAAGGTCGGAGCGCCGGGATCGGTCGACGAGTCGCACCCCCACGGGCCACCGTGGGGCAGCGTCGGGTACACCTCGTCCGAAGACGTGTTCGTCGCCCGCTTCGTCGGTCGTCTACCGGCGGGCGCGACCCGGGGACGGCTCGAGTTCACGCTGGCGACGCGAGACGACATCGAGATCGACGAGGAGCGGATCACCCTCGTCGACCCGACCGTCGGTGGGCCACGGCTGGCGATGACGGTCGAGGCGGAGCGTGACGGCTACTTCGTCGAGATCGTGCACCTGCCGCCGGCCAGCGGGGTCTCGGTGAACGAGGTCGTCGTGCTCGACGGGCCGACAGGGTGATCCGCCTCGTCCCCCGTCAGGTCGGCTGAGCCGACCGTCCGTGGCCGGGTCGATCGGCGACGGGCCCGGCCATCGCCGCGACGAGGGCTTCGGCCATGGCGGCCGGGGCGTCGCAAGCGATCAGGTGCCCGGCGCCGGGGATCGTGCGCACCGCTACGTGGGGTACGAGCTCGGCGAGGCGGCCTGCGTCGTCGTCGGAGATCACCGGGCTCGTGCCGCCCCGCAGGAGCGGACGACCGGTGGCCCCGCACCCACGTCGACACCCGTGGGCGGCAACGCTCTCCCAGGTCCTCGACCTGCCCGCCTGAAAGGAAGCGGGCGGTCGGGCCGTGCGAACGGAAACGGGCACTTCCTGGTTCCCGGCGTCTGCGCCGTCAACCCGCCCGCCTCCGGTGGTCGGTGAACGCGTCCCGTGCTGGCTGGGTGCCGCGTGTGGTTGCGGCTAGATGGCGCGTGGAATGTGGGTTAGTGGTCGCGTACGGTGAGGGCTGTGGCTCACCGCGAGTACATCGAGCGACTCGTCGACCCGTGGCTCAGCGAGCTCGTGGGCGACGTTCCAGCGGTGATGCTCGTCGGGCCACGGGCTGCTGGAAAGACGACGACGGCCGCGAGGCTTGCCCGGACGGTCCTCCGCCTCGACGACCGGAACGTCCGTGGTGCCGTCGCGGCCGATCCCGACAGCGTCCTGCGCGATGCCGATCCGCCCGTCCTCGTGGACGAGTGGCAACTCGCACCGGACGTTCTCGCGGCGACGAAGCGGCTCGTCGACGCCGATCCCTCCCCGGGTCGATTCCTCCTCGCCGGATCAGCCGCCGACGACATGGACCGCCAGCAGTGGCCGGGAACCGGCAGGGTGATCCGGGTCCCGCTCTGGAGCCTGACCCAGCGCGAGCTCAACGCGAAGGTCGCAGGGCCCACGTTCCTCGACCGGATCGTCGAGGAGATCGACGCCACCGGTGACGTGACGTTCCCCTTGCCCGCCCACCGCCCGAACACCGCCGAGTACGTCGACCTGGCGTTGGCGTCAGGCTTTCCCGAGGCGCTGGCGCGGGGCTCGTCCCGGACCCGATCGGCGTGGCTCGATTCCTACCTCGACCACCTGATCGGCCGGGATGTCGCCCTGGTCGCCGACGTGCGCGATCCCGGCAAGCTGCGGCGTCATCTTCGAGCGGTCGCGGCCTCGACGGCGTCGTCACCCACGCTCGTGACGCTGGCCGAGGCCTCCGGCGTCGACCGGTCGACCATCGAGCGGTACGACCTCGTGCTCGAACGGCTCTTCGTGGCGGAGCAGGTGCCGGGGTGGTCCTCGAACCGGCTCACTCGGGTCACTCGGCGTGCCAAGCGCTACATCTGCGACCCGGCGCTCGCCGCGTCGGCTCTCGGGGCCGACCGCCGCTCCGTGCTTCGAAACGCCGATCTTCTGGGTCGGCTGATCGACACGTTCGTCGCCGGCCAGCTCCGGCCCGAGTTGACGCTCGGCACGAGGCCGGCGGCCATGTTCCACCTTCGGGAGCAGTCCGGCCGACGCGAGATCGATCTCGTACTCGAACGTCGCGACGGAGCGATCGTGGCCATCGAGGTGAAGGCCGCCTCCGCCGTGGACGAACGCGACGCCCGTCACCTTGCGTGGCTTCGTGATCAGCTTCCCGCCGGGGAACTGAAGGCCGGGCTCGTCCTGTACACCGGAACCCTGGCCCGCCCGCTCGGCCGGCGCCTGTGGGCCGTTCCCATCTGTGCGCTCTGGGCGTGACGCCGCGCCATGCCACGGCGTCGGCGGCGCTCGCCTCCGGGTCCGGTGCACGCCGCACCGTCGTGCCACTGGCGGGGAGCTGACGCTCCACGACGACCTGGTCGTGCGTTCTGGCGCGAACCAGCGAAGAATTCTTATTCTTCGTCGATGGCCATCGCAGACGCCCGAAGCGTCGACCCGGGACCGACATCGTGACCGCTCGGACCGACCGCAGCCTGCGGGGCGCCGCCGCACTGGTCGGGGTGGCCGATGCGGTGTCACCGACCGGCGAGCTGGACCTGCACGGCCGGGCGCTCGAGGCCGCCATGGTCCGCGAGGCGCTGACCGATGCCGGGCTGACCCTGGCCGACGTCGACGGCGTCTGCCACCACGCGTCGTCGATGGGCTTCGCCGAGTACCTCGGCATCCACCCGACGTTCACCGAGGCGACCAACACCGGTGGCTCGAGCTTCGAGGTCCACGTCGAGCACGCCGCCGCGGCCATCGCCGCGGGGCTGTGCGACGTCGTCGTCGGGGTCTACGCGGCCACGCCCCGCAGCGACCGCAAGCGTCGGGGCGGGGGCGGCCGTCGGGGTGGTCGGCCCGGTATGGAGGTGATGGCCGAGTGGGAGATGCCCTACGGCCTGCGCATGCCGATGGGGCCCTACGCCCTGGCCGCGTCCCGGCACATGGCCGAGTTCGGCACGACGTCGGAGCAGCTCGCGCAGATCGCGGTGAGCACCCGGGCGTGGGCGTCGATGAACCCGAGGGCCCGCTACCGCGACCCGCTGACCGTCGACGACGTCCTCGCGTCGCCGATGGAGTCGACGCCGCTGCACCGCCTCGACTGCTGCCTGGTCACCGACGGCGCCGGTGCGTTCGTCCTCACCAGCGCCGAGCGGGCCCGGACGCTGGCGAAGCCACCGGTGTACGTGCTCGGCGCCGGCACCTGCCACGACCACTCGATGATCTCGCAGATGCCGGATCTCACCACCACGCCGGGGGCGGTGTCGGGCCCGGCGGCGTTCGCCATGGCCGGGATGAAGCCGAGCGACGTCGATGTCCTCATGGGCTACGACAGCTTCACGATCACCGCCCTGCTCCACCTCGAGGACCTGGGCTTCTGCGCCAAGGGTGAGGGCGGCCCGTTCGCCGAGGACGGCAGGCTCGGGCCCGGTGGCACGCTGGCGATGAACACCAACGGTGGCGGGCTCTCCTACACCCACCCCGGGATGTACGGCATGTTCCTGATCGTCGAGGCGGTGCGCCAGCTGCGGGGCGAGTGCGGCGAACGCCAGGTCGCGGGCGCCGACGTCGCCGTCGCCCACGGCTCGGGGATGGTCCTGTCGTGCATGTCGACCCTGGTGCTCGGGACGGAGGGGACCCTGTGAGCGAAGACGCCGTTCCATCGAGTCAAAGGGAGCAGCCGAGCCGGATGGAGCCGCCGGTGTCCGAGGTGTCGGGCCCGTTCTGGGACGCCACCCGCGACGGCCACCTGATGGTGCAGTGGTGCCTCGACTGCGATGCCGCGGTCTTCTTCCCCCGGGAGGTGTGTCCGGGCTGTCTCGGCGAGCGCCTCGAGTGGCGTCGGTCGTCGGGCACCGGCCGGGTCCACGCCGTCACCGTCGAGCACCGGCCCCAGAACCCGCTCATGGCCGACCGGGCGCCGTACGCCGTCGCGTTGGTCGACGTCGACGACGGTTGGCGGCTGCTGTCGAACGTCGTCGGCTGTGACCCGCTCGACGTCACCGTCGGCATGGCGGTCGAGGTCACGTGGGAGCCGCTGTCCGACGGCCGCCGCCTGCCGCAGTTCACCCCCATCGACGAGCCCGGCGCCTGAGCCGACGCTCGTCGCCACGGGCAACCAGCCACGAAGGAGCCATCGGATGACCACGACCGACGCAGCGGCGCCGACGACGAGGACGACGTCGGACCCGATCGACGAGCTGCGCGACTGGCTCCGGGACAACTGGGACCCCGACCTCAGCGTGGCGCAGTGGTGGGAGCTCCTCGGTGTTGCGGGCTGGTCGAACCCGATCCTGCCCGTCGGCGTCTACGGCCGCGGCCTCAGCCGGGGCGACGTCGTCCGAGCCGGTCGCGCCATCGCCGAGCACGGCGCCCTCGGGCCGCCCGCCGGCCTCGGGCTGAACCTGGCTGCGCCGACCATCGCCACCCACGGCACACCCGCCCAGATCGAGCGCTACGTGCGCGACATCGTCACCGGGCAGAAGGCGTGGTGCCAGCTGTTCAGCGAGCCCGGCGCCGGCTCCGATCTCGCTGGCCTGGCGACGAGGGCGGAGCGAGACGGCGACGTCTGGATGGTCAACGGCCAGAAGGTGTGGACCTCGGGCGGCCACCTGGCCGGCCTCGGCATGTTGATCGCCCGCACCAACCCGACCGCGCCGAAGCACCAGGGGATCACCTGGTTCGCGTGCGACATGCACCAGCCCGGGGTGGAGGTGCGGCCGCTCAAGGAGATGACCGGCGCCACCATGTTCAGCGAGGTCTTCCTCACCGACGCGGTGGTCGGCGACGATGCCCGCATCGGCGACGCCCACGACGGCTGGTCGGTCGCGAACACCACCCTGGCGTTCGAGCGCTCGGGCATGGGTGCGGGCGGCGACCGCGGTCGCCTTGGCGCCCGCCCCGGCACGGTCGCCGGTGACCTCGACAAGCGGGCGGGCGACTTCGTCCGGCCACGGCGCAAGCCTGCGACGTCCGGGACTCCGGGCGGTCAGGCGGCGGGTGGGGCGGCGACGCCGTCCGGCGAACGTCGGTCGCCGGCGGCCGGCCTCGTCTCGCTCGCCCGGGAGCTGGGCCGGCTCGACGATCCCACGGTGCGGGACGACCTGGTGCGGTCGCACATCCTGAGCGAGGTGCAGCGGTACAACACCGAGCGCCACAAGGCCGTGCGGGCCGCGGGCGGTGACATCCCCGGGCTCGCCAACTTCTCGAAGCTGCTGATGGCGGACATCCTCCGCCACAACCGCGACCTCAGCGCCCGCATCCTCGGGGCGAGGGCCACGCTCCACGCCTACCCGGGCGAGGATGCCTCGTCGTTGGCGGACGCCCCCGGGGGCCGCGCGGCCGCTGCGTGGACCACCCAGATCCTCGGCGCCCAGGCCCTGCCCATCTACGGCGGCACCGACCAGATCCAGCGCAACATCGTCGCCGAACGCGCCCTCGGCCTCCCCAAGGAGCCCGGCGACCTCGCCCGAGTCCCGTTCAACGAGCTCCCCAAGAACGGCTGAGCACCACGGCGACCCCGCCGTCGCCGAGCATGTTCGCGCCAGATGCGAGACCCGTAGCGTTGTCGACCGACGCGCCCGTGCCGTGGCGTCGGTGACGGCGCGCCGTCCAGCGCCGTGCGGCGGCGTGCGGCGGCGTCGAGCGAGCAGCGTGGTCCCAGGCTGGCCGGGTATGGTGATCGGTATGGCGACTCGCAAGGTGACGGTGACGTTGGACGAGGCGCAGGTCGAGCGGCTGAAGGCGCTCGTCGAGGCCGGGCGGGCCACGAGCGTGTCCGGATTCGTGCAGCACGCCGTCGGTGTCGCGCTCGACGACGTCGCCGGGTGGGGCGCAGTCCTTGCGGAGGCGTTGCGCGAGACCGGCGGACCGCTCACCGACGACGAGCGTGCCTGGGCGGACGGACTGCTGGCGTCGACGGAACGCCGGCCGCACTCTGCGGCGTGAGCGGGGGCCTGACGCTCGACGCGGGCGCGCTCATCGCCGTCGATCGCAACGACCGCCGCATGATCGTCCTGCTCGCACGCGCCGCGGAGGCAGGCGTTCGCCTCACGGTTCCGGCCGGAGCGCTCGCCCAGGCCATCCGCCGGCCGGACCGCCAGGTTCGCCTTGCGCGGCTCGTTCGCCAGCCGACGACGGACGTCGTGGCGATCGACCGGGTCGACGCCACCAACATCGGGAGGCGGCTCGCGACGAGCGGCACCTCCGATGTCGTCGATGCTCACGTCGTGATCTGCGCCCGGCGCGCCGGCCAGCGCGTCGTGACCTCCGACCCCGACGACCTCCGCCGGCTCGATCCGACGCTCGAGCAGATCACGATCTGATCGATCGCCACGCCCGGGACGCTGGCCGGGCTGCCGGACAGGTACCGGGCATGGAGAGGCACGGATGATGACGCCGGGACCCGCGGCGTCGGGCGGCGACGCCGTTGACGCGGCCGAGGTCCGGTTCCGGCGGTTGTACGACGCGCACCTGCGGGCCGTGCTCGGCTACGCGGTGCGGCGGGCGGCGAACCCGGATGACGCTGCCGACGTCGCGGCCGAGACGATGCTCGTCGCGTGGCGCCGCATCGATGACGTCCCCGCCGACGGTGGCGAACGGCCGTGGTTGTTCGGTGTGGCCCGTCGCCTGCTGGCCAACCAGCGGCGGGGCGTGCGGCGCCGGTCGGACCTCGCCGAGCGGCTTAGGCTGCACGTCCGGCGGGCATTCGACGCCGCCGTCGACGAGCGGATCACGTCGTCGGCGAGCGTCGTGGCGGCGCTGGAGGCACTCGGTGAGGACGAGCGCGAGCTGGTGCTCCTGACCGTCTGGGAAGGGCTGACCCCGGCCGAGGCCGCGGCGGTGCTCGACGTTCCACCGAGCACGGCGCGCAGTCGACTCCAGCGCGCCCGGTCGAAGCTGCGCGCCGTCCTGACCAGTGCAGAAGGAGCGGAGGTGGCGTCCTCCGGGCACGCCGCCGTCGAGGTGCGAGGAGACCACCGATGAACGACACCGAGCTCGACGACATCGTCCGGGCGGCGAGCCCGATGAGTGACGAGGAGCTGGAGGCGCTCGACCTCGGTCCCGCTGAGCGTGACCTCTTCGCCGACATCCTGGCCGCTGGGTCCCGGCCGGACCGTCGTTGGCGGAAGCCGATCGTCGCCGGTGGCGCGGCGGCCGGCGCGTTGCTCCTCGGCGCCACGACGGTGGCGGCGCTCACCGGCGGTGGGCTCCCCGACTGGGTGCAGGACTGGTTGGGATCGACGGACGTCGTCGGCGAGTGCGCCATCGACGTGACCCGCGAGGACGGGGTCGTCGTGGCGTCGGACACCGCGGAGGACGGCAGCAGGGCCGACCTCTGGATGATCGACAACAAGGACGGCTTCGCGCTCGTGCTCGTCGAGCACGAGCTCTTCGAGGGCCAGCTGGTCGAGCGGGCGGCGTCGACGGGCCACTGCGCAGCGAAGCGCACGCGTCAACCGTTCCGGCCACCGGAGCCGGTCTGGTACGGGCTGAGCTCGGGCTACCAGGCCGATGGCTCAGGTGTGTCCGTGGCCACGGTCGACGGCCGCCTACCGGACGACGTCACCCACGCGCTGGTCACCTTCAACACGGGGGCGACGATGATCGTCGAGGGCGGCGAGGAGGGCTACTTCGTCGGCCGGACGGTCCTGCCCCGCACCGAACAGCTCCACGTGGAGACCATCGAGGTGCTCCCCGGCGGTGGGTGATCAGGTGCCGGCGAGCTTCGAGACGATGGGGGCGAGGGCGTCGGCGTTGCCGTCGAAGATGGTGTGGTAGCTGATGCCGAAGCGCTCGCGGCGTTCGTGGAGGACGGCGGTGATCTCGGCCTCGGTGCCACACAGCAGGAACGGCGACGCCAGGAGATCGGGGTCGAGCGGGCCGTCGCCGACCAGCTCGCCGAAGCGGCCCTTGATCGACGCCTCCGGGTCGTCGGTGACGTCGGCCCACTGGACGAGGGCGTTCAGCTCCAGGTCGGCGAACCGATCGCCGGCGGCATCGCGGACGACCGAGACCCGATCGTCGAGGCCATCGGGCCCGAAGTGGGTCAGCTCGACCTTCCCGCCCCGCTCACGGTGGCGGAACCCGGCGAAGCCGACGATGTCGGCCTCGGCCGCCGCCGTCGTCAGCACCTTGGTCCCGTTGCCACCGACGAGGAGGGGGACCGTCGCCTGGACCGGGTCGGGGAACGAGCGATGGCCGGCGAGCGTGTAGTGCTCGCCCTCGAAGGTGACCTCCTCGCCGGCCAGCAGCCGGCGGATCACGTGGACCGACTCGGCGAGGCGGGACACGCGGACGGCGCCGCGATCGAACGGCAGGCCGGCCTCGTCGTACTCGAAGCCCATGTGCCCGGCGCCGATGCCCAGCTCGAGGCGCCCGCCGCTCATCCAGTCGATCGTCGCCGCCTCGCGGGCGACGATCACGGGATGGCGGAAGTCGTTGTTCAGCACCAGCGTGCCGACCCGGAGCCGCTCGGTCGCCGCGGCGATCGTCGCCATCGTCGCGAACGGCGCCGGCATCGGGACCAGGTGGTCCGCGATCGTCATCACCGAGAACCCGGCGTCCTCCGCCCAGCGCGCCCGGGCCCGGAGCGCGTCGGCGCTCTCGAACGTGTGGGTGTGGAGGCCGAAGCGGAACGGGCGGGGCTCCGGCGAACGATCAGACGCAACCATGAAGTTGCACGTTAGCGGTGCTGTGCCTGTTCGTCACGACCCGAGGCCGGAGTCGGCACCGAACGGCGCCTCGCCCTGCTCGCCCCACGCCCGCAGGTGCTCCCACGGGTAGATGCCGGTGCCGTGACCGTCCTGCCACTCGAGCCGGATCCCCCAGCCGCCGGTCAGCTCGGCGTCGGTGATGCGCAGCTCGTCGATGTGGGCCGGGTCCCACGGGAGCTGGCCCTGGTCCCGGCGGCCCCGGCAGTGGGCGCACGGGCAGTGCTGGCGCAGCTCGGCCAGGCCGTAGGTGAAGGTCCGGCCGTCGCCGAACTCGATGGCGACGTGCTCGTCGCGCTTCACGGTGATGTCGGCGGGCCGGACTGCGTCGTCGCTCACACCCCCACCCTGCCACCCCCACCCGAACTGGGGGACCTCCACGACCACCACACGGTCACCACACGACAGATCGGTCCCCCGGAACGGGGTTGGGTCGGGGTGGGAGGGGAACCGGTAGCGTCCGGCGGCGTGCAGGAGCCCCATCGGACCGAGATCGTCGTCGCCGTCGCCTCTCCCGAGCAGCACGAGCGGCTGGGGGAGATCACCGTCGAGGCCTACCGCAGCGCCGGTCAGCTCGGCGGTTCGGAGGCCAGCTACGCAATCGAGCTCGCCGACGTCGCCGGGCGGGCGGCCCACGCCGACATCCTCGTCGCCACGGATGGCGACGGGCGGGTCGTCGGTGGCGCGACGTACGTACCGGGGCCGGGCACGCCGTCCTCGGAGTTCGCCGACGCCGACGCCGCCGGGATCCGGATGCTGGCCGTCGACCCCGCCGCCGGGCGTCGTGGCGTCGGCCGTGCGCTGACGATCGCCTGCGTGGACCGGGCCCGGGCCGCCGGGCGGCGACGGGTCGTCCTCCACACCGTCGACGGGAACGCTCCGGCCCGGCGCATGTACGAGGCGCTCGGCTTCCAGCGCGACCCGGGCGCCGACTGGGAGCCGGTGCCGGGGTTGGTGCTCGTCGGCTACCGCCTCGAGCTCCCGACCCCCGGCACCGTGCCCGATCAGCAGGCCTCGACGAACGCGTCGAGGTCGTAGGTCTTCCGCAGCGAGCTGAACCCGAGGGCGGTGGTCTCGGCGCAGAAGTCGTCGTTGTCGAGCTCGTACTCGACGTGGAACACGGCCTTGCCGGCCTCGATGAACGGCGTGAGCATCCCGCACTCGTCGTACTGGGCGCACTGCTCGTTGACCGCGAAGTCGAAGTCGTCGACGAGCTCGTCGACCTGGTCGAGGTCGTTCTTCAGCCCGACCGACATGCCCCGCTCGTGGGCGAGGTCGGCGATCATCCGGTTGTAGGCGAGCTGGTCGGCCCCGGTCAGCGGGAAGCCGGTGTCGTTGGCGTAGCCGTCGACGTTGTCGGGCTCGACCGCGTCGAAGCCCTTCTCGGCGCAGATGTCCATGCGGGCGGCCATGATCGGCTCGAGCGCGTCGAGCTCGCGGATGTCGAGCCAGCGCTCGTGGGGCCAGTCGTCCATCGTGTCGCCGAGCACGGCGGCCGGGAAGTCCTCGTAGTCGTCCCGGTAGTCCGGCTCATCGGATTTCGGCGGGGGTGATCTGGTCGAGGAGGGTCCAGTTGGGTCGGCCTGCGTAGAGCAGGACTCGGATGCGGTAGTTGCGGAAGGACCGGAACCCGAACCCGATGCGTT
>JAXHUH010000139.1:0-2153 GCA_034211175.1 Actinomycetota bacterium
GTCTTCGTCGCCGACCACGCCCGACGCCCCTCCCCGCACGAAGAGGATCGGGCAGCTGACCTCGCTGACGCGGTCCCACAGGTTGCCGAAGTCAGGGATGCGGTCGGTGTCGCGCGTCGGGTCCCAGCGCCACGACCACTGGCCGTCCGGACCGACCTCGTGGGCGTTGTGCAGCACGCCACGCCGCAGGCTCGCCTCCGAGCGGGTCGGGTTGAACTCGATGGTCCGGGCGAGGATCTCGTCGAAGGACGCGAAGACCTCCGGGCCGGAGATGAACGAGATGATCGGCTCGGCCTTGGCGTGGTCGGTCCCCGGCGTCACGTCGACGACGCCGAGGTGGCGCACCAGCTCGGGCCTCGTCGCGGCCAGGCACGTGGCGGTGAGGCCGCCCAGCGACATGCCCACCACCATCGACGCGTTCGGCGCCCACGCCTCGACGGCGACGGCCACGTCGGCCGCCATGCCCTCGGGCCAGTAGGCGTGGTCCTCGCGCCAGTCGCTGTGGCCGTGACCGGGCAGGTCGAGCGCCACGAGCGGCCGGTCGAGCGCCAGGGCGACGGTGTCCCAGGTGTGGGCGTTCTGGGCGCCGCCGTGCAGCAGGACCAGCTCGGGTTCGCCGTCGCCCCACACGAGCCCGCTGAGGCGACGTCCGGAGCCCTCGTCGACCACGAGGCTGCGCCGTTCGACCGCCGGCGGTCCGGTCCAGGCCAGGCCGACCTCCTCGGCGTTCTCCTCGAAGAACGCCATCTCGTCGTAGGAGGGCCCGTCCCCGTCGTGGGCGGGTTCGTCGGAGGCGGCCACCACGATCAGCCCTCCTCGGCGACGACGCCCCGGAGCCCGTCGGCCCCGAACACGGGCTCGAGGAACCCGCTGAAGTCCGGGCCCCGGCCGAGCGAGTGGCCGCCGTCGAGGCGGATGGTCTGGCCGGTGACCCAGCCGGACTCCGGGCCGGCCAGGTAGCGCACCGCCTCGGCGATGTCCTCGGGCGTGCCGACCCGGCCGAGCGGCATCTGGGCGAGGTAGTCCTCGAGCACCGGGCCGCCGGCCACGACCGCACCGACGAGCTCGGTGTCGACCAGGCCGGGGGCCACGGCGTTCACCCGCACGCCCGACGGACCCAGCTCGAGCGCGCACTGCTGCACGAACATCTCGATGCCGGCCTTGGCCGGGCCGTAGGCGCCGAACCACGGGTGGGCCCGGGACGCCGCCAGCGACGACACGGCGATGAAGCTGCCGCGCCCGTTGCGGCACATGAGCGGACCGCTGTGCTTGAGCGCCAGCATCGTGCCGACCACGTTGGTGTCGAGCGTCTTGCGGAAGGCGTCGGTGTCGAGCGTGTGCACCGGGCCGATCGAGTCGGAGCCGCCGGCCGAGGCCAGCACCACGTCGAGCGTGCCGCACGGCTCGGCCGCCTTGGCGACCGCAGCCGCCACGGCGTCCTCGTCGACCACGTCGGCGACGACCCACTGCACCTTCGCGTCGGGTGCGCCGGCCTCGATGGCCCGGGCCCCCTCCTCCAACCGGCTCTGCGTGCGCCCGCAGATCGTGACCGCAGCGCCGTCCCGTGCGAGCCGGATGGCGCTCGCCAGACCGATGCCGCTGCCGCCTCCGGTGACCAGGGCGCCGTAGCCCTCGAGCGCGCCGACGTGGCCGTCCCCCATGGGGGTCCCCCTCCTGTCGTTGGGTGCGGGACCGGCGTCTCCCGGCCCCTCCTGAGAACACGTTCTAGCGTGCCGCCATGGCCGACCTCACCGTCACCGAGCCCATCCCTGGTGTGCGCCAGCTCACGATGGACCGCCCCGACCGCCTCAACGCCCTCTCGTGGGACCTCGTCGACGACCTGCACGACGCCTTCGACGAGCTGGCCCGCAGCAACGACGTGCGCGTCGTGGTGCTCACCGGCGCGGGCCGGGGCTTCTGCGCCGGGCTCGACCTCGTCGAGGCCGCGACCTCGGGCTCGAAGGTGTCCGAGGGCCTGAAGGGCGTCTCCGGCGGCCTGCGCACCCAGGAGCACATCGCCTCGCTCGTGCCGAAGGTGCGTGACCTGCGCCAGCCGGTGATCGCCGCGATCAACGGCCCCGCCGTGGGCGGCGGGCTGGCCCTGGCGCTCGCCTCCGACGTGCGCGTGGCCGCCGAGTCGGCCAGCTTCGCGG
>JAXHUH010000140.1:0-29219 GCA_034211175.1 Actinomycetota bacterium
GCGGCGTCGGGCGAAGCCCACCGCACCGGGGCCGCGCCGCCACCAGGCGACGGTCACGGTCAGGCCGACCGCCCACACGGCGCCGATGAGCGAGCGGACCAGGCCACGGAGCGCCTCGAGCTCGGTCCAGTGGTGGAGCGCGAACTCGGAGAACCGCGGACCGTGGTCGCCGAACCAGTGATCGCCGTACGCGTGCCATGCCCAGGCGTCGAAGCCGGCGGCGATGACCGCGAGCGCGGCCATGCACCACGAGACCACGACGACGACCTCGCCGAGGGAGATCCCGGCGGCGGGTACGCCCGTGACGGTCCCATCGGGATGACCGCCGAACGACGGCACCGGTGCCGGCCCGGCCGCGAACGGCCCGCGACCGACGGCGGTGGGGCCCGGGCCGTGGTGCCGTCGTCCCCGATCATGACGAGTTGATCGGTGCCGCCCGCCACCGTCCCCACCCCGATCACCGGTCGTGGTGAGCCTCGACCGCGGGCGCCAGGATCGACCCCGGGGAGTCGTGGTCGGTAACGTCGGTCACACCGATCCACGTCCGGGAGGGTTCCCATGACACACGGCGGCAAGCTGGCGGCACGAGCCCTGAAGGCCGCGGGTGTCGAGTGCGTCTTCACCCTGTCCGGTGGCCACGTCATGGCGATCTACGACGGCTGCCTCGACGAGGGGATCCGCGTCGTCGACGTGCGCCACGAGCAGGCCGCCGTGCACGCGGCCGACGCCTGGGCCCGCCTCCATCCCGGTCGGGTCGGCGTGGCCATCCTCACCGCGGGGCCCGGGGTCACCGACGGTGTCACCGGCGTGGCCAACGCCTTCCGGGCCAACTCGCCGATCCTGGTGTTCGGCGGTCAGGCCCCGTTCGCCAACCTGCGCCGCGGTGGGCTCCAGGAGATGGACCACGTCGGGCTGATGCGGCCGATCACCAAGTACAGCGACGCCTGCTACGAGACGGGGCGCATCGCCGAGTACATCGAGCTCGCCATCCGCAACGCCCTCAGCGGTGTGCCGGGCCCGGCGTTCCTCGAGATCCCGCTCGACACGCTCTCCGCACCGGTCGACCTCGACGCGGTCGCCGTCCCCCGCTTCCGCGACTACCGCGTCGCCGCGGCGGCGCCGCGGCCCGAGGTCGAGCGGGCCGCCGAGCTGCTGGCCGCCGCCGAGCGCCCGATGGTCATGGCCGGCACCGCGCTCAAGTGGAGCACCGGCGCGCCCCAGCTGCGCGAGCTGATCGAGACGCTCGCCCTGCCGACCTACTGCAACGGCATGGCCCGGGGCCTCGTGCCGATGAGCCACCCGCAGTTCTTCAACCGGACCCGCAAGGAGGCGCTCTCCCAGGCCGACCTGGTGCTGCTGGCCGGCACCCCGCTGGACTTCCGGATGAAGTTCGGGGCGTCGATCCCGGCCGAGGCGAAGATCGTCCAGCTCGACCTCGACGAGACGCTGATCGGCCAGAACCGCAGCGTCGACGTAGGCCTCGCCGGCAACCTCGGCGCCTCGCTCGGCCTCCTGCTCGACGTGCTCGCGGAGAAGGACCTGAAGCCGGACTTCTCCGGGTACACGTCGACGCTGCGGGCCCGGGAGAGCGAGCTCGAGGCCGGGGTGCGCAGCCAGCTCACCAGCGACGAGGTGCCCATCGACCCGATGCGGCTGTGCAAGGAGCTGGCCGACGTCATCGACGACGACATGATCGTCATCGGCGACGGCGGCGACATCGTCGCCCAGGCGTCGAAGGTGATCCACGTGCCCGAGCGGGGCGCGTGGATGGACCCGGGCCCCCTCGGCACGCTCGGCGTCGGCATGCCGTTCGCGCTCGCCGCCCAGATCGCCCACCCCGACCGCCGGGTGCTGATCGTCTACGGCGACGGCAGCTTCGGGCTCAACGGCTTCGAGTACGACACCGCGGTTCGCTTCGGCCTCCCGATCGTGGGCGTGGTCGGCAACGACGGCGCCTGGGGCCAGATGCTGCGGCCGCAGGCGATGATGTACGGCGAGGAGCGGGTCGTGGCGACCGAGCTGGCGTACACCCGCTACGACCAGGTCGTGGAGGCGCTCGGCGGCCACGGCGAGCACGTCACCGAGCCGGGCGACATCGCCCCGGCCATCCGCCGCGCCCTCGACAGCGGCAAGCCCGCGCTGGTCAACGTCGAGATGCGCCGCGACGTCGGCGCCCCCAAGGGCTCCACCTACGTCTGACCCACCCCCGGCCGGTCACCGAGATCGTTCTGGACCCCGCGAAGTGCCACCGGTGGCATCCTGCGGGGACCAGTTCGGTGACAGATCGTTCCGTCCGCGGGCCCCGGAACGTGCCACCGGAACCGGACGGGGTCGGCTCGGGGGTGCTGGTCGGGGGCGACCGGGCCGGGACCGGCATCGGGCGCGCGGCGCGCCGGTACGATCGAGGAACGGGCGGTCGGAACCCCGACGAACCCGAGCTGGTGACGCGATGCACGGCGGCCACGACACGACGACCCCCACCCTGGAGCCCTCGCTCGACGGTAAGGCACCCCGGCGGGCGACGGGCGGACGCCCCGACGACCAGCCCGGGAGTCCCGACGACCGGGCCGGACGCCCGGCCGGGCCGGTCAAGAAGGCGGTGCGCATCACCGCCGGCGTGCTCGTGCTCCTCGCCGGCATCGCCATGCTCGTGCTGCCCGGCCAGGGCATCCTGACCATCGCGGCCGGCCTCGCCATCCTCGCGGTCGACATCCCGGCGGCCGATCGCCTGCTCCGCTTCGTCCGGCGCAAGACCCCGGGCCTCTCCGAGGAGGGTTCGCTGCCGAAGAGCGCGATCATCATGCTCGTGGTGATGGGCGTGGTGATCGGGGCGATCAGCGTGTGGTGGCAGCTGCAGTGACGACCACGATCGACGGGGGCCGCCCCGACGGGACCGACGACGGCCGCGCCGACGAGAGCCGCGCGACCGGGGCGGTCCTGCCGATCCGCCCGTGGATCCCCGAGGGGCGCATCGTCCCGTTGCCGGGGCGGGGCGAGGCCTTCGCCCGCACCCATGGGCTCGGCTCCGGGCGCCCGACGGTCCTGCTGCTCCACGGCTGGCTCGCCACCGCCGACCTGAACTGGTTCAACCTGTACCGGACGCTCGGCGAGCGCTACGCGTTCGTGGCACCGGACCACCGGGGCCATGGTCGAGGGATCCGTTCGCCGCAGCCGTTCACGATCGAGGACGCGGCCGACGACGCCGACGCCCTGCTCGAGGCGCTGGGGGTCGAGCGGGCCATCGTCGTCGGGTACTCGATGGGCGGGCCGATCGCGATGCGCCTCACCGAGCGCCACCCCGACCGCGTCGACGCCCTCGTCCTGACGGCCACCGCGCTGGAGTGGCGGGCCCACCTCTTCGACCGCCTCCGCTGGCGGTTCCTCGCCGCGCTGAGTGCCGCGCTGCGGGCCGGCGCCGGGGAGTGGGCGTTCCGTTCGCTGGTCGACGAGACCGCCCGCACCGACGAGCTCGTGGCCGCATGGCGGACCCACCTGATCGGCGAGGTGAAGCGGGGCCACGTGACCGACGCCATCGCCGCGGGCCACGCGCTGGCCGAGTGGGACTTCCGCGAGGGGGCGCGGGCGCTGCACGTGCCGACCGCCGCGGTCATCACCGGCTCGGACCGCCTCGTGGACGTCCGCCGCCAGCGCCAGCTCGCGCTCGAGATCGGCGCCCACGAGATCGTGCTCGACGACGCCGACCACGACGCCGCCTTCCGCCTGCCCGGGCGCTACGCCGACGCGGTCATGGAGGCGATCGACACCGTCGCCGACGCCCATGCCCAGCGGGCGGCCCGCCCCCGTCGGCCCCTACGGCCCCGACGGCGCTGGCGTCTGCGCCGCGGGCGCCAACGGGCCCGCCGGCGCAACGGCTGACCCGGCACGACGCGCCCGCCGGCGCACCGGTTGACCCGACATCGCCGCCGCGCCAGGCTGCGGTCCCGCTCGGCGCCGGCCGGCGGGTGACGGTCCGCCGACGACGGGGGCCGTCGGCGCATCCGGCGAGGAGGAGCCCACCCCGTGCGTCTCGTCACCTTCCGCACCGACCACGGCACCCGCGCCGGGCGCATCGACGGCGACGAGGTCGTCGAGCTCGACGCCCCCGATGTCGGCGCGCTCCTCGGTGAGCCGGACGGGCTCGCCCGGGCCGGTCGTGCCACGGGCACGACCCGGGCCCTCGCCGGCCTCGATCTCGCCCCGGTCGTTCCCCGGCCCCCGAAGATCGCGTGCGTCGGCCGGAACTACGCCGAGCACGCCGCCGAGCTCGGCAACGCCGTCCCCGAGGCCCCGACCTGGTTCGCCAAGTTCACGAGCGCGCTCACCGGACCGGTCGACCCGATCCTGCTGCCCGACGCCGACGTGTCGACCTCGACGGACTGGGAGGTCGAGCTCGCCGTGATCATCGGCCGCCGGGCCCGGCGCATCCGCCCGGATGCGGCGCTCGACGTGGTGGCCGGCTACTGCGTGGCCAGCGACGTGAGCGTCCGGGACTGGCAACGGCGCACGAGCCAGTTCCTCGCCGGCAAGACGTTCGACCGCACCTGCCCGCTCGGCCCCGCCCTGGTCACGACCGACGAGATCGGCGACGGCCGGGGCCTCGCCATCGGCTGCGAGGTGGACGGCGTCGAGATGCAGCGCGCGACGACCGACGCCATGGTCTTCGGCGTCGCCGACCTCGTCGCCGACCTGTCGGTCGCGACCACGCTGGAGCCCGGCGACGTGATCCTCACCGGCACGCCGTCGGGCGTCGGTGCCGGGCGGACGCCGCCGGTGTTCCTCCGGCCGGGCCAGACCCTGCGGTCGTGGGTCGAGCGCGTCGGCGAGCTGGTCAACGTCTGCGAGCAGGCCGGCGGCTGACCCGACCGGCTCCCGTCACCACCCGGGCGGGACCCGGGGCGGGAACGGGTCGCGGTGCTCGCGCTCGCCGTTCTCGGCGGGTTCGGTCCTCCAGCCGCCGGGCACGCTCGGCGGGGCGATCGCACCGCGAGGATGGTCGGCCGCCACCTCGTGGACGTTGCCCTCCCGGTCCACGACGATCCGGGTGACCGACGGTCTCGCCGCCGGACGCCCGCCGGGATCGCCCGACGACGGCGCCGTCCGGAAGCGCTCGACGATGTGGTCCATGCCCGACATCACCCCGCCCGGGAGCAGGAACGTCACCGCCAGGAGCACCGCGCCGAACACGAGGGTGTCCTCGACGACGAAGCCGAGCTCCTCGATGACCCACGGGGCGGCGACGAACAGCACGGCACCGGCCCAGTGGCCGTGGCGATGCGCGAGGCCACCGACGACCACGGCCGCATAGAGCTGGAACGACAGGAACACCGAGTACGTGTCGGCCGAGACGAACGGGGTCTCGAACGCGAGCAACGAGCCGCCGATGGCGCCGACCGCGGAGGCCAGGGCGAACAGCTGGAGGGTGACGGCCCGGCCGTCGACACCGGTCGAGGTCGCCGAGGTCGGGTTGGCGGCCACGGCCCGCAGCGCGCGGCCGGGCCGGCTGTCGACGAGGTTGGCGACGGCGATGAGCACCGGGAAGGCGATGGCGACCACGATGAGGTGGACCCACACGTGGTCGTCGCCGATCACGGGCCAACCCGGGCCGGTGAGCTCCGGGACGATCCGCTTGCCGTTGGAGCCGCCGGTCAGCCAGCCATAGCGCTTCACCGCCAGTGGGAAGGCGACGGCCATCGTCATCGTGACGAGCGCCAGGTACATGCCCCGGATGCGCAACGCCGGCAGGCCCATCACCAGCCCGCCGACCAGGCCGACACCCGCCGCGATCGGCAGCGCCAGCAGCTGGTGGATCTGGTAGTTGGTGACGAGCACGGCCGTGGTGACCGCCCCGAGGCCGACCGCGGCGCCGTGGCCCAACGTCAGCTGGCCGCCGAAGCCGGTGAGGAGGTTGAGGCCGGCGAGGATCACCGCGAACGCGACGACGCGGGTGACGAGGCGGCCCTCGAGCTCGGGCAGGACCAGCACCGGGAGCGTCACGACGGCGATCCCGATGACGGTGGCGAGGCGGCGGTCGACCAGTGCCGGTCGCTGCGACCCGTCGGGCCGTGTCCCGACCGTCATGCCCGCTCCACCTGCTTGGCCCCGAACAGGCCGGTCGGCCGGACGAGCAGCACGATCAGCAGGACCACGAGCGCGACCACCACGCTCAGGTCCGGGCCGAGCGGTTCGACGTAGCCGGCGAGCATGGTGGTGACCACGCCGATGGCGAGGCCGCCGAGCACCACGCCCACCGAGCTGTCGAGCCCGCCGAGCAGCGCGGCCGCCAGGGCGTAGACCACGATCGTCACCATCATCGTCGGGGTGAGCAGCAACCGCGGGGCGACGAGGCCGCCGATGAGCGTCCCGATGGCCGCGGCGAGGGCCCAGCCGACGGCGACGACGTGATCGGAGCGGATCCCGACCAGCTCGGCGTGCTCGCGGCTCTGGGCCACGGCCCGGAACGCGAGCCCGAGCCGGGTCCGGTTGAGGACGAGCTCGAGCGCCACGAGCAGGCCGACCACGACGAGGAGCACGCCGAGGTAGGTGAAGCGGAACCGTGCCCCGCCGATGCCGATGTAGTCGTCGGGTTGGTCGGGGAAGACGGAGGTCACGTCGCGGGGGATCGCGAACCACCACTGGGCCGTGATCCCGTTGATGAGCAGGAACAACCCGACGGTGGCGCTGGTGACCACCTGTGGGGGCCGGTTTCGCAGGCGCCGGAACACCAGGAGCTCGAGCGCGGCGCCGAACACCGCGGAGATGGCCATGGCGACGAGGATCGACAGCCACATCGGCCACGGGGTGAACGGCAGGATCGCCGCCAGCCCGGCGCCGAACAGCGCCGGCGTGGCCGTCGAGCTGAGGACGTAGGCGATGTAGGTGCCGAACGTCGCCATCTCGCCCTGGGCGATGTTGAGCACGCCGGAGGTCCGGTACACGAGGGAGATGGCGAGGGCGATCGCGCCGTAGATGGCACCGTTCGCGAGGCCGTCGATGATCCGCTGGATGAAGAGCTGGATGGCTACCCCCCCGGTCTGTCGGCGAGATGCCTCACCGCCTGGGCCGGCATCTGTGCCACAAGAGTGTCAGGTGGCACATCCCGGGTCACCTTCGCGCCCGCGGCGATCACCGAGCGCGCCCCGATCGTCACGCCCTGGCAGATGATGGCGTTGCCGCCGATCCACACGTCGTCCTCGATCGTGATCGGCCGACAGATCGATTCCCAGTGCCTGCGCTCGCGGTGATCGAGCGAGTGGCTCGCCGTGTAGATCTGGCAGCTCGGCCCGATCATCACGTCGTCGCCGATGCGGACCTCGGCACCGTCGAGCACCATTGCGCCCATGTTCACGAGGGTGCCGCGCCCGATCGTGATGTTCACCCCGAACTCGCAGTGGAACGGGCGCTCTGGGCCAGCGCCAGGAGGCGCATGTTGCCGACGATGAGGTTCAGGCCGAGGATGCCGACCATGTAGATCATCGACGTCGTGAACTGACCGACCCGGAACGAGCCCAGGTGGTAGGGGATCAGCAGGGCCACGACGACGAACAGGCCCCACCAGCCGTAGGTCCATGCCCGGTGCCGAGGGCTGCCCTCCTGGACGGTGAGGAGTGGTTCCTGGGCGCTCATACTCGTTCGACCCTCCGCGTTCCGAACAGGCCCGACGGCCGCACCATCAGGACGATGAGGATGGCGACGAACGCCACCGCGAGGGACAGGTCCCCGCTCAGCCAGTCGAGACCGGGGATGTCCTGGGCGTAGCCCACGAGCAGGCTCTGCACGAGCCCGATGATGAGGCCACCGATCACGGCACCGCCGAGGCTGTCGAGCCCTCCGAGCGCCGCCGCGGTCAACGAGAAGATCAGGAGGCTCTGCATCATGTTCGGCTCGACGAAGATGCGTCGGGCGACGAGCGCTCCGCCGAGCGTGCCCATGGCCGCGGCCAGCGCCCAACCGAACTGCAGGGTCCGGCCGGTGCGGATGCCGGCCAGGCGGGCCGACTCCACGTTCGACGAGACCGCCCGGAAGGCGAGCCCGACCTTCGTCTTGTTCAACAGGACGTAGAGCACGAGCAGGATGGCGCCGAGCGACACCCAGATGCCGACCGCCTCGTAGAACAGCCGCGCCCCGCCGATGCTGACGTAGTCGTCGAAGTCGGCCGGGAACGGGCTCGGGAAGTTGCGCGGGTCGTAGCGCCAGATCTCCCCCGCCACCGCGTTGATGACGAGGAACAACCCGAGCGTGATGATCACCACCGGGAGGTGGTCGTCGGGGTCGAAGGGCCGGATGAGGACCCGCTCGACGCCGGCGGCGAGCACCGCGCTGATGATCATGGCGATGATGATGGCGATGAACACCGGGAGGCCCTGCTCCACGGCGAACACGTAGGCGAAGAAGGTGCCGAGCATCGCCATCTCGCCCTGGGCGAAGTTGATCAGCGTCGTCGCCTTGAAGATGAGGACGAGCGCGAGCGCCACGACGGCGTAGATGGAGCCGAGCGTGAGCCCGTCGAAGAGCCGGCTCAGGAACAGTTCCACGCGACCATCTCCCCCTCGATGTGATGGATGAACTGCAGGTCAGGCACCGAGATACGCCTCCCGGACCGCCGGGTCGTCGCGCAGCTCCTGGGCGGAGCCGTTCAGCACGATGCGCCCGGCCTCGAGCACGTAGCCGCGGGACGCGATCTCGAGCGCCAGGTTGGCGTTCTGCTCGACGACGAGCATCGTCGTGCCCGTGTCGCGGTTCAGCTCGCCGAAGACCCGGAAGAGGTCCTCGATGATCAGCGGCGCCAACCCCAGCGACGGCTCGTCGAGGAGCAGCAGCTTCGGGTCGGACATGAGCGCCCGGGACACCGCGAGCATCTGCTACTCGCCGCCCGAGAGCGATCCCGCCAGCTGCGAGCGGCGCTCGGCCAGGCGGGGGAAGAGCTCGAACCACCGGTCGATGTCGGACTGGACGGCCTTGGCGTCCTTGCGGATGTAGGCACCGACCAGCAGGTTGTCGAGGACCGAGAGCTCCGGGAACGTCCCGCGCCCCTGGGGGACGTGGGCGACGCCGCGGCGCACGATCTCCGCCGGGTTCTTCCCGAGCATCTCCTGGCCGTCGATGACCACCGAGCCGCTGCCGCCGATCATGCCCGACACGGCCCGCAGCGTCGTCGTCTTCCCGGCCCCGTTGGCGCCGAGGACGACGACGATCTCGCCGGCCCGGACGTCGAAGCTGACGTCACGGAGCACGTCGACCGCGCCGTAGCCGGCGTTCAGGCCCTTCACCTCGAGGATGGGCTCACCGACGGCGGTCATGCGGCGTGGCTCCCGAGGTAGGCCTCGACCACGTTCGGGTCGTTGCGCACGTTCTCCGGCAGGCCCTCGGCGATCTTGCGGCCGAAGTTCAGCACCACGATGTGCTCCGAGATGCCCATCACCATCTGCATGTGGTGCTCCACCAGCAGGATGGTGAGGCCGTAGCGGTCGCGCAGCATCCGGATGACCTCACCGAGCTCGTCGACCTCGCTGTGGGTGAGGCCGCTCGCCGGCTCGTCGAGCATCAGGAGCTTCGGCTCGCCCACGAGCGCACGGGCGATCTCGATCCGCTTGAGCGTCCCGAACGGCAGACCGGCCGCCGGGTGGAAGGCGTGCTGGGCGAGGTCCAGCTCCTGGAGGACGGCATACGCCTTCTCCTCGGTCCGCTTCTCCTCCGCCCGGGTGCCCAGGCGGAGCGGTGCGGTCAGGAAGTTGGCCCTGGTCCGGGTGTGCAGCCCGACCATCACGTTCTCGAGGACGGTCATGCCCGGCCACAGCGCCAGGTTCTGGAAGGTGCGGTACACCCCGATGTGGGAGATCCGGTGCGGCGGCAGGGCCAGCAGATCGCGCCCCTCGAACCGCAGCGCACCCTCGGTCGGGTCGTAGATGCGGCTGACGACGTTGAACAACGTCGTCTTGCCCGCACCGTTCGGCCCGATCAGGGCGCAGATCTGCCCCTCCTCGATCCCGAACGACAGACCGTCGAGCGCGACGATCCCGCCGAACCGGACCGATACGTCGTCGACTTCTAGCAACGCCAAAGAACCGTCCCCCCAACTCGCCCCATCGTGCCCATCACTACCTCACCGTTCGTTCGGCCACGCACGTACTCCAGTACGTGTGACCTCCGGCACGTTACACGGCGACAATAGGGGACGCTACACCCGACGCAAGGTCGGGCCACATTGGATCGGCGCCACGGCGGGCCTCGTGGCCGCCCGGGCGCGCGGGCGCGCCGCGCCGGGGAGCGGGCACGGCCCGTCGGGCGATCGGGGCGATGACGCCGGGGTCGGCGCCGACGCCCTCAGCGCGCGTAGAGCTGGTCGATCTCCGCTGCGAAGCGGCTCATGATGCCGCGCCGCTTCAGCTTGGCCGTCGGGGTCAGCAGGTCGCTGTCGACCGGCCACTCCTCCCCGAGGACGTGGACCTTCTTGACCCGCTCGGCGTTGCTGAACGGCGCCATGACCTCGTCGACGCCGCGCTCGATCTCGGCGACCACGTCGGGATGGCGGGCGAGCTCGTCGAGGTCGGCGTACTCGATGCCCTGCGACGCGGCCCACCCGGTCGCGGCGTCGGCGTCGAGGACGACGAGGCCGGCGACGAACGGCCGGCCGTCACCGACCACGATCGCCTGGCCGACCAGCGGGATCAGCTTCAGCGCCGCCTCCAGGTTCGACGGGCTCAGGTTCTTGCCGCCCGCCGTGACGATCAGCTCCTTCTTGCGGTCGACGATCCGGTAGTACCCGTCGTCGTCGACCTCGCCGATGTCACCCGAGTGGAACAGCCCGTCGGGGTCGAGGACCTCGTCCGTCTTCTCGGGCGCGTTCAGGTACCCCGGGAAGACGTTCCCGCCCCGGCAGCAGATCTCGCCGTCGTCGGCGAGCACGACCTCGCAGCCGGGGATCGCCGGGCCGACCGAGCCGGCCCTCACCTTGCTGGGCGCCCAGGTCATCGGCCCGCTCGTCTCCGACAGGCCGTAGATCTCGCTCATCGGCAGGCCGATCGCCCGGAACCACGACATCAGCTCGGCGGCGAGCGGCGCCGCGCCGGAGATGACCGCCTTCGTCTGGTCGAGCCCGAGCAGCTCCCGCACCTGCGTGAACGCCACCGCGTCGAGGAACTGCCACGTCTCGACCTGCTCGTCGGTGGCCCGGTCCCAGGTCATGGCATCGACGATCGGGATGGCGGCCTCGACCGCCTCGTCGAAGCGCTGGCGACGCTCCGGGTCCCCGGCGAGCACCGCGTGCACCCCCGAGTAGATCTTCTCGAACACCCGGGGCACGCCGAAGAGGATCTCGGGCTTCACGGCCGTGGTGTAGGAGGTGATCTGGTCGAGCGCCGGGCACGGGGTGACGTTGAAGCCGACGACGAGCTGGAGGTAGTGGCTCACCATCCGCTCGGCGATGTGGGCCATCGGCAGGTAGGAGACGAGGCGCATGCCCGCGAGCTCGTCGATGGCGGGCACGCCCTCGGTGAGCGCGATGCGCAACGACTCGGCCGTCCAGACGACGTTGCGGTGGGTGATCATCACCCCCTTGGACGGGCCGGTCGTGCCCGACGTGTAGATCACCGTGGCCAGGTCGTCGGGCGACACGAGCTCGGCCGCCGCCGCCAGATCGACCGGCTCGGCCTCGGCCAGCGCCGCCAGGTCGGACACCCCGTTCACCCCGGCGCCGCGGCCCTCGCCGCCACCGCCCTCGTCGCCGTCGACGACGACCACATGACCCAGCCTGGGGACCTCGCCCTGGGCCTTGGCCATGCGCTCGAACAGCTCGCCGTCCTCGACGATCGCCACCTTCGCCCCGCAGTCCTCGACCATGTGGGCGATCTGGGCGGTCGACGACGAGTTGTAGAGCGAGATCGGCGTCGCCCCGCACAGCACGACGGCGAGGTCGACGGCGTGGAACTCGACCCGGTTGCGCATCATGAGCACGACCCGGTCGCCGGGCCCGACCCCCAACCCACCGAGGCCGCCGGCGATGCGGGCGGCGCGGTCGGCGAGCTCGGCGAAGGTCTGGTCCTCGTAGGTGCCGTCGTCGCGCCGATGACGCAACGCCACCGCGTCGCCGTGGGCCTCCAGCGTGCGGAGGAACGCCCGGGGCACGGTGGAGCCCTCGACGCGCCGGCTGATCTCCTCGTCGGTCCACGTGGTCATCGGGCTGTGCCTCCGCGCCGAGTGTCTGTCCGGTCGGGAACAGTCTTGCACCGCCGCGATCGCTGCCGTGGCGTGTGTCGAGCGGGAGCACCCCACTCGGGCGGACGGTCGGGTGCACCGGGGGGCGCCGGGGCCACCACGGCGGCCGTATCATCGCGGCGCGACGAGACGCGCCACCCCGGCGACCGTTGGGCCGCCGCGACACCGAGGCCGTGAGGTGACACCCGAGGCCATGAGCGAGAACGATCCGACGAGCGACACCGACCGGGCCCGCGCCGACGGGGCCGACGCCCCTCGCGGCCGCGGCGACGCCCCGGCCACGTTCCGGCGGCGGGTCCTCCCGCTGCTCCTCGTCGCCGTCGGGGTCGCCCTCGTCGCGGCCACCGACCTGCCGACGACCAACGTCGTCGTGGCGCTCGGGGCCGCCTACCTCTTCCTGCGCATCGGCTTCGCCGTGATCGGCTCGTTCGCCCGACCGGTGCCGGCCCCGCCACCACCCGGCGAGCTGCGCCGGGTGCGCATCGTCTACCGCTGCTCGATCTGCGGCACCGAGGTCCGCATGACGGTGGCGAACGACGAGGTGCCCGACCCACCGCGGCACTGCCAGGACGAGATGGAGCTGGTCGCCCCCATCGACGAGTGAGGCGACCGTCGGCCCGGGCCGACGCCGCCGACGAACGGCCATCGCCGGTGAAGATGCTGGTCAGAGCCCTCATCGCCGACACAGAACACCGTGCGTGTCGAACAGCTCACAAGGTTATCCACAGCGTGTGGAACACATTGGGGAAGATCACACCGATGTAACTCAGCCGTCACCCCTCGGTCATCTAGGTATCAGGTGACGGCGGTCACGAGGGGCACGTTCACCTCGACCTCACCCGGACCATGGGGAGAACGGTGCTCGACCTGGGGAGAAGCCCTCAGCGGAACTGCGTGGCGGTGATGATCCCACCGAGGATCAGGCCGAGACCGCCGACCAGCCACCACGTGTCGGGCGAGCCCGGGAGCACGCCGAGGTAGTTCAGCAGGATCACCAGCCCGCCCACACCGAGCAGCGTGAACATGAGGACCGGCACCCACATGGGGCTCGGGCCCATCTTCGCCAGGTTCTGCGGCACCGTGTGCGGCGTCGGCGACGAGGCCGTCACCTGGGGCTGGGTGCCCTTGGGCGTCACCCGCCCGCCCTCTCGCCGTGGACCGCCGGGAACCTTGCGCTTCGTGGGCTTCGCCATGTGGGCCACGATACCGGTGGTCAGGAACCCCTCAGGATCACCACCGGAAGACGGGTCGACCGACGCCGTCAGTTGTCGCCGTCGTTGTTGTCGCCGCCGCCGTCGTTGCCGCCCCCGTTGTTGCCGCCGCCGTCGTTGCCACCACCGTTGTTGTTCTGCTGGGTGGTCGTGGTGGTGGGCGCCAGCGACGGGTCCTCCTCGCCGACGACGATCGTCACGTTCGAGAACTCCTCGAGCTCGGTGCCGGCGCCCGGGTCCTGGCGCACCACGAAGCCGATGTCCGGGTGCCCCGGCGGGCGGCCCTCGGTGACCACGTTCGGGTTGAAGTTCGCCTCCTGGAGGCGGGCGACCGCGGCCTGCTCGGTCAGCGCGACGACCTGGGGCACCGGGCTCGACGGGACACCCGAGGAGATGAACAGCGTCACCGAGCTCTCCGGCGGCACCTCGGCGCCGGCCTCCGGGTCGGTGCGGATGACCCGGCCCTCGTCGATGTCCGGGCTCGGCTCCCGCTCGAGGCCGATGCGCAGGTCGAGGTCCTGGAGCTGGGCGATCGCCGCCTCCTCCTCGAGGTCACGCAGGTCGGGGACCTCGACGGCATCCGCGCCCGTCGAGACCACGATCTCGACCGTCGAGCTCAGCGACGCCTCCTGGTTGGGCCCCGGCTCCTGGCTGATGACGAAGTTGGCCTCGACCTCGTCGTCCGCCTCCAACGTGATGTTGAACTGGAAGCCGGCGTCCTCCACCGCTCGCTCGGCCGCCTCCCGCTCGAGGCCGGTCAGGTCGGGGACGGTGCCCGTCTCGGGGCTGACGAGGACGTCGATCGTGACCGTGTCGCCCTCCTCGGCCTCCGCGTCCTGCGCCGGGTTCTGCGCGAACACCTGGCCCTCGGCCACCGTCGGCGC
The DNA here is from genome assembly GCA_034211175.1 of Actinomycetota bacterium. Taxonomy (GTDB): domain Bacteria; phylum Actinomycetota; class Acidimicrobiia; order Acidimicrobiales; family CAIXPF01; genus JAXHUH01. The sequence continues at coordinate 14,306 of JAXHUH010000140.1, forward strand.
GTCGGCGGGCAGCTCGGTCGCCTCGTTGACCTCGACCTCGAGGCCGACGCTGGTCAGCTCGGTCGTCGCCTCCTCCTGGGTGAGGCCGACGACGCGGGGCACGGTGATCACCTCTGCCTCGGCGCTCTCGCCGAGCTCGAGCGACTGTGCGAACTGCCACAGCAGCACGGCGAGCGCCGCGAGCAGGAGCACCAGGACGACCACGAACAGGCCGCCACGGCGGGGGGCCTCGTACTCGACGGGTGCGTTGTAGACGGGCGCCACGCTGGTGTCGCCGCTGTTCCAACCACCGCCGCCGCGGCCCGCGGGCACCGCCATGGCGGTCGTCGCGTCGACCGCAGGGGTCGCCGTCGTCGCCGGCGCCGAGCTCTCCGGCTGGACCGGCATGACCGGCTCGGCGTCGACCGGCTGGCCCGAGCGGTAGCGGCGCAGATCGCCCCGGAGGTCCTCCGCGGAGGCGTACCGGTTGGCCGGGTTCTTGGCCAGGAGCTTCAGACAGATCGCCTCGACCTGCGGGGGCACGCCCGGGTTGATGGCCCGCGGCGAGACCGGCGACTCCTGCACGTGCTTGTAGGCGATCGACACCGGCGTCTCGCCCTGGAACGGCGGGCGGCCGACCAGCATCTCGTAGAGGACGACGCCGAGCGAGTAGAGGTCGCTGCGCGGGTCGACGGCCTTGCCCTGGGCCTGCTCCGGCGAGAAGTAGGTCGCCGTGCCCATGACCGACCCCGTCTGGGTCAGGTCGTCCGAGTTCGTCGCCCCCAGCGCCCGGGCGATGCCGAAGTCGGTCACCTTCACCTGACCGGTCGGCGTGATCAGGATGTTGCCCGGCTTCACGTCGCGGTGGACGACGCCGTTGCGGTGGGCGAAGTACAGCGCGCCGGCCACGTCGGTGGCGATGTCGGCCGCCCGGTCCGGGTGGAGCGTGCCCTCGGCCCGGAGGATGTCCGCCAGGCTGCGACCGTTCACGTACTCCATCACGATGAAGTACGTGCCCTCGTGGCTGCCCCGGTCGAGGACCGCCACGATGTTCGGGTGGTTCAGGTTGGCCGCCGACTGCGCCTCGCGCCGGAACCGCTCGACGAACGCCGGGTCGGTCGCGAACTCGGGGAACAGCACCTTCACCGCGACGGGGCGGTCGAGCAGCTGGTCGCGCGCGAGGAACACCTCGGCCATACCGCCACGGGCGATGCGGCTGTGCAGCTCGTAGCGTCCGTTCAGGACAACCGGCTCATGGTCGGACATGGCGGGCCTCACTGTAGCTGTCGGTCCGTCGCCGCCGATTTCACCCCGGGACGGTTCCCCGTACGGAGATCGCTCCTGGTCAGAGCGTCGTCACCCACGGTGCTCACCCACCAGGGTCAACCGCCGGTGCCGGTCGTCGCCGTGGGCGCGGTCGACGAGGTCGTGGAACCCTCGCCCGACGACTCCGGCGTCACCTGGACCGGCTCGAACGGCTGCAGCGCCTGCTGCAGCACCGCCTGCGCGATCGGTGCCGCCGTGCGCCCGCCGGTCTGCTGACCGGCCGCCTCGTCGGCCTCGACGATCACCGACACCGCCACCGTCGGCTCCTCGCCCGGCGGGCCACCGAACCCGACGATCCACGCATGGGTGGTCAGCGGATCGGTCGACACCTCGGCCGTGCCCGTCTTGCCGCCGACCTCGAACCCCGCCACCTGCATGCCCGTCGCCGTGCCCGACGTCGCGTTGAAGATCATCGACTCCCGGATCAGCTCCGCCGTCGAGGCGCTCACCGGCTGTCGCCACACCTCGGGCGACGCCTCGTCGATCACCTCGCCGTCGGCGTTGAAGATGCGCTCCACGACGTACGGCCGCATCACCTCGCCGCCGGTGCCCATCGACCCGGCCACCAGGGCCAGGTGCAGCGGCACCGCGGTGGCGCTGCCCTGGCCGAACGACGCCTGGGCCAGCCCGGGCGTGTCCTCCACGACCGAGCCGGGCCCGCCGTCGCCCTCGAGCACCGCGCCGAACGAGTCCGGGAACGACGACGCCGCCGCGGCCGGCAGGTCGACCGGCACCTGGTCGCCGAAGCCGTAGCGCTGCGCGCCCTCGATCATCAGGTCGGGCCCGATCGTCTCCGCGCCCATCTCCGCGAACGCCGTGTTGCACGACGCCCGGATGATCTCGAACAGGGCGCCGCCGCACGCCGCGCCGCCGAAGTTGCCGAGGCCGACCGACGTCAGCGCCGGCACGTACTCGGAGCGCACCGGGTAGACGGGCTCGTCGCGGGTCACCAGGTCGTTCTCCACGCCGATGGCCGCGGTCACGATCTTGAACGTCGAACCGGGCGCGTAGCTCTCCCGGTACGCCTTCGGCAGCAGCGGATCGCCGTCGTCGGCCAGCAGCGCCTCGCGGGCGTCGCGCACCGAACCGAGGTCGTGTGATGCCAACAGGTTCGGGTCGAACGACGGCCAGCTCCACATGGCCAGCACCGCACCGGTGCGGGGGTCGACCGCCACCACCGAGCCCGCCCGCTCGCCGAGCGCCGCCCGTGCCGTCTGCTGCACGTCGTAGCGCAGGCTGAGCTGGACGTCGCCGGTCACGTCGCTCTCGACGAACAGGTCCTCGAACGACGTGAACTGCTGTGCCGTCTCGAGGCCGGCGAGCTCGTCGTTGTACTCCCGCTCGACGCCCTCGGCCCCGAACTCGAACGACAGCCAGCCGACCGTGTGGGCGAACAGCTCACCCTCGGGGTACTCGCGCTGGTACCGGAAGCGGTCCCCCTCGGCCGTCTCGGTCGAGCGGGCGACGACCGCGCCGTCGATCGTCGAGATCCGGCCCCGGTCGCGGTCGTAGGCCTGCTCGACCGTGCGGCGGTTGATGGGGTTGTCGTTCAGCTCCTCGGCGTTGAGGACCTGGACCCAGTTCAACATGCCGAACAGGGCGACGTAGCAGAGCATGAGCGCCACGCCGAGTCGGCTCAGCCGGCGGTTCACGAGGCCGCGGCCTCGAGATCCGTCGGCTCCTCGCGGCGCCGACGGTTCCGGGCCGAGGTCTCGTCGCTGACCCGCAGCAGCAGCGCCAGCAGCACGTAGTTCGCCACCAGCGACGAACCGCCGTAGGACACGAACGGCAACGTCACACCGGTCAGCGGGAGCAGGCGGATGACCCCGCCGATGATCACGAACGCCTGGACACCGAGCAGCGTCGTCAGACCGGCCGCGAGCAGCTTGTCGAACGGCGGCTCCGCCCGGATGGCGATGCGCAGGCCGGCGCCGACCATCAGGATGAACGCGGCGAGGATCGCCGTCGTGCCCAGCAGGCCGAGCTCCTCGCCGATCGCCGCGAAGATGAAGTCGCTCTCGACCGTGGGGATGCGGCCCGGGTCACCGAGGCCGAGGCCCGTGCCGGTCAGGCCGCCGTTGGCCAGGGCGAACGCCGCCTCGACGACCTGGAACCCCGAGTCGTTCGCGTCCTCCCACGGGTCGAGCCAGATGTCGACCCGGGCCTGGACGTGGTCGAAGCGGGTCCACGCCCCGAACGCGCCGAGCGCGAACAGCAGGAACCCGACCACCAGGTAGCTGGCCCGTTCCGTCGCCAACCACAGCAGCACCAGGAACAGGACGAAGAACAGCAGCGACGACCCGAGGTCGCGCTCGGCCGTCATCACGACCAGCGCGACCCCCCACGCCACGAGCAGCGGGCCGAGGTGGCGCGCCTCGGGCAGCATCAACGGCCCGACCCGCACCGTCGTCACCGCCAGCAACTCCCGCTTGTCGACCAGGTAGCCGGCGATGAACACCGCCAGCGCGATCTTGGCGAACTCACCGGGCTGGAAGTTGACCGGGCCGATGCTGGCCCAGATCCGGGCGCCGTTGATGCTGCGGCCGACCACCGGCAACAGGGGCAGCATCAGCAGCAGGATGCCGATCAGGCCCAGCGTGTAGCGGTAGCGCTCCAACATCCGCACGCGCCGCACCAGCGCGAGGGTGCCGACGAACCCGGCGATGCCGACGAACGTCCACGTCGCCTGCAGAGCGGCCAGGTCGTTGTCGATCCGGGCGATGAACACGTACCCGAGCCCGTTCAGCAGGCCGGCCAGCGGCAGCAGCAGCCCGTCGGCGTCGGGCGCGAGGAAGCGGATCGCCACGTGGGCCGCCACGAGGAGGCCGAGGACGATGCCCAGGAACGGCCCGATGTTGGCCGGAAGTGACGCATCCCGGGCCAGGCCCGTGAGCGCGTAGGCACCCGCCGTGATGACGACCACGAGCAGGATGAGCCCCAGCTCGGTGTTCCGCCGGACGCGACCCATTCAGCCCCCGGTCGTCGCGACGCCGTCGACGGTCGTCGTCACGCCCGGCTCGTCATCGCCGATCGGGTCGTCATCGTCATCGCCGGTCGTCGGGTCGTCGGTGTCGTCGTCGGCCGGGTCGTCGGTGGCGCCCGGACCGTCCCCACCCGATCCCGCGCCTGCCGTCTCCTCGCTGGCCGCCTCGCGCTCCGCGATGGCGAGCTGGATGTTCTCCACGATCCGCTGCGCGTCCTCGAGGCTCGACGCCGTCGGGTTGCCCTCCACCCGGTCGAGGTCGTCCGGGGTCAGGTCGTCGACCGCCAGCTCCGTGCGCTCCTCGACCGACGGATCGAACCACAGCACCCCGTCCGGGCGGCCGCGGTAGATGACGACCTCACCGGCGTCCGTGCCGACGAAGTAGCTGTTGTTCGCGAACCACGAGATCGACCAGTAGCCCACCGCACCGAGGCCGACGAGCGCCACCAGGAAGGCCAGGACCCGCACGCTGAACCGGCGCGGCCGTCCAGCCAGCACGTCCACCCCGTCGGGCTCGCCGAACGCCATCGGCATCGCGCCCGTCTCGTCCGTCGGCCCCGGCGGCGCGGCCGACGCTCCCGACGGCGAGGCCCCCGACGGCCGCGCCGGCGAGGTCGCCTCCCGCTCCGAGGTCAGCAGCTCCAACGAGGCCACCCCGCCGGAGTCGACGACGTGGACCACGACCACCGTGATGTTGTCGCGGCCGCCGTGGGCGTTGGCCAACGACACCAGCTCGGCGGCCGCCTCCGACGGATCGGCCAGGCGACGCAGCACCGACGCGATGCGGTCCTCGTCGACCTCGTTGATCAACCCGTCCGAGCACAGCAGGAACATGTCGCCCACCGCGACGTCCATCTCCGCGTGGTCGACCTCGACCGACGGCTCGATGCCGAGCGCCCGGGTGATGATGTTGCGCTGCGGGTGGGTCGCCGCCTCCTCCTGGGTGATCCGGCCCTCCCGGACCAGCGTCTGCACCAGGTTGTGGTCCTCGGTCAGCTGGTGGAGGCGCTCGCCCCGGTAGAGGTACACCCGGGAGTCGCCCACGTTCAGCACCGCCACCCGGGCCCGCTCGCCGGACGACGTGAGCATGCCGACGGCGCACAGCGTCGTGCCCATGCCCCGCAGGTCCTCGCGCTCGAGCGACACCTGGTGGATGTCGCGGTTCGCGGTCTCCACCGCGGCCACCAGGCTCGGCACGTCGCCGCGTCCCGCGTTGCGCTGCAACGTCTCCAGCGCCAGCGACGACGCGAAGCCACCGCCCTGGTGGCCACCCATCCCGTCGGCCACGGCGGCCAACCCGGGCGCCACCAGCGCACCGTCCTGGTTGTCGTTGCGGACCCGGCCCTTGTCGGTGGCCGCGCCCGCGGCGAACGCGGTCATCGGGTCATGCTCGCAGCCTGCCGGGGCCTGTCGGGGACGACGATCGTCATCCGAGCTCCATGATCGTGTTGCCGATCTGCAGCTTGTCACCCGGGCCGACCACCATCGGACCGGCCACCTTCTGCCGGTTCAGGTACGTGCCGTTGGTCGAGCCCAGGTCCTCCACCAGCAACTTCCCGTCGTGGACGAAGACCCGGGCGTGGATCTGGCTCGCGTACGTGTCGTCCAGCGTGACCTGGCAGCCGGCGGCGCGGCCGACCGTCAGCTCACCCGTCACCGGGTACTGCAGCCCCCGCTGGTCGGGCGGCTCCAGGACCGTCAGCACGGCATCGACGCCCGCCTCGCGACGCACCTGGCCCCGCCCCCGCTTCGCCTTGCGGCCGCGGCGGGCGCCCGACGGCGCCGAGGCCCGCACCCGAGGGCCGTGGACCTCGGTCCACACCGCCCGCAGGACGCGCAGGAAGAAGAGGTACACGAGCGCCAGCAGGCACAACCTCAGGATGGTCAGGAGCTGTTCGGGCACGTCAGCGGCTCACGAGGCGTAGAAGGAGATGCGGGTGTTGCCGACCGAGATCTCGTCGCCGTCGGACAGCTCGTGCTGGCTCACCCGCGAGCCGTTCACCCGCGAACCGTTCGTCGACCCCTGGTCCACCAACACGAAGCCGCCGCCCGCCGGCCGGACCTCCGCGTGGTTGCGGCTCACGTTCGGGTCGTTCAACTGGATCGAGCACTCCGGCAGCCGCCCGATCGTCACCACGTCCTCGCCCAGGCGAAGCCGATCGTCGTTCGGCAGCACCAGCGTGCCCGCCGCGTGGTCCGACTCCCGCATCCGGCCGGTGACGTCGAACGTCCCCGCCCGAAAGCGCGGCTCCGGCACGAACTCGATGGTCAACGGCCCGAGGAAGCGGTCACCCGCCTCCCGGGCGTGCTCCCGGGCCAGATCGGTCAGCTCGCGCTCCAGGCCGTGGCTGATCTCGCTGAGCGACTCCAGGTCGTCCGGGCTGAGGCGGAACGTGAAGTCGTTGGGCGCCACCGTTCGTCCCCGGACGTCGACCGAGCGGTGCAGGTCCATCTCCCGGACCATGCGACGACCCAGCTCGACCGGCCGCAGGCCGGAACGGAACGCCCGGGAGAACACCCCCTCGACCATGCGCTCGAGGCGACGCTCGATAGCTCGTAGGACCACGGCGGAAGGATACCCACGCAGGGCCGCTAGCCCGGTCGCGACGGTCGTGGCGGGTGCGCTAGCATGAGCCTTCGCCCGGTTCGTCCGGGAGCCACGCGCGAGTGGCGGAATTGGCAGACGCGCAGGATTCAGGTTCCTGTGTCCGCAAGGACGTGAGGGTTCAAGTCCCTCCTCGCGCACGAGCTGGCTCGTCCTGTGCTCGGCCTTCGGCCTCGCACCGGAGGGCCGCCATACCCTCCGCTCCGCTCGGGGCCGTCAGGCCCGGCCGGCCCTTGGCACGGGTTCCACCAGGTGCCACGGCGCCCACCTCTCGGCGCACGAGCCGGCTCGTCCTGTGCTCGGCCCTCGGCCTCGCACCGGAGGGCCGCAATGCCCTCCGCTCCGCTCGGGGCCGTCAGGCCCGGCGGGCCCTTCGCACGGGTCACGAGGCTCGCCAGAGCCGGACCCTCCCGACGAACGAGCTGGCTCGTCCTGTGCTCGGCCCTCGGCCTCGCACCGGAGGGGCCGCAATGCCCTCCGCTCCGCTCGGGGCCGTCAGGCCCGGCGGGCCCTTCGCACGGGTTCCACCAGGCGCCACGGCGCCCACCTCTCGGCGCACGAGCTGGCTCGTCCCGCGCTCGGCCCTCGGCCTCGCACCGGAGGGGCCGCAATGCCCTCCGCTCCGCTCGGGGCCGTCAGGCCCGGCGGGCCCTTCGCACGGGTCCCACCAGGCGCCACGGCGCCCACCTCTCGGCGCACGAGCTGGCTCGTCCCGCGCTCGGCCCTCGGCCTCGCACCCGGAGAGCCGCAATGCCCTCCGCCCCGCTCGGGGCCGTCAGGCCCGGCGGGCCCTTCGCACGAGTCACGACGCTCGCCAGAGCCGAACCCTCCCGGCCAACGAGCTGGCCTCGCCGGCGCCGCTGCCATCTCGCTGAGCGCACCGGGCTCCCCGGCATCCCCAACCCCACCCCCGGTTCGCCGCGCCGCAGAGCCCCGAACCCGAACTGGCCTACGAAATCGACCTCCACAGCGCAGATCGGTAGACCAGAACGAACGGGTGGTGGCCCGGACGCCAGATCAACTCCTCGGAACGCCGGCGCCTCGTTGAACTGGCCTACGAAATCGACCTCCACAGCGCAGATCGGTAGGCCAGTTCAGCGTGAGGAGCGGGGTCTTCGGCTACCAGAAGAGCCAGGGAGCGCGAGTCGGGCGGATGAGGCGGGGTTCGAACGGTTCCCGTTCGAACGCGAGGAGCGCCGCGACAACGGGCTCGGGATCGTGGAAGACGTCGTGCTCCCAGACGACCATCACGGCGTATCCGGCCTCCACCAGCTGGGCGTATCGGCTGGCATCCGACGAGCGATCGGACAGCGATGTGTGGAACGCCTCCCCGTTGATCTCGACGGCGAGCGGCCGTTCCCGGTGGCGGTAGTCGACGGTTCCAACCGGCATGTCAGCGCCACCGACGGTGACCTGACGCTCCAACCGAGCTCTGAGCCCCGCCGGGAGCATCGACTCGAACCGGTCCTCCAACGCCGATCCGGCCGGGCGATACTCCGGAGGCCGGTCCTCCAACACTCGGCGTAGGACGACGATGCCGGACCTCCCGCGGCCACCACTGCGGTCGCACAGCTCATGCAGCCGCGTGCCGTTGACGACGCCCATGCGCCAGGCGTGATCCACCGTCCGAGCGGTTCGCTCGATCGCGAGCTCCAGCCCGCCCGGCCCCCATCGGTGGGTCCACATCCCGGCGAGCCAGAGCAGCGTGTCCTCGGGTCGACTGATCGGCACGTCGTGATGGGTGGTGACCGCACGATCGTCCAGGTGACGGACCTCGTGGACCTCACCGAGGCGCCGACCTCGGACGTTCGACCGGTGCACCGCCACGTGCGGTCGACGACTTCGCAGCCGGCCGAAGCCCCAGAACGACGCCGCGCTCTTCCCCCACAGCACACCTGTCGGCCCGGCATCGAACGCGCAGGCGACCAGGTCTTGCTCGCGTCCTCGGCGGGCGGCGACATGGCGCAACACTCGAGGCGAGAGCCGCTCCATCTCGGGGTGGCCCACGACGCGTCGACGAGTGGCCGGCGTGAGCGACGCGCGGAGCTGGGCTGTCGACACGACGCCGTACTGGCTGCGGAGTCGGTTGACGACGGGTTCGGGCAGCACGGTCCACCTCACGCTTCATCAACGGATGCGAGGTGTGAACTGACCGGTCACCCGAGCGGCCCGACCGACGATACCGAGCCCCACTGACAAGCCGAACTGGCCTACAGAATCGGCGTCCACAGCGCAGATCGGTAGACCAGTTCGGGGGTGGGGTGGGGGCGTATCGTTGGGGGGATGGGTGATGGGGCGGTGATCGTGCGGGTGGCGGACGACGCCGTTGCGCGTGTGCGGGCGCTCGGGCGGGGGTGGTGGTGGGTCGGGGTGCTGGTGGTGTGCCAGGTCCTCGGGTTCGCGGTGGCGGCCGGCGTCGACGGGGGCGGGTTCGACGAGTGCGAGGTCGCCACCGGCAGTGGCCGGGTCGCGGTGCAGTGGGTCGCCGCCGGGCTCTCCCTCGGCGTGCCCGCGGTCGCCGCCCGGTGGCTGCGGCCCGACGGGGTCACGCCCCACGACCGGCTGTTCCTGCCGCTCGCCGCGGTGGCGCTGCTCGTCGCCGCGCTGTGCTGGGCCGTCCTCCTGCTCCCCGGGCAGGTCTGCTGAGCGGCCACGCCGCGCGGGGACCTCAGGGGAGGCGGATCACGAAGCGGGCGCCGCCCTCGGCGGTATCCTCCACGCTCAAGCGGCCGCCGTGGAGCTCCACGATCTGGCGACAGATCGTCAGGCCCAGGCCCGAACCGTCGGGTGCCCCCGACCGGAACGGCTCGAAGACCGCGGCCCGCTCCTCCGGGGGGATCCCCGGCCCGTTGTCGTCGACCCTGATCACGGTCGATTCGCCCTGCTCGGCCCGGATCGTGACCCGGGGGACCGCCTGGTCGTTGTGGGTCACCGCGTTGACGATCAGGTTCATCAGCACCGTCTGCATCAGGACGGGGTCGCACTCGATCGCCGGGAGGTCCGGCGCCCACTCGACCACCGCGCCGCTCGCCGACACCGTGTCGTCACGCCCCTCGACCGCGCAGCGGACCAGGTCGCCGAGCGGTACCAAGCGCCACTCCGGCGTTCGCGACACCGCGCCGACCTGCCCGATGCGGCGCAACAACGTGGCCGCCGCCGACACTTTGGTGCGGAGCCGCTCGAGCTGCTCCTCGGCCGCCTGCGGCAGCGGGCCGCCGAACGCCTCGGCCAGCAGCTCGACACCGAAGCTGATGCCGCGCACGTGATGGCCGAGGTCGTGGCTGGCGATCCGCACGAAGTCGTCGTTGAGCAGCGCCATCCGCTGCTCGGCCCGCTTCAGCTCGGTCACGTCGGTGTGGGCCCCGAGGACCCGGGTCACCTCGCCCGACTCGTCGCGCATCGCCATCCCCCGGATCCGGACCCACACCACCGCGCCGTCCGTGCGGCAATAGCGAGCGACGTGATCGAGCGGTCGCTCCGGGTGCGCGAGGTGGCCGACGAACGCCGACCACAGCTCCTCGCGGTCCTCCGGATGGACGCTGCGCTCCCACCAGTCGGTCACCGACGAGGCCGCGCCCGGCTCGATCCCCAACGTCTCCTCGAACCGGCGGCTCGCCCACATCCGGTTCGGCGCGGTCACATCCAGATACCAGATCCCGTCCAATGACACCTCGTGGAGGAAGTCGAAGATCGACGCATCCTCCTGGACACGCTCGTAGAGCTCGGTGCGCAGCGGGTGGTCCGTCACGACGTGCCGGTCAGCCGCGCATCAGCGACAGCACGAGCGCCGCGAACTCGTGGCCGTTGGCCGGTTTGGTGAACGCACCGTCGGCGCCGGCGGCGATCGCACGGTCGAGCTCGTCGGTCTCGTCGAGCGAGGTGAACAGGTAGATGCGGGCCGAGGGGCAGCTCTCGCGCAGGTCCCGGATGGCATCGATCCCCGAACCGTCCGGCAGGTTCCGGTCGACGAGCGCGATCTCCGGGCAGTGCTCCCGGAGCGCCCGGCGGAACCCCCGCAACGTCGAGTGACGTTCGAGGACACAGCCGGCCTCGATGCGCATCAGCGCCCGCCCGACCATGTAGGCGTCGACCTCGTCGTCCTCGAGCAACGTCAGCGCACGCAGCGGCGGCGCTCCCGGTTCATTCTCGGCGCGCGGCTGGGAGGCCTCCATGCCGAGGTGGTCGGCACATCGCGGGCCCGGCTTGATCAGCCGCGACCGACCGGGCCGGCAGCGCCGGCCACCGTGGGCCCGTCCGGGCGCGGGGCGCTCGGAACGGGCCGCTCAACCCGTCGGCGCGGGTCCGGTCAGGTAGTGCTGGACCGTCGGTGCGATCCACTCGCACAGCACGGACCGGTCGGCGCTCGCCAGCGGCTCGAAGCGCAGCACGTACCGGAGCATCGCGAGACCGACGAGGTGGGAGCCGACGAGCGTCGCCCGCAGCAACGGGTCGTCGACCTCGAGGTGCGCGGCGATGCGCCCGACGATCGCGTCGGTCACGAACGCACGCAAGGACGCCGCAGCGCGCTCGTGGGTGAGGGCAGAGCGCACGAGCACGAGCAGCGGACCGCGCGCCGCCTCGTCCTCCCAGATCTCGAGGAAGCCCTCGACGAGCCGCCGGCCGATCTCCGAGCGGGGCCCCGCCACGACCCGCTCGACCATCGCCGCGGGATCGACCGTCAGCTCCATCGCCGCGCCGAACAGGCGGTCCTTCGACCCGAAGTAGTGGGCCACGAGCGCCGGGTCGACCTCGGCGGCGCGGGCGATGCCCCGCATCGTCGTGGCGTCGTAGCCGTGCTCGGCGAAGGTCGTGCGAGCCGCGGCCAGGATCGCGGCCTGCGCGTCGCCCTCACCGCCCGGCCGGCGACCGGTTCGGCGGCTCACGCCGTCCGGCGCCGCAACGTCGCCGCGCCGAGGAACAGCGCGGCCGGTACCGCCGCCATCACCACGACCAGGTCGACGGCCAGCGACGCGCCGATGCCCGACTCGGACGCGGCCCGGCTCGCCGCGTCGACCGCGTAGGTCAGCGGCAGGGCCCGCGACGCCCAGTCGAGCGCGGTCGCCATCTCGTCGCGGGGCACGAACAGCCCGCACAACAGGAACTGGGGCAGCACGATCGCCGGCAGGAACTGGACGGCCTGGAACTCCGACCTGGCGAACGCACTCACCAGCAGCCCCAACGCCAGGCCGAGCAGCGCGACCAGCACCGCGACCGCGAGGAGCAGGACCACGCTGCCCTCGACGTCGAGTCCGAGCAGCCCGAACGACAACGCCGACACCAGCCCGACCTGCACCACTGCGGCCGCGCCGAACGCCAGGCCGTAGCCGACCACGAGCTCGGCCCGGTCGATCGGCCCCGCCAAGAGCCGCTCCAGCGTCCCCGACGTCCGCTCGCGCAGCATTGCCACCGAACTGATCACGAACATCACCGTGAACGGGAAGATGACCAGCAGCATCGGTCCGATGCGGTCGAACACCGGCGGCTGGGCATCGAAGACGTAGCGCAGCAGCGTCATCAAGACGCACGGCACCACCAACATCAGTGCCACCGACCGGGGATCGTGGCGCAACTGACGACCCAGGCGGGTCGCGGTCGAGCTCGTCCGACGCCACGTCATGCCGAGACCTCCTCGCCCACGAGGCGCAGGAACGCGCCCTCCAGGTCGTCGGCCCCGGTCCGTGCCCGCAGGGCGGCCGGCGAACCGTCGGCCAGGACGACGCCATCCCGCAGGAGCAGCACCCGGTCGCAGCGATCGGCCTCGTCCATCACGTGGCTCGAGACCAGCAGCGTGACGCCCTCCTCGCACAGCCGCCGGAACAGCGCCCACAGCTCGTCCCGGACGACGGGGTCGAGCCCGACCGTCGGTTCGTCGAGCACCAGCAGCTCCGGCTCGCCGAGGAGCGCGGCGGCGAGCGACGCCCGCGACTGCTGCCCGCCGGACAGGCGACCCACCAGGTCGTCGATGTGGTCGTCGAGCCGCACGGTCGAAACGATCTCGGCGACCCGGTCCTCGGGCGCGCCGACCACCGCGGCGAAGAACCGCAGGTTCTCCCGCACGGTGAGGTCGCCGTAGACCGACGGCGCCTGGGTCACGTAGCCGACCCGGGCCCTGGCCTCCGCGGAGCCGGCATCCACCCCGAGCACCGTCACCGAGCCGGACCGCACGACCTGCACGCCGACGATGGCCCGCATCAGCGTGGACTTCCCCGAACCGCTCGGACCGATCAGCCCGACGAGCTCACCGGGCGCCACGGCGAGGTCGATCGACGGGAGCACCTGCCGGTCGCCGCGCACCACCTCCAGCTCACGCACCTCGACTGAATTCATCATGCGTTGAATTCAACAAGCGATGAGTTCCATCGTCAAGGGCTCACGAACACGCCGAACCGGCCACCCTGCTGACCGCGACGTGGCGGCACAGGTAGCCAGGACGGAAGGGGTGGGCGGAGTGGTGGGGCGGGGAGAGGGGAGGTCAGCCGCAGGGGCTGATGCCGCCGGTGCTGTCAAGGTTCGGCGCCGCGACCGAGCCCGACTCGGGCGCGGTGCTGGTCGATGTCGGCATCGACGTCGTCGGGGCGAGCGTGGTGCTCGTGACCGAGTCGCCGGCGTCGCCGGACGGTGTCGGGGCCGCGGTGGTCGACGTCGTCGGGGTCGGCGCGTCGCCGGAGAGGAACGCGTCGATGTCGGCACGCATGGTCGCCGCGGCGTCCTCGTCGGCGTGGACCACCGAGGCCGCGCCCTCCCAGCCGACCGTGGCCGGCAGTGAGAAGAAGCGCACGTCGACACCACCCACGGCGTCCCAGCCGGCGCCCATGACGGTCGACAGCGACAGCTCCTCGTCGACGATCAGGTTGTCCCGGGCCACCTCGAACAGGTCGGGGACGCGGGTGACGAGCGACGGCGAGAGCAGCTCGTCGATCGTGGCCGCGACGATCACCTGCTGGCGGGCCATTCGGCCGAAGTCCGAGGCCGACGGGTCCCTGCGCCAGTAGCCGTCCGTGCCCTGCGACTCGAGCTTGCGCGAACGCGCCAGCGCAAGGGCCTCGCTGCCCGACAGGACACGGCACGCGGGCTCGTAGACGTGGAGGCCGGTGGCCCGGTCGCGCACCGGGTGGTCGAACGCCACCGGCACACCGCCGACCGCGTCGACGACGTCGGCGAAGGCCGAGAAGTTCACGGCGATTCGGTGGTCGATGTCGAGACCGGTCGACCACTCGACCTCCTCGGTCAGCGCGTCGACGCCGACGAGGTTGTAGAGGGCGTTGATCCTGGTGCCCCACCGGTCGACCCACAGGTCGCGGGGGATGGAGACGACGGCGACGCGCTCCGCGTCGGTCGAGTAGGCGACGACCATGATGCTGTCGGTGAGGCCGTCGGCCATCCCCGCCCGCTCGGACGGGATCGCGGCGCGCCCCGCCTCCTCGGCATCGACGCCGGAGGAACCGAGCGAGAACGCGAGGAACACGTTGCCGGCCGCGGTCGATCGCGGAGGCTCAGTGGTCGCGGGCGCGAGCCCGTCGCCCTCCTCGTCCCCACCGTCGACCGCCTCGTCGCCCTCGATCGGTTCCGCGTCGGCCGGGGACTCGGCCTCGATGCCGGCGGCCGACTCGTCGTCACCGTCGTAGACGGGGCCGAGCACCACCGAGTCGAGCTGCTCGCCGTCGACATCGTCCCGTGCGCCGACCTCCTCGAAGGTCGGGATGCGCTCGAACTGCTCGTTGGCCCACCAGATGGAACCGGCGACCATGCCCACGAGGAGGAGGGCGATGGTGCCGATCGACATCGCCGTCCATCGCTGCCACCGGGCGCGGCGCGACCACCAGCTGCGCACGCGGTGGATGATCGAGGGTGTTCCGGACGCGGTGTCCTCCCGGGGACGCAGGGCTCGCAGCACTCTCGTCGCGTACCCGGCGCGGCTGGATCTCGAACACCGTTCCTCGGCACGGCGCCGCCATCGGCGCCCCATCGAGATCAACGGGAACGGGAGGATCGACGGGGTCGAAGGGGTCGTCCGGGACGAC
>JAXHUH010000141.1:0-7183 GCA_034211175.1 Actinomycetota bacterium
CGGGGCGGGGTCGTTGGGTTGGGGGTGGGGCGGGGGCGGGGGGGGCGGCCCGGCCACCACCGGTGATCAGGGCGTGTCGAGGGCGGGGCCGGCGGCCCAGACGTCGACCGAGTGGGCGCCGAACGTGGCGGCACCGTTGCGGGTCCCGAAGCCCCACCTGCCCTCGGTGAGCAGGTCGGTCTCGGCCTCGGCGATCAGGCGATCGTCGAGGTAGATCCAGATGTCGCTGCCCCAGCGGTCGACGCGCACCTCGTGGCTCGCACCGGCCTCGATCGCGACGTCGATGTCGGCGAGCTCGGTGCCGACGCCGTCGACGACGGCGAAGATGCCCGACGTCGTTGCGTCGTTCGACTCGTTGAGGCTCACGTAGAGGTAGTTGTCCTCGTCGCGGTGGCCGAACACGATCGACACGTCGTCCCAGGCCGAGGCCGTCGCGGCCGCGCTGACGTCCTCGACGATGAAGCGGAAGTCCTGCTGGCGGTCGGCGTACAGCGAGCCGACCCTGCGGACCGCGAGGTTCGAGTTGCCGATGGAGCCGGCCCCGGAGGTGATCGGGTCGGTCAGCTCGGCGCTCTCGTCGCCGTCGAAGGCCCAGCCGCCGGCCAAGTCCACGACCCCCTCGCTGCCGAGTCCGAAGCCCTGGTCACTGAACTGCGCGACCGGCCGCGAGCTGCGCCCGTCGGTGACCTGGAGGTGGTTCGCGAACACCGCGTTGTTGCGGGAGCCGAACCCGACCTTGCCCTCGGGGAAGAGGTCGGTGGTCGCGGTGGCCAGCGGGCTGGTGGGCGGGTTGCCATCCAGGCCTCCCCACACCTCGATCGTGTCGCCGTCGCGCACGACGCGCACGGCGAACGAGCTCCCGCCGACGATGCCCGCGTCGATGTCCGCGAGCTCGGTGCCGACCCCGTCGACCACGGCGAAGATGCCGGAGCCGGTGGCGTCGTTGGTCTCGTTGAACCCGGCGTAGAGGTAGTTGTCGGGGTCCTGGTAGCCGAAGACCAACGAGAAGTCGTCCCACGCCCCGGCGGTCCGCTCGGCTTCGAGCACGGCGTCGATGGTGACGTCTCGGCCCACGGTGCCGGCGTGCACGGTGAGGTTCGAGTTGCCGATGGCCCCGGCGCCGGAGCGGACGGGGTCGTGGGTGCCGTAGCGGCCGCCGGAGATCTCCCAGCCGCCGGGGCCGTCCTCCATGGGGACGGCCTCGGGCAGGTCGAACCCCTGGAAGATGATCGGCGTCGGGTTGGTCTGCGCGCCGCTGGTCGCGCCGCCGCCGACGAGGGCCGCCGCGCCGATGGCGAGGACGGAGGCGGTGGAGAGGACCGGTCGGGAGCCGGAGCGGGCGGGGTGGGTCGTCACGCGATTGGATCGTGCGCGATGCATGAGAGGGGATCTCCTTCGTGGACGGACTCGTCCGGCGCCGGGTGCCGTCGGCCGCCGGGCGACCCGGGGTGCCGGACGTTGGGGAGACGCCCTCACCGCCCGATGCATACATGGCGTTTCGTCGTTCCGGTGTGAGGAAACGTGTATCCGGAACCCGCTGGCGTCAGTCCAGGTCGAAGGCGCCGGTGCGCACCAGCCAGCGGCCGATCTCGTCGGAGATGTTGCGGCCCATGGCGATCGATGGTGCGCCGGGCATCCGGCCGATCTTCTCGTTGGCCCGCTCGATGGCCTTGCGGGTCGAGTCCCGCGACCGTCCGAGCCGCCGGGCGACCTCGTCGTGGGACCGGGGCGCGAGGGTCTCGGGGCGGGGGAGGGCGATGAAGTCGCCGTAGTACGCGATGAGGATCTCGCGCTCGAGCGGGGTCAGCCCGAGCGCTGCGGTGCCCGCGACCTCCATCGTGGCGTCCTCACCGGGCGGCTCGTTCTCGTCGTCCTCGTCGCCGCGGCCCGCGGCGGCCGGGCCGGCGTGGTCGTTGGTGACGCAGACGACGTGGAACGGTTGGTCGGGCCAGCCGATCGAGTAGCACCAGCGGTGGCGCACCGGCACCCAGCGGCGACCCGGCTCGAGCGGCACCTCCTCGTAGCCCGGTTCGTAGACCCGCAGCAGGCCGGCCTTGTCGCTGATGTTCCACGTGCTCCACCGCGTGCCGTCCCAGCGGATCTCGATGTGGCGCTTGGACACGGTGAACACACCGCCGACCCGCACGTGGCCGACCCGCACGTCGTTGCCGCGGCTGCGGCCGACGGCGACGACCCGGCCCCGCTCGAAGACGGCCTCGACATCCGACGGGTGGAACCGGACGCGCAGCGTCATGACGCGCCGGCCGGCGCGCCCGCGGCCCCGTTCACGGCGGTCACGCCCGTCGTGCGGGCACCCCGCCGCGCGCCCCCGGTGCGGCGCGTCCCCTCAGCGGCAGCGTCCCGGACCATAGGGGGCGGATCGTACGTGTCGGAGCACGACTGCGGTGACATTGTCGTGCGTCCCCAGGTCGAGCGCGTGCTGTACCAGCGCCGTCGCGGCCTCACCGGCCGTCGGGGCGGTCGCGACGATGGTGTGGATGACGTCGGTGCCGAGCTGCTCGGTCAGGCCGTCGGACGCCAGCAGCAGTGCCTCGCCCGGTGCCAGCGTGACGTGGCGGATGTCCGGCTCGACCTCGGCGTCGACGCCGATGGCGCGGGTGAGGACGTTGTGTCCGGGGTGGCGGTCCGCGTCGTCGGTGCCGATCGTCCCGCTGCAGACGAGCTCGGCGGCCACGCTGCGCTCGGCGCTCAGGCGCTCGATGGCCGCGACCCGAACCACCCACGCCGGGGAGTCCCCGACGGTGGCGACGACCCACTCGCTTTCCTCCGGGCGCAGCTCGGCGAGCGCGGCGACCGACAGGGTGGCGGCCATCGATGCGACGGTCGGCTCCTCCCAGCGGGTGGTGTGCACGACGGTGTTGGCCCGACGGGCCGCCTCGCGGACGACGGCCTCGTCGGCCGGGCCGGTGCGCATGCGCAGCGTGGAGGTGGTGGCCGCGAGGCACAGCTCGGCGGCGAGCTCGCCGCCCTCGTGGCCGCCGGCACCGTCGCTGAGCACGCCGTACGACGCGCTCACCGCGCTGCGGTCCTGGTTGGACTCGCGTCCACCCCGGGCGGTGGCGTGGCCGCGGTCGACCAGGTCCGCCGGCGGGGACGCGGTCGGTGCCTTGGAGGCTCCCCGTCTGGCCCGGGCCCGCGCACGCCGAACGAAGTCCATGTTCGAGGTCTACGCCTGTCCCCGGTCCTCGGAAAGGGCCACTTGTGGCCCTCGGGAGCCCAGCCCGAGCGGCGTGGAGCGGAAGCACAGCCCCAGCGGCGTGGAGCGGAAGCACAGCCCGAGCGGCGTGGAGCGGACGGTACAGCCCGATGCCCGGGAGCGGCTGGGGCGACCGCTCCCGGGCACGGGCCCACCGGGGGCGGTGGCCTACTTGATCGACCCCGAGAGGTCGATGCCGCGCAGGAAGTAGCGCTGGGTGACGAAGAACAGGGCCAGGGGCAGGGCGAGGCCGATGAAGGCGCCGGCCTGGACCAGCTCCCGCTGGGTGTCGTAGAGGGCCAGGAAGTCGTAGAGCCCGACCGAGATCGGCAGCAGGTCCCGCCGGGACGACAGGTAGATCAGCGGCTCGAAGAAGTCGTTCCACGCGAAGAAGAAGTGGAACAGCCCGACGGCGATGATCGCCGGGCGGATCTGAGGGAGCATGATCGTCGTCAGCGTCCGCATCGGGCTGGCCCCGTCGATCGCCGCGGCCTCGTCGAGCTCGCGGGGGATCGTCAGGAAGAACTGCCGCAGCAGGAACACGTTGTAGGCGTTGGCGAAGAAGTGGGGCAGCAGCAGCGGCCACCACGTGCCGACGAGGCCGACCTCGCTGTAGAGGGCGTAGGTGGGCACGATCGTGACGAAGCGGGGGAGGATGATCGTGGCCAGCAGGGTCCCGATGATGAGGCCCTTGAACCGGATCCGGAACCGGCTCAGCCCGTAGGCGACCAGCGTCGAGGAGATCATCGTCGCCGCCATCCCGACGCCGGCGATGACGCCGGTGTTGCGGATCAGCAGGGGGAAGTCGAGCGTGTCCCACGCCCGGCTGAAGTTGTCCCACTGGACGTCGAGCTCGTAGGCGGGCTCGAGCGTCCGCCAGTTGCCCTCCCACGTGATCGGGTTCTCCGGGTCGTCCGGGTCGATGAACACGCTCTCCTGGCGGCCCGGTTGGAGCATGGCGAGGGCCCGGGTGCCGTCGTCGAACGGCACGTCCAGCAGCTCGAGCTCTTCTCCCTCGTAGGTCACCGTGGCCGGCGAGCGGGGCAGGATCGGGCTGTTCGGGTCGCTGATCTGCTGCTCGCTCTTCACCGCGGTGATCGCCATGTACCCGAAGGGCAGCAGGTAGGCGACGAGCAGGATCGTGGTGAGCAGCGTCACCACCGAGCCGACGACGAAGCGCTTGGTGCGCCGGTCGAGGTCCCGGAAGCTCGCCTTCGGCTCGCGCATGAGCCGGTAGCGGCGTCGGGCCCGGTCCAGGGTCGACGCCTCGTCCGGCGCCGGGTGTTGGTCGGTGCGGGCCTGGTGGGGCGGGGGAGCGGACGGCGTGTCCGGTGGTGTGCTCGTCGTCATCAGGACCGCTCCTGGTACTGCGTGTGGACCCAGTACTTCGCCGACCAGAACAGGAAGCCCGTGAACACCGAGACCGCGGCGAACATCGCCCACGCCAGGGTCGCGCCGTACCCGGCGTTGAAGAACGAGAAGGTCTGTCGGTAGAAGTACATCGTGTAGAACAGCGCGCTCTCGTCGGGGTCGCCGGTGCCGTTGGTCAGTGCGAACGGCACGAGGAAGTACTGACCGAGTGCGACGAGTGCGATGATGATGTTGTAGAAGGTGACCGGCGAGATCATCGGCCAGGTCACGTGGCGGAACAGGTGCCAGCGGCCGGCACCGTCGAGCGTCGCCGCCTCGTAGAGGTCGACGGGCACGCCGTTGAGCGCCGCCATGAAGATGACCATCGCGTTCCCCACGCCCCACAGGGCGATCAGGTCGAGCGACGGCAGGATCCAGAAGGTGCTGTTCAGCCAGTCGGGACCGTCGATGCCGACGGTGGCGAGGATCCGGTTGAGCCAGCCGTCCTGGGGGTTCAGGTAGCCCTGCCAGACGAACACCGACGAGATGAACGGGATGATCGTCGGGGCGAAGAACAGCACCCGGAACACCGAGCGTCCCCACAGGTGCCGTGCGGTGAGCACGTACGCGAACAGCAGCGGCACGAGGATCGAGGTCGGCAGGAACAGCAGCGCGAACCGGACGGTCACCCCGGCTGAGGTGACGACGTCGGGATCACGGAACAGCCGGCTCCAGTTGTCGAACCCGACGAAGTTGGTCCCCGAGTCGTCGGAGTCGACGAGCTCGAAGTCCGTGAACGACATCACGAACGATGCGACGAGCGGGACGAGGTAGAACAGTGTCAGGCCGATGAGCCACGGCGAGGTGAACCAGAGGCCGTTGCGCTGCTCGGCCCGTTCCAGTCGTGACGTCGGGCCCCGCCCGCCGGGGGCGGCGCCGACCTCGTCGGTCGACGCCGCCGTCCCCACGAACGCGCCCAACCCGGCGAGCTTGTTGCCCATGGGTGGTCGCTCCGGCCGCTCAGGACGAGCCGGCGGCGAAGATCTCGTCGAGGTCCGCCCGGAGCGACTCGGCCTCGGCGTCGACGTCCATGCTCGCCTCGGAGGCGATGAGGCTCTCGAACTGGTCGATCCGGGCCTCGGCCTCGAGGAAGTTGGGCATGTCCGACTCGTGGCTCGGTACGTCCGGGTAGTCGAGCATCTCGCGGGCGACGTCCCAGTCGACGCCCTGGGGGAACGTCTCGTCGAGCCCGGCGAAGAAGGCGTCCTGGATGTCCTCGCGGGCCGGCATCGAGCCGTAGGTGTTCAGCAGGTCACCGGCGGCCTCGTCGACGAGGTAGCTCATGACCTCGAACGCGGCCTCGGGGTGCTCGGTGCTGTCGAGGATGCGGAACACGTCGGCGTGGAGCTTCGACGTCGTGTTGCCCTCGTACGTCGGCACCACGGCGATGTCCCAGAACGTCTTGCCGGTGTTGTCGTCGTTCCGGATGCAGCACGTGTACCAGATGTGGCTGAACACCATCGCCATGTTCCCGGTGGTGAAGGTGTTGTCGCCGTTGAGCAGCTCGGAGTCGAGGTACGCCTGGGTCGGTGCCGCGCCGACGTCCCAGATCATGTCGTGGTACCAGTTCCACTCGTCGAGCCACACGTCGGGGATCTGGGCGGTGCCGTCGTCGGCGACGAACGTGCCGGCGCCGAAGAAGCTGCCCTGGGCCCGGGCGTCGTCGCCCCACTGGTGGTTGAACCCGAACTGGACGATGTTCCCCGCGTCGAACTCCGCGGAGGTGGCGTCGTTGCCGTTGGCGTCGACGGTGAGGAACGTCGCGATCTCCTGGAGCTTCTCCATCGTCCACGGCTCGCCGTCATAGTCCTCGCCCACCGTGTGGGGCGGGTACGGCAGACCGGCCTCGTCGAACAGCTCGGTGTTGTAGTAGATGAACGACGGATAGGCCCCGAACGGCACCGCGGTGAGCGCACCGTCGTCCTCGCGCCACACCTCGACCTGCTCGTCGCCGAACATCGACAGGTCGAAGCCCGACGACTCGATGAGCGGCTCGAGGTCGAGGAACTGGCCGGCGAACTCGTTGGAGCCCCGGATGCCGACCGGGCCGATGATGTCGGGGGCGTTGCCCGAGGCGATCTGGGTGGCGAGCGTGTCCGCGGCAACCTCGTTGTCGACGTACTCGACGGTCAGCTCGATGTCGTCGTGGGCGTCGTTGAACGCGGCGACGACCTCGTCCTGGACGTCGATCTGCTCGGGCTGGGCGCCGGTGCCGAGGCCGACGAACCAGCGGATCTGGGCGACCTCGCCGTCGCCGCTCTCCTCGGCGTCGCCGTCGGCCGCCGCGTCGTCGGCGGCTTCTTCGTCCGCGCCGGTGGTGGTCGTGGTCTCGGCCGCACTCTCGGCGTCGCCGCCCTCGGTCGCGGCCTCGTCGTCGTCGCCGTCCGAGCCGCAGGCCCCGGCGAGCATGGCCAGCGCCGCGGCGAGCGCGAGCGCGCCGCGGAATCGCCGACGTGAGCGGATGGGTAGCATGGGTCTCTCTCCTGAGCCGTTCGGTGTTGGTGTGAGTCGATGTCGGAACGAGCAGTGGAGAGCCCCGTGCTACCCATCCGCTCA
>JAXHUH010000142.1:0-13574 GCA_034211175.1 Actinomycetota bacterium
GCCGTTGTCGGGGCGATCGACCGAGGAGGTGTCGGTCGTGTCGGGCTCGTCGGGCTCGTCGCCGTCGCCGTTGCCCGGCTCGCCCTCGTCGCCGCGCTCGTCGTCGCCCTCCACCGTGGTACCGGTGCCGTCGCCGTCCTCGACCTCGCCGATGACGGTCGCGCCCGAGTTCCCGCTGCCGTCGTCGTACTTGGGCTCACCGCGCAGGTGGCGGTTGCCCTCGATGATGCCCCACTCGGGGCCCACCAGGTTGTTGTAGACGACCACGCCGTTGTCGACGAAGAGCTCGAACGGGTCGAAGTCGGTGAGGATGGGGAGGCGCTCGATCGTGCGCATCTCCTCGAGGTCGACCACGATGACGCTGCCCATGCTCAGGTCGGGGACGTACGCGTAGCCGCCCGACATCACCGGCGTGCCGTACTCGGCACCGGTCTCGTCGCTCTGGACGGCGCGGCCGATCTCCTCCGTGTCGCACGTGCCGCTGTCGAGGTCGGTCACGACGAGCGCGCCGAGCTCGGCCACGACCGACAGCACGACCCTGCGGTCGTCCTCGGCCGGTGAACCTCCGGTGAGCAGGGGCGCGCCCGGCTCCACGGGGGTCTCGGTGAGGCAGAACTCGTCGCGGAGCTCGCCGCTGTCGTCGAGCTCGAAGACCGCACCGCCCGTGGCGTCGACGAGCGCGGGAAGGCCCGAGGCCACGGCCGGGGCGATGTGGTGCCCGGCGTCGGTGACGCCGGTCGTGGTGCCCTCGCTGTCGGGGTCCACGCGGACGACGGAGCCCTCGGCGGGGTCCGCCAGCCAGAGGTGGCCGTCGTCGTCGGCGGCGGCGCCGACCGAGCCCGGCGGGACGTCGGCGCGGACTTGCGCCTCGAGTGAGGTGGGGTCGAGCGAGGTCGCGGCACCGCCGACCGTGTCCACCAGCCACGGCTGGCCGCCGCCCTCGACGAGCTCGAGGTCGGCCGGGTTGCCGCTCGACGTCGTCTCGGCGGTCGTGTCGAGCAGCACGCCGTCGACCTTGCGGATCGATCCGGTCGCCTTGTCGAGCACGACGGCGCTCGGCCCGAGCTGCACGGCCTCGAGCGGGTCGCCGTCCTCGGCGACCTCGACCCGGGCCGTGATCTCGGCCGTCACGGTGTTGACCTGGATCGCCTCACCCGTGGGTGGGTTGACGAGCCAGGACGTCCCGTCGCTCAGCGCGAGCTCCGCCGCCGCGTTCCCGGTCGCCTGGGCACCGATGGCCAGCAAGGCGACGACGACGCCTCCCAGCACGAATCGCTGCACCCACGCGAGTGGGGAGGGTTTCCGGTCCATCAGTTCCCTCCATCGGAGGTGACCGCGTCGGCGGGGGCGCTCGTGCGGGGTCGGGAACGACCCCGGCACCACTGCCACCGCATCACGGACTCCGCCATGTCACATCCCTGCGACCACCCGGCCACCCCGGGCGGTCGACGTGTCGACCGGACCCCGGCTTCGGGGCCCGTGATGTCGACGTCTCAGGCTACTCCTCGGTTTGGTCGAACCCCGCGGGGTGGTTCCGATCGTCATGGGATCGTTCGATCGGAGGAGGACCTGCTCCCGTCGTCGTGGGGTGCCGGGGCCGCGGCGCTCATCCGACTCGATGAGGTGGAGTGGGCACGTTGCGTGATCCGCGCACGCGCGTGCAGCGCGCAATGGGTCACGATCCGGGCGGAGACGGGCCCGGTGCGGGTGAACGCTGGTAAGTCCAGGGGTCGCGGCTTCGGTTGTGACCGGTCTCACCCATACTGGGCGCGGCATCACGGGGGAACGTGGCGGAGCATCTGAGGCGGTCGGATGACGGTTGGGCGGAACAAGATCGTGGCGGTCCTCGGCGCGCTCGTGCTCGCGCTGACGGCGTGCGGGTCGGACGGCGAGCCGGGTGAGCCGGTCACGCTGGACGACCTGCTCGTCGAGGAGGACCCGATGACCGAGCTCGGCGCCGCCGTCGAGCCCGGCCCCACCGAGGCGGCGGAACCGACCTCGATGGCCGAGCTCGAGGCGGTGTGGGCCGACAACCGCGCCCGCACCGTCGAGCGGATCGAGGCCAACGGCTGGGGCGTTGACCCGGCCACCGGCGTCCTGTCCGGCCCCGGCGGCTTCACCGTCGACCTCGGCGCCTGCCCGCAGGACTGGGACCCGACCGCCGGGATCACCGCCGGGTCGATCTCGATCGGCCAGACCGTCCCGCTCACCGGTCCGGTCGCCGGCGCCGGCTACCTGTCGCGCTCGATGGAGGAGTACTACGCGCACGTCAACGAGCAGGGCGGCATCGGCGGCCGGGAGCTCCTGCTCACGGTGACCGACGACGAGTACGTGCCGGCCCGCACCGTCACCGCGGTCCGGGAGATGGTCGCCGCCGACCTCTTCGCCATCTCGATGCTCGGCAGCTCCAACGTGCTCGCCGTCTACGAGGACCTCAACCGGCGATGCATCCCGCAGCCGTTCGTGATCACCGGCCACCCGGCCTGGGGTGATCCGCTCGGCCACCCGTGGACCACCCCGAGCATGCTCCCGTACTCGACCGAGGCGCTCCTGTGGGCGAACTGGATCGTCGAGCAACTCGACCCCGGCCTCACCGTCGGTGCCGTCGTGATGGACAACGAGATGGGGAGGGCGTACGAGGCGACGGTGCGCGACTACGCGGCGAGCGCCGACGGCGCGTTCGAGTTCGTCTCCGAGCGCCACGACGCCGCCGCCGGCTCACCGGTCGGGGACGCCGTGGCCGCGGTCGCCGCCCACGAGCCCGATGTCCTCCTCGCCATGACCACGGGGGACTTCTGCCCCGCCGTGCTCGACGCCGCAGCCGCGCAGGGCCTCGTCGTCGGCGACGGTCTCGACGCCGGCTTCGTCGTCGGCACCTGCAAGGACGTCGAGCGGTACATGACCCCCGACGGCTCCCCGGGCGCCGGCGACGGGTGGCTCGTGGCCGGCGGCGGCATCCGCCAGCTGTCCCAGCCCGACTTCGCGGGCTCGGTGTTCGGCCGGTTCATCGGGTCGCTCCTCGACGACGCCGGGCTCGACCACACCACCCACGTCGAGCTGGGCAACGGCTTCTTCTACGCCTGGGCCTGGGTCGAGGCGTTGCGCATCGCCGACGAGCTCGAGGGCGGCCTCACCCGTCCCAACCTGCTGCTCGCCCTGCGGGCGATGGACCTCGAGCACCCGATGCTGCTGCACGGCATCTCGTTCTCGATGGACGGCAACAGCGACGTGTTCCCGGTCGAGGGCTCGGGCTTCTCCGTGTTCGAGGCCGGCCCCGGCGAGCCCGGCTGGCGTCAGCTCGGTGGGGTCATCGACCTCGACGGCACGACCCGACGGTGCGCGTACGACCCGGTGACCGGCCTCTGCGGGTGAGCCTGGCCCACCTTCGGCGCAGGGCGCCTCCGGTGGGCTCGGCCCATCTCGGCGCTGGGCGCCTCGATGGGCACGCGCGCGGTCGGCCGTCGCTGAGAATCCTCTCCTGCCGGCGCGCTGGGTGGGGTCTCAGGTGGGGTTGGCGGTGCCGTCGGCGGAGACGTGGATCGTCGTGCCGACCGACTCCGTCGCCATCAGGGAGGCCATGAACCCGGCGTCGCCCGATGACGCCAGTGCGCGGCGACCATCGGCGGTGAGCGCGGTGACCAGCGCGGTGCGGGGCCCGTCGTGGTCGTGCATGACGGTGTACGCCTCGAGGGTGGCCTCGCCGTCGTGGTCGGGGGCGGTCTCCCGCGAGCCGAGCGCGTCGACCGCGTCCTGGCAGTCCTCGTGGGCGAACGGCCGGGTCGGGGGCTCGGTCGAGTAGAGGCCGATGGCGTGCTTGGTGACGTAGCCGCCGTTGGCCGTCTGGAGCCCGACCTCGCCCGGGTGCTCGCGCAGCGTCGCCACCAGCGAGGCGATGCCGTGCATGACGTAGTTGTTGAGCGGCCCGCCGGCGAAGGTGAGCCCGCCCGTCTGGGTGAGCTGGCGGTCGAGGCCCAGGCCGAGCTCGGCCGCCGCGATCTGCACGGCGGAGGGGAAGCAGCTGTAGAGATCGACGTGGGCGACGTCGTCGACGCCGATGCCGGCGAGCTCGAACGCCTTCGCCCCCGCGGTGCGGATCGCCGGCGAGGAGTGGAGGTCGAGGCGCTCGGAGAACAGGGGCGTGTCGTGGGCGTCGGTCCCGGCCCACGGGAACACCCACCGCTCCCGGGGAACCCCGGCGGCCGCGGCGGCCCCGGCCGAGCACACGATGACGGCCGCTGCCTGGTCGAGGTACCAGTTCGAGTTCATGGCCTTCGTGTACGGGAACCCGACCATCCGGTTCGACCGTGACGGCGTGGCGATCTCGGCGGCCGTCATCGGCGTGCGCGACCACGCATAGGGGTTGGCGACGGCGACCCGGTTGAACCCGGCCCACAGCTGCGACACCCGCTCGAGGTGGCCCTCGATCGTCTCGCCCCGGGCGTGGCGGATCGCCGACTCGAACAGCGGGTAGATGTTGATCGGCATCTCGAAGCCCCGGGAGCGCTCGAGGTCGCTCGACATCGGCACCTCGGCGCCGAGCAGCGGGGCCTTCGGGGTGTCGTCGTCGTGGGTGGTGGGGATCGTCACCCCGGCGGCCCGGGCGGCGCGCCGGCTGTGGATCGCCTCGGCGCCGCACAGCACCACGACGTCGCGCTCGCCGGCCGCGATCGACGTCGCCGCCTTGTTGAGCAGGCTCTGGGGGCTGTTGCCCCCGTTGGGGCTCAGCGCCGTGTGGCGCAACGACGCCCCCAGCCGCTCGCCGATCAGCGCACCGGGGTCGTGGTAGGGCCAGGCGCCCTGGACGACCCACACCGCGTCCGCGCTCTTCGCGAGACCGGGCGCGCCCGCGTCCTCCGCGGCGCGCACGACGACGTCGGTCATCATCGCCAGCGGCTCGACCGCATCGGCCGGGTCGTCGGCGCGCTGGACGAGCTGGCCGACGCCGACGACGACGGGGGTGCGGGGATCGAGCTCCATGGGGTCGGCTCCTGGTGGTCGGTGGGTCGAAGGGTCCGGGTGGTGGGGGTGCGCCAGAGGGGTGGCGCCGGGCCGGTGGGTCAGTCAGACGGTGTCGGGCCCGACCGGCCGGTGGTGCTCACAGGCAGAGCTCGGCCATGAGGCGCAGCGTCGAGGGTGGGCCGGACACCATCAGCGAGGTGACGACCGATTCCTCCCACGCGGCCAGATCGTCGCGGATCTTGTCGGCGGGCCCGACGAGCGCCACCTTCTCGACCAGCTCGGTCGGCACCGCGGCCACGGCGTCGTCCTTGCGGCCGCCGAGGTAGTGGTCCTGGATGGTGGCGCACTCGGCCTCGTAGCCCATGCGGGCGAAGACCTCGTAGTGGAAGTTGGCGCCCCGCGCCCCCATGCCGCCGATGTACAGGGCCAGCATCGGCCGGACCCGGTCGGCGGCCCGCTCGATGTCGTCGCCGACGACCACCGAGACCGGGCAGGTCACCTCGAAGTCCGGCTTCGGCCCGCTCCGGGCGAACCCCTCGCCCAGGGCCTTGCGGTAGAACGCGTCGTCGTCGGGCGCGAAGAACAGGGGCAGCCAGCCATCGGCGATCTCGGCGGCGAGCGCGACGTTCTTCGGCCCCTCGGCCGCCAGGTGGATCGGCAGGTCGGCCCGGAGGGGGTGCACGGTGGAGCGCAGCGCCTTGCCGAGCCCCGCGCCGCCGGGGTGGGGCAGCGTGTAGAAGTCGCCGTCGTGGGTGACCGGGGCCTCCCGGGCGAGTACGTCGCGGATGATGGCGATGTACTCGCGGGTCCGGGCGAGGGGCCGCGGGTAGGGCTGGCCGTACCAGCCCTCGACGACCTGGGGGCCGGAGGCGCCGAGGCCGAGGACGAACCGGCCGCCCGAGAGGTGGTCGAGCGTGAGCGCGGCCATGGCCGTCGCGGTCGGCGTGCGGGCCGACATCTGGATGATCGACGTGCCGAGGCGGATCCGCTCGGTCCGTGAACCCCACCACGCCAGCGGCGTGAGGGCGTCGGACCCGTAGGCCTCGGCCGTCCAGAACGAGTCGTACCCGAGGCGCTCGGCCTCGAGCAGTCCGTCGAGCGCTCCGTCGGGCGGACCGGCGGACCAGTACCCGGCTCCGGTGGCGAGCTTCATGGCGGCCGACGTTACCGGTCGGTCGTCCGCGCGGGCAGATCCACTCCGAGCGATCGTTCGATCGGACTCGGCCGGGTCGTGGGTATCGATCGGGGGTCGTGGCCGCCGGGCGGGCCGGGCACCGGACGCGGGCCGGTGCCCGGGGTGTCAGCCCCGCCGCCGGTCGCCCGCCGCCTGCCCGGCCGGGGGCACGGTCGAGGTGAGGAGGAACTCGGTGGCCGCGGCCGCGGGGAGCGGGCGGGAGAAGAGGTAGCCCTGGCCGTAGTCGCACCCGAGCCGTTCGAGCCCGTCGGACTGCCGCGCGTGCTCGACGCCCTCGGCGACGACCCGCAGGCCGGCGCCGTGGGCCATGTCGATGATCGAGCGGACCTGCAGGCGGGCGCGTCCGCCGTCGTCCTCCGCCATCCCGTCGATCAGGCTCTTGTCGATCTTCACGATCGTGTACGGCAGCCGTTGCAGGTTGGCGTAGGACGACCAGCCGGCGCCGAAGTCGTCGGCGGCGAGGCCCACACCGAGCCGCCGGATGGCCTCCAGCCGGTCGAGGACGTCGATGCCGATCTCGATCTCGGCGCTCTCGGTCAGCTCGACGACGAGCGCGGCGGGGTCGAGGCCGCTCGTGGTGACCGCGTGCTCGATGGTCGAGTCGACGTCGGGGACGTCGAGCTGGGTCGCCGGCATGTTGACGTTCATCACCAGGTCCGCCCGGTCGGTCGCGGCCCGCCAGGTGACGAGCTGGTCGAGGGCCGTCGACAGCACCCACCAGGTGATCGGGATGATCTGGCCGCTCTCCTCGGCGAGTGGCACGAAGGTCGCCGGGCTGACCATGCCCCGGCTCGGGTGGTTCCAGCGCAGCAACGCCTCGAAGCCGTGCACGCGGCCCGACGCGAGCTCGATCACCGGCTGGTACCAGACGACGAGCTCGCCGCGCTCGAGGGCCGTGGTCAGGTCGCGCTTGAGCTCGTGGCGCTCGAACACCGCGGCGTGCAACGCCGGCTCGAACACCTCGACCCGCGCCGGGGCCCGACGCTTCGCCGCGTACATGGCGGTGTCGGCGTTGCGCAGGAGGTCGGTCGTCGTGGAGGCGTCCTCGTCGGCGAACGCGATCCCGGCCGCGGCGCGCACGACCTGGCGACGGCCGCCGACGACGACCGGCTCGGAGACCGCATCGAGGAGCCGGTTGGCGAGGGACACGGCGTCGTCGCGGCGCAGGCCCTCCGCGAGCACGGCGAACTCGTCCCCGCCGAGGCGCGCCGCGAGGTCGGACGCCCGGAGGGTCCCCGCGATGCGGTCGGCGACCACGCGCAGCAGCTCGTCGCCGGCCGCGTGCCCGTAGCTGTCGTTGACCGACTTGAAGTCGTCGAGGTCGATGAACATCACGGCGACGGAGCGCTCGCCCCGGTGGCGGTGCCTCGCCAGGGCGGCGGCGACCTGCTCGCGCAGCAGCGCCCGGTTGGCGAGGCCGGTGAGGTCGTCGTGGAGCGCGCGGCGGGCGAGGCCGTCCTCGAGCTCCTTGCGCTTCGTGATGTCGTGCGCGTTGAGCACGATGCCGCCGAGCGCCGGGTCGTGGCGGAGATCGGTCACGGTCACGTCGAGGGTCCGCACCCGGCCGGCCCCGTCACGGACGTGCATCTCCAGGCGGGCGGGATCCCCGTCGCGACGGTCGAGCGTGGCGAGGACGACCCGCAGCGCCGCCTCGTCGGCCTCGTCGACGACGGCCCAGATCTCCCGGTCCCGCAGCTCCTCGGGCCGCAGGCCGAGCACGCGGGTGACCGACGGGCTCACGTAGGTCACGAAGTGCGCATCGTCGATCACGCACACGACGTCGCTCGAGTGCTGGACGAGCGAGCGGAACCGCGCCTCGCTGCCGGCCAGGCGACGGGCCGCCGCCTTGCGCTCGGTGACGTCGCGCAGCGTGAGCACGTGGCCGCCGACCTCCTCGACGTGGCTCATGTCCGAGGCGATGGCATCGAACCAGCCGAGCGACCCGTCGCCCCGGCGGCATCGGATCTCGGTGGGCCCGCCGTCGGTCGGGGCCGGGGCGGGGACCGCGGGGCGCGAGAGGAGCCCGGTGAGCAGGTGTCGGTCCTCGTCGAGGGTGATCGACGCGACCCCGGTACCGACGAGGTCGGCCTCGGCCCGGCCGAGCACGCGGCCCGCGCTGGGGGAGACGTAGGTGATGCGACCGTCGTCGTCGACCAGCAGGATCAGGTCGAGCGAGTTGTCGACGAGCGCGCGGAAGCGCCGCTCACCCCGCTGGCGGTGGAGCTCGTCGGCGAGCGCCGTGCTCTGGACGGCGATGGCGGTCTCCCGGGCGATGCGGCCGGTCATCATCGCCGCCTCGGGCGAGCCGTCGGGGCACTCGGTGACGAGCGCGGCGGTGAGCCGGCCCTCGACGACGATCGGGGTGACGAGCACCTCCTCGTCCCCCGCGGCCGCACGCCGCCGGGATCGGCGCCCCGGCTGGTGCTCCGGTGCGCCCGCGGCCAGGCGGGGCACGTGATCGGCTGTCGGGGCCGCTCCCCGCGGGGCCACCGACACCGGCCGCCAGCCACCGGAGTCGGTGTCGGTGTCGCCGTCGGTGTCGGCGTGGAACGACGAGACGACCGCGTCGGTGCCGTGGGTCCGGGCCATCGTGGCCGCGGCGAGCGTGAGCACGTCGTCGACCGAGCGGGCGCCGACGAACCCCTCGACCATCCGGGTGAGGACGCGGTCGTGGCGGGCGGTGCGCTCCCGGGCCCGCACGAGCCCGGCCAGGCGGGCCAGCACGAGCACCGACATCGCGGCCCATGCGATGACCACGACGAGCGTCGAGGCGCCCTCGGCGGTGGTGGCCACGAGCACGGCCGGTGCGACCAGCACCCCCGCCATCATCGTCAGGCGCAGCGGCGTGATCTCCGGCACCGGATCGCTCGACTCGTCGGTCACCCGCCCCATCGACGGGTGCAGCGCCGAGGAGCCGAGCGTGCCGAGGCCGATGGCGGACAACGTCAGCGCCGCGGTCGGCTGCCAGTCGAGCTCGGCCCCGGTGACCGACAGCCCGACCGACGTCACGACATCGGTGACCACGGTGACGAGCGTGGCGAACGCCAGCAGGTAGTAGGCCGGGTTCCGCACGCCGGGCCCGGTGGCGAGCAGGGCCGCCAGGGCGAGCACGGTGAGCGACAGCAACGAGAACTGGACGGCGAGGACCCGCTCGGTGACGGTGAGCCCGGGGTTGCGCAGGTACGGGACCATCACCCCGATCCACACGAGCGTGCCCACACCGCCCGCGGCGAGCAGTGCGTCGATGAGACGCGTCGGGTCGATGTCGCTCGACCGGGCCCGGGCCAGGCGGAGGAGCGCGGCGATGGAGAACCCGTAGGCCGCGATGTCGAACACGTCGCCGAGGCCGATGTCGCCGACGGCGATCGCGGTCAGCTCGCGGACGAGGTTGCCGACCAGGAACAGCCCGGCCGACCAGGCGAACAAGCGCCACGGCAGCCGGTCCGAGGGATCGTGCCGCCTCGGCCCGACGACGAGGCCGGCGATGGCGAGCAGGGCGATCACCCCGACCGCCAGCGACTGGAGGTCCGGTCCGAGTGGTGCGGACACCACCGAGGCGGTGATCGAGCCGACGAACAGGACCCGCCAGGCGCCGCGGGTCGGGTCCGGCGCGGTGTCGTCGTCGTTCCGGGGGCGCGGTTCGCCCACCGGGCCGAGGGCACCGGGCGGTTCGTCCTCGTGGTTCGACGTCTCGTGGTTCGACGTCTCGTGGTTCGACGTCTCGGGCTGGCCGTCCAACCGACCGCTTCCTCCGCTGCCTCTTCGTCCGGCACCTGGTCAGTGCTTCGACGGCGGGGGCGGGGGCCATGACGGCCGCGGCGGTCCATTCCCGACGGTTGCGTAGGACCCGACCCCGGGGAGCGGGCCGCGTCCGATGCGGTCGTTCTTCGTGCGTCGGGCGTGGATGCCCAGGTCGGGGGCCCGGTGGGTACGCGTCGACGGCCGGTCCTGAAGCGCCATCAGTTTCGTATGGCGAACGGTGGTAGCACTAAAAGTAGTTGAGTAACCACACTTAGTGTCGACTTGCCCACATCCCCGAGCACGGGAGCACGCCGCATGGCGGACCTCCGGACGTCCCACCGGTACGCACAGGCCGAGCGCCTCGACGACCTCCTCGTCCAGCTCATGGACGACGGCGCGGGTCGGGTCGGTACCTACGACCGCCGCCGCCGGGCGTTCGCCCTCGAGGGGGCCGATCGGTTCTGCCGGCGCGCCGGGCACCTCGCCCTGCGCCTGCGCGCGGCCGGTGTCACCGGGGGCGTCCCCGTCTTCGTCGGCTGCCCGGCCCCGGTCGACGCATGGACCGGTTACCTCGCCGTCGTCCTGGCCGGAGGCCTGCCCGCGATCGGGCCCGTCCGCCCGGCGTTCGACGGCCGTGCCGCGGCCGCCGCCCGCATCCGGGACCTGGTCGACTCGCTCGGAGCCGGCGCACGGGTCCTCACCAGCGCCGCCGGCGCCCGGTACCTGCCCGACGAGCTCGCTGCCGACGCGATCGACCTGACCGACGCCATCGACCCGGCCGACCACGTCGACCTGACCGACGGCGAGCGCGCGCCGCACGGGGTGGAGGTGCCGGCGGGGCTCGAACCCGGCGGCGGTGACCCCGACGCGCCCGTCCACCTGCAGTTCACGAGCGGCTCCACCGGACGCCCGAAGGTGATCGCGGTCAGCCACCGGAACCTGCTCGCCAACAGCGCCGTGGTCGCCGACATCCTCGGCACCGAACGTGGCGGGACGCTCGTCTCGTGGCTACCGCTCTACCACGACATGGGCCTCGTCGCCGGCGCGGTGGCCAGCCTCGTCCACGGTGTCGACCACCTGCTGCAGAGCCCGTTCGACTTCCTCGGCGACCCGCTCTCGTGGCTGCGTGCGGTGTCCGACCACCGGGCGACGGCGACGCTCGCGCCCAACGTGGGCTTCGAGGCGATCGTCGAGCGCGTCGGGCCCGACGAGCTGCGGGCGGCGGGGCTCGACCTGTCGGCGTGGCGGTCGGCGGCGTGCGGCGGTGAGCCCCCGCGCCCGGCCACGTTGGCCGCCTTCGCCCGCAGGCTCGAGCCGTTCGGGTTCGACCCCCGGGCGCTGGCGCCGGGCTACGGCCTCGCCGAGGCGACCGTCGCCGTGTGCGGCACCCCGACCGGCGTGGCGGCCCGGCGTCTCGTCGTGACCCGGGAGAGCCTCGACGCCCTCGGGCGGGTCGACGTCCGCTACGAGCTGGACGTCGACGGCACGACCGTCGACCTCGACGACGCGCTCGCCGAGGTGTGCTCCTCGGGCCCGCTCCATCCCGACGTCGGCGTGCGGCTCGTCGACGAGCACGGCGTCGAGGTGGTCGGCGACGACCGGTGCGGGGAGATCGTCGTCGACGGCCCGTCGGTCACCCGCGGCGTCCGGGAGCCCGACGGGACCATCACCCCGTTCGGGACCACGGGCCCAACGGGCCTGGCCACCGGCGACGTCGGGTTCGTCCACGACGGCTGGCTCTACGTGGTGGAGCGACTGCGCAACATCGTCGTCCGCCACGGCCGCAACCACGCGGCCGCGGTCCTCGAGGAGGCGCTGGCCTCGGCGGTCGGCGTCTCACCCGAGCGGGTCGCGGTCCTCGACACCGCGGTCGACGGCGGCCGGGGCGGCGTCGTGGCCGTCGTCGAGGACGACCGGCGGACCGTGCCGGACGAGGTCGTGCGCCTCGCCCGCGAGCGCATCGATCGCCTGCCGCTGCCGCCCGACGAGGTGATCGTCGTGCCCTCCGGGTCGTTGCCCCGCACGACGAGCGGCAAGAAGCGCCACGTCGACATCCGGCGCGCGCTGCGCGACGACGACCTGCGGGTGCTCCGGCGGGAGCCGCTCGTGGCCCGCCCCGCACCGCGCGCGGCCCTTCCCGCCGCCCGCGACCGGCGGGTCGAGCCCGTCGTGCTCGGGCTCGTCGAGCAGCTGGTCCGCGAGCGCGGTGCCACAACGGCGATCGGCCTCGACGCCCGCCTCGCCGACGACCTCCTGTTGGACTCGGTCGCGGTGTACGAGCTGGCGCTCGCCACCGAGGAGGCGCTCGACGTCACCATCGCCGAGGCGGAGCTCGTCGAGGTCGTCACCGTCGGGGATCTCTGTGCCCTCGCGTCACGTACGCGGTCGGCGGCCGGGGCGCGCCCCCGCCGCGCCGCCGGCGGTGTGCGCGGGGCCGTCGAGCGCTTCGGGGCGACACTGCCCAACGTCCACCTCACCGTCGAGCGCCAGGAGGGCCGCCGCGTCCTGATCGACGGGCGCTGGTTCGACGACTTCGCGTCGTGCAACTACCTCGGGCTCGACCTCCACCCCGCGGTCGCGGACGCGGTGCCGCCGATGTTGCACGAGTGGGGCGTCCACCCGAGCTGGACCCGCGCCGTGGCGTCGCCCGAGCCGTACCGCCGCCTCGAGGCGGAGCTCGCCGCGCTGGTCGGCAGCGAGGACGCCGTCGTGTTCCCCACGGTCACGCTCCTCCACCTGGGTGTCCTCCCCCGGCTCGTGGGCCGGGGCACCCTCCTCGTCGACTCGGCCGCCCACCACTCGGCGCAGGAGGCGGCGACGTTGGCGAGGGCCCGGGGTGCCGGTCTGCGCACGTGGCCCCACGGCGACCTCGCGTCCCTGGAGCGGGCGCTGGACGACGAGCGGGACGCCACCGCGCGTGTGATCGTCGTCGACGGCGTGTACTCGATGTCCGGCGCCCACCTGCGGGTCGCGGCGTTGGCCGAGCTCGCGGCACGCCACGACGCGATCGTCTACGTCGACGACGCCCACGGCTTCGGCGTGCTCGGCCACGATCCCTCGGAGGGCGACCCGTACGGCGTCGGCGGCGGGGGCGTGCTGCGCCACGCGGGTGCCGATCCCGAGCGCTTCGTCTACGTCGGGGGCCTCTCCAAGGCGCTGTCGTCGATGGCGGCGTTCGTGACGACGTCGGCCGACGGGCGTCCGGCCCTCGACCTCGCATCGACGGTCGTGTTCTCCGGCCCGGTCCCGGTCGCGAGCCTGGCGACGAGCCTCGCCGGGCTCGCCGTGGGCGCGACCGAGGGTGGCGGCATCCGCCGCCGGCTCGCCGCGCTCACCGGGCGGCTCGTCGACGGGGTCACGGAGCTGGGCCTGGAGGTGGACGCGGGCCCCTCGGGTCGCCACTCCGGGTTCCCGATCGTGAACGTGGTCATCGGCCGCCCGGAGGAGGTCTCGACCGCGGCCCGGATCATGTGGGAGGCGTCGGTCCTGGTCACGCCGTCGGCCTTCCCGGCCGCGCCCCTCGATCGTGGCGGTGTCCGCCTCACCGTGACCGCCGCCAACACCGAGGACGAGGTCGCCCGCGCCCTGGCCGCCCTCGGTCGGGTGCGCGACGCGGTCCCGACGGCCACCGTGTCGCGCTGAACCGGGCCGCCCGGTCCGGGGTCGGCCCGGGTGGGCC